>NZ_JACJSJ010000056.1 GCF_014698115.1 Nostoc sp. FACHB-973
TTCAAGCTAGAGCAGAGAAGGGAAATTACAGTACACAACGTATAAGATTTAACTCTAACTCTTCTCCTTAATTGTTTGTTACATAGTTATAAATTTTCTCCACGACTTACTTAACCCAAAGCATTGATGCTGAACTGATTGCTAATTATTCAAGTGCGTTGGCTTTGAGCCTTGCCGAAGGCATCGCGCTCAATCGCCACGATTTACTCCCAAGATTAATTAACCAGAAATTTTCTGCGAGTTCTGTTGATTTACCCGACGACTTTGCGAACACAGCAAAAACACCCCGCTTTTTGTATGGCGACAAATTGCGTTGGATTGGTTCTGATACCGATTGGGGAACTGCGATCGGCAGATTCTATAGCTTTGCTCCCCATCTTTGCTGCTGGACTTGGTGCTACCTGATTTGGTTGAGCAAAGATAGCCTCAGTGCTGCTTGGATATCTGCCGATATTGCTTGGGAAGAGGATTTAGAGCCACTAGAAGCGGAGCCAATGCTATGACTAATCCGCGTCCTTTACAGGCACGAGAGCAAAGTCTAATTGACCTTTACAGCCATTGTCAATTAGGAATGACACCCAAGAATTTTTATGCCAAATGGGATGTTAATCATGAGGCGATCGCTCGTATTTGCTCTCGTTCACTTTCAACTGTCCGGCGTTGGTTTTCCAAGGGTCGCAATTACCGCAGTCCCATGCCTAGTGATTTACGCCATCTTGCCCTGATGGACTTCCTGCTAGAACACTTCGAGGAAATTCCCGAAGAATTTCTGAAGATACTCTGTTCTCTCACAGGGCATAAGTAGGAATCGAAAAGTCAACCAATTGCAATGTCAGGATGACATTTTTTTACTAGCCACTCTCACAGTAGGGTGGCTTTATTCTTGGGAATGTTTAAGTCACTTTTGTCTATTATTCAACTGCAATTCACCAGCTAAATCATAAGTATTATCAGGAGGGTTTTGTGACCTACATTGAAAAGCTAAATCCTTGGTGTATAGTCCGCCATTTTCCTAGTATGCAACACCAGATAGTTGCTCGTTTTCGTCGCCGCAGTGATGCAGAGTCTCATTCACAAGCTCTACACCGACTGATACCAAGTGCAACTTTCACAATCATTTTCAATCCAGCAGTCGAGCAACCAGAGCAAATTACCCCATAATTCTGTCGTTCTGGAAGTCAACTTAACTTGTAGCGAATTCTCTTGTTTGTTGAAACATACGATATCCCCCCTTGCTCCTTTTTTTCCATGAAAGCACGGGGGGATGATTTGTAGCTAACATTTGAAAAGTACTACTATGTTTGCACAAACTCCGTCATCGATAAGACTTTTGATACTTTCCCATATCGGCAAAACTCAGAAAACATCGGTGACACCAACCATCCACCCACACTGCTGGAATCTTAAATCTTGCTCCACAGTTTGGACATTCTGACAACAAAATTAATTGGTGGCGATCGCACCCCTGCTTTACCTTCAACTGCCACTCAATCTTGTGACAAGGCGACTCAGTATAACAAGTTGCACATAACCTAATTGGCTCAAGCTTCATCCCCACTTCAGCAGGAGGTAACATCTGCGTTAATCTATCCGCCTCAACTCCCACTACAGTAGCTAATGCCTCCAACTGCTGCCGAGAAGGAGGAGGATTAAACCGAAACTTTTCCCAACGAGCGATCGCACCTCCCAGCCCTGCTGCTTTACCTAAGCCAGTTGGGGTTAAATCATTTGCCCGTCGAAAGCGCCCCAAAAAATGACTTAGGCTTTCTCCTTGATATGGTTGAACTTTAAACAGCCAAGGCTTAATATTTTCCACTTCCATCACTTGTACTCAGCAGCTACTTCCTTCAAAGTTTCCAAATCAATTTTTTGCAATCCCTTTTTTAAAGCCCGGATTGCAGTCTCTCGGAGAATCATATCCATCAAACCGATATAACCTCCAGTTGCTTCCCCTAACGTCTTCAACATCGTCTTACTCGAAAGGTTGGAAGCAACTGGCAATCTTAGTATTTGCTTCTCCCAAATATCCACCGTTCGCTTAAAATCTTCCCCTGACATTTTTCCAAAACGGTGACAAGATCGAAAACGGTTGTAAACCTGTTCATCCCGCTTAATCACGGCATCTAAGCGATCGGTTCCTACTAAAATCACTGCTATTTCCAACCTGTCAAAAATATCACGCACTTCCGCAAAAGTTTTCGGCTTAAAGCGGTCAGCTTCATCAATAATCAACATCTCTACCCCACAACCTTTAATAACCCGCAGTGTTCTATCTCGAATTTCTGCCACTGTTCCTTTAGTTACTTGATATTTCAAATGCTCCATAATTACCCCAAATAATTCCTTAGCACCGCACTCCTGGGGAATTTGGATATAAGCCACAGGTACAGTTGGGGGTTTTCCTGCAACTTGAGAGGGTTTATTCCTAAGCCTATAAGCATCACAACCCATAGTTTTACCTGTTCTCGACTCACCTACCACACGCCCAGATTGCCTCGATTGGCGCTTTCCTTCCAACCAATCATGGAGAATTTGCACTTGTTCGAGTGGGACAAAACCTTTACGATTTAATCGTTGAATCTCCGCCTGTAATTTTTCACTATTAACGGGAATATCACCCAATTGTTGGGCAACTGCTTGGGCTTCTTTTGAAGTCATTTTCTAAAATCCGTAATCTTCACGCATTTGTTCGTAATCAAAAACTTCCGGCATCTCTGACTCAGGTTCGCTATCAATAGATACCGCCTCTACTGATTCCTTTGGGTCAACAGGTATAAGTTGTTTAGATTTTTTGGCCTCAGCCTGTTCTAGTTTCTGACGCTCTTTTTTAGTTTTCTTTTGAGTTTGGAATGTTTCGCGTTCCCTAACTTCTGCCAAAATTGACCGATTGCTCACAGCCTTACCTGCTTCCCGCACTTTACGACTACTAGCTTTTGCTTCATCTAAAGATAGTTCTTCTGTCTCCAAATCTTGAGCATAAGCACGAGCAATAAATACCTCTTTATCCCCTTCTATGCGATAAACCAAAATCCTTGTAATGTCTCTGGGGTCATATCGCAACACAACACTTTCCCCTGCATAACCTGCTAAGAGTTCACCTCGATACATCAAGTTTTCAAATTGCAGATATCCCCCGCGTTGAATTTGTCGCCGTGTTTGCTTCATTAAGCAAATATCCAAATCCCTCTCAGAAAGTAAATCGGGTGCTGCAATTAAACCAGATTCCCAGCGTTGAAATCTTGTCTGGTCGCCCATTCGAGCATCAAGTCGCTGGTTATAGTTATCAACTATGTAACGCACCAACATTTGCTCTAACTGCCGCAACGTTAAGCAAGCTTCTTTTTCCGCTTCCTCTGGTCGCTCTTGAACGTTTGAACCTGTATATCCTTGTAAAGTTGAGAATAATTCTGTATTTAGAGTTTTAAACGGACGCTCAACACTACCACCTTCAGATGGGCGATCGCGCAAATGACAAACAAACCCTAACTGCACTCCTATTTGCTGTAAATGGTTGGAACGAAAATCCTTACCCCCATCTGTATAAAAGTGTTGCGGCAAACCAGAACTACCCCATTCTTCGTGAAGTCCATATTCTGAACCATATTGCTTAGGCAAAATTGCATGACGTAGCGCCAAAGCTACAACCTGAGAACTTGGTGCATCGTAGCCCAAGTTAATCCCCATAATGCAGCGCGAATAACTATCAATAACCGTTGTTAACCAAGGACGACTAAGAATTTTGCCATGCTGATCTACTAATAAAACATCAACACGGGTATGGTCGCATTGCCAAACTTGGTTACTATGTTCTATCTGTAAATCTTTTCCATCGCGGGTTTTAACTGATAAGCGCGAACCACGCCAACCCGGACTGCGAATACTTTTAGCTTGCTCAATTTTATCTATTAACGGTTGCAAAATTCGGTAAACCGTCATGTGGGAAGGAGGTTTAACTCCTAGTTCATCAGCTCTAGCCTTAGCTTTGATAAATACCTGCTGGCGAGTCATCCTTTTACTTCCCTTATTACCCTGCTTATAGGTATTCAAAATAAACTCTTGCCAGTTTTCATCAACTCGATGCTTCCCTTTATCCATCCGTTGATTTTGTGCCAGTCCAGCCAAACCCTCCTGTTCCCATTTGTCTACTAGCCGTCGCACTGTACGTACTGACTTACCAAGCTTTTCTGCTGCTTCTTTGAGCTTTTGAGTATATGTAGTGCGATCGCTATTTTCTAAAAGACTTTGAATCACCTCCATTTTCAGCAAAGCTTCATCTGAAAGTTTAGAAACTATAACGTTTGCTTCAGCAAGATCGTTACTAACATCTGCGGAGCTTGCCCAAGTCGTAGAGGTTGTAGAAAATTCTGCATCTTGCATACAGTGTTTTATCAAAACATAGTTGTATTATACTAATTTGCTGACAAATAATTTGTTAATTTATGCAAAACCACTATATTCCCAGATTTCTGGGAAGTGACAATTAAAATGTGAAATTTCTGCTATTTGACATATAATTTGTTAAATCTGACTTGGAGGGGTATTACTGTCTTCAATAGCAAAACCCCTGATACAATCCTTGCTATATCAGGGGTTTAGGTATTTTGAATATTGTGACAATATTTTGTTAAATTGACAAATAATTAGTTAATGTACATTTAAGACAGCAAAATAACCGCACTCTAAAGCGCAGGTTTTTGGTAGTTGTCTCAGCAGCAAGAATTCCTAGTTTCCTGCCGAGTTTCGTGTCATCCCTTCGGCTGAAGTATTTAGCCAAAAGTTTAGTCTAGTAAGTGATTAGACTTTCAATGGAAAGACAAGATGTTCGGATAAATGTTCAGAGGAAGGGATGACGCGAAGCTTGGTAGGAAGCCAGGAATTCTTGCTGCTGAGACTTAAACTAAACTCAAGCGACGGTAGAAAGCTTTATTGCAGGGAAGTACTTTTTGAGTACAAATTCTTTGTATAAAGTCCTGCTACTGCTAGATGTGTGATTTGTTGAAACTGTCCAGTTCACTCAAGAATGCTGGATAAATTACAATGATACACGCAAATAAATCCTCCGATAGACAAACAAGCCAACAAAAAAATTCTATTGCTATCTTTTGGGATCTTCAGAACGTCTACTCAATTCAAAAAACAGCTACTTTTTTGCTAGATTTTGCCCAATTTGAAGGAAGGATAAAATGCAAAAAGCTATACTACAATTCACATCATCAAAATCAAGTTTTTGCTAAAAATAATTTAGAAGTTCTTGATATTACTTGTGTTGATGTTCGTGATACTTCAGAAAACAGTGCAGATTATCGGTTGATGGCTGACTGTGTTAAAGCAGTTGGGTTGAATCCTTCCCTGAGAACAATTATCCTAGTTTTAGGAGACTGGGACTATGCTGGCTTAATTTCTGTTTTACAATCTTTGGGTAAAAAAGTGATAATTTTTGCTCAAAGAGGTAGCGCAAGTCTAAAGCTCATTAAATTAGTTGGTAATGATAACTTCCACTTTATAGACGAGTTACCTCAGTTAGTTGAGGAAAAGAATCAAGCTTCAACTACTTCCATTAAGTCTCATATTAATTACAATGAGGCTATAGAATATCTAATTGAAGCTATCAACACTATCTTAAGCCAAGGTAAGCCTACTTTATTTGGTCGCATTGACAAATTCATGCGTCAAAACTGTGCTAATTATCAAGGATTTTCATCAATACATACACCTGATGGCAAGAAATTTAAAAGCTTCAGCCAGTTTGTTGATGCTGCTGTAAAAGATGGTAAAGTCCAAAAGCAAGGTCAGGAATTGTTTTTGATTGAATTAAACAAACTGGCTGCCTAAAATAGCTTTTAAAAACCCAGTTTTTTAATTAACTGGGTTTTACCAGCACCGCTATTTGCGGTTTTTTAATGTCTGAACACAATCACACTTTTACAGGTTTCCACAAATATATCTTCCCAACAAAATAAAACCTAAAAATGCATAAACTTCTAACATTCCGTGATGAAAAACTTCTACGCCGTGCGCTGACTCACCGTTCTTATGTTCATGAAAACCCAGGAGAAGGCGAACATAATGAACGCCTAGAATTTCTCGGTGATGCTTTGCTGAATTTCTTAAGTGGAGAGTATCTCTATCGCCGTCATCCAGAAAAAGGAGAAGATGAATTAACGCGGCGGCGTTCTGCATTGGTAGATGAAAAGCAACTGGCAAAGTTCGCTGAAGAAGTAGATTTAAATTTTAAAATGCGGCTGGGAAAAGGTGCTATTCAAGATGGAGGATACTATAATCCGAATTTACTTAGCAGCACATTTGAAGCTGTTCTTGCTGCTTATTATCTAGATAATAATTCAGATATTGAAGCAGTTCGCGCAATTATAGAACCGCTGTTTGATTCTGTACCTGAACAAATTGTTGTTTCTCGTTCTAATGTAGACTCAAAAAATCGCTTTCAAGAATGGGTACAACGTAATGTTACCCAAATTCCTCCTAAATATTTTACAGTTCAAACAGGTGGTTTGTCTCACGCGCCAGAGTTCATAGCCAAAGTACTTGTAGATGAAAAAATCTACGGCGAAGGTAAGGGACGCAATAAAAAAGATGCTGAAAAAGCTGCTGCTGAAGATGCGTTAGTTAAGTTGAAAAAACAAGGGTTATTGTAGAGTTATTTTTTATCTCATGTAGAGGCGCAGAGATATTTTGAGGTTTTGGCGTGAAATTAATTTTTTTCTACCTCTAATTCTAAGGGAAAAATTACTGTGAAAGTTGAACCAACCCCCACTTCAGAAACTAAGTTAATTTCACCTTGTAATAGTTTCACCAACCGCCAAACTATTGCCAATCCTAATCCTGTACTATCAGGAAGGTAGGGACGATCGCTAGCACTGACACGAAAATAGGGTTCAAATATCTGGGCTTGGTCTTCCGGTGCAATGCCAATTCCAGTGTCAGAAACTGCGATCGCCCATCTCTGTTTCTCCAACACCTGACACATTACAATAATAGTCCCCGACTCTGTGTAGCGAATCGCATTACTAATAAGATTTGTAACAATCTGTTGCAATTGGAAAGAATCTGTAATTAATTCTTGCGGGGCGCGATGGCAATCTACTACGATTTGTAAATTTTTCTCCACAGCTAAAGGTTCCAACATTTGACACACATTACTAATTAGTTGAGGCAGATTAGTAGGTGCTAGTTGGAGTTTTATCTGTCCTGCATCATACCGCGAAAGTTCTAGTACATCATTGATCAAGTGAAGTAATTGTCTACCATTCCGTAACACCCGCTCAATATGTTCTAAATTGGTGTAGTTGTCTTTTATCTGGGACTTTTTTCGTTGCTGGCGTAAAAACAAATCCGAGTAACCAATAATGGAAGTTAGCGGATGTTTTAATTCGTGGGCTAGTTGGGAAATATACTCTTGATTGGCGCTAATTAACCGTGTGAGTTCCTGATTGTGCAGCGTTAATGATATTTGTAACTGTCTCAATTCTCGCAACCGTTCTTCAACATAACTCTTGAAACACCGAGCGATCGCTTCATCTACAATAGCATCAATCAAACGCATAGAACGAATGATCTCTGACGGTGTTCCTTTCAGTAAATCTGGGTGAATAGTGTCAAATATTACTTTTCTTAACAGATGATATTCTCTAGCAATTTCTGTTGGCTCAAAGCCTTGTTCGGCTCGAATCGCCCCATGTTCAAAACTGGCAACAACTATTGACTGAATATCACTATCCTCAGATTTTGAAAGCACCGTTACCATTGCTTTCAAAACATTGGGAATATGATTTTTGATTGCTGTATAGGATAAATCATCAGCACTTTCAATCCGTTGATCTTTGCGAACTGCTGTCACCCACTTATCTAGGATGATATCAGCTTTGTCAGCCAGGAATTGACTAAAATCCATTATGTTAAATTCAGCGAACAGAGAGATGAGTAAATTTCCATATGCAATTAGTTTAGCGACTGGAGCGATTATTTACCAAAATAAATTCCATAATTCACCTACCAAAAGTAATAGATTTTATCTATCGTCGCCTAGATTAGCAAAAACTTTAAGCATCCCTCAGTTCAATATCCGTACATATTTTTTTTAAAGTATAATATATCTTGTCTTCATCAATGTTCATCTAGCAGTTAACAATCCTGATGCTTGACTTAACTATTGTTGTTTCCCTGACTGCGTACTAACTTCACTCATAACATAACTCTAGTTACAAAAAAATATAAAATCTATGAATTACGCATAAGCGAGGACATAGACTGGATTTGAGTATTTAAACAAACAAAATTTATCCGAGATAGATGACTTTTACTAAGCATTAATGTTATACTCTTCCCATCGATGTTATATTGTGCGTAATTTCGTACCTATTTAGAGTAAGTCAGCCTAATCCAGCCCATCACAGTGCATAACGCTGGAGCGGAGGAACCAAATTGTGGGGCGTATCTTGAAATCGATTACTTAGTGGATCTGAGATTTAAGGATCGAGAATAATCCAAAATCCCAAATCTAAAATCCAAAATCGATTCGAGAGGGGCATCTCTCAGCCCTAGCCCGTCAGCTAACTTCGTAGGCATTGAGAGGAGACTGAAGAGACGGGATTTTTATAATGTTCCGATCTTATCAGTGTCCAAGGCTGGTACTGCTCGATTTTTTGTACCTGCACTAAACCCTGTTGAGGTTGTAAATGATCTTTCAACTAAATTTAGCAGCGATCGCGGCGATCGCTGGACAAGCTGCTTGGAAAAAGGCAAAACCCGTCATCGCTAAAGATGTCTTCTTTTTACCTGTTTTGGGTTTTTTGGGGATAATTTTGTTGTGGTGGATTGTTGCACTTGCCAACGACGAATTAATGCCCACCCCACCAGAGGCACTATCAGCTAACCTCGACTACATCTTAAATCCCTTCTACCAGCGGGGTCCTGGCAACTTAGGAATTGGTTGGTTATTGATAGCAAGTCTGCGAAGGGTAATACTGGGGTTTTTGTTAGGTGCGGTAGTAGCCATACCTCTAGGGTTTCTCATTGGGATGTCCAGACCGGCAATGCTAGCCCTCAATCCCATCATTCAAATTTTTAAACCCGTATCACCTTTAGCTTGGTTGCCCATCGCCTTAGCTATTTTCAACTTAGCAGATCCTTCAGCGATTTTTGTCATCTTTATTACTTCCTTATGGCCGACAATTATTAATACTGCCTTAGGAGTTTCTAGCGTTTCCAAAGATTACTTAAATGTGGCACGAGTATTAGAAATGCCACGTTGGCGGCAGATTATAAAAATCATTTGGCCTGCAAGTTTGCCCTATATTTTTACAGGTTTGCGAATTAGTTTAGGCATAGCTTGGCTGGTAATCGTCGCCGTAGAAATGCTCACAGGTGGTGTTGGTATTGGCTTTTTCGTCTGGGACGAATGGAGCCGCTTAAACCTCAGTTCAGTCTTTTTAGCCGTCTTAGTAATTGGCTTAACCGGATTAATTCTTGATTACGCCTTGGGTAAAATCCAAGAATTAGTAACTCGCCGCCCCACAACATCCAACTAAATTAAACAGAATTTTAGATTTTAAATTTTAGATTTTGGATTGAACAATTGAAAATCCAAAATTTAATAATATCTGTTCGCCAGCGTCTAATCGAACAAATCTAAAATCCAAAATCCAAAATCCAAAATTGATGGAGCCATAAAAATGGGCGATCGTAACTACACTCGACGAGACTTTATCAAAGGAATAGGAGCAACCACAGCCGGAATAGCTCTTTCTTCTTGTGCAATTTCAGGAGATCGATCCGCCAAAGGACTAACAGAAGAAGCCTTAGCTGTGCAACCGGTAGTTAAATCCGGCGATTTAGAAAAACCCGATCTTACCGTTGGATACGTTCCCGTTAATGATTGTGCGCCATTTGCGATCGCCTGGAAAAAAGGCTTCTTCCGCAAATATGGTTTAAACGTCACACTCAACCGCGAAGCCAGTTGGGCCAACTCCCGCGACGGCTTAATCTTTGGTCGCTTAGACGCTTCACCCGTAGTATCCGGCGCCGTTACCAACGCCAGAATTGGTGCCGAAGGCGCACGCCACGCCCCCTTGTGTGCAGCCATGACCATTCACCGCCACGGTAACGCCATGACCATGAACAAAGCCATGTGGGATTTTGGGCTGCGTCCGTGGTACGAATACCAGGAAAAATACGGCGATGGTGCTTTGGAAGCCTTTGGCAAAGATTTTCGAGGCTACTTTGACAAACAACCACCAGAACGTAGAGTCTGGGCAGTAGTATTAAGTTCCGCCATTTACGAATACTTTGTCCGTTACATATCCGCCGCCGCTGGTGTCGATCCTCTCAAGGAATTTCGCGTCATCATCGTTCCGCCGCCCCAAATGGTGACAAACGTGCGAATTGGCGCCATGCAAGCTTACATGGTTGCAGAACCTTGGAACACAAGAGCAATTACAGGAAACGAAAACATCGGCTTTACCTTTGCCCAAGGTAAGGAAATCTGGTTGGGACACCCAGACCGACTTTTGGGGGTAATGGAATTTTTCATTGATAAATATCCTAAAACCTATCGTTCCCTAGTCAAGGCAATGATTGAAGCTTGCCAGTATTGCAGCAAAGTGGAAAATCGCCAAGAAGTTGCCGAACTGCTGACAGATCGTTCCTTTACAGGTGCAAAACCCAAAAATAAAAATGCCCCGATCGCCAAATTTACCAGTCCGGGAATTCTCGGTAACTACAACTATGGCGGCTTTGATGGCAAAGACCGCACCATTCAAGCCGCTGACACCACAATTTTCTACGATATTCCAGACAACCTTCCCAAACAGCCAGGAGAACACTCGACATTTTTATGGAGATCTAGAAGTATTTGGTTAATGACTCAAGCAGCGCGATGGGGACAAATTAAAGAATTCCCTAAAGATGCCAATGAACTAGCCGAAAAAGGTTGGAGAACGGATTTATATCGAGAGATAGCAAGTGAAATGGGCATTCAATGTCCCAAGGATGATTACAAAGTTGAACCACCAGAAGTATTTATAGATAAGAAAGGCTTTGATCCCAGCGATCCAGTGGGCTATCTGAATAGTTTTGCTATCAGGGCTAATGCTCCCACTAGTTTTTTCATGTCTTAAATACCAAATTTAAATATTGACCTTGATTGAATTATTGCTGGAGCATTTGATGATGAAATATACCTCATTACCTATTGATACTCAGAACGAAGTTATGCCCCGTCCTGGATTTTTAGAAATTGAAAATTTAGTCAAGTCTTATCCGACACCAGATAAAGATGATTTTGTTGTGTTAGACGGAGTTAATCTGACAATTGGTGAAAATGAATATATTTCTGTAATTGGTCACTCTGGTTGTGGAAAATCAACGTTACTGAAGATTATCGGTGGTTTAGAAAAAGCAACTTCAGGCTCAGTACGTTTAGATGGAAAAGAAATTCGCAAGCCAGGAGCAGAGCGAATGATGGTGTTTCAAAATTACGCATTGTTACCTTGGTTAACAGTGCGAGAAAATATCCGTTTAGCTGTGGATGAAGTGTTAAAAAATGCCAATCGCGCTGAGAAAATTAGCATTGTAAACCAACACTTGTCAATGGTAAACTTAACGGCGGCGGCTGATAAGTATCCTGATGAACTTTCTGGAGGTATGAAACAACGGGTAGGTATTGCCAGAGCTTTAGCAATTCGTCCCAAAATGTTATTAATGGATGAACCTTTTGGGGCGCTAGATGCACTCACTCGCGGTAAATTGCAGCGGCAAGTATTGGATATTTGGGAAAACCATCGGCAAGCAGTGATGATGATTACCCACGATGTAGACGAGGCAATTTATATGTCCGATCGCATCGTCTTAATGACCAACGGCCCAGCTGCTAATATTGGGGAGATATTAGAAGTTCCTTTTGAGCATCCACGCGATCGCGCCGCCATGCGAAACTCAAAAGAATATTTTGAACTCCGCAACCACGCCCTAAATTTCCTAGATCGATATTTCACACAAGACGAGTAAACTAGACTATCATTTTTTTTAGCGGGTAGCCTAATTCAAATTCATCCAAGCTGGATTTGAAGCGGAGGAACCATATTGTGGGGCTAATCTCATAGAAAGTGAGGAGTTAAGAGTTAAGAGTTAAGAATTATGAGTTAGTAATTATTAATATTAACTCAGTACTCAATACTCAGTACTCCCAAGAGAGAGACACCTTCCAGTCTTAGCCCGTCAGCTAACTCCGTAGGCAATGGAAGGAACCCCCAAGACTTTGGCTGTAATACAGTTGTTATTGGGGTTTCCTCTACCGATTTTAAATTTTAGATTTTAGATTTTAGATTGGGATCTTTGCAGATCAATCAAAAATCCAAAATCCAAAATCCAAAATTGGTTTCCCTGCTTCTCATTACTAGTTCATTTCATTTGGAGAAGTAAAGCTGTGAAAATTAAGCCAATGTTAGCACGTCTGCAAAGTGCCATAGGTCGAAATGACTTAATTGAACAAATGGTATTATTGCCAGAACCAAAAAATCAATTTTCTCAACAATCGACCGCAGCAAGTTCAGTTAACTTAATTGTTGCTTATGATGCTTCTCCTAACAGTCATACAGCATTGGATATTGCCTTTTGGATTGCCCATCAAACACGCTTAGCCACCAATGCAGAAGTCACAGTTCAAGCTGTTTATGTGTTAGAAGATAATCAAAGCAGCCAGTATCCAAATATCTTGAATTTCCCGATACAACAGCCTTCATTAGAATGTCAGGTTAGTGAAATATCAAAATCTGCCACCCTTGTCTTAACTCAACCCAAATTGCAGACAGTCATCACTCCCCTACAACAAGCAGATAAAATTCTTTGGCAAGCACGAAGTTTGGCTGAAGAATGGCAAGGTTGTTTCAAATCTCATTTACGATTTGGTTCCATTTCCACAGAACTGAAAAAAGTCGTGGAATTAGAAGCTGCCGATATACTGTTTGTAGGTTGTAAATCTGTCAATCATCCCATGATTGAGGCACTAGATTCTGATTTTCCCTGCGCCGTTTTGGGCATTCCTAGTTGTATTGATCAATAACCGCTATTCAGAAATTCAATAATTTTTATCAAATTGTAATCATAGACAAGTCACCTAAATTTAGGTGGCTTTTTTCGCTACTATCCAATCAATTAAACTTCAGGAGTTAGGGTGTGGAAAACTGGCAAGCCATCCTCAGTGTGATTACATTTATCAGCGTCATCATTTTAGTCATGACGGAATGGGTACATCTCACCATTGCTGCATTATTGGGAGCATTATTATTAGTGTTTACCAACGTCATGACTTTAGAACAAGCTGTTGGTTACATCGGCAATAGTCATGGAACACTCGGTTTATTCTTTGGAGTTATGGTGCTAGTACGGGCTTTTGAGCCTACCAAAATATTTGATTATTTAGCTACTCAAATAGTCATCATTGCCAAAGGAAAAGGCAAGCGTCTACTACTTGGTATTGTCGGTATTGTTACACCTATTTGTGCCGTTCTGCCAAACGCTACAACAGTCATGTTGTTAGCACCTTTAATTCCACCAATGGCGCAGGAAATTGGGATAAATTTCGTACCTTTATTAATTTTAATGGTATTTGTTGCTAATAGTGCGGGACTGCTGACTTTAGTAGGCGATCCAGCTACATTTATTGTTGGTGATGCCGTCAATATCAGTTTTACTGACTATTTATTGAAATTGAGTTTAGGAGGAGTAATTGCTGTTGTTACAGTAGTTATAACACTACCATTTTTATTCCGGAAAATTTGGAATACACAACTAGATAATCTCGAAGAACTGCCACATCCCCAAATTAATCATCCGCGAGCTTTAAGTGTGGGTGCAATTATTGTCTTTTTTGTGCTGGTGTTTTTTGTGATTGGAGAATCTCTACCAGTTCCCATCTCTCCTGCTGCTGTAGCTTTGTTAGGAGCCGCTTTAGCTTTGCTGTTATCTCACCATAGCAAAATTGATTCAGTTAATAATATTTTGCGCGATGTAGATTGGAGTACATTAATATTTTTTATGAGTATTTTTGTCCTAATAGGGGGGCTGGAAAAAACAGGGGTAATCAATGGTTTATCAGGAATATTGGCAGCTATTTTAGGAAAAAATATTATCTTGGGTTCGCTATTTTTGTTATTTTTTGTGGGGATATTATCTAGCGTAGTGCCTAATATTCCTTTAGTGGTGGGGATGGTGCCATTACTCAAACAGTATATTGTCACTGTTGGTTTAGCACCCGCAGAAGTTTTAGCACAAGACTTTCAAGGACAGTTTCCCCCAGAAGTATTACCACTTTTTTATGCGATGATGTTTGGTGCAACTTTGGGAGGTAATGGCACACTAGTAGGGGCATCATCTAATATCGTAGCTGCGGGTATTTCTGAGCAGCATGGACGGAGAATATCGTTTAGAACTTTTTTGCACTACGGTATTCCAGTGATGTTATTGCAATTAGTAACTTCGGCTTTTTATGTGTTAGTTCGCTTTTTGCTATAGCAGAATTCAGGATTCAGAATTCAGAATTCAGAATTCAGAATTCAGAATTCAGAAGCAAAATAATAGACCTCTTGCAAAAGTCCCCTAACACCCCACCCCCAGCCCCTCCCCGCAAGCGGGGAGGGGAGACTTTGATGCAAGTCAAAGGCGGGTTTTTTTTGATTTATGCAAGAAGTCTAATGAAAAATAATATCCCCGACTTATTAAACAAGTCGGGAATATTATTTTTCATGAATGATTAAGTAGGACTATTGCTAATATCTGATGATGTGCAATATGTCACGCAGTAAACTATAGCCGGCTAAATCCCAAAGTAAATAGGAAATAAAACCAATCATCGCCAAGCGACCGTTCCAAATTTCGGCTTGGGGAGTCCAGCCAAACAAGAAAGCATTGCGGTCTATACCGTTATATTCTGGTGCAACGAGTGGTAAATCACCAGAAGGACGAGTTTCTTTATTTGTCATTTTTTCTCCAATAATCTAACTAAGGTTTTTAGGTTTTAAGCTTTAGTAGCCAACTAGCCGCAGTAAGTCACGCAGGACGCTATAACCGGCTAAATCCCAAAGTAAATAGGCAACAAAACCAATCATTGCAAAGCGACCATTCCAGATTTCGGCTTGGGGAGTCCAGCCAAATAGAAATTCATTGCGATCGCGGCCGTTGTAAGCGTTAGCAACAGGTGGTAAATTAGTAGACGAACGATTCTCACGAGATTGCATTGTTTTTTCCTCTCTAATTCAACTCATATCCATTCAATTTGCACATTATTTGTCATTAGTCATTTGTTATTTGCAAATTTGTACAATAGTTAGTTACCATCTTTTACCTCAATCATTTATTTATTAACTTTAATGTAGCTATTTATAATTAAATTGCTTTCTGCCTGTGGGCACAAACTACAAGCACTTCTTGTGGACGATGATTCAAAGTATATTATTGTAGATAAATCAACCTTGAGAGGGTGATATAAATAGGTATTTAAACAAATAGTTGGTATTTGTGAGCAAACTATTATTTAATGAAAAATAGTCACGACAAAGGCGATTAAAAATTAAAAATTAACGCCATAAAGATTAATAGTAACTACCAATTTGAGTAATATTTCCACCAAGAGATAATAAAATTTATATCTTCCGCTGTATAAGCTTTTCAATCTTTGGGGA
This sequence comes from Nostoc sp. FACHB-973, assembly GCF_014698115.1. GTDB lineage: Bacteria > Cyanobacteriota > Cyanobacteriia > Cyanobacteriales > Nostocaceae > Nostoc > Nostoc muscorum. The sequence continues at coordinate 15,693 of NZ_JACJSJ010000056.1, forward strand.
GATGCTTTAAACACCCAAATTCCACGATTCTGATCTAAAGAGTTAGGTATTGCCATAGGTACACACATAAATACTAAGAGTAAATTCTCAGGAAAATCTTAATCCGCCCAAAAATTAAAACACTAAGACAAGGAAATACAATGTTTCAAAGTTCGGAAATCATGCTGGGACTCTACAAGCCACTATTGTGGCTGGCACAGATTCCAGTAGATCCCTCAGTGATCACGCCTTCAGGGCCGCGCTTTTTTGTGGCTTTAATCTCCGGCGTGATTTTAGCCTTTGCTTTTCAATTAGTTCTCACTAATCTCTCTGTTGCAGCCGGTATTTCCTACCTGGGGCGTCCATCCGACTCGGATTCAAGCGGTGGCGAAGTCGGAAGTTTGGGCGGCACGATTCGCAAAATTGGCACAGCAGTAGGAATTTGGACGTTAGTCACTGTCACCATCGCTTTATTAGTTGCCTCTTTCCTGGCTGTGAAGTTGAGCCTTGTGATTTTAGACCCAAGGTTGGGAGCAATTCTCGGTTTGGTGATTTGGGGTGCTTACTTTTTGCTCCTGGTTTGGGTGAGTTCCACCACCGTGGGTTCCTTGATTGGTTCGGTTGTCAATACGGCAACCTCCGGGTTTCAGGCGATTATGGGGACAGCTACCGCCGCACTGGGGGCAAAAGCTGTTAATAACCAAGTTGTAGCCACAGCGGAAGCCGCGGCCGCTGCTGTACGTCGGGAACTAGGAAGCGCCATCGACCCAGTAAGCATCCGGGAAAACATTGAAGATTACTTAGAAAAGCTGCGTCCGCCAGAATTAGATTTATCGAGGATTCGCAGTGATTTTGAAAATTTACTCAACGATCCGCAAATCAAAGCGATCGCTGGGACTCCAGACATCCGCAATATCGATCGCCAAAAGTTTATCGAGTTAGTCAGCAGTCGTACCGATCTTTCCAAAAAAGATGTTAACCGCATCGCTGATACTTTGTATAAAGTTTGGCAACAGGTAGTCAGTCAGCAACCACCCACCCAAGACCGTTTGGGTGAATTAATCGACTATCTCAAATCCCTACCACCCGGACAAACTAAGACAGATGAACTCAATACCAAGCTGGATCGGTTAGTCGCAGAAATGCGTGGTTCCAAGGAAGGTGGGCAAAAAACCGCACCTGGGCCAGTTCAAAGCACACTGCAACAAGGGCTATCCGCTTTAACCGGCATAGTTTTGGGACGGACTGATTTATCTGATTTGGATGTGGAAAAAATCTTGGGTAGCCTCACCAGCGCCAAAGACAAGGTTACTGAACAGGCAGATAAGCTGGGTTTACCCACACCATCCCAACCCTATAGTCCAATTCGGGCTGATGTGGAAAATTACCTACTCAATACCTATGCTTGGCAACTCAGCCCAGAAAGAATTGGTCAGGAATTTGCCGATGTTATTTACGACCCAGCAGCCGATCCTGGGACAATTCGCAGGGAACTAGAGCGGCTATCCCGCAAGGATTTCGTCAATCTTTTGCAACAGCGGGGACTACTTACCCAAACCCAAATTCAGCGCATTGCAGACCGACTAGAAACTGTCCGTCAAGAAGTGCTAGTCACAGTCATTGCTGAAGAAGAAAGAGATATTGTACAAGACTTGCAACGCCGAGTTGAAAGTTATCTGCTGGTTACTCCCAAAACAGATTTGACACCCGAAGGTATTGAGCGGGATTTCAAACCACTGTTGCAAGACTCAGAGGCAGATTATGAAACTCTGGTGTTGCGACTGGCGCAGGTTGGACGTGCCGAAATGCGGGAGATATTGCTGGAACGTAGTGATGTCCAGCTGTATGAAGTAGACAGCATTTTGGACGAGTTGGAAAAACAACGCGATCGCGCTTTAATTGAATCCAAAGGTCTAGCAGAACAAGCACAATATCAAGCAGAAACCCTGTGGTTGAATGTCGAATCATATCTGCGTAACACTGGCAAATCAGAACTGAATCCTGATGCCATCCGCGCCGACCTCAAAAAGTTACTCGACGATCCCCAAAGTGGAGTTACTGCCATTCAGGCGCGGTTGTCTCGCTTTGACCGCGATACTCTGGTACAGTTGTTGAGTCAGCGGGAAGATTTGACTGAAGACCAAGTTAATCAAATCATCAATGCCGTTGAAGAGTCGTGGCATAGTATCCGCCACGCACCCCAAGCTTTAGCACACAAAGCTAAAGAACAATACGACTCCGTTACCACCACCATCGCAGATTACCTCCGGAAAACTGGCAAACAAGAACTCAACCCAGAAGGTATTCAGCGGGATTTGAATAGATTGTTTGAAAATCCCAAAGAAGGAGCCGTAGCGCTACGCCGTCGGTTGTCTCAAGTAGACCGGGATACATTGGTGAAACTACTCAGTCAACGTCAAGACTTGAGTGAAGAACAAGTCAATGAAATCATTGATTCCACCCAAACCTCGATTCGCAACATTGTACGTGCGCCTCGTCGTTTAGCTACCAGGACACAGCAAAGAGTGGAAACATTCAAAGCTTATCTGGAAGAATATTTGCGGCAAACTGGTAAAGAAGAACTCAACCCAGAAGGTATCAAACGCGACTTACAATTACTGTTGCACGATCCGCGAGTGGGGGTAGAAAATTTTAGCGATCGCCTAGCTCATTTTGATCGTTCTACCATCATCGCCCTGCTGAAAATTCGTGAAGATATCACCGACGAAGAAGCAGCGCGGATTGCAGATAACATTGTTTCAGTCAGGGATCAATTTGTTGAACAAGTGCGGAGCATTCAACGAGGCATTCAAGATGCAATTGACGGGGTTTTTGCCCGCATCCGCAACTATCTGAACTCCTTGGATCGCCCTGAACTCAACTATGATAGTATCAAGCGCGATGTCCGCATCTTTTTTGAAGATCCCCAAGCCGGGTTTGAAGCACTGCGCGATCGCCTGTCTTCCTTTGATCGTGACACCCTAGTAGCAATTATGAGTTCTCGTGAGGACATTTCCCAGGAGGATGCCAACCGGATCGTTGACCAAATTGAACGGGCACGCAACACAGTATTGCAACGTGCAGAACGCATACAGCACGAAGCCCAACGCCGCCTCGAAGAAGTCAAACATCAAGCACAGCGGCAAGCAGAAGAAACCCGTAAAGCCGCAGCTACAGCAGCTTGGTGGTTGTTTGCCACAGCAGTCGTCTCCGCCATTTTCTCAGCATTCGGAGGAGCGATCGCTGTAATTCTTCTATAAGTTTACAAGTTGTCTCCGCTAAATTTTCAGCCTCCCGGTAAGGGAGGTTTTTTTATGTTTGTCATTAGTCATTAGTCATTGGTCATTAGTTATTTTCCTCATCTCCCTCACCTCCCCCATCTCGCCCACTCCCTACTCCCTACTCCCTACTCCCCGCCTTACTATATACGCAATTTCTATGCAACATGAACCACAAATTTTATTCACCTACCTTGAATGCATGTATTTTTTGGAAATAACTCGCTTCACAAACCTCTAATTTTTTCTTCTCAACTCTGTAATTAAATTGTCAGCAAAAGCTAATGACTTGGTTAATTAGTTCTTTATATGCTGAAAACAAGATTACCAACTTCTGTAAAAGTCGCTAATCTCAGTCAAATAACTATTAACCAGGGTAAAAACATGGTAGAGTTAAATCACTTCTTTACCCAAATCCAATCACCTTCATATTCCAAAAATGACCAAAATGCTGAGCCATTAGCAGATACATGGAGTGATTATATTCAAACTTTACATCAGGCTATTGCTGAGTCGAATACAACAAAGCAAATTCTGCAAAAAGATTACAATCGCGTCCAAGCTTTGGCGATCGCTTGGGAAAAAGAAGTTGAAATTGCCTTGAAAAACTCTCGTGAAGATCGAGTTCGTCAGGCACTAGTCTATAAACAGAATTGTACTGCAAGAGCGCAAGAACTCAAAACTTTAGTCGAACGGCATACTATCCATGTCAGTATTCTTCAAACCAGACTGGCTTATTGGCAAAATCAACTATAAAAATGGTCAGACAATTTTGGATTTTAGATTTTAGATTTTGGATTGGGAATTGCCTTCTGGGTGTGACTTGCGTGAATCTATCTGTCACAAAGATTTTTCCAATTGGTATAGGACTCCTATTTGATCGCGTGAAAAAACGACCTACACCTCGAAAACGCTGATTCCCTACTCCCTACTCTCTACTCCCTGCGGTTACTATATTAACTTTTAACAGCGACGAACTCAATATTAGTTGCAGTATATTTGAGCGGTGTATTTTTAGTTAACCATTGATCTACAGATTCAAGAATGTGGTATTTAGCATAGGAAATACTATTTTTAGGCAAAAGTTGTCTATGCCAAAGGTCGAGTAGTTCAAAATTAGTTTGCTTGAGGAGGTGTTTTACCATTTTTTTGGAATACAGGCGATCGTGGTAAAAGTCTCCTCGCAAATGGGCTAAATGCTGAGTCCAAGAAAGGTAATAAGGAAGGAAAAAACACAACAAAAGACCTGATGGTTTCAACACTCGATGAATCTCAGCAAGAGAAGCAAGGTCATTGGGAACGTGTTCAAGAACTCCAAAACTTAAGACAACATCAAAGCTTGCATCGCTGAAAGGAAGTAAATATGGATGTTCTAGGGTAACAACTTTTAGAGATGTTTTTTCGATGATTGGTGTAATCTGACCAAAAGCTGAATCATCAGCACCGCGCACATCACAACTAGTAATTTCGACACCCATTTCACGCATTAAAAAAGAAATATGTCCTTTACCACACCCCCAATCAAGAACGCGTATTTTATCCAGATTTGCCCCAAACCAATACTCCAAAATAGCCCTTACGTATTCTGTCAGGTAGAGGAAAATATTCTGAGAAGCAGGGTTTCTTAAAAAAGCGTGACTATCTATATCCCCGACTAAATCAATCAATTGCTGATTTAAAGGTAAATGTTGCTGGAAATGAGTGTGTCTGAGAGCAACCATTTTTTTGCGATTGTCTATTGAATTTCTACTCATAGTTCTATAGGATTGCCTCTTCCATCTTTCAAGCAATTTTATCCTGTCGTCTAACAACGAGTTATCGAACCAAGAATACCCGAACTTTTCGAGCAAGTGAGCGATCGCGCGGCATGTCGCCAGATAAGCGAAACTTGTTCAGTTCGGGGAGTATCAATTTCTTCCTGAGAGATGCTACGTACACTTGGTGTTTCTCTAGCTTGCTTCCGGTTTCCCATATCATCTGGGGATTCAGAATATTAAGTTCGCTCAAAATATAAACTCCGGTAAACTTTTCGTTAAAATATATAATATATTCTAATCTACACTAAATCTATCGGCAAACCGTATATTATGGATAAAGCAATAAAATAATCAACTCAAAGGGCAAATTAAGAAGTAATCAAGCGATAACTTCTTAAATTTGGCAAATTTTGTTGCAATTGTATAAATGTATTCTCAAAGCTTGCTTGTTAGAGGATTTATCAAGCTGGGAGATATGGGAAAGTTCAAAGGAGTGAATGTGATCAACGCCATACAAATTAACGAAAATTTGACAACCACAGGACAAGTCATACCAAAACAGCTCGAGCAAGCTAGCCAAGAAGGTTTTAAGTCCGTTTTAAATCTGCGATCGCCTGATGAGTTGGGATTTTCCCACGATGAGCAACGGGTAGCCCAAGCATTGGGGCTGTACTATACAAATGTGCCACTCAAACTGGAAGCACTAAATGAAGAGTTAATTACCAAAATACTGACAACACTCGAACAAATTCCGAAACCAGCAGTTGTGCATTGTGCCGCAGGGATGCGATCGACTGGAATTGCACTATTGAGTGTCGCTATTAAAGAAGGATTAACACCAGAGCAAACCTTATCAAAAGCTCGTAATGTAGGCTTTGGGTTCTTTGAACACGCTGGTGTTAGTCCTCGGTTGAAGCAACTATTTGTGGACTATGTTAATAAACATGCGAAGGTAGCTGTAACTGTTAGTAATAGTTAATAGATATCAATACGCTTCAGTTAAGGTTTTTTGATTAAAATTCTAAATTCCAAAGACGGGATAAATCGCGTCTGCTGCCTTAACCGAACAGTATTGTAATAGATATGAGTACACCACGGGCACGGCAGTGCCGTGCCCCTACACGTTACGATATAATCCTGTGCCCCACCTTAATGGGAACCGCTATATTGTCTGTAGCAGCCTATACTAAAACTTGAAATTCTATTTTATAGAAGCACAATTTCCAAAGGTAACAAAATTATCATCTGAACTATCTGTTCAACTGTAGTTTTAATCAAGTTTTTGCTTTATATTTTTTAATTTTCTTAATATTTGGATACAAATGAATGACAGTATTTTTACTGTTGTTAAATCTATTCATACTTACTTAATATGTAGCACAATATTTTTTATGATCTCAAGCATTGTGAAATCTCTTCTACAGACTTACTTAGAACAAGAAATCTGGATACTAATACGAGAAAAGTGGTATTTTGCTACAATTATCGGAGTTTGGGATGATTTGTTGTGGTTTAAACATAGAACTTACAACAAAGATACAGAGGAAGATACTCTCTGGGAAATGGTTGTCAAAATCAGTGAAGTAATTGCAGTTGATAAAGTTAAGTCTGTGATCAGTAGAAAACCAGACGTGTTGATTTCACGACTATTAGAAACTGACCAAGGCACAACCGATCACAATCAAGAGCATGAACGTTAATATAGCACTCCTATTTGATTGATGAATTTAGTGATTGTTGGGGAATAGGGAGTAGGGAGTAGGGAGTAGGGAAAGATTAATTGCCTCTTGTCTATTTCCTATTCCCTGTTAAGCTGTAGAACTGTCATCCAAGCGATCGCTAATATCGCTAATATATTCAAGATATAGGACTCCTATTTGATTTTTGAACAAACTCGCCCTCTGAAAAAGGCTGATTCCCTATTCACTACTCCCTACTCCCCACTCCCTACCTACGTAAATGAGTTCAAAAATAAAAGGCGATCGCTATATTTGCACAAGGAAGGTCTGAAAATAATCTGCTAAACTATCTAAAATTTGAAATTATCGCAGCTGCTAGCTCAGGGCTGATAACTAAGTATGAGTGAAGCCTTATTCTGTATCGAAAATCTCCGAGTTGCCTATCCTCAACGAAGTGGAGAAGCACCAAGCTGGGCGGTTGATGATGTATCTTTCACCTTGCAACGAGGTGAAAAAATGGGATTGGTAGGAGAGTCGGGTTGTGGTAAGTCAACTATTGGACGTGCAGTAATGCGCTTGCTACCAGCTTCTAGTCGCGTTGAGGGACGGGTGACATTTCAGGGACAGTCAGTATTTGATTTAACGCCTAACCAGTTGCGGAAATTTCGCGGAGAAGCGATCGCCTTAGTTTTTCAAGATCCGATGACACGCCTCGATCCGCTGATGACTATTGGTAAGCATTGTATCGAAACTCTGCAAGCGCACTCACCGGAATTATCAGCACCGCAAGCCAAAGAAAAAGCACTTGCAACATTGGCAAAGGTAAATATTCCCGCGAGTCGCTGGAATCAGTATCCTCACGAATTTAGCGGCGGAATGCGACAACGGGTAGCGATCGCTTTAGCTTTACTTCTCAATCCCAAGTTGATTGTTGCAGATGAACCCACCACAAGTTTAGATGTTACCGTTTCCGCGCAGATATTAAAAGAATTAACTCGGCTGTGTAGTGAAGAAAACATGGGATTGCTGCTGATATCTCATGATTTAGCAATGGTGGCTGAGTATTGCGATCGCATTGGCGTCATGTATCACGGTAAAATGGTGGAAATGGGCACCACAGAAAGTGTATTTAGACAACCGCAACATGAATACACGCGATCGCTCCTCAAAGCAGCTTTACATATTCAAGCAGTGGATGAAATAGGGAGTGGGGACTCTTTACTGGGGACTGGGGAAGAAAAGCAATTAGCGAATATTAAAGAGAAATCACCGATTTTGAGTGTTACTGACCTCAAGCAATATTACACTATAGAACCTAACTTTATTGAAAGACTATTTAACAGACAATCAGAGACAATTAAAGCAGTAGATGGTATTAATCTGGATCTTTATCCTGGAGAAATTCTTGGTTTAGTTGGGGAATCAGGTTGCGGTAAAAGCACATTATCACGGACAATTTTGCAACTAATTCGTCCCACGTCTGGCAAAGTTGAGTTTTTAGGACAGGATCTAACTAAACTTTCGCCTCAAGAAATTCGGTCTTCACGGCGACAAATCCAAATGGTGTTTCAAGACCCTCATGCTTGTCTGAATCCAGCGATGACAGTGGGACAAAGTATCGCTGACCCTTTATTTATTCACAATCTAGCCGATTCTGTGAAAGCGAAAGAACAAGTTTTGTGGATGTTAGAAAAAGTTGGCTTAACACCGCCAGAAGTATATTATGAACGTTATCCATCAGATTTATCTGGAGGACAACAACAAAGAGTAGCGATCGCTCGTGCTTTGATTACTCACCCGAAACTTTTGATTTGCGATGAACCGGTGAGTATGTTAGACGCTAGCGTGCAGTCACAAGTGCTAGATTTGATGTTGCAATTAAAAGAAGAATTTGAGTTAACTTATCTGTTTATAACTCACGATCTTTGGTTAGCTAGATTTTTGTGCGATCGCATTGCCGTCATGAACGGCGGTAAAATTGTTGAACTTGGTGATACTAAAAAGATTTTTGCCAATCCTCAGCACCCCTATACCAAAACCTTACTAGATGCTGCTCCTTTATTAGCGCGGGCTTAACTATTTTAGATTTTGAATTTTGGATTTACAGCTAATTTCAGGTAAATAGACCACGCAGTAGGGGCACAGCATTGCTGTGCCCCTACAACAGATGTGGTTCAAATACATGAAAACTGCTGTATGAACAGGCAAACATTAGACTTTAGTCCAATATGGCAGGGCTTTGGGAAGTTGTATCGTGGGTATTATTTATCAACATTGTGTAACACAGGGGATTGAGTGGGATGAGCGATCGCACAAAGATACACCCCAAAAAGGGCGATAAATCAACTGTTCCCAATCCCTCGCTTGTCTCACCAACGACCCCAACATTGGCGAATCCCACGCCTAGTTTTGGTTTACAGCCAAATACAGCTTTGCCAGAATCATCGGCTCAGGAGTCATCAAACCAGCAAGATACTGAGTCTGCTCCTCAGCAGTCGCTGGAGGGAGAAGCTTTCAAACAAGAGCCTCTGGCACACGATATTAGTCGAATCTCATTCCGTCCACAGGCAAAACTCTCAACGAGTCAATTCAGAGATCCTCTTGATCGAGATGACGATTTTAGTGACATTTCGATGTTGCCAGTGCAAGCTCAAATGAGGGTGAGTCAGCCACAAAGCCTCTACGAACAACAAGCTGATTGGGCTGTGGATGAAGTGATGCCAATGCAAATTCCAGAGTCAAACGAGGCTGTGGTAATGCGATCGCTCAGGGAAAACCTATCCCCCAAATATGCTGCTAAACAGGAAGATAATATCATCCAACGAGATGAAACCAATAGTCTACAGCCTCCTGCCAACGGTCAACAGACTCCTCCTTCGCCACAGCCCACTACCACTACAAATCAAACGGCGCAGGATTCCAGCCCCAGCCTAGATCCAAAGATACAGGACTTCGCCCTGGAACAGTTGGAGCAGCAGTTAGTTCCCGAAACCATTGAATCGGCTCTGGGGCAAATCGACCTGAGCGGATTGCCTATTTCAGATAACCCCCCCAACCCACCCGACAATACAAGCTCAACAACCAATCTGTTTGCGACTCTATCGCCCACTCAAACAGCTTCCTCTCCATCTGAGGAGACCAACGGCTCGGATCTAATTCTCAGACAAGCAACTCCTCCAGCCGCTTCTCCCCCACCTGCAAGTGCAGATCCAGATCCTAATCCGCCCAAAAATGCCACCACAGGGGATTTGTTGCGGGCGATTATGGCTGTTCCGGCAATTAATAGCGGACTTATTTCCCTACGAACCCAAGCGAGCGAGCGTATTACTCAAGACTGGTCGCGGCTGAACACGGGTGAGCAGATTGGTGTGGTGAGTACAACGGTCTTAATTGGCGCAGGTGTGCTGACCGGGGTTTTCTCTAATCCAGAGGCTCGACGATTTGCGTTAGACAAACTCAATGGACAAGTACTGCCTGTTCCGGGAGTCAACTGGTTGCACCTGGAACTGAATACGGGTGCCGATAATCTGATGCTGGGGATGCACCTTGATATCGGACGATTACTGCCGGCTAGTCTGGGTTTTGGGCCATCTTCTCCCAGTGCCATCGGCGGTCCTCCGCAGCCGGAACCCCTACCGGGTCAGCGGATGATTCAGCGGCAGGACGATGGCGCTGACACAGCTGCACAGGGGGCGATCGCCCAACGCATCGATGCGGCATCCGGTAGCGGCAGCAGACTGGATCATGGGGTTCAGCAGCATTTGGAGCCGCATTTAGGGGCAGATTTATCCAACGTGCGAATCCATACCGATAGCGAGGCAGATCAACTTTCTCAATCGGTGAATGCAGTTGCCTTCACCACAGGTCAGGATATTTTCTTTAGTTCCGGTAGCTACAACCCAACTTCCACAGAGGGACGGCATCTGATTGCCCATGAGGTGGTGCATACCGTACAGCAGGCAAATGGAGCCGTGGCAGGCACACCGACAGCAGAGGGGATTTCCATTAGCGATCCCTCCGATCCGTTTGAGCAAGAAGCGGAACAGGTAGCAGATCAAGTGATGCAAACTCCAAAACCAGAAATTTTGGGTAACCAGGTTGGCAAGGCATCACCTACTTCCAAAGATTGGCTTGAGCCTCTAGTGGGAAGTTTTCCAGAGAATGTGCAACGTCAAAAGGGTGGTGAAGCCGACACTGAAGAATCGCTGACCCAATTGCTACCAGGTCAAGTATCGAGAAAGACAGAATCCGTTGATCGACAACCAGTTCAACGAAGCGCAAAAGATGAAATAGTTATACAGCGATCGGCAGTTGATGATCTTTTCAGTTATCTGAGAACAGGTAACGCGATCGCTGATTTCGTTCTTGGTGTAGTCGCAGGGATACTTGAGTGGATTGAGAACTTAATTAGAGGCCTGATCAGTCTTGCAGGGGGTTTACTGGAACTTCTCGCTGAGGCAGATAGAGGTAATATCTGGGCAAGCTTGGGAGTCATTGGACTAATTGTCCTGATTGTCCTAGCCTGTGCTTTCCCTGAAGTCTCAGTTCCCATATTAGTGGGTGTTGGGATTGTAATGGGAGCTCTAAACCTGGCATATCACATAGTCATGCTTTTTAATCCTTTAATTAGTGCCTATGAAAAAGGAAAACATTTGGGCAAAGCATTAATTGAAGGCTTACTTATTTTTGTCAGCGTACTAGAAATTCTTCAGTTTGCCAAAGCATTCAGGACTATCTCTGAATTGACAGAAGGTGCTGGAGCAATGCAAAAAATGCGTTGGATTATGCAACTGCGGCGCTTTGGAAGCATAGAGGCCAGTCTGGCAGTTTTAGATGAAGTCAAGGATGTTGATAAAGCCATTCAATTGATTGAGCTTGCTAAGAATTCCGAAAAAGCTTTGGAGTTAATTAGAGCAGAAAGAAATATTGATACCTTATTAGAAATTCTTCGGATTGAAGGAATTACAGTTGATAATGCCCTGCGACTGCTAGGCAAGCCAGGCATGACTGGAAGTATTTTAAAGAATTTTCTTCGTAAGACTGATGGTAGTTCTAGGATGACTGTAGCCGAACTAGAGCAACTTCTAAGTCACAGTAAAATTGCAGATAACGTCGCTCAACTGCAAAGTTTAATTAATCACGCTAAGGTTCAAAACTTTGTCCAACTTCAAGAATTATTAAACAATTCTAAGGTCAGCACAGCTGCTGAACTTGAAGGGTTGTTAAACAGCACTAAAATTACTACAGTTGCTGAACTTCAAAGTTTGTTAAGTAACACCAAAATTACGACTGCTGCTGAACTTCAAAGTTTGTTAAATAACGCCAAAATTACTACAGTTGCTGAACTTGAAGGTTTGTTAAATAACACCAAAATTACGACTGCTGCTGAACTTCAAAGTTTGTTAAATAACACCAAAATTACGACTGCTGCTGAACTTGAAGGTTTGTTAAATAACGCCAAAATTACGACTGCTGCTGAACTTGAAGGTTTGTTAAATAACGCCAAAATTACGACTGCTGCTGAACTCAGTCCCCTTCTAGACAGTTACGCAGTTGGATCGTTACAGCAACTGCTTGCTCTACCCGAAATAACAGCTGCGTTACTTAATCGCTTGGCGCAGGTACTCCGCCAACTGGGACTCGAAAGCAGCAGTTTTAGCGATACGTCTCTAGCTGGGTTTGCGAATCCTGACGTTTTAAGTGAACTCGAAGCTGTGTCTTCATTGCAAGCCTCTCGGCAAGTCATTGGGGTCGAGGATTGGATGCAATTCAACGCCCAAAAAGGGCTACCAGAATTGCTGGATACACTGAGCGAGTTGCGTGAAGCAAGACGTTTGGCGGCTGAAAATCCAGGGTCGGTAGTTCGAGTCGCTCGGGAGACACAAGCTCCCGTTCGTCCTGGCACAAATGAGCCAATGCCAGAACACGATTTGAGTGTAGAAACTCCGGGTGGAGCCGTGCAGCGAACGGTCGAGTTGGCACGAATTGAATCACCCGTTTCACAAGTGAGCGACTTGACAGGAGGGGTGCGCCATGCTGCTGACAAAGTGGTAAAACGGGCAAGTGAAGGTCAACCGATTCCGGGGTTACATGATGCAACCATTGATATGGAACTTAATGTCGGAAGGCAACCACTACGAGGTAATATGACCCGAGAAATATTAGATGACGGTACGGTTAATATCATTGCGGGGAATGGCAACGTAGTGCGTACTGAGAATTTGTTTGAGCAGTTTACTACTAATCTTTCAAACATCGCAAATAACGATCAACTAAGCCGAGTTACTCTAGTTAATCGACAAGGAAATGTAGTAGCGTTGTACGAGCGAGTAGGCGCGACTTGGACACGTGTGAGGTAAGTATGAGTCAGATTTTTATTCACGATTTTCCAGGGAAGCAGATTCAATTGCAATATCTCGCACCTAATGAAATAGAAACTCAACTCGACTTGGCAAAGCTAGCGCTGGACTATGTTTTTTTGCTTTCTGAGAACCTTTTTGAGCTACTTTCGGTTGACCTTTGGCTGACCTATTGTGACCCCGAATTGAATGATTACCCATTAAGCGAACCCACTCCTCCCCATCCTTTCTGGTTACTCCAGCATCGGAATTTGCCACTAGGTGTAGAAGTTACTCCTGCCTGGGAAAGGGAAATCATTACTCTTGGCGATACTCTCTCGCAAACGCCAATTCTCGATTGGATTGCCGTAGCGTTTGAGCAATCTTGTAGCGGTGAAACTGAATATTCATTAGGATGGCAAGAACTGTTATTTAGAACAACACGAGCTCGCCTTCCGGTTCAGGATATGACCGAGACCACGCTACGTGTCTCTCAAGGATATGGACAAATTGAGTACCCAGTAGAACACGATAAAGATAGCTTCTGGATTTCAGGACCGAGAACCAACAAAACGCTCACACCTCCCATCGACGTGCGGATCACGAACGAAGCAGGGCTACTGACCCTAGAACTAGGATTACATTGGTCTTTGTGGACAGAGCCGTCAGAAGCAGGATACTTCAAGGTCGAGCAGGCAATTGAGCGTCTACTCGGTGAAGCTTGGAGGCGTCTTCCATAAGCATTATGTTGCTCTAAATTGCGATCGCTCATCCTTTGAATTAAGATGCGATGGTGGACGTTGTTGAGACACTTTGAGAGGAAGGGCGATCGCTTGCTAAGATTGGAGGATTGATACAGAATGTCTGGATTCGGTAATCAGGAAGGCAAAACAGCGATCGCAAGACTTCAAAAACTCAAATTCCTCTTGAATCAAAAACAGGTTAAAATCCTCGACAGACAATTCTTAGAATTCTTCATTGAACTCTTCGCTCCCTTCAATTAACTTCATTGCTTCTCCACTCGAACCATATAACTCAACAAACCTTTTAAACAGCAACCCAGTTTCGTGATTGGAAATTCGATTTGAATTGAATAAACGCTGTATATTTCTCTCAGCTAAGGCTTTTAAATACGGCAAGTCTTCAAACAGTGTCAAACAAGAAGCAAAATGTAAGATTATTTGCAATAATGGCTTTGGCCATTCTAGGTCACTATAAATGTCTATAAACAATTGATGTTCTGAGTCACTTAATGGGAAGACATTAAAAATAACAATTATTCTTTTGTTATCGTAGACTGGAATACTCAGTTCAACAGTGTATGGAGTATGCAATATTAAATCTACCTCCACAATTGGTTGTCGCCAAATTCTTAAAGGATTAGCGGGTGAATCCAAGATTGTTTGAAATTTAATTATCCCACCTATACTTGTGGTTTGGAAGTGGCTAATATTTAGAATTTTCAGGTTATTCAGGCTAAATTTATGAACTGTTTCTAAATGTTTTAAACTCAATAAATGATAAATTTGGCAAACATAGGGAAAAGGTAAAATATACTCCTGGCTAATCATATGTAGCTTTTTTATTTTCAGCTTTTCAGCTTGAATACGATAGAGATATTCTTGATATTGACCGGGGCTTAAATCATTGCTGTTAAAGCTTTCGCCTGGTTTTAGATATAACCAACTCAAAAAAAAGAAAGATGCTATAAATAGTTGAGATATTTCTACAGTCGATACATAGCCATCAGCAAATATAGCTATACTTCTATCAGTTATGCCAAAGAGCCAAGACGGAATTCCAAATAGCCAAATTCCACTTTTAATTTTATCTATTAAAATTGCAATATCAACTTCTATCGATGGGTTTTTAGATTGACTGACACTCATTTTTTTGATATTAAATTCGTCAAAAGTATTATGGAATGGGCTTTTTAAGGATTTGAAATTGTTGCTCTATTTACGCCGTGGCGTACTATGAATCTCCTACTTACACTTATCCTAAGCAAGACTAATACTAATACCCTCTGTCTTGAGCTGGAGATATAAGTCATATTTATCTGTATTTATATAGAAATAATCAAATTAAAATTTCCTAAATATGACTTAAAATACAAATTTTTCTATTTCTATATGTATGTTGTTCATTTAGTAAAAGTCTTTGTCAATTATGCTGCTCAATCATTCAA
This sequence comes from Nostoc sp. FACHB-973, assembly GCF_014698115.1. Lineage (GTDB taxonomy): Bacteria > Cyanobacteriota > Cyanobacteriia > Cyanobacteriales > Nostocaceae > Nostoc > Nostoc muscorum. Next base: position 30,912 of record NZ_JACJSJ010000056.1, read on the forward strand.
AATTGTATCGTTTGATGCATATATACAATACACGATCGCTCTATACTAGAATTATTAACTCATTTAAAAATTCAAATTATCTCTATATCAAAATAAATATATCTTTAGATAAAATAGTTTATTTTTCCTGACATGAGAAAATATCTATTTCTCTAGAATGAATACTTAATGAAGCATGAGAAATAAAAACTTAGAATTGGCGAGTAATAAATTATAAAGTTTCTCTATTATATGTAAAAGAATAACAATATAAATTGTGCTGGTTATAATTTTCAAAAGAAACACTTGAATGAATCAGGAAAGTCCTGTTTGATGACGCATCTGTGACAATTACGGTAGAAGCCGTATAATTGCTACTGTTAACGCTGTATGATTTTTGAATATTTTCGCTTAGATTTTCTTCAAGACCTTAGCAATGATGATTCGCCATGCGATTGAAACCGACTTACCCACAATTGTGGCAATTTACAATGCGGCAATTCCTAGCCGCATGGCAACAGCTGATTTAGAGGCGGTATCTGTGGAAAGTCGCCTTGCTTGGTTCAGGGGGCGATCGCCTTCACATCGTCCACTCTGGGTAATCGAAGTAGAAGGAGTAATTGCTGGGTGGCTGAGTTTCCAATCCTTTTATGGGCGACCTGCTTATAGTACAACTGGTGAAATTAGTATTTACATAGCGCCTGCCTTTCATCGGCGTGGTTTAGGAAAGCAACTTTTAGCACAAGCAATTCAAGAAAGTTCTAGTTTGGGTTTAAAAACTCTAGTGTGCTTCATTTTTGCCCACAATCAACCCAGTTTAAAGTTATTTCAAACATTTGGGTTTCAACAGTGGGGATATTTGCCTAAAGTTGCAGAACTTGACGGTGTTGAACGAGACTTAGTTATTATGGGACTCCGAACTAATCAACCTGTTACTTAATTACAATATTCTCGAATATATTTCACCAATCCAAAATTTAAAATCTAAAATCCAAAATCCTATTACATCTAACGCGGTTTAGGTTCAGGAATTGGACGCCCTAAATCCTTAGCTGTTTCTATCCACTCTTGCATTACGATTTCTACATTATACAGAGCTTCTTGATAAGTCTCGCCATCAGCGGCACACCCTGGTAATTCTGGTACTTCGGCAATAAAAGCTTCATTTTCCCTACTCCAGTAGAGAATAATTTCATAGCGAAATCTCATTTTTACTTCCTAGCTGATACTTAATAATTACTGCACGAACTTGTTTAACTTGATAGCTTTTGGCTTTTCCTCTTTTGTGTTGTAAATTTAATATTTCCTCAACACCATCTTTGACAAAAATACGATGATCGCCACGAATCCGTTCATCAAAGCCTAGTTTGTATAAGAGTTGCCACAATTGGGCAAAAGGGATGTCTGTATCAGAAGTCCCAGAGAGGATTTTTCCTAAGATTTTGTCTTGCTGACTCACGTTTTTCTGACTGTCTGAATATTTCTATAGTCTCATATTTTTTAAAAAAATTGTTGATGCCAAGAAAAAAACGAGTCTTATTTGGGCGATGTCTACGACAAGCTCAAATACACACTTGTTATTTTTTATCAATTAAGCAGATATCAAGCCCTGTTTTGATTAATAAACTAGATCCGCTTATTTGATATATATGGAAAAATTGCTCTTTTGTTATTTGAATAACACGGACGAAGTTAAAATAATTCGTAATTCGTAATTCGTAATTCGTAATTACTTTTTGTAACGGGGATTTAACCCCGACACAAAACGTTCTGCCTGTAGAGGCAGGGGAATTAAACTGAACATATTTTGTTAATGTCTTCATTTAATTCTTACTTGGTTGTAAATTAATATATCTGTTGCTAAAAGAAAAAAGAATAAAATACCTTGAAACATTCCAGCTAAAGCTAAAGGAAGTCCCAATTTAATCTGTACTAATTCGCTGCCTACATACAAAAGTGCTATGAGTAAACTGGATAAAATAATACCGAATGGATTTAATCGACCGATAAAAGCGGCAATGATGGCAGTATAACCATAGCCAGGAGAAATGCTAGGGCGTAGTTGACCAATGGGGCCTAGAACTTCGCACACACCAGCTAAACCTGCTAATCCACCGCTAATTAAAAGAGTTAGCCAAATAATGCGATCGCTCTCTATTCCAGCATATACCGCTGCCTTTGCGCTAGAACCAATTACCCGCACACTAAAACCAAAAAATGTTTGTCGCAATACTCCCCAAATTAACACTGCTGCCACAACTCCTAAAATTACACCCAAATGCAACCTTGTACCAGCAATTAATGGTTGTAAGCTAGCAAATTCCCCAAAGGGTGCAGATTCAGGAAAGTTAAATCCTTGGGGGTCTTTTAATACCCCATGTACTAAATAGTTTAAAACAGAAATTGCTATATAATTTAACATCAAAGTTGTCAGAATTTCATTAGCATGAAATCGCACCTTCAAAAAAGCAGAAATACTTGCCCAAATTGCACCACCCAACACACCAGCTATTAAGCTAAGTAGCAATAAACTATAATTATTAATGCTAGGAAATCCTAAAGCTACAGCACTACCAAAAATCGCACCAATAGTAAACTGTCCTTCTGCACCAATATTCCACACCTTACCTTGAAAACACACCGATAAACCAACAGCAATTAATAAAATTGGTGCTGCTTTGACAGTTAATTCTGACAATCCATAAAAGCTAGTTAAGGGCGAAATTAATAAAGTTTGTAAAGCAGCAACAGGGGGCTTACCCAATAAACCAAATAATACAAATCCTAAAATCACCGTTGCCAGTAGTGCAACCAGAGGTGATAACACTTGCCATATTTTTGACGGGACACTACGCGGTTCTAGTTGAATGACCATAAATATAAATTAGGCAGGAATTTTACCAAAACAGCAACATTGGCGTCATTCGTCAGAATTGAGCGTGAATTCTGTACGATTCTTGGATGATTGATTCTGACTTCTGAATTCTTCTTCAATTCTGAATTCTGCTGTAAAATGTGCTGCATGAAGCGAAAATTGCAACAATATTTTTGGCATTGTGTCCTAGTAGTCCTTCTAGCATTAACTGTATGTGGATGGTGTGTCGATTCAGCACAAGCGCTGCTGCGTCAACATCATGACTCGCCTAATGTATTACGGTACCATTCGCAAGTATCTATCAAAGATGAATTTGGATATGCTTGGCAAGTGCTACTGTTCAAACAAAATTACAACAATCCAGTCAAAGACTTACGGTTGCGCTTAGTTGCTTTTCCTGGTGTTGTTGAAGTTGCTCACCCCCAACCATTGTTAATTGAGACAGCAGGGGGAAAATTGTTGAGTGCATCGGATGCATACGCCCTAACTGCACCCGCACCGAATGTAGGCGAATACAACTTCACGAATGTCTTAGCTAAATTGCCAACAACCGATGCACTCAAACTTTATGTGCCAATCTCTAGTAGACAGCCATTAGTTCTCAATATACCTAAGACTGTAGTCATCGAGTGGCAATGGCTGGTAACAGAGATTGATTGATGAAATCAAATTCTATCCCAATACGGTTCGGTTAAGCCAAGAGACGCCGATTTATCGCGTCTCTACAATAATCATTCCTTCGTAGAGACGGCGATTTATCGCGTCTTTGGATCTAGAATTTTCATCAAAAAACCTTAACCAAACTGTATTGAATTCTATCCTTCACTTCTTCGCTTGTATAACTTGCAAACTACCACCTGCATACAAAGTTGGTTTACCCACCTCAAACCCAGTTTCTGTTAACAAACAAGCCAAATCAGTTTTTAATAATTCCCAAGCTGTTTCGGTCTCAAACAACAACAAAAACACCGATACCCCAGGCCAAAATATCGGATTTGTCGGAGCGTGAAAATCTACCAGTGTAAATACCCCTCCTGGCTTTAGCACCCGATAAACCTCATTAATAATCTTTCGTAATTGCTGAGGCTGCATCTCGTGTAGTGCAACGCTAGTATGCACCACATCAAACAAATTATCTGTAAATGGCATTTCCTCTGCAAAAGCTTCCACATAAGAAGCTAATGGTACATTTTGCCGCGCCCGTTGCAAAGATTTCGGTGAAGCGTCTAGCCCCGTTACATTTTGTGAAAGTTTTAGCAAAAATTCCGTCGTTTGACCACTACCGCAACATAAATCTAAAACCTGAGTATCTGAGTCAATTGTTAAGCCTTGCAAAGCAAGTTGCCGAAAACGACCTTCACCACCTACAGTTAAGGCTGCTAAACGAGAAATACCATCATACAGCCACTGATAGCGGTAACTCCAATCCCTTAAAATTGTTGCCATTGCATATTTCCTTACGATTAAGCTTTATATTTAATAAAGATATATTGTTAACATTAGTAAAAAACCTGAAAAAAATCGGGGGAAAGTAACTGCTATGGGTCGTGTAGGCGTCTTATTACTGAATCTCGGTGGCCCCGATAAGCTAGAGGATGTCGGGCCGTTTTTGTACAACCTATTTTCCGATCCGGAAATCATTCGCCTACCGTTTCGCTGGTTGCAAAAACCCCTAGCCTGGTTCATTGCCACGCGGCGAACCAGAACATCTCAAGAAAACTATAAGCAAATCGGTGGTGGTTCTCCACTGCGGCGGATCACAGAAGCCCAAGGAGAAGCCCTAAAAGAGCAGTTGGGTTATTTGGGTCAACAAGCCGATATCTATGTGGGAATGCGTTATTGGCATCCGTATACAGAAGAGGCGATCGCACAACTCACCCAAGATAATGTAGAACACCTAGTAATTTTACCACTTTATCCCCAGTTTTCTATAAGTACCAGTGGTTCCAGCTTCCGCCTGTTAGAAAAGCTTTGGCAAGAAGATCCCAAACTTCAACGCATCGATTACACCGTCATTCCTTCCTGGTACAAACAACCAGGCTACCTCCAAGCAATGGCGGAACTCATAGCCCAAGAACTAGAGCAGTTTCCGAACCCAGATGACGTTCATATCTTCTTCAGCGCTCACGGCGTTCCGAAAAGCTACGTTGAAGAAGCAGGCGACCCCTACCAACAAGAAATTGAGGAATGTACTGCCCTAATTATGCAGACCCTCAATCGACCCAATTCCCACACTTTGGCTTATCAAAGTCGCGTCGGACCAGTAGAATGGCTCCAACCTTATACGGAAGATGCCCTCAAAGAACTAGGCGCCCAAGGCGTGAAAGATTTGGTAGTCGTACCCATCAGTTTCGTCTCAGAACACATTGAGACACTACAAGAAATTGATATTGAGTATCGAGAAGTAGCAGAAGAATCAGGAATTCACAACTTCCGTCGCGTACCGGCTCCCAATACCCATCCAGTATTTATTAATGCCCTAGCCGAATTAGTGATTGATGCGCTGAAAAACCCCAGTTTCAAGCTGTCCCAAGCAGCCCAAATGAAAAAAATGGTGAAAATGTATCCCCAAGAGCGTTGGGAGTGGGGTCTGACTACTAGCGCTGAAGTATGGAATGGTCGCATTGCCATGCTGGGCTTCATTGCCTTAATCATCGAGCTGATTACCGGTCAGGGTATATTGCATATGATTGGAATTTTGCAGTAAAGGGGACTGGGGACTGGGGACTGGGGACTGGGGACTGGGGACTGGGTATTGGGAGTGTGGGAGGTGTGGGAGGTGAGGAAGATTAGGAAGCTTTTTTCTAATTTTTTCTCATTTCCCCACACTCCCCACACTCCCGCATCTCCCCATTCCCTACTCCCTACTCCCCACTCCCTTGTGATACCACCCATACCACTGCTTGGCGCTACGAACTGCAAACCAGAGCAGAATTAAAGCAATTAATCCTCCTTGCCAGGGGGCATCAAAGGCAAAAAGTACCAGAGCAATACATAGGATATCTTGAAGAAACACTGCCCACAACGGTAAGCCGCGTAATCGGTAGAACCAACCAACTTGAACTAGCTGGAGTACCAAAGCTAACAAACCCCCAGTTAAGGCAATTAGCCAGTGTGGCGTTGCTGTGGCGGAAGCTACTGCTAACCCCATAATTGCCCCTACGAGGGGAGACATTGATAATTGAATCACTTGTAGCAATCTTTGTCCCCATAGCTTTTTTGAGGCTAATAATTCAACTAACGACCAACTGGTGAGGCAGGCTAATAATATTGGTGGAGAAATATGAGATAAAATCGGAACTTGCGACCACAAGTTACTACCCTGTAACAGTCCAATAATTAGCAAAGGTATGCCTATTCTCATTCCTGCTGCCGCAGAGGCAGAAAGTGTGGCTAGGATTTCAATCATCAAAGCACTCGCAGCACGAATAAATAAGTAAGTATTTGTTATGTATACTACCCACTGATGGTGATAATTACAGCACCAGATTAGAAGTCTTTTTTGGGAATGGGGAGTGGGGACTGGTGACTGGGGACTGGGGAAACGAGGGAGCAGGGGAGGTAGGGAGTAGGGAATGGGGAGATGGGGGAGTGTGGGGAGATGGGGGAGTGTGGGGAAATGAGAAAAAATTAGAAAAAAGCTTCCTCACCTCCCACACCTCCCACACCTCCCACACCTCCCACACTCCCAATACCCAGTCCCCAGTACCCACCCCCCAGTCCCCAATAAACCTAAATACCTAGCCGTTGGTAAACCTCTTCTAAATGCCGCAGATGTTGTTGGGGATCGAAACACACTTCTAGTTCTGCTGGGGACAATTTTTGGGTAACACGAGGGTCTTTGCTAATCAAGTCCTGGAAATTGCCTTCTGGTTTGTTCCAAGCAGCATGAGCGCTTCCTTGAACGATCGCATAAGCTTCTTCCCGATTCAATCCCTTGTCTATCAAGGCAAGTAGCACTTTTTGACTGAAGACAACGCCGCCGTAGCAATTGAGATTTCGTTCCATGTTCTCAGGATAAACCAGCAGGTTTTTCACTAAGTCGGTGATTTCTAAGACCATAAAATGGGTCAAAGTGCAAGCGTCTGGCAAAATTACCCGCTCCACGGAACTGTGGGAAATATCCCGTTCGTGCCACAGGGCGACGTTTTCCAAGGCTGCACCGGCATGACTTCTAATAAGTCGCGCAATTCCTGTCAGCCGTTCCGAACGGATGGGATTGCGCTTGTGGGGCATGGCTGAGGAGCCTTTTTGACCTTTGGCGAAGAATTCTTCGACTTCTAGAACGTCTGTTTTTTGCAGATTACGAATTTCCACAGCAAAGCGTTCGATGGATGCCGCTAATAGCGCTAATTGTTGCACATAGTCGGCGTGGCGATCGCGGGAAATTACTTGTGTTGAGGCTGTATCGGGTTGCAGTCCCAGTTTTTGGCAAGCGATCGCTTCTACACGCGGTTCAACGTTCGCATAGGTGCCCACCGCACCGGAAATCTTACCCACGGCAATGGTTTGACGGAGAATTCTCAGGCGTTCTTGGTGTCGCAACACTTCTGCCAACCATCCAGCTAGCTTGAAACCAAAAGTGATCGGTTCGGCGTGAATACCATGCGATCGACCAATCATCACTGTATTACGGTGTTCCTGTGCCTTTTGGCGAATCGCACCAATCAAATCTTCCACACGTTGCAATAACACATCCAAACTCGCAACCAATTGCAGTGCTAAAGCTGTATCCAGTACATCGGAACTGGTTAGCCCCAAGTGAATATAGCGTCCGGCATCTCCTACATATTCGTTGACATTTGTCAAGAAAGCAATCACATCGTGACGAACTTCAGCTTCAATTTCTAGCACCCGCTTTGGGTCAAAATCTGCTTTCGCCTTAATTTCCTCAACTGCCTCAGACGGAATATAACCTAATTGGGCCTGAGCCTCGCAAACTGCGATTTCTACTTGCAGCCAGGTTTTTAACTTATAGGTTTCACTCCACAGATTACCCATTTCGGGCAGAGTATAACGCTCAATCACAATCTGGCACAGAATACAACCGTCATATTTTACAGTAATCGAAAGCAGAAAGCCCATCGGCTTTTATCGGTGCTTATAAGAGGTCAAGGCGCAAAACAGAAAGAATTACTACAACTTTTTCCCTATTTCCCTATAAGTGCATCATTTTTTAACTCTACTTTTTGCCCAAGGATGGAATTAGATTTTGAGTCTGATGTAATGATACTAATCCTACCGTCAGCTTCCATATATGCTAACTTGACATCAGCCAAAAATTCCACACCTTGCTGACGTAACTTGCTCATCAATTCCTCTTCCGTAATTAATTCTCGTTGCAGATGGCGCTGAATCATCCGGCCATTTTTTACTAATAAAAGCGGTGGCGGATTCATAAAACGTTGAAACTGGGGAATTTTGTAGCCCAACCAATTGAGCAAATAGCTCCAAAAAATTACAGTTCCCACTAAGATTGCACCTTCAGTAATCGATGTATAATTACTAGCCATAGCATTTTGGGCAGCTTCAGCAAATAGCACAACTACGAGTAAATCTGTAATTCCTAAAGTTCCTAGTTGGCGGCTAGGAAGCAAACGCAGCACTGATAACAGCGCTAAGTAAACCAGCGACCCGCGTATCATCAATTCAAAGATGCTGATACTAGGAACAAAGATTGCGTGCCAATCGATAAAAAACAATTTGTTCATTAACACTATTTTTCTTTCTTTAAAGTATTGAAATCTCATTGAGAATATCGACAATCATCTACATAGGCTAAAACTTCCTGTTTAAAAAGTTATAAATTTTATTCATTTTTTTATTAAGATATAAATTGTATCTATTGTAGTATTGTCATTTTAATGTTATCAAATTTCTCGTTATAGTGAGGTACAAGGTAGGGGCGCATAGCTATGCGCCCCTACAAATTATGGAATGAACAGTGGAAACTTGTTTAAGTGCGATCGCCACAATTACAATCTTAGTTAGAAATGAGTTTGGCTGATGAATCAGAAATATGACAGTAGAAATTTTACTGCCATATTGAGGGAGCAATGTCTACGACGGGCTACGCCTACGCAGGTTTTTTTATTTCAAATATTACATACCAATTAGCTTCATTTTTAATCCCTTAAAAATGCTGGTTTCTTCTTCTATATTTCAAGCGTTTGGGTTGACCAAAATAGCGAATTAAGCGACTTATTAATTTAGAAAATGACTGCTTATTATTGTTATTTTGCTTTTTCTGAGCAGTATTATTGTTATTCGCCCCTTGATCAGTAGAAGCTTTATTATTCAGAGGTACGGCATTTTTAGTAGGCGTGATACCACTTCCGTGCCTTCTGGAGTAAACTTGGGTAAACTCGGCACCAAAAAAAAGAATCTGCGCCGCATAATTAACCCAAGCTAAAATTACCACCAGTGAACCAGCAGCACCATAGGTTGAACCAAAACTGCCATTACCTAAATATTGTCCTAATAAAAACCTACCGATGGAAAACAAAAATGATGTGAGAATAGCTCCAATTAAAACATCACTCCAAGCAATTTTCACATCTGGTAATACTTTAAAAATGAGTCCGAAGAGGAATGTAGTGATGGCAAAAGAAATGATGAAATTGAGAATTTGCCAGAGAAAATCAACACCTGGTATTAAATTACTAAAGTAAGTGGCTAATGCTGCTAACACTGTACTAATTACCAGAGAAACTAAAAGTAAAAAGCCAATACCTAACACCATTGCAAAGGACAAAAAGCGTAGGCGAATAATGTTAGTTACACCGCGTCCGGGTTTCGGTTTCACTTCCCAAATTGTGTTGAGGGAATCTTGCAACTCAGTAAATAAACCAGTGGCACCTAATAGCAAAACCACAATACTAATAACAGAAGCCATCACACCTGTCTGTGGTTTGTTAGCATTCTGAATCGCTGTTTGGATAAATTCTGCCCCATCTGGGCCGACTAAACCTTGAATTTGTCGGACAATTTCACCCCTTGCGGCTTCTTCTCCATATACTGCTCCTGCGATCGCAATTACAATAATTAGCAATGGTGCAATAGAAAAAATTGTGTAATAAGCTAACGCCGCCGCTAACCGAGAGGCTTTATCCTCACTCCATTCCTTAAACGTCTCTTGGAACAAACTCCAAATCGCCTGCAAATTCATTGAGTCAGTCTCCTTCTAGGGGATGTTGCTTAGTCCCTGATATATTGGATACTGATTTGGTGAGTAATCACATCCTCCCAAGGGAGTTTGTGCAGCGTTCTTGAGGAGGAATTCAGGATTTTATTCGCCAATTAGCGATAATAAAAATATGCTGATGTTACAGCTATTTTCAGGTAAATAGACCACGCGGTAGGGGCACAGCATTGCTGTGCCCTTACTACAGATGTGGTTCAAATACATGAAAACTGCTGTAATAATCTAGGCAAGCTACTGTTACGTGAACTACTCCGCCGTAAGACGGACGGAGCTTCCCAATTCATCGGGAATAGCCTCGAAAACTCCGTAGTTCTATTGGTCTGACATTCCCTCCAAGGGCAGGAGTCCTGGTTCCCAAGACCCAAATCTTTTTCTTGCAACATATACCTATTAGCTTGGTTTTCGCTTATGGCATTGATGGTCAAGACCAAATGATTCTATCAGAAAAACATGCAGGATTCGTCATCCATAAGCGTATTGGTCAGGTAATCTCTTCTGCATCCTAATTGCTCTCCTGAATTCGGAATTCTGACTCCTTTTCACTGCATTCTATCGATTGTGCGATATTGAATTGCTTCGGCGACATGATTGGGTTGGAGCTTTTCCTCAGCTGCTAAATCTGCAATAGTCCGTGCTACTTTGAGAATGCGATCGCTTGCTCTTGCTGATAATCCTAATTTTCTAATTGCTGTTTCTAATAAATTACGACTTGCGTCATCTAGCTTGCACCATTTTTGCAGATGACTACTCTGCATTTGGGCATTGCAACGCAGATTTGCTTCTGTTTGAAAACGAGTAACTGCGCGATCGCGTGCTTCTTGTACTCGTTGACGCACTGATGTTGATGCTTCTCCCGTCGGTTGTTGGGTAATTTCTTCTGGTTTTAAGCGATTCACCGCCACTTGTAAATCAATTCGATCCATCAACGGTCCAGAAAGTTTTGCCCAATATTGCTCGCGTTGGCGCGGGGAACAAGTACACTGTTGAATAGTATCGCCATAGTAACCGCAAGGACAGGGATTAGTACTCGCCACCAAAGTAAACTGTGCGGGAAACATGACTGATAATTTGGTGCGGGAAATGGTTACGAAACCATCTTCTAAAGGTTGACGGAGAAATTCTAAAACATCACGTTTAAATTCTGTTAATTCATCCATGAATAAGATCCCATTGTGGGATAATGAAATTTCTCCAGGACGAGGAAAGCTCCCACCACCTACCAAAGAAGGTCCGGATGCTGAATGGTGGGGACTGCGAAAAGGGCGATCGCGCACCAAAGAACCGCGATTCTTCAATAAACCAGCTACCGAGTGAATGCGAGTCACTTCCAAAGATTCGGCAAAACTCAGAGGAGGCAAAATCCCCGGTAAGCGCCGTGCTAACATGGTTTTTCCACTACCAGGCGGCCCGACAAAAACTAAATTATGCCCACCAGCCGCAGCAATTTCTAAAGCACGACGCGCATGAGTCTGTCCTTTGACATCTTGTAAATCCGGTGAATGTAGAGACGTTACATGTAACGTCTCTACATTGTCAGACATCTCCACAGGTTTGTAGCGCCCCGGATTATTTAAAAAGTCCACCACATCAGACAGATGTTGGCAGCCATAAACAGCCAAACCTTCAACTACAGCCGCTTCTTGGGCATTATCAGCAGGGAGAACTAAGCCTGTGATTCCCATTTTTTCAGCAGCTGCGGCGATCGGCAACACACCAGCTACCGCCCGCAAGGTGCCATCCAGAGAGACTTCGCCTAAGAATAAATAATCCCCCAACAAATCAGCGTTAACTTGCTCAGAAGCCGCCAAAATTCCCACACTAATAGGTAAATCGAAACACGGGCCTTCCTTGCGTAAATCCGCCGGAGTTAAATTAATTACAATTTTTCGCATGGGAAAGGCAAAACCTGCATTCTTCAAGGTTGCCTTAACTCTTTCCCTTGATTCTTGAATCGCTGAATCTGGGAGTCCTAAGACAACAATTCCCGGTAATCCTCCTGAAACATCGACTTCCACGCCTACTTTGACGGCATCGATACCGACAATAGATGCACTCCAGACTCTAGCAAGCATTTGTTATATAACACTAAACCTTTAGCATCTCTAGCAGATGAGTCACGAGATTGGCATGGGTGAAACCACAGAGGCAATTTTTAGAGTATGAATACACATGTAGAGACGTTGCAATGCATGTAGAGACGTTGCAATGCAACGTCTCTACAAGGATTTTGATATCATGCACAATCGTTTTCATACATGAAATCAGTAACGCCAATTTTTCAAATTGCATTTCAGTGAATAGGGTGGGTACTGTCACCCACCCTCATTACTCTAACTTGCTACTGCTTCAGCAGCAGCTACGGGTGAGTAAACACTAACTTTTTTACGGGTTTTGCCCTTTCTTTCAAAGGTTACTACACCGTCGATTAAGGCAAACAGAGTGTCGTCGCTACCAATACCGACATTGTTACCAGGGTGAAATTTGGTGCCACGCTGACGCACCAGAATGCTTCCTGCACTTACAGTTTGACCACCATAACGCTTGACGCCTAGACGTTGGGCGTTAGAATCACGACCGTTGCGTGTACTACCTGTTCCTTTCTTATGAGCCATGATTTCCTTTTGTGTATCTACTTCTGTTTATTATTCTGCAACGGTTTCAGCTTCTTGGGCAGGAGCGTCATCTACAACAGGGCTTTCGTCCGTTGCTGCTTCGGCTGCAAACACCGTACCGTTAAGGGTGATGGAGTTAATCAAAAGTCTGGTAACTTCTTGGCGATGCCCGCGCTTTTTGCGGGTTTTCTTTTTCGGCTTCATTTTGTATACCAGGACTTTACGATCTCTGAAATGTCGCAGTATAGTCCCTTCTACAGTTGCACCTGACACTAGTGGCTGTCCAATAGTGACTTCGCCATCATTCTGCACCAATAATACTGCTTCTATTGTAACTTTTTCATCTGGTTCGGCAGTAAGTAGTTCAATGTCGTAAAACCGCCCTGGCTCTACTCTTATTTGTTTGCCGCCAGTTTCAATAATTGCGTAAGTCATGGAATTGTCCTTGAAGTTGCCGTACAGGTAGCTGGTTTTGATCTTGTTTAGAGATGCTTTTCCCAGCTTTTGTAATATGTCTACCTGTTCCGAGCAGGAATTAGACAGACAATCTAAAATTGTATTCTGTTACAAGCTTTGAAGTCAATCAATTTTGGATTTTAAATTTTGGATTTTGGATTGAAACAGACCACTCTGGGTAGGGACTGAATTTACAAAAACCAGACGCACAAGGCCATTCCCAATCTAAAATCCAAAATCCAAAATGGTATCAGCCCTGATAAAAAAATGACTCTGAATTTCAGAGTCACTATCAAAATTGCAGTTGAAAACTCTTTCAACTTTCACAATATGCTGATATACAGCGGATTTCAACGAAAGTGAAGTACACAACCTAAGTCTGGTAGCTTGGGCAAAGCCTATTTTACTTCCCAATTCTGACTTCTGACTTCTGAATTCTGAATTCTCAATTCTGAATTCTGACTATTTTTTATCAGCTTCAGCAATTGGTACCCATTCAGTGTGGAAACTTCCGGGCTTATCAAGACGCAGGTAGGTGTGTGCGCCGAAGTAGTCGCGTTGTGCTTGAGTCAGATTTTGGGGTAGGCGATCGCGGCGATAGCTGTCAAAATAATCCAAGGATGCGCTAAATGCAGGCACTGGAATTCCCAGTGTTGCAGCTGTCGCAATCACTTCCCGCCAAGCAGTCTGTCTGTCGAGAATTGTCTGCTTAAATTCGGGAGCTAACAGCAGGTTAGGCAAAGCTGGATTTTCGCTAAAAGCCTTCTTAATCTTATTCAAAAAGCGAGCGCGAATAATACAGCCACCTTTCCAAATCCGCGCCATTTCGCCCAGATTCAAATTCCAGTTATATGTTTTTGAAGCTGTGGATAGCAATGCCATCCCTTGAGCATAAGAACAGATTTTTGAGCAATAGAGAGCATCGCGTACTTTGTTGATAAAGTCCTTGGTTTGCCCGTCATACTTGCCACTGGGGCCTGTGAGGACTTTAGATGCTGCAACCCGCTCTTCTTTAATGGAAGATATAATCCGGGCATTAACTGCTGCTGTAATTGTGGGAATAGAGACTCCCAATTCCAATGCAGTCTGGACAGTCCAGCGTCCAGTTCCCTTTTGACCTGCTGCGTCAACAATCAAATCCACCAGGGGTAGATTTGTTTCTGGGTCAAGATATGGGAAGATATTCTTCGTAATCTCAATCAAAAATGAATCGAGTTCATCGGTGGTGTTCCATTCAGCAAACACGTCATGTAGCTGATTATGGTCTAATCCAGCGACATTTTTTAGCAAGTCGTAGGCTTCAGCAATTAGCTGCATATCGCCGTACTCAATGCCGTTATGTACCATTTTTACATAGTGGCCAGAACCGCCAGGACCAATGTAGGTTACGCAAGGGCCATCATCGACTTGGGCAGCAATTTTGTTGAAAATTGGTGATAGATACTCGTAAGAGCTGGTTGTACCTCCGGGCATTAGTGAAGGGCCGTTTAGCGCTCCTTCTTCACCACCACTGACACCCATACCAAGATACCGAAGTCCAGCGGGTTCTAATTCTTGAGTGCGTCGTTCTGTATCTTCAAACCAAGAGTTGCCACCGTCGATAATGATATCGCCTTCGTCTAGCAAGGGTCTGAGTTGAGCAATCACCGCATCGACTGGCTTACCAGCTTGCACCATTACTAGGATTTTGCGGGGACGTTCCAATGAGGCGACAAATTCTTCTAGGGTAAAAGCGGCTTTGACGTTCCGTCCTGGCGCACGCTGCGCCATAAAGGCATCCGTTTTTTCTCGGGAGCGGTTGTAAACTGCAATTGGGAAGCCATTACGTTCGACGTTTAGAGCGATATTCTCGCCCATAACGGCTAGTCCAATCACACCAAAGCTTTGTAGTGTCATAAATTTGTTTGGCTAACTCTTGCAGATCCTTTCATCTTTTAGGGTAGTCCGAGATTTTCGTCGATCTCCTAAAGAAGACCTTAAGACTTGATCTCAACGACAAAAATCCACAACTAACACAGATAATTAATTTTAAGTTGTATCTAAATCAACAATTGATTTGTATTCATTAGATCGGGGAGTGGGGAAGATGAGGGAGATGTGGGAGATGAGGGAGATGAGGGAGATGGGGGAAACTACGCCCACCACCCCATCATCACACCCCTCCCACACTCCTAATGCCCAATGCCCAATGCCCAATGCCCCATGCCCCATGCCCAATCCCTAGTCAAAGGAGTAACCAAATAATGCTGGCATATGTTCTAGCTTTAGTGGTCGGTCTTGGTAGTTTAGCCATTTATCTAGCAGCTTTCTTTTTCCCGGAAATCCACCGCAAGAATGATTTTATTTGGAGTGGTGTCGGGCTATTTTATGCTTTGGTTTTATGGGTGTTTGCACCACGCATTTCTGGCGGTTTGTTGCTGGGTCATGTGGCTAGCGTCGCTCTTTTGGTCTGGTTTGGCTGGCAAACTCTTTCGTTACGTCGCCAAATAACACCACAGGCACAACAAACCCAAGTACCAAGTCCTGAGACGGTGAAAACTAGCATTCAGGAACAGGTGAATAAATTGTCGCTTCAGGAACGGCTAGCTCAGTTGCAACAGGATATTGGTAACACGTTGAGTGGCGTGAAAGACAAGGTGCAAAACACTGTGAGTCCAAAAACACCTACAACGGCCAAACCTGAAGATATTACTTCTGTTTTGGCACAGCAACCTGCTGTTGAAATTATCGACAATACTACTGCTACACCAGAACAACCAGCAGAGGAGGCGGCTACTAGCGATACCGAAGCAAAAACTGAGAATGTACCAGAAGCGATTCCACCAAATCCCCCATCTCCCGAATTGGTGGAAGCAGCCCAAGCTGATGCCCAAACTGAGAACAAAGAACAGATTCCTGTGGAGAAAATTGCTCCAGATGCATCTCTGGCTCCCCCAGCCGAAACGCCACCGGATGCAACACCGCCAAATAATCAGGCTAGTTGAATTGAGTCAAACCCAACATTAACTTAAATATAATGTTGGGTTTTACTTAATTGTGCTATGAATCGGCTCAAACAAACTTGTAGAGCGATCGCTTAATATTCTTGATTTTAACAAAGAGTTTTAGCCTTAACCCAAGGGTATTGGTTTAGAGGTCAATACCCTTGGGTGAAGGTTTATTGGCAAAGAAAACTGGTCTTCCAGGCGCGATGAATGATGTCTATATGAAATGCGGAATCTGGTGAACTATGCTTGCAACAGAAAATCTGATGCTATAAGAGTTGGCGCACCAGTTAGAGTTGCAAATAAACCACCACTGCCAAAACCAGCCGCGCTGCCATTTTGGTTGTAGAACAACTGCCCAGTAACAGAATTGTAGACAATTGTCGCCGTGCTAGTCCCTGCTAAATTGGTGATTTGAAAATCATTGGTATTACTGAAACCTGTTCCCACAGCAGAAGTAATTGCACTAAAAGTAGTCTTATCCAGTACAATCTTGTCACCTTCAAAACTATTGAAATCAGTAATGGTATCAAAACCAAAAATAGTGGTAGTAAACTCACGATTGCTGTTGTAAGTGAAAAAGTCAGCGCCTACACCACCGACGAGAACATCATTGCCTTGTCCACCGACGAGAATATCATCGCCTTCACCGCCCCGTAAGAGGTCATCGCCACTATTACCATTAATGATGTCGTTACCCCCTTGACCATTAATTACATCATTGGAGTTGTAAAAACCCGCGACATTATTGTTAAGGTCATTCAAGAAAGTGACTGTGTTCTTGTTAAACAGATTAGTTTGAGTCGAGTTGGCATCGAAGACATCAAAACTATCAGTAACACTGGTTTGTCTATCAAACAGGATATTACCAATAGCTGGTCGTGAACCACGTGCTGGCAGATTATCCAGGTTTTCTAATTGTAAGTTCTCCAGGGTAACTTTCGTAGAAGTCGCATTTAAAAAGGTGAGTTCTAAGTTACTACCATTTTGAGTTAATTGCAGATTTCGGGCAGTTAAACCACTACCAATAAATTGCAATGTATCCAGTTGGTTAATCACCGTTGCTGATGGATTTGAGCCAGTGCCTATTCCAGCAAAATCGGTGATGGTGTCATTGCCATCGCCAAGGCGGAAAATAAAAGTATCATTGCCATTGCCACCAGAGATATTATCGTTGCCGCCACTGCCAGAGATGGTATCGTTGCCATTAGTGCCAGTGATGTTAGCACCAACTGCGATCGCCACGCTAGCAGTACTACTGAGGTTCCCATTACTGATGGTGTAGTTGAAATTGGCATTGCCACTAAAGCCATTCAGTGGGGTAAAGACAATGAAATCATCCGCCGAGTTGCCCACAGTACCGTTATTATTCAACACAGCAGTACCTTTGGTTGCACCACTAACGCCAGTAATGCTGAGGTTATTGCTATTGATGTCGGTATCATTAGCTAGGAGAGTACTAGCAAGGATGGTTACAGGAGTATTAAAACCAGTAGTTAGGCGATCGTTGACGGCAATGGGTGCAACGTTGATGGGCAATACATTGAGGTTAAATGTATTAGTAATGCTACCGCCATTGCCATCACTAACAGTGAAGTTGAAGCTGTCAGTGCCGTTAAAGTTGGCATTGGGGGTGTAGATGAAGAAGTCGTCGCTGGAGTTGTCTGGAGTGCTGTTGTCGTTGAGTGTCAGTGTGCCGTTAGTGGGGTTAGTGAAGTCACCGATCGTTAACGTATCGCTTTCTGCATCTTTATATCTACGTACAATACTGCGAACAAGGATGTTAACGGCGGTATCTTCGTTGGTGGTAGCCCCAGTCCCAAAGCCAAAGACCACGTAGCTCTCCCCTGCCCCAGACTGACCATTGGGGTCGGCATCTCTTGCCCCGATAATCAGGTCATCGAAGCCGTCGCCGTTGATGTCCCCCGCACTGCTGACAGAACTGCCTGAGTAGTCACCTGCATCAATGCCATTAATCACAAAGCCGTTGCTGCCATTGAGGGATGAGAGGTTGAACTGGGCACTAAAGCCACTACTGCTGCCAAAGACCACGTAGCTTGCCCCGATAATCAGGTCATCGAAGCCGTCGGCGTTGATGTCCCCCGCATTGCTGACAGAATTGCCTGAACGACTGCCAAAATCCTTGATTACAAAGCCATTGCTGCCGTTGAGGGATGAGACGTTGAGACTCGCATCAAAGCCAGTGCTGCCACCAAAGACGACATAGCTCTCCCCGAAAATACTGTTGGCATTGGGTGCCCCGATAATCAGGTCATCGAAGCCGTCGCCGTTGATGTCTCCCGCACTGCTTACAGAACTGCCTAAGTTGTCATTTGCATCAATGCCATCAATTACAAAGCCGTTGCTGCCATCCAGTAAGAAGAGGTTGAGACTGGCATCAAAGCCACTACTGCTGCCAAAGACCACGTAGCTTGACCCTATCTCAGATTGACCGTTGCGGGAGGCATATGGTGCCCCGATAATCAGGTCGTTAAAGCCGTCGCCGTTGATGTCCCCCGCACTGCTGACAGACGAGCCTGAGAAGTCAGCTTCATCAATGCCATTAATCACAAAACCGTTGCTGCCGTTGAGGGACGAGAGGTTGAGTTGGGCACTAAAGCCACTACTGCTGCCAAAGACCACGTAGCTTGACCCTGCAAAAAACTGACCGTTGGCGGAGGCATTTGGTGCCCCGATAATCAGGTCGTCAAAGCCATCGCTGTTGATATCCCCCGCACTGCTGACAGACCAGCCTGAGAAGTCCTGTACATAAATGCCGTTAATCACAAAGCCATTGCTGCCATTGAGGGACGAGAGGTTGAGACTGGCATCAAAGCCACTATTGCTGCCAAACACTACGTAGCTCTCCCCTGCCCGAGACTGACCGTTGGAGTCGGCAAAAGGTGCCCCGATAATCAGGTCGTCAAAGCCGTCGCCGTTGATGTCTCCCGCGCTGCTTACAGACCTGCCTGAGCGGTCACCTGCATCAATACCGTTAATTATAAAGCCATTGCTGCCATTGAGAGTGGAAAGGTTAAAAACTGAAATAACCTTGGGTGCATCATTAACTCCGTTAATGGTCAAATTGACGCTAGCTATATTAGTCCACCTGCCATTGCTGGTGGTATATGTAAAGCTGTCAGTGCCGCCTTCACCGACAGCCAAAACGTCAAATGAAGCATTTGGGTCGTAGGTCAAGCTGCCATCAGCATTAAGGGTAACTAAAGCACCAGAACTTAGGGTAATGGCAGTGCCAACAACAACTGTTTTACCATCAATGGCTGACACCGTTAGGGAGTTGCTGTCGTTAGCTAAGACTTGTATGTTAACGGCAGTGTCTTCGTCCGTGCTAGCCGTGTCATTAACCGGAACAGGAGGTTTATTAGTAGGCGTAGGAGATGCGAAGCCAAACACCACATAGCTCTCCCCTGCCCCATTTTGACCGTTGGGGTCGGCACCTCTTGCCCCGATAATCAGGTCATCGAAGCCGTCGCCGTTGATGTCCCCCGCACTGCTTACAGACCTGCCTGAGTAGTCATCCGCATCAATGCCATTCATTATAAAGCCCTCGCTACCATCCAGAGATGAAAGGTTGAAGCCTGCACCAAAGCCACTGCTGCGACCAAAAACCACATAGCTCTCCCCGGCATCATCCTGACCGTTGGGGTCGCCACCAATTGCCCCGATAATCAGGTCATCGAAGCCGTCGCCGTTGATGTCTCCCGCACTGCTGACAGACCAGCCTGAGTCGTCAAACCTATCAATGCCGTTAATTACAAAACCGTTGCTGCCATCGAGAGATGAAAGATTGAAGCCGGCACCAAAGCCACTGCTGCGACCAAAGACCACGTAGCTCTCTCCTGCAAGATCGCGACCGTTGGGGTCGCCACCAATTGCCCCGATAATCAAATCATCGAAGCCATCGCTGTTGATGTCCCCCGCACTGCTGACAGAACCGCCCAAGTAGTCAGCTTCATCAATGCCGTTAATCACAAAGCCGTTACTGCCATCCAGGGACGAGAGGTTGAGACTGGCACTAAAGCCACTGCTGCTGCCAAACACTACGTAGCTCTCTCCTGCAAAAGACTGACCGTTGGGGTTGCCACCACTTAACCCGATAATCAGGTCATCGAAGCCGTCGTCGTTGATGTCTCCCGCACTGCTGAAAGAACTGTTTGAGAAGTTATATCTATCAATGCCGTTAATCACAAAGCCGTTACTGCCATCCAAGGAAGAGAGGTTGAGACTGGCACTAAAGCCACTGCTGCTGCCAAACACCACGTAGCTTGACCCCGCAGCTTCCTGACCGTTGGGGTCGCCACCTCT
>NZ_JACJSJ010000057.1 GCF_014698115.1 Nostoc sp. FACHB-973
TTCAGGAAGTGTCGGAAATGAAGAATTTAGAGGTGGTCTTGGTCAGGATAGTCTCTTAGGGCAAGCAGGCAACGATAAGCTTTATGGAGAGGCAGGTAATGATACCCTCTTAGGCGGTGCAGGTAATGATTCCCTTTACGGAGGTACAGACAATGATAGCCTCTTAGGTGGAGAAGGCGATGACTATCTCAAGCCAGAAGAAGGAGCCGATACTGTCTTGGGAGGGACTGGCTCAGACCTTCTCGATTTAGACCATTCCGATCAGTCTGTTGCATTAACACTAAACTACACTAATGTCAATGTCTTTGCTACCATTGCCGATACCACCTTCAAAGAAATAGAAACCATTAGTCTGTTATCTGGAAGTGGCAATGATAACCTGAATTTAAGTGCAGCCATTGGCAATAACTATGTCGAAGGCAGAGATGGCAATGACACCATCTCAGGTAGTGTGGGAAATGAAGATTTTAGAGGTGGTCTTGGTCAGGATAGTCTCTTAGGGCAAGCAGGCAACGATAAACTTTATGGAGAGGCAGGTAATGATACCCTCTTAGGCGGTGAAGGCAACGATAGTCTTTACGGAGGTGCAGGTAATGATAGCCTCTTAGGTGGAGAAGGCGATGACTATTTCAATCCCGCCGAAGGAGCCGATACAATTATCGGCGGCAATGGCATTGATACTCTAGAATTAGACCGTTCAGGCAATACCATCACTACTAACTTCACTGTTACTTACACCAATGCCAGCGTCTTTACAGTTTTAAACGATGTCAACTTCAAAGATATCGAATCTATTTACTTCAAATCTGGCAGTGGGAACGATGTTCTGAATTTCAGTGCTACCACTCGGCAAGATATCATAGAAGGCGGAGATGGCAACGATAACATTATCAGTGGCAGCGGCAAAGACCGCATTTATGGTGATACGGGCAATGATACTGTCTCAGGGCAAGCCGAGAACGATCTGATCTTTGGTGGGGTAGGTAATGACAGCCTCTCTGGTGATGGTGGCTCAGATGGTTTGTACGCCGGGGAAGGAGACGACTACCTTAAAGGTGGCTCTGGCAATGACAGAGATACTTTTCTCTATACAGAATATGTCTTCATCGACAGTAACGCTAACTTTATCATCGATCCTGGTGAACTGATCGCCATTAACTACTTCGCTGGATTGCGGGGCGAAGAAGGCAATGATACCTTAGATCCCGGACTCGGTGCTGATTATGTAGATGGCGGCACAGAAACTGATTTACTCAAGGTTGACTACTCTACCATTACTACTGCTGGCATTTCTACCACTGTGGGCACTAATGGCAGTGGCACCATTTCCGCAGGGGATAGTACTATCTCCTACTTCAATATTGAACAATTTGATATTCTTGGCACCTCACAAGCAGATAACTTGAGGGGAGGAAACCTCAGCGATACTCTCCGAGGTGGTGCAGGTAATGATACTCTCAATGGAGGTGGAGCTAGCCCCAGTTTAAGTCAAATAGATATCTTAACAGGAGGTTTAGGACGCGATCGCTTTGTTTTAGGAGATACAAATACAGTGTTTTACGATGACAATAATCTCCTAACTGCGGGAACAGATAGCTACGCTAGACTTACTGACTTTAATACCAGTGAAGACATCATTCAACTTCGAGGTGTAAGTACTGATTATCGTTTAGTTCTCTCCGGTTCCAATACCCAGCTATTTAGAGATAAACCGGGAACCGAACCCGATGAATTGATTGCTCTTATCGATGCTCAAACAGGGTTGAATCTAACTAATAGTTACTTTAATTACTCGTAACTGTTCACGGTGCATAAAAGAACCCCACCCCCAAACCCTACCCTTGCTAAGAGGGGAGGGGAGCTAAAGCACAGCTTTAGCGGGGTGGGCTTGGGAGGGTTTAGCTCTAATCACTTATCAAAAAAAATCTCCGCGTCCCCGTGTCCCCGTGTCCCCGCGTCAGCCTAAATTTCAATCTTCAAAAAGCCCAAAATCTGAGCGGATGATTCAAGATGCTAGCACTAATAATAACCTGTTATTTTTGTGCCAACAAATGATTGATCTTTATCCCTGATTATAAATTTGGAACTATTAATTTCAACTATTTCATACTTTTCTGTGATGAATATAGAACCTAAACTAGCTATTACATCTGCAATAGAAATCTTAAATGCTAGGGGTATCTGTAAATTGAAAAATGATTTAGGAATAGCTTTCAGACTTAAATGCAATCTTCTATCAGTTACATACCATACACCAGTAAATTGATTACCTGTGAAAATTTCTCTAGGTTTATGAAAAATAAATGTTTGAATCTTGGTTTGCTCATAAGTCATATCATCTCTAAATATAATAGTGATTTTTTCCCAAGACGAATTAAAGCGCCATTTTCCAAAAAGTAAAATTTCTATATCGATGTCAGAAAGATTAGTATTAGTCATATTAATCGCCAAATTAGCTGCAACTCTAATTTTATTTATTATTAACAAATTTGCTCTCAACGCATAAGAAATTGTCGTTACAAAATTTTACACGACACAAGAATAAGTGCATTTGCCAAATTAACCAAGATCCGACGCGCCACGCTCCCATTGAAAGATGCTCCGCAGATGATGGATATAAATTAAAGGTATCTTGGTGATAGTGTAACCATTGCGCTGGTAAATGTCCTATGGGTGTTGTAGGGGATAATTGAAAAGTTAATTGATCGTAATCTAACCAGTTTCCTTCTTTTCGCCAACCAAGGCGATCGCCGAGTCTCTTTTCTGTTTCATAATCTACTTGACCACCCATTTCACTCCAAATATTTTGCTGAACACGAAAGCCAAAAGAACCATGACTGTATTCTTCCCACAGATGATTAATGGTTTGGAGGTCTTTGCAAGAAAAATTATCAATATCTTCTTGATAAACTTCATTCCAATAACTTTTGCCTATGACTTGCAGCATTAATTTAGTGGTTTCAATGTCAGCTTCTTTCCACTTATCCTGGCTCAGGAGATTCCGCAATTCGGTATAATCAATATTATTTTTCTTTTGAAATTCTTGTGTTAACCTAGCATCGTCATTAGTCAGTTTTATCAATTCAGTTTCTTTAACACTAGGGGGAGGGGTTCTAGAAACCAAATTTGTTTCCGGTATACCTATTTCTTTTCTTTGCTCGACAAGTTGGTTGGAAATATAGCTAGATATGGAATCAATTTCTTTATCTAAAGAAAGGTGAGTATTGGCTAAATCAAAATCATGGATTTGCCAATCTAACAATTTACATTTAATAAAAGCATCTTTTAATCTTTCTTTTTTTTCATAACTTGATACCATAAAATCTAAAAAAGTTTCAGAAATTCCGTCACTTTCTTTGGGAATTAATAAATTAGACTCAGACTTTAAAATATTATCTGCTAAATTTTTAATATCTCCGACAGTTGAGTAAAAATCCTCATCTACTTTAACTACTTCATCTATTAAGGATTGAAAGGGACTAAAGTAATCTTGTAAATAATTTTCAAAGTTAATTGCAGTTTCAGCAAATTCTACTATTTCTTGACGAACTTTTTGGGCTTTTATTTGATATTCGTAAATTTCTTGATAAACTTGTAAATCTTTAGCTACTTGCTCGACAATTTGCTTTTGAGTTTTAGTATCTTCTGCCAAAGTTTTAAGACCTTCGCTCAGCAATTTTATTTTTTCTAACATCAAAAAACAAGCATTGCTTAGTAGTAAAAGTGCTTTCAGGTTTTCTTGTTTTTCCCGGTTTAATTCCTCAAGTATTTGGGGATTTTTAGAATTTTTTATTTCTAGTGTTTTTCTTTCACGATCTAAGTTTTTTATTTCTAGGTGTTTTTGGATAAACAATTTTTTCAAATCATCAGTCAGCTTCAGCAAAAATTTTTGATAACTGTCTTTATAATTTTCTAAAAAATTAATAATTTGAGTGTAATCTTTTATTAGTAATTGGCTTTCTTGAAAAATTTTCTCCTGACCTATTTCTCTTTTAAGCTTAATTATTCCCCAAAGCTGATAATACCGAACGCCTTCTTTAATTAACCTTCGGCGTTCCTTAATTTTTTTTTGAACAGCTTTTAATTTGCTGTTTTTCAGAACAGGTAGTTTGTAGGTTCGTTCATAAATCCTAATCTTTTTGTAAGTAATTAGTTGTCTTTGCTGTTTAGTAAGCATTACCCTGATTCTCAAAAGTATGAGTAGCACCTAAACTCTTATCCATTTCAATACCTTGGGGTCTTTGTCATAGCGGTAGGTCACGCCATCCTGAGTAGTGATGGACTTGCCAAGGCTAGCTTTGCTTCTGATAGTATTAATGGGAGAATCTGTTAATGTCTGCATTTCCTTATGAGAAAGTCCGGCGATCGCGTCTATCTCTACTTGACTTTGAGATTGATTGTTGGCTGAAGTATCTACCGTGATTGGATTATTTTCGGCGGGATTAGTAACAATTTGTTTTGCTTTTTGCAGCCGATAGTCTTGTACAGTTATCAGTTGCCAACTAGAATCTTCTAAAAGTTCCAGAACCCACTGATGATAATTAAACAGACTCTCCCGATGTCCAACACTGATAAATGTTGTTTTCGTTTCTTGCAATTGTCGATATAAATTCACTTCATTATTTAAATCCAAAGCGCTTGTTGCTTCATCTAAGATAGTGAAGCTAGGACGAGTCACTAATATTCTTGCAAAAGCGAGGCGTTGTTGTTCTCCCAAAGATAATATATTTTCCCAAGGAACTTCTGTATCCAAATCATCGACTCGGCTAAATAAGTTTTGCAGGTTAACTTCTTGCAAAACTGCTTCAAGTTCTTTTTTACTCATTTGACGATTTGTTTGAGGATAAAGTAATTGTTCGCGCAAAGTTCCCAAAATTATGTAAGGACGTTGGGGTAAAAATAAGACATCTTCTAAGGGAGGCCGTACCAGACGACCGGTTCCGGCGTTCCACAAACCAGCGATCGCTCTCAGTAGAGAACTTTTACCTCTACCGCTAGGGCCAACAATCAATAAACCTTCTCCTGGCTGAACAGACACTGACAAATCCTCGACAATCACCTGTTCATAATCCGGCGTTTGTAAGGTGACATTCTCAAAAGCCAGACGGTTTTCTTCTACTGCTTTAATGGTACTGACATTCTCTGGTTCTTTGGTAACAGTTTCTAAAACATTCAACAACTCACTTAAGCGATCGACGTAACTAGAAAATCGTCCGGAAGTCGCAAATTCTCTGATTAATTCTGCCATAGCACCGGCAAACAGATTACAAGCTAAACTGGCTTGACCAACTTCTCCATAATCAACTTCACCGTTAATATATAAAGGTCCCAGAACTAAAAATGGAAATATTTGGATAATAGCCTGATATGCTCTGTTAAAAATATCCTGACTTCTTTCCCAATTAATCTTGCGCTTAGTATATTTAACAATATTATTAAATCGGCGTTCAATGATATTTAATTCTTGGTTTTCTCCCTGAAAAAAAGCTATCGATTCAGCATGATTACGAACATGAGTCAGACTGTAATTATGGTCAGCTTCAGCTTCGAGTTCTTGCTGATTAATCTTATTTAATTCTTGAGCTAAGTAAACAGCAATCACATTACCTATAACTGTATAAATAACCAAAGCAATTGCAATGGGTTGAGAAATTGACCAGAGAATTACTAAAAAAGTCGTCATTTCCAGCACTTTTTCTAGGGTAGTAGCTGAAAAACTGAGAGCAGTCCTGGCAATGGGTTCGATTTCTTGGGATAGACGTTGATCTGGATTATCAATATCGGATTTAAAGTTGATTTTATAGTAAGCACGATTGCTCAAATATTTTTTTAAAATGTGATTGCTGAGCCATTGGTACCAATCAAGAGCTATTCGTTTTCTGATAAATCTGGAAAATCCTACTAAAAGCGTTACCGAAACAAGGGCAACAGCGTAGACTATTAATGTATTAACAAACTTAGAAGAATCTTTTTCTTCAATAATGGCATCAACTAAATAGCGACTAACAAAGCTATTAAAAGCTGTTATACCTACAAGGGCGATGATTAATATAATCAAGAGAAACAGCATTGCCCATGCGCGAATTACATCGGAAAATGCTCTGCCATCTGAGTCTGTTGGATACCAGTATGGTGCAGCGATCGCCTTGACATTCTCCCAAAATTTATTAATATTTGAAAAAGTATTTGTCAATGGTTGAAAAAGAGAAAATTGAGTTTGCATATTTGATAAATAAATTGAACATCTTTTGGGGAGTAGGAGTTAGGAGTTAGGAGTTAGGAGTTAGGAGTTATTCTCCCCCTGCCTCCCCTGCCTCCCCTGCCTCCCCTGCCTCCCCTGCTCCCTCATCTCCCTCATCTCCCTCATCTTTCCACACTATGTATAACTCTCCAAACCGATCAAATTCTGTAATTCTGCGGCTAATATTTTGACATTAGGTTCATACAGAATTGCACCGTGGTTTCCAGGTATCGAAATTACTTTCACTGGCTTTTGAGTAAAGGCTTGCCATCCCAAATCAGGCAGATTGTAATCTGAACAACCTTGGAGTTCTTGGACGACAATCTCCTTCACTTCTTGAGCGCGGAATAAAACAATGGGGGCAGAAATACAATAATTGGGCTGATAATTTGCGTAATTGAGCGTCAACACTTGCATCACTTGCAGATTGTTTTTCAGTAGAGAAAGGGTTGAGTGTTCTGGTAGGACATTGTATCGGTATAGATACTCTGCCGCTAGATCCCAACGGGCTTGGTCATCAGGACTTGCAGCTAAATCATCGTATTCCAAACCTAAAGAAATTCCCTTGATGGCTTCAATTCGTTGAATTGATTGCCAAATCCAATCAAGGTCTGTTCTATTAGTTAAATACTCAGGTCTAGAAACCAGTCCTGCATCCAATATCGCTAGTAAACCCACTGTTTCACCTTGCTGTTCGAGTTGGGCAGCCATTTCAAAAGCAACGGCACAACCTGAAGAGTATCCTACCAGTATGTATGGACTTTTTGTTTGCTGTTGGTGTAATAATTCAATCAGTTGACTTGCATGGGCTGGTACTGAATCAGGAAGTGGGCTAAGTCCATCTCGGCCTGGAGTTTCTAGTCCATACACTGGATGTTCAGTGCCTAAATTGCTTGCCAAATCTCGAAAATAAAAGCCGTGTCCGTTTGCGCCAGGAAGAAAAAATAGAGGGGTTGCGTTTCCTAAAGGTTGGAGTGAGAGTAAATCAGGATGGGAATGTTGAACCTCTGTATCACAAAGTTGTTGTGCTAGTTGAGCAATAGTAGGATTTTGAAATAAACTGCTTAAAGAAAGTTGTTGCCCAAATATCTGTTGAATATTATTGAGCAATTTCATCGCCAATAAAGAATGACCGCCCAAGTCGAAAAAGTTATCATGAATTCCAATTTTTTGACGTTCGAGGACAGCAGACAAAATTTGCGCTAGTTGTTGTTCAATTTCGTTGCGTGGTGCTTCATATAAACCTTCAATTCTACTGTCCGGAGCAGGTAAAGCTTTACGGTCAATTTTGCCATTGGGAGTTAAAGGTAATTCATCCAATACTACAATTTGAGCAGGTACCATGTAATCGGGTAGACGAGATTTGAGATGATTTTTTAATTGGGTAGATAAATCAGTTGGAATTTTTCCTGTTAGATATGCAACTAAACTCTGGTTGCTTTCAGTTTTATATAAGGTTACTATTGCTTCTTTAACTAAAGGATGTTGCAATAATAGCGATTCAATTTCACCTAATTCGATGCGGAAGCCCCGTAATTTTATTTGATCGTCAATACGACCTAGATATTCAAGGTTGCCATCACAATTCCATTTTGCTAAGTCGCCAGTTTTATAAATTCGCTCAAGTTTCCCGAATAATTCAAGTTCAATAAATTTTTCGGCGGTAGTTTCAGGACGATTGAGATAGCCTCTTGCTAAACCTACGCCGGCGATGCACAATTCTCCAGGTATTTCTGGAGGTAGTGGTTGATTGTGAGTATCTAAAATGTAGATGCGAATATTGGCTAACGGTTTACCAATTGGTGGTTTTTTGCCATTGGGTTGGCAAAGAGCGATCGCTGCACAAACTGTAGATTCCGTCGGCCCGTAGCCATTAAAAAAACGCCGTCCCTTTGCCCACTGGGTAACTAATTCTGTTGGGCAAGCTTCACCAGCAGTAACTACGACTTGCCAATCAGGTAAGGTTGCTTGTGGTAGTAGAGATAAGACTGAAGGAGGTAAGGTGATATGGGAAATTTGGCGATCGCCTAAAAACTTCACTAAGTCTTGACTTGGTAGCAGGGTTTCTTTTTTAGCAAGATATAAACAAGCACCCGCGGCAAGGGCAGTGGCAATTTCCCAAATTGAGGCATCAAAGCTGAAAGAAGCAAACTGAAGCAAACGGCTTTGGGGTTGAATTTGCAAAACTTGAGCGATCGCCAAAGTCATATTTATTAGTCCTCGATGCTCAATCATCACTCCTTTGGGTCTTCCCGTGGAACCAGAAGTATAAATTACATAAGCTAAATTATCAGGTTTACTTTTTGGACTGGGATTTTCTATTAACTCTTCGGTAAAATTTTCTTCATCCAAACAAATTACTTGAGGAGAATTTTCTAGTTCAGCCAGAGGTAATTTTTCTAGGACAAAACTTTGTGTTAGTAACACCGATATTCCCGAATCTTCTAACATCAACCCAATCCGTTCTTGTGGATAATTGGGGTCAATGGGTACATAAGCACCACCAGCTTTGAGGACACCGAGTACACCAATAATCATTTCTAAAGAACGGTCAATGCAGATACCAATTAAAGTGTCTGGTTGAATTTGTTGATTTTGAATTAAATAATGAGCGAGTTGGTTGGCTTTTTGATTTAGTTGCTGATAAGTTAAGCTGTGGGATTCAAACACCAAAGCGATATTATGAGGATTTTTTTCAACTTGTTGTTCAAATAAGTCAACTAAAGTTTTATCTTCAGGATATTCGGTTTGAGTTTGATTCCAGCGTTGTAGTTGCAGAAGTTGCGCTGCTGTCATCAAAGGCAAACTCTTGATAGGTTGGTTGGGGTTATCAACAATTCCTTTGAGTAAAACTTCAAATTGTTCTGCCATCCGTTGGATAGTACTTTTCTCAAACAAATCGGTAGCGTATTCCCAAGAGCAATTTAACTGGTTGTCAGATTCTACAACCATGAGTGTTAGGTCAAACTTAGCAAAGGGACACGTTACTCCAAGCGATTCAATCTCTAGTCCTGGAAAATTCAAGTCGGCACTTTCATCATTTTCCACTGCTAACATCACCTGGAATAAAGGGTTATAACTCATGCTGCGTTCTGGTTGTAATTTTTCTACCAGAAACTCAAAGGGGATGTCTTGATGAGAGTATGCATCTAAACAAGTTTGGCGAGTTTGTTGCAGGAACTCGATAAAGTTTTGCTCAGGTTTGATTTGGTTACGCAGCACCAATGTATTGACAAAAAAGCCGATTAATGATTCTGTTTGGCTATGTGTGCGGTTGGCAATGGGAGAGCCAATACACAGATCGTTTTGGCGACTGTAACGAGAAAGCAGAATACTCAAAGCCGCCAACAAAGTCATAAACAGACTTGTGCCTTGTTGTTGATTGAGGGTTTTAATAGCAAGAGTTAATTCTGGGGTTAGGGAGTAGAGATGGCGTGCGCCTCGGTAGCTTTGCTGTGCTGGACGGGGATAATCGGTGGGTAACTCCAGTAATGGGGAAGCATCCTTGAGTTGATGTTTCCAATAGTTGATTTGGTTTTCTAATACTTCCCCTTGTAACCAGTTTCGTTGCCAAGCTGCATAGTCGCTGTATTGAATGGCCAGAGGGGCAAGGTTTGGAGTCTGACCTTGGGTAAAGGCGGTGTAAGCTTGCCGTAACTCACGAACAAAGACACCCATTGACCAGCCATCACTGATAATGTGATGCATATTAATGAGCAACACATATTTTTGTTCTTTGAGTTGCAGCAGTTTGGCTTTAAACAAAGGCCCAGTATTTAAGTCAAACAGTTCTTGAGCATGAGCATCGATTAAATGTTGGAGAGTGGGGAGTGGGGAGTGGGGAGTGGGGAGTGGGGGGGATGAGGGGGATGAGGGGGATGAGGGGGATGAGGGGGATGAGGGAGATGGGGGAGAAGTTGCAGCACTCTTCCCACTCTGCCCCCTACTCCCTACTTCCCACTCACCACTCCCCAGTCTCTGGTAGGTTAAAACTTCGATGTTGTCTAAATTTTTGATTGCAACTTGGGGTTGTCCCGCTACTGTGGGAAAATACATCCGGAGGGTGGCATGGCGGTTAAGCAGATAAGCCAAACTAGAATGCAGGGCATTGATATTTAGGTTGCCGTCGAGTTGTAAAGCGATCGGCATATTGTAACTAGCCGATCGCCCTTGAAGTTGGGCTAACAGCCAGAGGCGTTGTTGAGCAAAGGAAAGGGGTTTCGGAGCATCATCTCTTAAAACGGGAATTTCTTCTGGTATGACAGCTTGGGTTTTAGCAGAATTTAAAAATGCTAATATATCTGCTTTGTTGATTTGAATTTCCTGCTTGAGTTCAGAGGTTAAGGCGTTTTTGCTAGTACGAATTCGTAACTTATCATCTTCAGCCCAAATTCGGCAGCCTATATTCTGCAAACGCTGCATTAAAGAAACCACTTGCTGATTTTTTGTCATAATATTTAGTTGGACACAATCAAAATTGACTGTCGATATGAGTCAGGAATTATTAACAGTAAATAGTAAGTTGGAGAGTTTTTACAATTTTTAACTCAGTTCTGGTTTCTGGGCGAACGCTTCCAATTCTACATCCTGGTACAGGTCGGTAAAAGGCGCGGTTAGATTAATACTTCGGAGTTCAAAAGTTTGGTCATCAGGTGTATAAGTTTGCAGCACCCATAGTCCCTGTTCATTACGGCGAAAGGTTTCAAGTCGTTGGTGTTTGGTGTTAACTAAAACGTATTCTTCTAGGCTGTCAAGGGTTTGATAGTCGTTGAATTTATCACCTCTGTCAAAGGCTTCGGTGGACTGAGATAGGACTTCAATAATAAGTTTGGGAAAGCGTTTATAGGTGGAAGTTTCTCGGTCTTTAGAGTCGCAGGTGACGATGATATCGGGGTAATAAAAGCAGTTACGTTTTTCAATCTGGGCTTTAATATCGGCAAAGTAAACTCGACATTCTGACCCTCTAAAGTGGTTACGAATCAAAATAAATAGGTTTCCAACAATAGTGTTATGGGTATCAGTTGTTCCCGCCATTGCGTAAACTTCGCCATCAATATATTCGTGCTTGATGTCGCTTTTTTCTTCTAGTTGGAGGTAGGCTTCGGGAGTCAGAAAAATGGAATCAGATAGGGCAATCATAGGTTAAGTTTTTGATTAAAAGATCAATTTTACTTGAGAGGTTGTTTGAAAAGTAATATGTTGTGATTTTAATCGAATTATTACCCCCCTTAGTCCCCCCTTATAAAGCAATACGGTTCAGTTAAGGCTAAAACTCTTGGTCAAATTCAAATTTTTTAACGAACCGCCAAGGACGCAAAGGACGCAAAGAGAAGAAAGAAAGAAAGAAAGAAAGGCTTAACTGAACTGTATTGCCTTATAAAGGGGGGAAACAAGAAAATCCGGTTCCCTCACGCCACTTGCTTCAAGCCGGGGAACCCGTCTAACGCAGTGGCTCCCCTTTATAAGGGCAGGGTTAGGGTGGGGTAAAAAAATATTTGATACATCAATCATGACTTTTCAAACATCCTCTGAGGATGTGTTTTCAGTTGTAGTAGTTTATAGTTCAATTTCCTCTTCGTCTGAGTTTAAAGGTTGCATACTTTCGTCAGTAGAATTAACCCAAATGCAGGTATCTAGATAATTCGCTAATTCACTGAGAGTGGGGAATTCAAATATCTTCCGCAGAGGTAATTCCACTTTGAATTTATCACGGATGCGGGCAATCAGTTGAGTTGCTAATAAAGAATGTCCCCCTAAGTTGAAGAAGTTGTCTTGTCGAGCGTAGGCGTAGCCCGCCGTAGGCATCGCTTGATATTTAAGCAGCTTCGCCCACAATTCGGCAAGCAATTTTTCTGTGGAGGTGACGGGCAATTCAATGTCTGTTGATGAAACTGCTGTATGTGGCGCGGGTAAAGCTTTACGATCTACTTTACCATTTGGTGTTAATGGCAGTTTTTCTAAGACAGTAAAATGACTAGGAATCATATAATCAGGCAGATTTTTAGCCAGAAAATCCCGCCATTCTGCTAATATTGCTGGATCGACTTGATTGGTGCGATATTGCAATGGTTGATTTGCGTAATTTTGCCAATTATTGAGTTTTAAATTATGCTTTTGCGGAAAACGTGGTAGTGTCACTTCATCATTAATATTCCTTTGAAAAACAACATCGTAACCAGCAAATTCTGTGGGATTATATTGTATAAAAGGCGTATAAGCCAAATTTTGTACTAAAGTTCGGAACGCTTCAGGTTCTACCCCCAATTTGGCTTGGGCTACTGCTGCTTTTAAGTCCCAAACAGTACCATCTAATTGACCAATTGTTTCTAACAGCGCCATTTCTGAGGTCAGACGAGCATTGGGAATATTCTGAATACCTAGCAAATCTGGTTGCTGAGTTGTTAAAATTTTCTCGATTGTTTCCAGATTCAATTGCTGGGTTTGCCAATCTAACCATTGAGGTTCGGCAACAGGAATATCTTTTTGATCTAAATGTAAAACAACGTCATAACGAAAACGGCTCATTTCTGTGTGAGCATAACCCCGTTGCAATTGAATTTGCACGTGACTAATGCGAGGAATTCGTTGTTTGAGAGCGATGAAGAAATCAGGGTCAATTAATAATTCGGCTTCGGTGCGGATGCTTTTTTCAATCTGTTGACGCAAGTCTTTAATTGATAATTCATCGGGGGCGCGATAAAATTCAACTGCGGTGTGGAAAGCTTCTAGTAAATGCAGATTTCGCACATCGCCAATAAAGATTGCTCCCTGAGTTGCCACAGCTTTGATAGCCCCCTCCAGTACTTCCAATAAGTAATCCAAAGATGGAAAATACTGGATGACAGAATTGATGATTACCAAATCATAAGCATTTGTTTCAATGCCATCAAATTGGTTAGCTGCACTAGCTTTTAAGGTAACTTTCTCATTGAGAGATTGCTGTTTAAGATGTTGTTCAATATACTGCAATGCGTCAGGTGAAAAATCTGTACCTAAATAATGCTGACAATGGGGCGCAATTTTAAACAATAATAAACCTGTTCCACAACCGATTTCCCAAATTCGTTGCCCTTGGAGTGACAAAATTTGGGCAACTGTTGTATCTCGCCATTCCTGCATGGCCGCTTGGGGAATGGCTTCTCCTGTGTAGCTATCATTCCAACCTGCTAGATTGAGGGTTGGATCATCGGTTAGGATTTTTTGTTGGGAATAGCTATCGTTGAAAACTTGTTGCCATAATTCGACTTGTTCAGAGGTTGTAGACGTTGCTTGCAACGTCTCTACATTTGTTGGCGTAGGTACAATATAACCCAGCAAGCGTTGAGCGATCGCATTTTCTCCTTCCAGAATCACAACTGCTTGTTGAATTTTCGGGTGTTTGGCTAATAAAGCTTCAATTTCACCCAATTCGATGCGAAAACCCCGCAGTTTTATTTGGTTGTCAATCCTTCCCAGATATTCTAAGTTACCGTCTGGCAACCATCTGGCTAAATCTCCGGTTTTGTAGACTCGTTCTCGTTCGCCTAACAATTCAAGTTCGATGAATTTTTCGGCTGTGAGTTCGGGACGGTTGAGATAGCCACGCGCTAAACCAGCACCAGCAATACAAAGTTCCCCAGGTATACCAGGAGGTAGGGGTTGATTTTGGTTATCTAAGATGTAAATACGGGCATTGGCAATAGGCTGTCCGATCAATAAATCGCCAACCAGATCCATTTTTTTGGTTGCTTCGTAGACACAACACCCCACAACTGCTTCTGTCGGCCCATATTCGTTGATTAGTCTGGTATCAGGTGCATGAGTCAGCCACGGCATTATTTGGTTAGCGTGTAATGCCTCACCGCCTAAAACAAAGGCATTAACTCGATTCGGCATCACATCAGGATCGAGTTGCTGATTGAGTATTTCCAGATGGGAAGGCGTGATTTTAACTAGGGAGAGATGATTGTTGTGTTTGACGATATTTGCTAAAGCTTCAATTTCTTCTTTTTCTCTTACCAAGGTGGTGGTACGCCCACAAATTAAAGGTAGGTATAGAGAGGTAATGGTGGCATCAAAGCTAAGGGAAGACTGTACAGGTGTACCTTGCCCTTGGGCTACTGCATAGAAATCTTTTGCCCAGTGTAAATAGTTACTTAAACCCCGGTGGGTTAGTTCTACGCCTTTGGGTCGGCCAGTAGAACCTGATGTGTAAATGACGTAAGCTAAATCATCAGGTTGACTGTGGCAATTTGGGTTATTTAGAGATTGGTTGGCAAAGTTATCTTTATCCAAACATAATACCTGCCGGGAGTGGGAAAGAGTTTCTTTATCCCCACTCCCCACTCCCCACTCCCCACTCCCCAATTTGAGTTGACTATGGGTGAGCAAAACTCTTGCCCCACAGTCTTCGAGCATAAAATTAATTCGCTCTTGTGGGTAGTTGGGGTCAATTGGCACATAAGCCCCGCCTGCTTTGAGGATACCAAATAAGCCAATGACCATAGAAAGCGATCGCTCTACACAAATCGCTATCAATGGATTATCAGGCAATTGTTGTTCTTTTTTCAGTTGCAACAAATAATCTGCCAGCTGATTTGCTTTTTGATTTAATTCTTGATAACTCAAGCTTTGATCTTCAAACACCACGGCAATGTTATCGGGAGTTTCTGCTACCTGTTGTTCAAACAGAGTCACTAGTGTCTGGTTTTCGGGATAATCAATATTGGTTTGATTCCAAATTCGCAGTTGCTGAATTTCTGCTGTTGTCATTAAGGGCAGCTTACCGATCGCCTGTTGGGGATTTTCGGCGATTGCTTCCAGCAAAACTTCAAAATGTCCCGCCATCCGCCGAATTGTTGCTGCCTCGAATAAATCAGTGGCATATTCCCACATACAATGCAGCTGGTCGTTCCTTTCGCAAAGATCCAATGTCAAATCAAACTTGGCAAATGGATAACTTTGCTCTAACCATTTAATATCAAGCCCTGATAAACTAACATTTTTCCCTGCCCCTTCGGTGTTTTGCAACACTATCATCACTTGAAATAAGGGGTTATGGCTGAGACTGCGTTCTGGTTGCAACTGTTCTACTAAATATTCAAAGGGAATATCTTGATGAGCGTAGGCATCTAAGCAAGTTTGGCGGCTTTGTTGGAGTAAATCGCCAAATCCTTGCTCTGGCTTGATTTTGCTGCGTAATACTAAAGTATTGACAAAAAAGCCGATTAACCCTTCTGTGTAGCTATGGGTGCGGTTAGCGATCGCAGTTCCAACACATAAATCCTCTTGGCGGCTGTAACGAGATAGTAAGATATTAAAAGCCGTCAATAGAGTCATAAACAAAGTCACGCCGTGTTTTTGACTGACGATTTTGAGTTTCTGGGTCAATTCGCTACTGAGACAATATTCCTCGCGTCCACCTTGGTAACTTTGCTGCGCTGGGCGGGGATAATCGGTAGGCAAATCTAGCAATCGGGGAGCATCGCCTAGTTGTTGTTTCCAGTAATTTTCCTGACTTGATAAAATTTCTCCTTGTAACCAACTACGCTGCCAAGCTGCATAATCGCTATACTGAATCGGCAATGGTGGCAAATTCGGAGCATTTCCCCCAGCAAAAGCAGCATAAGCCTGTTCCCATTCGCGCTTAAATATCCCCATTGACCAGCCATCACTGATAATGTGGTGCATATTCAAAAGCAGGATATTTTTCTCTTGGCTTAATTGCAGCAGTTTCGCTTTGAACAGAGGACCGGTATTTAAATCGAAGGGTTCTTGGGCGTGAATATCTGATAATCGTTGTACAGTTTCTGCTTGCGTGTGGCGATCGAGATGCTGTAAATCTGCAATAGCCAGTACTTCCATATCTTCTGCATTTTGAACGACTAGTTGGGCTTCTCCTGACAGCGCCGGAAAGTAGGTGCGGAGAATGGTATGGCGTTGGAGGAGATACTCAAAACTTGCCCGCAACGCATCTATATTCAACTTGCCATCAAGTTGCAGCGCTGTTGACATATTGTAGGTAGCCGAGGTTCCGGTGCCTTCAAGTTGGGCTAAAAACCACAGTCTTGATTGGGCAAAAGACAGAGTTTTGGGTTGATTTTCTGGCTGAGGTGTGATGATTCCCGAAGTAGGGTAGCACAGCTGTGCTACCCTACCGTCAATTTCTGTTGCTAACTCAGACAAAACACTTTGCTCAAATACTTTGCGGACAGGCAATTCCACCCCAAAACTATCACGAATACGGGTAACTAATTGGGTTGCTAACAGAGAATGTCCACCCAATTCAAAGAAGTTGTCTCGACGACCAATAGACTTAGCTTTTAAAATATCTTGCCATAAACTAGCCAGCAATTCTTCTGTTGGAGTGGCTGGCATTTCCCAGTTAGTTGAAGTGGCGATATCTGGTGTTGGTAATGCTTTACGATCTAGTTTACCGTTAGGACTAAGGGGGAATTTATCCAGTACCAAAATCTGGCTAGGAACCATATAATTCGGCAGGCGAATTTTCAGATAGTCCTTGAGTAGGGTAGCACAGCTGTGCGCCCCTACTAAATTAACGGATTTTTCCGCCGCAGTGACATAACCTATTAACCTGGGATTACTATCAGTTTCATGTAAAATTACAACAGCTTCTTTAACTGATGGATGTTGCAATAATAGCGATTCAATTTCACCCAATTCGATGCGGAAGCCCCGTAATTTAATTTGATCGTCAATGCGACCGAGATATTCAAGGTTGCCATCATTTCCCCATTTTGCTAAGTCGCCAGTTTTATAAATTCGCTCAATTTTACCGAATAATTCAACTTCAATAAATTTTTCGGCAGTAGTTTCAGGACGATTCAGATAGCCTCTTGCTAAACCGACGCCAGCAATGCATAATTCTCCAGCTATGCCAGCGGGTAATGGTTGATTATGTGCATCTAAAATGTAGATGCGGGTATTGGCTAATGGTTTACCAATAGGGGGTTTTTTGCCATTGGGATGACAAATTGCGATCGCTGCACCAACTGTAGATTCTGTAGGTCCATAGCCATTAAAGAAACGTCGTCTTGTTGCCCATTGTGCCACTAATTCCGCTGGGCAAGCTTCACCACCAACGACTATGGTTTGCAAATCTGGTAAGGTCGCTTGAGGTAATACCGATAAAACTGAAGGAGGTAATATAGTGTGGGAAATTTGGTGTTCAGCTAAGAAATTAACTAAGCCTTGACCGGGTAACAAAGTTTCTTTTTTGGCAAGATATAAACAAGCGCCCGTGGCTAAAGTGGGAGCAATTTCAGCAACGGAGATATCAAAACTAAAAGAAGCAAACTGAAGAAAACGACTTTGGGGTTGAATTTGAAAATTGTTAACCACTGCTAAAGTTAAATTGGTCAGCCCGCGATGTTCAATCATCACACCCTTGGGTCTTCCTGTGGAACCAGAAGTATAAATTACATAAGCTAAATTATCAGGCGTAGTTTTTGGACTGGGATTTTCTGTTAACTCTTCACTGAAAGTTTCTTCATCCAAACAAATTACTTGAGGAGAATTTTCTAGTTCAGCTAGGGGTAATTTGTCTAACAGAAAACTTTGAGTTAGTAACACCGATATTCCCGAATCTTCTAACATAAACCCAATCCGTTCTTGTGGATAATTGGGGTCAATGGGTACATAAGCACCACCTCCTTTGAGGACACCGAGTACACCAATAATCATTTCTAAAGAACGGTCAACGCAGACACCAATTAAAGTGTCTGGCTGAATTTGGTGATTTTGAATTAAATAATGAGCGAGTTGGTTGGCTTTTTGATTTAGTTGCTGATAAGTTAGCTGTTCGGATTCAAAGACTAAAGCAGTATTATGAGGATTTTTTTCAACTTGTTCTTCAAACAAATCAACTAAAGTTTTATCTGAAGGATATTCAGTTTGAGTTTGATTCCAGCGTTCTAGCTGTAGCAGTTCGGCTGCTGTTATCAACGGTAGAGTATTTATTGATTGTCGGGGGTTATCAACAATTCCCTCAAGTAAAACTGCAAAATGTCCCACCATCCTTTGAATTGTTTCGGCTGCAAACAAATCAGATGCATATTCCCATTCTCCTGTCAAGCCTTGAGGAGTTTCGCGGAAAATCAGCGACAAATCAAACAGAGTTGTTGTGTTTTCCCACTTGAAGGTAGTTAGGGTTAATCCATTGGTTTCAAGTTGTTGCTGGGTTTGATTTTGCAAGCTAAAAGCGACTTGAAACAGGGGATGATGAGAGAGCGATCGCTCTATACCCAATTCATCAACCAATTTCTCAAAGGGTAAATCTTGATGGTCGTAGGCATCCAAAGTTACTTGCTTGACTCGTTCAAGTAATTCTAAGAAACTTGGATTTCCTTTGAGATTGGTACGTAATGCTAAGGTATTGACAAAAAAGCCAATTAGTGGTTCAGTTTCACGACGGTTGCGATTAGCGATCGCAGAACCAACAACAATATCCTCCTGTCCACTGTAGCGCGAAAGTAACAGCGTGAATGCTGTCAGTAAAGTCATAAACAGAGTTGTTCCTGACTCCTGACTCAAACGCTTTAACTTCTGTGTTAAATCTTGATTGAGTTCACCAAACTCGCTGCGCCCCCTGAAGGTTTGAGTTGACGGGCGTGGTTTATCTGTGGGCAATTCTAACAGGGGCAAAACTGCGGCTAATTGTTTTTGCCAGTAATCGAGTTGTCTTTGGAGTACCTCTTTTTGTAGCCATTGTCTTTGCCAGTGGGCGAAATCGGCATATTGCAGCGATAATTCGGGTAAGGGAGACGTTTCACTAACGCAGAAGGCGGTATAAAGGGCGAACAATTCCCGGCGAAATATCTCCATTGACCAGCCATCACAAACGATATGATGGATGACGAGCAATAGCAGATGGGATTGGTCAGTTAGTTGCAACAATTTGACCCGTAGCAAAGGTGCGTTTGCTAAATCAAATGGCTGTTGTAATTCTTTTGTGGCTAACTGCGTGGCTGTGCTTAACTGGTCTTCTTCTGTCAATTGTCGCCAGTCCAGCACTTGTATTGTTAGTTTCAAATCTGGGTGAATTACCTGTATCGGCAACCCATCGACAACTGAGAAACTGGTGCGTAATACTTCATGACGTTGCACAATTTCGTTAATAGCTTGTTCTAATGCAGCTATATTCAGAAATCCGCTAATTTGCCAGAAAAATGGGACGTTGTAGACACAATTTTCACCTTCGAGTTGGTCGAGAAACCACAGTCTTTGTTGGGCGAAGGAGAGAGGAAGGGGTTGTTGGCGTGATACGGGTGCTAAGAGTGGAGATTGCTGTTGCTTTTTGAGTTTTTGTAGGACTAATTCTCGTTTTTCTGGTGAAAGGGTTTCTAGACGTTTTAATATATCGCTCATAATATTTCTTGTGAAAATTAGTTTTTAATCGAACCACAGAGGCACAGAGAAGCCAGTGCGTTGGGCGGGTTCCCCGACTTGTTCGCTCTTAGCGTTCCCGTAGGGTAGCAACTGGCGCGACACAGAGAGAGACTTTTACAAGTGATTTAGGATAGCTAAGCTATTTGGCATAATTTATACCGCTGTTTTCGACATATTTTTACTCCCTGGGATTTTGCACTTAGTACCATTAAATTGCTACATCTAATTATCAAAAGAGTAATTGTTGTGTCACTTCTTCCTCTGATAAGCCATCAACTTCACCTAAAATCTGTGCTAGGGCATCATTTCCAGCTTGTTCAATCTGTTGAGTAATAACTTTTTGAGCTAGTTCAGCAATAGTCGGATTTTCAAACAAATAACGCAGAGGAAATTCTAGAGAAAAGGTTTCTCTTAATCGAGAAATTACTTGAGTAGCCAGTAAAGAATGTCCACCCAACTCGAAAAAATTATCGTGAATTCCAATTTGTTTTAATTTGAGTACTTCAGCCCAAATAGTCGCTAATTCTTGTTCGGTAGGCGTGCGAGGAGCAACAAAAGCAACCTCTAGATTTCTTTGGGAAGCATCTGGAATAGGCAAAGCACGGCGGTTGATTTTACCATTACGAGTTAAGGGTAATTCCTCGATAAATACGAAAGCAGCGGGAATCATATAGTCAGGTAGCTTTGTCTTGAGGAAGTTTCGCAGACTGCTAGGGTTTGGTTGATTATCCTTGACAACGAGATAGGCAACTAAAACCTTGTTTCCAGGTTCATCTTCCCGCACAATCACTACGACTTGCTTAATGTCAGGGTGTTGATTTAAAAATGCCTCAATTTCTGCTAATTCAATGCGAAAACCACGAATTTTAACTTGGTTATCAATTCGCCCTAAAAATTCGAGATTTCCATCAGGAAGACGGCGGACTAAATCTCCGGTTTTGTAAAGTGTATCTCCCTCGATAAAAGGATTAGAAATAAATTTTTCACGGGTTAATGTTGGTTGATTTAAGTAACCTCTAGCAACACTCGCCCCACCTATATAAAGTTCCCCAGAAACCCCAATGGGAACTCTGTGTAAATCTTTATCTAGCAGGTACACTTTTCTATCGCCAATAGGTTTGCCAATGGGAATTGACTGTAAATTTTCAGCAAGTTGTTGAGGAATTTGGTAACAACAAGTAAATACTGTACATTCTGAAGGCCCATAGCCATGAATAATTTGCGTCCCTGGTAATATCTCTAAGGCGCGACGAATATGGGCGATAGAAACGGATTCTCCCCCTGTTATCAGTTGTTTAACCCCTAACAATCCTTCGGGCATCATATCAATCATGAGATTAAATAAGGCCGTAGTCAGGAATACGATATTAACCCTTTGTTCTTGGATGATTTTGCCTATGTCCGCAGGTGTGGGAATTTGTCCTGGATAAAGCACACAACGCCCACCATAAAGTAAGGGCGGCCAAAGTTCTAGAGTTAGTGCATCCCAGGAAATCGATGAATGTTGCAGCCAAATTTGTTGTGCATCAAGATGAATATAATCAACTCCAAACATAAAACCAATGAAGCTACGATGGGGAACTTCTGTACCTTTTGGTGTTCCTGTGGAGCCAGAGGTATAAATGATATATGCTAAATTTTCTGGATTAACTTCACTAAGTAAATTCTCTTCTTTGTATTGGTCAATTATTTCCCAATCTGAATCCAGATTCACCACAGTTTGAGCAGTGAGTGGGGAGTAGGGAGTAGGGAGTGGGGAGTGGGGAGTGGGGTATATTCTTTTTTGATTGTTGCTTGTGCAATTTTCCCATGATTGACTATTTTGTAAATGAGTTTGTGTTAGTAAGATGGGTGTTCGTACATCTTCTATCATTAACGCCAGTCTTTCGGAAGGATACGCTGGATCTAAAGGAACATAAGCCCCACCCGCTTTGAGAATAGCGAGTATTGCGATTACCATTAAAGGCGATCGCTCTACACAAATTCCTACCGCTACATCTGGTTTAACTCCCAGCGTTTGTAAATAATGCGCTAATTGATTGGCGCGGTTATTCAACTCCCGATAAGTTAAATATTGCTTTTCATACACAATCGCTACTGCATCGGGAGTTTTTTCTACCTGTTCTTCAAATAAATTATGAATACATTTATAGTTAATAGAATCTATCTTTTGATTAATTTCTTGCAGCCGTAATTCTTCCTCTTCAGCAGCACTGAGCAGAGATAATTCGGAAATATATTGTTGGGGATTACCTACCATTCCTGCTAGCAATGTTTGGAAATGTCCAATCATACGTTCAATTGTCTGTTGCTCAAAGCGGCTGGTATCATAGACAATCCTGCCAGACAATTTTGATTCAGGATTAATCACCACAGTGAGAGGATAATTTGTGCGTTCAAAACAACTAATATGACTAATTTTTAAAGTTTTTTTATTTTTATGCTCAGCGGAATCTAGGGGATAATTTTCAAATACTAAAATACTTTCAAATAGTGGCAATCCGGTCGGAATATCACTCATTGCTTGAATTTCTGCTAAGGAACAATAAGCATATTCTTCCTGTTCAAATCCTTGGGTTTGTAATTGCTTCAACCAGGGTAATAATTCTGTTGTATCGCTAACTTTTAATCGTATGGGGAGAGTGTTGATAAATAGCCCCACCATTGAGTCTACTTTCTCAAGTTTTGGTGGGCGACCAGATACAGTTGCACCAAAGACCACATCATTTTCTCCACTGTAGCGAGAAATGAGTAATCCCCATGCTCCTTGCACCAAATTATTGAAAGTTAAATGATGCTG
This sequence comes from Nostoc sp. FACHB-973, assembly GCF_014698115.1. Lineage (GTDB taxonomy): Bacteria > Cyanobacteriota > Cyanobacteriia > Cyanobacteriales > Nostocaceae > Nostoc > Nostoc muscorum. The sequence goes on from NZ_JACJSJ010000057.1 coordinate 22,428, forward strand.
TCGCGCGAAAGATTGTAGCTTTTCAGTTAGCGTTTGAGAGAATTGAAAATGTTGTTCATTATATATTGCTAGTCCCCTATTTCTTCCTAAATAAGTGGGAGCTTCAAACCCCTGGAGAGTTTGTTGCCAAAATTGATTTGCCTGAGCAATATCTTGTTGTTGTAACCAATAAATATAATCTCGATAAGGGCGAGAGGGTAATAGGCGTAACTGTTCACCCCGTTGATGTGCCTCATAGAAAGCTAAAACCTCTTTGAGGACAATTTGCATCGACCAGCCGTCAAAGAGAATATGATGATGGCTCCAGATAAATTGGTAGGTTTGTTCTTCTAGTTGAATTAGGGTGAAGCGCATTAAGGGAGCTTCAGCAAGGTCAAATCCTTTTTGGCGATCGCTTTTGAGAAAATCTTCTAAACTCTGTTGTTGTTCATCACCTGTTAAATGCCGCCAGTCCAGCTTTTCCCAAGAAAGATCCACTTGCTTATTCACGATCTGCAAGGGTTTTTCTATCTCTTCCCAATGAAAGGAACTGCGTAAAACTGCATGTCTCGCCACAACAGAATGCCAAGCTTTCTCAAAGGCAGAAAAATTTAATTCTCCTGAGAGGATACAAAGCAACTGCTCAAAATAGATTTCCGATTCTGGTGCATAAAGGGTATGAAATAACATCCCCTGCTGCATGGGCGAAAGTTCATAAAGGTCTTCGATGTTGTTCATGATGATGGGGAGTGGGGGAGGTAGGGGAGCAGGGGGAGCAGGGGAGCAGGGGAGGCAGGGGGAGAAATAATAACCAATGCCCAATGCCCAATGCCCCATGCCCCATGCCTAATGACTTTTGTGTTTGTTGATTTTGGCTAGGAATTTATCTAGCTGTTTTTGGCTGAGTCTGGCTGCTGAGAAGTCGGAAGGTGTATGACCTCCAGCATCAGGGGATTGACAGTGGGTAATTAGGGTTTTTAATGCCTCCATAAATCCAAAAGCCAAGTGTTCAACGGTGTCTCGTTTGTGGACTTTCTCGCTGTAAGCCCAAGTCATTTCCAGTTTTCCTGCGCGAATGAATCCGCTTACCCCTAGCAGATGGCTGCGCTTCTGAAGTAAACTCTGTTGGGCTTTGAATTCTTGAGCTAAACCCAATACAGCAGATGCTCCAAGTACCCGATCGAATTGACCAAGGTAGTTAAAACTGACTTGTGGCTGAGAGGGAAGAGGACGCGGGGAAAGATTTGATAAGGGATTGTGTGCGTTTCGATGTTCTTGAATTTTTCGCAGATATCGCAATACGCCGTAGCCGATGCCTCGGTTGGGGATGCGGCGCAGTTGTTCTTTGACTGACTTTAAAGCCTCTGCTGGATGGTCAATTTGTTCTAGCTGTAAATGAACGGGGAATAAGGTAGTAAACCAGCCGACGGTACGGGACAAATCCACATCTTCAAACAAGTCTTCTCTTCCATGACCTTCAAGGTCAACTAGCAAGGAATGTTCTCCTGTCCATTGGGCAAAGCTTTGCACTAAGGCAGTCAACAGCACATCGTTAATTTGAGTGTTGTAGACAGAGGGTACATCCTGCAAGAGGGCGCGGGTCTGTTCTTCAGTTAAAGAAAGTGACACGGAAGCAGTTGAAGCTATGGTGTTATCTTCTTGACTGCCAGGATAGTCTACTGGCAAAGGAGTAACTTGCTTTTCTTGCTCACCCAGCCAGTAATCTAACTCAGATGCCATCGCCTCTGATTGTCCATATTCTAAAAGGCGATCGCTCCAATATTGAAACGAAGTTGTCTTGGCTGGTAGTTTAATTCCTTCGCCCCGACTGATTTGTTGGTAGCCAGTAGCCAAGTCTTCGAGTAAAATCCGCCAGGAGATGCCATCTACCGCTAAATGATGGATGATGAACAGTAACCTACCTGGTCGATCTTTGCCTAATTGAAACAGTGCGACTCGTGCGATCGGCCCGGTGGATAAGTTTAAACTAGCCTGAAGTTCAGTATCGGCAGCTTTGATGGCTGTTTGCTGTTCTTCTATTGGCAGGTGTGACAAATCCATCGTGCTAAATGACACAATTTCCTCGGCGGCGTTAATTTGCTGCCAGTTTTCCCCTTCTTGTATAAACCGCAGACGCAAAGCATCGTGGTGCTGTAGCAATTGTTGCACAACTTTCTGTAATAACTCTGGTTTCAAGTCTGGCGGCACTTCCAGCAGTGCTGACTGGTTAAAGTAATGAACTTCGGGTAATTGCTGCTCGAAAAACCATTGTTGAATCGGTGTCAGCGCCACCGCACCAGCCACTAACCCTTGTTCGGCTTTGATGGAGCGAGTGATACCTGCTACAGCAGCTAACTCAGCAATGGTTTGGTGCTGAAATAACTGTTTGGGGGCAATTTGGATACCTGCCTGATTAGCACGGGAAATTACTTGAATGCTGAGAATCGAGTCTCCGCCTAATTCAAAGAAGTTATCGTGGATGCTGACTTTTTCTAGTCTTAAAATTTCTGACCAAATGGCCGCTAATTTCTCTTCTGTGGGGGTACTGGGAGTAACAAAGTTATCTTCTGGACTGCGGGTAAATTCGGGGGCTGGTAGGGCGCGGTGGTCTACTTTGCCGTTGGGTGTCATGGGCAGTGTTTCTAGCAGCACAAAAGCCGAAGGCACCATATAATTAGGCAGTTTTCCCTTGAGGAAATCCCGTAGTAGGGGCGCAAGGCTTTGCGCCCCTACCTTAGGGACAACATAAGCCACAAGGCGTTTTTGCCCAGGAATGTCTTCACGGGCGATCGCAACCGCTTGAAACACCTGGGGATGTTGATTCAACACCGTCTCGATTTCTCCCAACTCAATGCGGAAACCGCGAATCTTCACCTGATCGTCAACTCGACCGAGATATTCCAGGTTGCCATCTGGGCGAAATCGTGCCAAGTCTCCTGTTTTATATAATTTTGGATTTTGGATTTTGGATTTTGGATTATTAACTGTCTGAGTGATGTCCACAGTTTTTGTTTCTTTGCGATCGCCACTTAATCCAAAATCGGCAATCGAAAATCCAAAATTGCTCAAGGGATTCTCGATAAATTTCTCAGCCGTCAATTCAGGGCGTTGCCAATATCCTCTGGCTAAACCTGCTCCACCAATGTGCAGTTCCCCAGGAACTCCTATGGGTACTGGTTGCAGATATCGATCTAGGATATAAACTTGAGCATTGCTGATTGGTCGTCCGATCGCAACGCCGGAAGTATTTGAGGAATTTAAGCGGTGTAAAGTGGTAATAACTGTTGCTTCTGTTGGCCCGTAACTATTAAATAATTGCGGTGGATTGGGCAAATGAGCCACACTACTGTGCCAACGCTTGACTTTTTCTAGTTGGGCTTCTTCTCCCCCAATAATCACAGTTCTCAGATTTTCAGGAATTCGGGAGTCTTCAGGGGTGAGTTCTGCCACCAACTGATGCCAATAAGCTGTAGGTAAATCCAAAACAGTTAACTGCCATTGTTGGCAACACCGCCAAAATTCATCACTTGAGTGCAGCATTTCTGCGGTTCGCAGCACTAATGTTGCACCAGCCGCCAGACAAGGAAAGATTTCTTCAATAGATGTATCAAAACAAATAGAGGCAAATTGCAGAATTTGGTCGTTGGCATTGATTCCATATTCATCAATGGCGGCGATCGCAAAATTCAACAATGACCGATGTTCAACCATCACCCCTTTCGGTTTACCCGTAGAACCCGATGTATAAATAATGTAAGCGAGGTTATGAAGTTCAACCTCACTAATGGGTTGTTGCGTACTATGTTGAGCGATCGCTGGCCAGTCTTTATCTAAACAGATTGTTTTTCCGGGATAATCTGGCAATTTGTCTTGGAATCTTTCTTGAGTCAGCAGAATGCTTAGTTGCGTATCTTGTTGAATATCAGTTAATCGCTCTTTTGGATAAGCAGGGTCAAGGGGAACATAAGCACCACCGGCTTTGAGAATGCCGAGTAAGCCGACAATCATCTCTAAGGAACGCTCAACGCAAATACCGACAAGGGTTTCTGGCTTGACTCCCAAACTTTGTAGATAGTGGGCTAGTTGATTGGCGCGATCGCTCAATTCACGGTAAGTTAATTTTTGACCATCTTGCTGTAGAGCGATCGCATCTGGCTTTAATTCTACCTGAGTTTCAAATAATTTATGAATACACTCTTTGTAAGTATAATTACGCTGAGTTATATTCCATGACTTTAGCAACTGCTGTTGATTTACAGTCAGCAGCGGTAATTCTGAAACTCGCTGCTCTGAGTTGGTAATAATGCTATGGAGTAAATTTTCATACTCTTCTAACATCCGTTGAACGGTGGCAGCATCGAAGAGGTCGCTGTTGTATTCTAAGACGAGGGTGATTCCCTTAGCTTTTGTTTTGGAACCGTTTTGCACGCGTTGTTCAGAACGCGGGATGACCAGGAAATCCAAATCGAACTTTGAGGATTTGTTGCTGATAGGTTCATGCAAACTGATGTCCAAGCCTGGGAGACTCAAGTCTGGCATGGCGGAATCATGGAAGCTGAACATCACTTGAAACAGAGGATTGTGGCTGAGGTTGCGTATTGGCTTGAGAACTTCCACCACCTTATCGAAGGGTAGGTCTTCGTTAGCATAAGCTTCCACCGTCACTTGACGCACTCGGCTAAGTAACTCCCGAAATGTGGGATTACCTGACAAATCGGTGCGTAAAACCAAGTTATTGACAATCATGCCAATTAACTTCTCTATTTCATGCATCCGCCGATTGGCAACAGCAGTGCCGATGGTAATGTCGTCTTGCCCAGTGTACCGATGCAACATGACCAGAAAAACTGCCAGCATCGTCATAAATAAGGTGACACCTTCTCGACGGCTGAGAATTCTTAAGGATTCACACAAGTCGATGGGCAGTTCTACCCTAATTTGATCGCCGTTGTAAGTTTGCTCTGCTGGTCGCGGGCGGTCATAGGGTAATTCTAACAGCGGTGAACTGCCGGATAGTTTCTGTTGCCAATAGTTTAATTGGGCTTGGGCTGACTGGCTTTTCACCCACTCTCGCTGCCAATGGGCAAAGTCCACGAATTGCCAAACTGGCTCAGTTAGGGGAGAAGGATTACCCAAACAGAAGGCTTGATAAAGTTCCACCAACTCAGCCAGAAAGACGTTAAATGACCAACCATCATGAACCATGTGATGCTCAATGTGGAGCAACAAATGTTCTTGGTCGCTCAACTTCAACAAAACCCACCTCACTAAGGGTAGTTGATTGATGTCAAGCGGCTTTTGCACTTCTAGCTCAACTAGCTTTTGAGCCTCAGTTTCACGCTCAGATTCAGCGAATGATTGGAGGTCGATCGCTATGAAGCTAATTGGTTGGTGTGGGTTGATTACCTGAAATAGCCGCCCATTTACCGCCGGATAAGTTGTGCGAAAGATTTCATGCCGTTGCACAATTTCATCGAGGCACTGTTGTAAAATTGCCACATCAAGCCGACCCTGAAATCGCATAGTTGCTTGGAATTGATAGGCGCTATTTTCAGGTGCCAATTGCTGGATAAAGTAGACTCGTTCTTGGGCAAAGGAGACTGGTAAGAGTCCTTCACGGGCAATTCGTTGGATGGCAGGACGCTGCGATCGCTCTTGTTGAAAACTGTACTTTTCGATTACCCCAGCTAGTCCCGCTACCGTGGGGTTTTCAAAGATGTGGTGAAACGACAACTCCACGCTGGAAACTTCGCGCACGCGAGAAAGGATTTGAGTGGCGATGAGGGAATGACCACCCAACTGGAAAAAATTATCATTAACTCCAATTTGCTCAAGTCCCAGTAACTCAGACCAAATAAGAGCTAGTTTTTCTTCAATTGAGTTACGAGGAGCGACAAAGGTTTCTGCCAAATCGGGGCGTGTGCGATCGGGGGCGGGAAGATGCTGGCGATCGACTTTCCCGTTGGGCGTCAGGGGTAAGGAGTCTAAAAAAATAAATATTGCTGGCACCATGTAGTGGGGCAGCTTTTCTTGGAGGAAGCATTTGAGGGTAGTGGCGTAGGCGCAGCCCAACCCAGGCATCGTCTCAAGCTTTTGATTCAAGACAATATAGGCAACAAGCCGCTTATCACCGGGGATGTCTTCACGGGCGATGACCACTGCCTGCTGTACATCCGGGTGTACACTCAAAAGCGCCTCAATTTCTCCTAATTCAATGCGAAAACCGCGAATCTTCACCTGATTATCGACTCGCCCCAGAAACTCAATGTTGCCATCTGGTAGATAACAGGCTAAATCCCCAGTTTTGTAAAGGCGGGGATTAGGGACTGGGGATTGGGGACTGGGGACTGGGGATTGGGAATTAGGAAGAATTTCTGTTCCTCTGCTCCCCTGCTCCTCTGCCCCCCTGCCTCTTTTAAAGGGATTGGGAATGAATTTTTCCTCAGTTAACTCTGGACGGTTTAAGTAGCCTCGTGCCAAGCCATCGCCGCCGATATATATTTCCCCAGGAGTACCAACGAGAACTGGTTGCAGTCGGGAGTCCAGTATGTAGATTTGTGTATTGGAAATTGGACGACCAATCGGCAAATTTATTGCCCCTTCTGCAACGTCCTCAACTAAATACCAACAAGAGAATGTTGTACTCTCAGTCGGGCCATAAACATGCAACAATCGTTGTGGCGATCCGTTCGTTAAAACCGCTTTCACGGACTTAGGATCTACAGCCTCGCCTCCAAATAGCAAGTATCGCAAATCTTTAAATGCCTGGGGAACAATGCTCGCTAACTGATTAAATAAGGCTGTGGTCAAGAATAATATACTAATTCCTTGTTCGCGGATGCAGGCTGCGAAATGCTGGGGTGAAAGCGCAACATTCTGAGGAATGACTACCAACTTAGCTCCGTGGAGGAGAGAACCCCAGATTTCAAATGTAGCTGCGTCAAAGGAAGCATTTGAGGCTTGAGCAACGCAATCCTCAGCTGTCAACTGCACGTAGTTAGTATTGCATACTAGCCGATTCACAGCCCGATGGGGTACAGCTACTCCCTTTGGTGTTCCCGTAGAGCCAGAGGTGTAGATGACATAAGCCAGGTTTTCAGATGTGACGTTGCTAGTGAGATTTTCTTGACTGTGTTGGTTAATCACTTCCCAATCAGTATCCAGACAAACCACCTTTGCCTCACTTGCATTAAACCCTGCAACCAACTTTTGCTGAGTTAATAACACCTGCACTTGAGAATCTGCCAGCATAAAGCTCAGACGTTCTTCGGGATATGTTGGATCTAGCGGTACATAAGCTCCACCTGCTTTGAGAATACCCAGCATTCCCACTACCATATCCAAAGAGCGCTCTACGCAAATCCCGACTAAAACTTCTGTCCCTACACCCAAAGATTGCAGATAATGTGCAAGTTGATTGGCTTGATGGTTTAACTGTTGATAAGTAAGTTTCTGTTCATTGAAGACAACAGCAATATTGTCTGGAGTTTTTTTCACCTGTGCTTCAAATAACTGATGTATGCACAAATGTTTAGGATAATCTACCGTTGTATCATTCCATTCCAACAATATTTTATGTTGTTCTTGCTCGGTTAAAGCAGAAAAATCATCAACAGAACCACTAGAGCCAATCACCATTTCTTGCATAAATCTAAATTTAAATTTTTTACTCAGGTAATCAAGTTATCCTATTTGGGTTGTGAAGATTGATTTCACGCAAAGCCGCAGAGGGGAGAGTTTTGAGAAATATTGAGTTTTTCTTATCCTCTGCGACCTCTGCGCCTCTGTGGTTCGTAATTTTATAGCCCTACAATTCACGATTTGGTTTTATTTTTGTTAATTTTAGCTAGGAATTTATCCAGTTGTTGATTAATTTTGGCAGCAGAAAAGTCAAGCATTGCTGACTGGTTAAAGTAGTCAGCATCCGGTAAATTTTGCTGAAAAAACCAATGCTGGATAGGCGTTAGCGGTACTGATATAGTTATTTGCCAATTTTGAGATTGTTGTACAAATGATGCTACAGAACTCACCATTTCTTCAGTTCGTAACACTAGAAAAAGAATTGCTGAACTTTAGGTGGACACTATATGAGCCATCGAATTCACGTTAATTTAGTACACCCTTTGCCTAATTCGTAGCAGATTAAATTTGGCGAGACTCCAAATTATAGAACTTTATATCTAGTGCCATTCGTTTTGGAATTGTCACCGAATTTAAAGCCGATTTCCAGGAATGTAAAGTACACAACCTAAATTTGGTAGCCTCGCCTCAAACGTATTTGACCGTGCCAATTTTAGATTTTAGATTTTAGATTATTTCGGTACTCCTTTCCTGCGGAACACTACGCGAACCCAAAAGCAAGCTACATGCCCCGCCCCTAATGGGCGGAACAAATCCAAAATCCAAAATTTAAAATCATAATGCCCAGCACCGCAAGTGGCGGGGAGTCAATCCAAAAGACGCGACGCTCGAATACTCGCTAACGCTGCGCTATCGCGGACTGGCTCTAAGCGAAGCTATGCCGTTCGCGTAGCGTCTCGTAGAGAAGGCTTTACGCTACGCTATCGCAAATCTAAAATCCAAAATTGTTTGACTTCCCAATTCTAACTACTGAATACTGAATACTGAATTCTGAATTCTCTTAAAACAGTAAAATTATTCATCAACAATTTCAACTGTCCTTGGTTCATCAGTTACTTCAGTATAAGCAGTGGCTTGTGGGCTAAGTTCATTTTTCAGTCTGAGTTTTAGCTCTTCTGAAATCGGTAGATCTTTAATTTCTTTGAGGAGAAATCTCAGAGATTCGGTTTTGCTACGTTCTGTATAGACAGCCTTCAGAATGGCTTCAATACCATATCCGGCTATAGTATCCCCAACAACTGTTACTAGACCAAGTAGGGCTATACCTCCGACGATACCAAAGGGGCCTCCCAAGGCTGTGATGGCAGCAGCAACAGCAGCAGAACTACCTCCTGATGTGGCTGCGAGAATCACAATAAATATGCCAGGAAGACCTAGACCGGCAAGTTTTTTAACAATTTCATCCATTGGAATTACCTAAAATCCTTACGTTTTGGTTAAAACATTACTAAGGGTAGAAAACTGGAATCTTTGTAAACAAAGAAACCTATCTCCAAATCTAGACTAAGCTAAATAAGAGTAACTTGCATTTAGATTGGGTTAAGATTTTAGAATCTTTCTCTCTATTCACTCATATTTTATAGCTCCATTTTCAATCGAGATGATGACTAATTTTGCCTTTTACAGCTGAGATAGCCACCGTTCTTGGTGATGCCAAATAGTTTTTGCCGGTTGGATCGCCGCTGCGTCCTTTAAAATTGCGATTGGTTGCATAAACTCCTGTTTCTTCTTTTGCCAAAACTCCAATTCCAGCATTGATACAAGCCCCACAACCTGACTTGAGAATCTGTGCCCCTGCTTTTTCAAAAATGTCAAGATAGCCTAATTCTTCGGCTTGCTCACGAATTTCCACGGTGGCAGGTACAATAAATAAGCTGACGCCTTCTGCCAATTGGCGACCGTTCAAAACTTCAGCTGCTTGAGCCAAATCATAAAGTTTACCCCCTGTACAAGAGCCAATAAAAGCCTTGGTAATGGAAATGTCTTCTAACTGACTAATGCCCACTACTTGATCTGGTTTTGGAGGGCGTGCAACTTGGGGTTCTAAATTACTGAGGTCAAATTGATAAATTCTTTCGTACTCAGCATCAGCATCAGCAATAATCTCTTCAAAGCCCTGGGAGCTATGGTTTTTCACATACTCACGGGTCACCTCATCAGGAACAATCAAGCCGCAGATCGCGCCACATTCAACTGCCATATTCGCTAGAGTCAATCGCTCATCAAAGGGCAGTTGGGCGATAATTGACCCCCTAAATTCCATTACTTTACTAGTAGCGCCAGCACAGCCAATTTGTCCCAAGATAAATAATATAATGTCCTTGGCACTGATTTGAGGCGGTAGAGTTCCAGACAAGTCAAATACCAAGGTTTGGGGAACACGAATCCACATATCCCCCATTGCATAGATATTAGCCATGTCTGTGGTTCCTACCCCTGTGGAAAAGGCTCCCAAGGCTCCGTAGGTGCAGGTATGAGAATCTGTACCAGCAATCAGCATCCCTGGCCGGACAAATCCTTTTTCTGGTAGTAGAACGTGGCAAATGCCGGCAGCTTCACCTGGGGAAACGACATCAAATAAGTGGCATCCCTGGTCTTGGGCAAATTGAACCATCTGTTCGTACATGATATGGGCTTTATGATCAGCACGAATGTCGTTGACTTGGATAAAGTGATCGGCGACTAAAACCACTCGTTGGGAGTCCCACAATTTTGCCTCTGCCCCATACTGTTTATAAAATATCTTGGCTACAGGACCTGCTACAGCATCGTGGGATAAGGCTAAATCGACCTGGGCAAAAACTACTTCCCCTGGTTGGACGTAAGAATTACCGGAGGCTTTAGCTAGGAGTTTTTCGACTAAAGTCATGGGTCGTGGGGGGGTAATGCTGGGAGGAATGGTGATTTGCCCCTGACGACGCATTTGATTAAAAGACATTAGCCCGCCTGCAAGTGCGATCGCATCTACCACTGGATTCTGCTGTTTTTCTCCCAAAATTTCCAGGGAAAGTCCAATATTAATGCTATTGCGATAAAAAATTTCGGCAAACGATCGCGCCTGAATCTTTTCAATTCCAGCAGCTTGTAGGGCAATGGGAGCAACTTCTCGACTGGAACCACAGCCGAAATTTTCTCCGGCGGCGATCGCGTTGTATTTTAAAAGTTCGCCTTCGCCAATAATATGTTCTAAAGCATACTGTTTTAAGTGTTCGGGATCGTCTGTTGTTGCCCGATTGGCAGGAATAATATCATCAGTATTAATATCATCTCCCAAATGCAAAACGTTATTTGCGGGACTCATAAATCACTCCTAATTCCGAATGTGGCACTACTGAAAGTTCTTCCAGCAAAAGGTCAACTAAGGTTTCAGTGTTGACAAAGATTTCTCCTCCTTGGGGAGCCAAATCGGCTGTCCGATATCCCTTGTCTAAAATTCGTTCTTGCCCTTGAATAATTCGTTGGGCAGCTCGTTCTTCTCCCCATTGCTGAAGCATTAAAATACACGCTCCCAAAGTTCCCAGAGGATTGGCAATTCCCTTACCTGCAATGTCTGGAGCTGTACCATGAATCGCTTCGTATAAACCAAATCCATCAGCGTTCAGACTAGCCGATCCTAATAAGCCAATGGAACCAACTAAGGCACCGCCAATATCGCTGAGAATATCTCCAAATAAATTGCCCGCCAAAATTACATCAAACCGCTGGGGATTTAAAACCATTTGCATGGCTAAGTTATCCACCAACATTGACTCAACAACAACGCCGTCAAATTCCTTGGCTTCTTCTTGCACTAAACGAGTCCAAGGCAGATGAGGCAAAGCGTTTTCTTTGTGAGCTACGGTGAGTAATCCTCGCCGCTGTTCGGCTTGCTGTAGAGCCTTACGAGCAACGCGACGAATTTCTTCATCGTAATAGCGCATGGTATGGTAACCATAAGCTCCCTTGTCATCTGAAGCACGTCCAGATGGGCCAAAATAAATCCCACTTACCAATTCTCGGACGATCAAAAGATCGAGGTCTTGCACTTTTTCTGGTCGCAGGCTGGATTTATCCAGCAAACTTTTAACGCTACGAATCGGGCGCAGATTGCAAAAAAAGTCGAAATGTTTTCGCAGTTCTAATAGTCCGCCTTCAGTAACCGCACCAAATACAATGCCATCGGCTCCATCGCACAATTCAAGAGTTGCTTGAGGGCAATAACTACCCAGCTGCTCAAAGGCGATCGCGCCCAGCCAGCCATAGTCTACCTGTAAACTAAAGCCCTCAATTTCAGCTACCTGTTGCAGAATTTTTAAGGAAGCTTGGACAACTTCCGGCCCAATTCCTTCCCCAGGAATGGCGACGATTCGATAGGATGGATTACTTAAAAACCCCATTTTTCCAGAATTCCAAGACATCGTTAGCTGTAAAATAGCGTTCTTGCTCAGTAGCAAGAGATTTAATCGTTGAGCGCATTTTCTCGTATTGCTCTCTGGGTTGAGGGTTTTGCAGTTGCTTTTCAAATAGATATTGAAAATTACTCACTCCACTCCATTTGCCAAATACAACGTCTATGGCGCTGTGAGGAAAAACTGCATAGCTTTTGGGGTCTGATAACAAAGAATTGACATGCACACCTGTTTCGTGGCGTTGAGCAGTTCGAGAGTAAGGAGGGGCGGGACGAATCCCCATTTGCTCGATGTAATCAGTCACAGGGGCTATAGCATCATAGTTAATTCCTTTAACTTCAATTCCGAAGCGGACTCGCAAGCCATTCAATACCTGCTCGATGGCAACATTTCCGGCTCGTTCGCCAATACCGCCGAAGGTGCCCGATACTAAAGTCGCTCCAGCCATAACCGACTGGAGAGTATTTTCCAGAGCCATACCCATGTCATTGTGGTAGTGTACCCCGAAAGCAACTTTTGTAGTGGATTGCAGCAGGTCGTTAATCCAGATATAGCTCTTTTCTGGACTCAGGACTCCCACCGTGTCACAGACAACAAAGTTTTCAATATAAGGACTAAAGGAACGGATACATTGGACTAAAAAGTCAAAATCGGTTCTTGAGGCATCTTCGGCGGCAAAGTCTACCCTCAGTCCAGCTACTGTGGTGGCATAGCGCAAATTTTCGACGATTAAATCAATAGCATTTTGGCGAATTCCATTGATGATGTTTGCTGGGATATTGTCATCAATGGTTTTCCCTTGAAACTCGCTCATCAGACGGATCTGAGGGTCTCGTAAGAATAGAAGGCGATCGGAAAGGGCATAGATCAGGATAATCCGATTAATGCCGCAGTCCTTTGCTAAATCAATAAACTGCTTGTTCATTAAGGTAGCCGCAAAAATCTGACTACCTAATCCTTCTGATACTAATCTTTTAGCGAGTTTCGCTTCTTCGTCACAGACACAGGGCATGATGTCAAACCCATCAACTCCTGTTTGGTCAATTAAATGGGCGAGTTCATATTTGGTTGAGTAAGAGAAGAAAAGCCCTGCTTGTTGTTCTCCATCTCGCAGGGTGTCATCGTAAATTTTGATCGGCAGAGTTTCCATTTTTCACACACTCATGATAAAAGTCAAGGTGAAATTTAAGTTGTTAACAGACTACACAACTCATCAATTTCTTGATTTCTTTCTTGAATGATTCGAGCGGCTAATCCTTGTAGCTGACGGATATTTTCTAGTTTGATGTTATCTATTGCTTCCTGTTCGCTTGTGAGGAAGGTTTGAAAACGATAATAAGATGTTTGAGTACCTTGATTACTAGCTTGAAATAACCGTTCTAATTGTCCGGCGACTACTTCACTACCACCATCAAGTACAATATTTAACAGCGGTCTTGCCCATTGTAAAAGTCCCCAGCTTTTAACATCCTTATAAGGGTAGACACTTGTCAGGGAACCAGTACCCAAGGAAACTAACAAGATATCATTTATATTGAGAATTTCTTTTTGTTCCTGTCTACTAATTTGCGCCTCAGAAATAGCCAAATTAGCTGGATTATTAGCAACTAATCCGCCATCGACTAAACTATAGAAACCGTTGGGATTCTCGGAAGTACCAACCTGATATGGAGCAAAATAAGTGGGAGTTGCGCTAGTTGCCAGTGCTGCATCTGTGAGTGTAAAACCTAAGCACAATTTGCGAAACTTCCTGGATTCTGTTTGTTGTTTTTCAATTTTATTTGTAAAGAATATAGGTATTCGCTGTTCGATATCATAGCTAGTCACGAAAACTTCTTTGAGATTTTTTTCTAGAGGGCTGTTTCCAAAATATTGCCGCAAAATTTCTTTTCTTCCGTCCGAAGAATATTTGGGTTGGACAAATATATCTTCTAGTGGACCAAGTAATTGTTCAAAGAATGGCTCATAAAATATCTCAGCCCCATATTCGATATATATTTGCGCGAGTTCCTCGGCACTGTATTCAGCAGTCGGTGGACTATCAGGTGCTTGTAAATTTAATCGGGGTTTGGTTAATCCGAGTGCCAGAATTCCTCCGCTAGAAGTACCGGCAATTAAATCGAATAAACTAGAAATTGGCTTTTGTGTACGTTTTTCAATTTCTGCTAGTACCAGTGCTGGGATAATGCCCCGAATACCGCCTCCATCAATAGCGAGTATTTTATATTTAGGATTAGGTGTCGTATTCATAGTTTTTTGCGATTCTTCCTGAGTTAATGTTTGGGGTTGTTCTTGCTGTTGAATAATGGCTGCAATTTCGGTTTCCGTAGTTTCGCTTTGCGCCTCTTTTGGCTGGAGAGTTTGAATGTTCGCAGATTTTTCGCTTTGTTTTTTTGTCCCTTTTTTTCCTTTGGGATTCACAGGTGTCGGTTCAGTGGAGACATCAGTTTCTACAATGGAGACAACTTCAACAGACACTTCCTGCAACTCGATTTCACCCGTAGTTTCATCAACTGCGATCGCCTCGCTTACCAACTCCACCACCACAATTTCCTCAGGGTTTACCTCCTGGGAACTACTTGCTGTTTGGTCTTGTTTTTTGCCCTCATTTGATAATTGCTTAATTCCAAAGGGAATTTCTGCTAAATCCCAACTGGGATTGCCATGTAAGGTGCCATTATGGGCATTTACCGTCTGATCTTTGACGGTTGTTCCTTCTCCTTCGTTTAGTGGCCAATAGGCTACTAATCCTTGTTCATTACCAGCCAGAGGGCGATCGCGATGGTTCTGGATTTCTACCGGGGGACAGGGGTAATTCCAAACACTAATGTTAGCTAGTTGTCCTGTGAAATATATGTTGTTGTGTAAAGTGGCACCAAGAGTTACAGCACTAGTTGCTTTGTTTAAAGAGTCACCTGTGCAATAGCCAAAATACTCATGGTCATCTAGATATATGGTCAGTTGACCTTTGCTGAAAACAATCGCAAAGAAGTGCCATTGTCCGACAGTTAATTCTCCATCGCCAAAGGTTTTGATAACATTGTCAACCTTCTCATCGATGTATACATCTAGTTTCCCATCTTCACTGATGCCGAACTCAAAATTATCACTGTATCGATCTGAAGAACGAGCAAAAAAAACATTGCGCGTCCCGTAACTACTGGCTTTATTTGTGAGTTGATGAGGATTGATCCATCCCGAAATTGTAAAGGCTGAACTCCCCTCTGCAAAAACTCCATCAATATCCTTTCTGCCAAAACTTATGTAATCATCTTGACCATCAAATGTCAGAACTGATTGGGTATATACGTTGTTTGTTACCATATCTCCATCTCCAAATAAGATAATTCGTAACTCGTAATTAAGAAAGTTTGATTAAACCAGGTTTGCAGTTAAAATCTCTCCACATTTTGGCATCAGCCATAAGTCTTCAATTCCTAATAGATAAGTTCTAAATACTAGGAACTACTGCTGATTGATAAACATTTTGAACGACCTCTGCTAAACGTTCTATACCAGTTTCGATGTCTCGATCGCTGGCTGTCAGGCTAATACGTATACATTGATACTGGTGTGACCAGTCTTTTTCTAAACCAGGGAAGAAAAACCTACCAGGTACAACAATTACACCCACATGCTTGAGTTTTTCATATAAATCCCAATCACTGATCGGTAAATTTTTGAACCACAACCAACCATAAATTGCTCCCTCGCACCGATGTAGAAACCAAGGTAAATCTTTGGGCATCACTTGGTCGAGTTTGGCTTCGAGGACAGAAAACTTATTTTTGTAAAAGGGTCTGATGACTTCTTGAGATACGAATTCAAGGGCACCAGAGTTGATAGCACGAGCAGCGATCGCTTGCCCATAATGAGAAGGGTGTATACATAAATTTGTCTGAAAAGATTCTAGAACTTCAATGATTTTATAGTCGCCAATAGCAACGCCAATTCGCTCTCCTGGCAAACCCGCTTTGGAAAAGCTCATACAATGTACTATGTTCTCTCCAAACACGGGTATCATATCCTGAAAATTTAATGCTGGAAAGGGTGGTCCATAGGCAGAATCTATGAATACGGGAATATTATATGGTCTCGCAAGAGCCACAATTTTTTTGATTTCATCGTTGGATAAAATATTGCCTGTAGGGTTACAAGGACGAGAGAAGATGATGCAACCAGTGTTTTCTGTAATCACTAGGTTGTTGAAGTCCGGGTGATATTTGAATCTGTGAGAATAGCTATCAATATCTAATGTTGGTTTATAGGAAACTAAGGCCTCTGGTGCTAAACTAATTCCACCGTAACCTGTATATTCAGGACTCAATGGTAAGACAATTTGCTTTAATTCTTTGTCCCTTGTGTAGCCGCCAAAAGCATTAGCAGCATAAAAATACAACATTTGACTTCCAGGAGTAATTAAAATGTTGCGTTCACTTAATGAAAGTCCATACCGACGATTAAAATATGCAGCGATCGCTTGAATAAATGGGACGTAACCCTGACTTGAACCATAACGACAAACTACTTCACCATATTCAGAACTAGCTAAAAGTTCTGCGTCACATTCCCGCCACATCTGCTCAACTTTTGGCAAAAGCAAGGGATTTCCAGCACTCAAAACCAGAAATTCT
The DNA here is from genome assembly GCF_014698115.1 of Nostoc sp. FACHB-973. Taxonomy (GTDB): domain Bacteria; phylum Cyanobacteriota; class Cyanobacteriia; order Cyanobacteriales; family Nostocaceae; genus Nostoc; species Nostoc muscorum. Next base: position 39,070 of record NZ_JACJSJ010000057.1, read on the forward strand.
TGCCCTTGCTTGCTTTGTAGTGTTTCTTGAACGTCTTTCATCATCCCTCTAACACCTGTTAGGCTGGACATTTGAACACCAATTTGAGATAAGTTAAGTGTCATAAGTGGTTAGAGGATGTGGAAAAAATATTAATAATCAACAACTAAAAGAATGGGGGAAAATTTTTAATGATTCAGCAAGTCCCTGGAGCTACATTTTTCCTATTTTTTCTCCAGTAGAAAGAAAATGGCTCTGACTTGTCATTATTGTAATTAACAAATTATACTAGAGCTTTTTTGATACCGTCATAATTATTTTATAATCTTTAATCAAGTATTGATGGTATCCCAAACATTTACTCTGCTCAGAGTTTAATTATGATTATTTAGTTAATAGGTGAATAGAGAGTCAAAATCTCTTTAACACTCAATGGTTTTTAAATAAACCATTTTATTTTAACTGATTTAGAGAATAAAATTTTAATTACATTAAAAATTTTCTTTGTTTTTTTTTGATGAAATTAACATTTCGTTAATTGATTAACCAATTATATTACTTTTGTAATACTATAAGTACTCCTGATTAAAGGATATTTATTTAAAGTCAGAGTTGAAGAAGAATGCAGAATACAGAATTCAGAATTCTTGAGCGTGGGGCATTCAGACCCGCCACTGTCTTATTGACCACCAAATTTGAAATTTGGTGGGGGTCTTAAACCCAGTTATTCAGACGCTTTTTTGGTCAGAATACCCAACTGAATTTTGTTTAATAAATTTTCTGATTAAATTAGCTTATTCTTGAAACTAAGACTTTAGCCTAAGCTTTCAAATAATCTCAGTTTTATCAAGAAAATGCAATAGCAGGTAAAACAAGAATAAGTGGACAGTTAAAACAGTTAAGAGATTAATTAAGTGGACAGTTAAGACAGTTAAGACAGTTAAGACAGTTAAGTGATTAATTTGGTGGACAGTTAAGACAGTTAAGACACTTAAGCGATTAATTAAAATATTTAAAACACTTAATAAATAATAATTAATAACTGTAAAAATTATGTTACAAAAGCTGACTTGGCTTTTGTAAATATATTCATTGAAGAATGTCTTTAGCGAGAATTATATCGATTTTCCCTAAATGAGGGGGAATATTACTTAGGGATTTCCAAGGAAAAAAACATTCAATCGTAGGGTAGCACAGCTGTGCTACCCGAAAAATGTACAAACAATTTGGGATAATTTATTTTCTGGAAGTCCTTTACTGGCGTTGCTGAATGGAGGTATGAAGCATAGTTTAAGCGATCGCCATACCTAGTACCGCTTCGCAAAACTCATGCGATATTAACAGCAGAACCCTAAACTCTGATCCATTTCAAAACCTTGGGGTCTTTGTTATAGCAATAAGTAAAGCCATCCTTAGTTTGAATCGGCTTACCAAGGCTTGCCTTGCTTCTGATAGTGCTAATGGAAGTATCTGTTAATATCTGCATTTCCTTATGAGAAAGCCCTAAAATAGTGCTTGTTTCTGGTTGACTCAGTGATTGATTCTGTGGTGAAACATCTATTGGAATTTGATAGTTTACAGGAGGATTAGTAATCATTTCTTGGACTTTTTGCAGCCGATAATCCTCTACGGTCACAAGTTGCCAACTAGAATCTTGTGAAAGTTCTAGAACCCATTGATGATAATTAAACAGACTCTCCCTGTGTCCAACACTGATAAAAGTTGTTTTCGTTGATTGTAACTGTTGATATAAATTACCTTCATTTTTTAAATCTAAAGCACTCGTTGCTTCATCTAATATAGTAAAGCTAGGACGGGTAACTAAGAGTCGTGCAAAAGCAAGACGTTGTTGCTCTCCCAAAGATAATATATTCTCCCAAGGGACTTCTTCTGCATCAAAGTCATCAACTCGACTCAGTAAGTTTTGCAAGTTTACTTGTTGCAATACTTCTTTGAGTTCTGCATCCGTCATTTTACGATTTGTTTGGGGATAGAGTAACTGTTCGCGCAAAGTTCCCAAAATTATATAAGGGCGTTGGGGCAAAAATAAGATTTCTTCTAGGGGAGGACGCACCAAACAACCAGTTCCCGCGTTCCACAAACCAGCGATCGCTCTCAGGAGAGAACTTTTACCCCGACCACTAGGCCCGACAATCAATAAACCTTCTCCTGGTTGAACAGAAAGTGATAAATCTTCGACGATTACCTGCTCATAATTCGGTGTTTGTAAGGTGACATTCTCAAAAGCAAGACGGTTTTCTTCTATTGTTTTAATAGTACTTACATTCTCTGGTTCCTTGGTGACACCTTCTAACACATCTGATAACTCAGTTAAACGCTCAACGTAACTGGAAAATCGTCCGGAAGTTGCCAATTCAGCTATTAATGTTCCTAGTGCAGTGGCATACAGATTGCAAGCTAAACTGGCTTGTCCAACTTCTCCAAAATCAATTTCACCTCTAATAAATGAAGGACCAAATACTACAAACGGAAATAATTGGATAGCAACCTGATATCCATTGTTAAAAATGTCCTGACTTCTTTCCCAATCAATCTTGCGTTTAGTATTTTTCACGACCTTGCTAAATCTTCGCATTATTATATTTGATTCTTGGTTTTCTCCATGAAAAAAAGCGATAGATTCAGCGTGGTTTCGTACATGAGTCAGAGAATAACTGTACTCGGCTTCAAATTTGAGTTCCTCTTCATTAATCTTATTTACTTCTTGACTTAAATAAATAGCAATACAATTGCCTATAGTCGTATAAATAATCAGAATAACTGCGACAAATTTGGAAATTGACCAGAGGATGATTAAAAAAGTCGTCATTTCCAGCACTTTTTCCAAACAAGTAGCTGAAAAACTCAGAGCAATCCTGGTAATGGGTTCGATTTCTTGGGATAGACGTTGATCTGGGTTATCAATATCGGATCTAAAGTTGATTTTATAATACGCACTATTGCTCAAATATTTTTCTAAAATGTGATTATTCAGCCACTCGTACCAATCAAGAGCTATTTTTTTTCTGATAAATTTAGAAAATCCTAGCAACAAGGTTCCCAAAATCAGGGCACCGCCATAAACCGATAAAATCTGAACAAATTTAGTCAAATCTTTATCTTGAATCAGAACATCGCTTAAATACCGATTCACGAAGCTATTAAAGGCGGTTACGCCTACAATGGCGATAATTAATAAAATCATCAGAGCGAGCATTCCCCAGGCACGAATAACGTCTGAAAATGCTCTTTTTCCTGATTCTGTGGGATACCAGTAAGGCAGTGCGATCGCTTTTATATTCTGCCAAAATCGATTAAAAGCCGAAAACACAGAAGTTTTATTTGTTAATGTTTGATCGCGAAGAACTTGGGTTTGCATACTCTACAAATAAGTCAAAAATTTTGTATCACTTAACTACGGAAAACGATGATAGGATATCATATCTGATTGAACAACCACACCAAAAACAAGCTACAAACCTGTTGATTACAAGATTGTATGTGCAATTAGCCAAATTTGATATGAAAGGATGTTTGAAAATTGCGGGGTATTGCAATAAAACTCACCAGGGGTATACAGAGATTTGTATAAACCAGCACCTTATGAGTGAATGATTGAGAAGAGGACACAAAGATACGTGTAAACCCGATGAATAAATTCAGGGGATTTTTTAAGGAGGTGAAAATTTTTTTGCTTTCCCGAATAAATTCGCTTGCTTTAAACCATTCGCTCTTCCCGTTGGAGAATACAAGTTTCTCGGCGTCACTGAATCTCCCGCTACTTTGCGTCTTCTCTAGTAAAGCATACCGTAACAATCTGACATCAGAACACTGGGAATTAATAGCAGACCTGTTCATCCTCTAAGAAGATAAGCAGATACAAGCCACCCACTCCCAGTTAAATCCTTTCTGTTTTCAGTAACGTGGCAAAAATTAGCTAAGCGTTTCCGACAGTCCCATTTTTTTTATTCCCTGCTTGATGGAAGCCTTCAACCGTTCTGCTAAAACCTGGACATGGGGTTGATTCATCATCGTCACATGTGTGCCTGGAACTAAGTGGACATCCACTGGTTCCCTAGACAACGCGCTCCACCCCCAGGTTGAATCCTCTAAAAGCTCAGACTGTTGTAACGCAGGATGCTCTTTTTGATAAAAGTCCCTAGCGCGAAAAAGAGTAATTGCGATCGGATTGACCTGTTGTGGTAGATATTCGTAGAAAGCTTTATCATCAGCCTTGAAAGTTTGGATCAAACGCTTCAAATATGTGATGTCGGCATCGAGAGGCAGAACGTCAAGTATTTTAAAGTAATCTAGAACATATTTAAATTGCTCCTCTGGAGCTAAAGATAAAAGCAGATCGGTATCCATATCCAAATCCTTTGTGAACGTAAGTTGGAAGAGTTTGGCAGTGTTAATCAGCCATTGAACATCATCCATTTCTTCTCGCTTTAGCTGAACGGTGGGTGCTGTGGTATCAAAAATAGCAACTAGAGCCACCACCTCTCCCTGAAGCAGTAACTGTTGAGCTACTTCAAACGCAACTTTACCGCCAAAAGAATGTCCGCCCAAAAAATACGGGCCTTCAGGCTGCACAGCTTGTATTGCTTCAAGGTATTGGGCAGCCATATCCTGAACTTGGCTGATTGCCGCTAATTCTCCATCCCGACGCTGGCCTTGGAAACTGTAAAACGGCTGATCTGAACCCAGACAACGGGCTAAGTTATAAAGGTAGAACGGATAGCCACCAGCACCTGGAAGACAGAAGAAAGGTGGGTTGGAACCGGCTGGCTGAATTGCAACCAACGGAGACCAACTATAAGCATTCGTATCTTTTTGTACTACAGATGCTAAGTCTTCAATTGTTGGATTTTGGAAGAGGATGGCTAAGGGAATATCTTTACCAAACTGCTGTTTAATCTGAGCCATTAAGGAGGGAGCTAGCAGGGAATGACCACCGAGGTCAAAAAAGTTATCTTTTACCCCTACATTGTCAACCTTGAGAATTTTTGACCAGATTTGCACCAGTTGCAGTTCTACAGTATTCCGAGGAGAAACAAATGTGTCCGAACCACTGGGGTTCAAAGGTGCTGGTAAAGCGCGGCGGTCTACTTTGCCACTGGGAGTTAGCGGTAAACACTCGAGGATGACTATTACTGAAGGAACCATGTATTCTGGTAACTTCTCTTTGAGGAAGCTACGCACAGCGCTGACTGTGGGTGTCTGCTCTTTTTGTGGAACGATGTAGGCGACTAGCCGTTTATCGCCTGGACTATCTTCACGTGCGATGACGCAAGATGCTTGCACATCTTCGTGTTGGCTCAGTACGGCTTCAATTTCGCCCAACTCAATGCGGAAGCCCCGGATTTTCACCTGATTATCGATGCGCCCCAAGTATTCGATGTTGCCATCTGGCAAATAACGCGCTAAGTCCCCAGTCTTATATAATTTTGACAAGTGACCTGTGACTTGTGACTTGTCAAACGGGTTAGGGATGAATTTCTCTTGTGTCAATTCTGGACGGTTGAGGTAGCCACGTGCTAAAGCGACACCACCAATGTGCAGTTCTCCTGGTACACCCACAGGTACAGGGTTTTGATATTCATCCAAGATGTAGATTTGCGTATTGGCAATGGGACGACCAATGGCAGGAAGTAGCGGCCAACTCTCCACTGAATCAGTCAAAGTCAAACTGGTGACAACATGGCTCTCCGATGGACCGTAATGATTATGCAGAGTACAGTCAGTTAGCTGACTCAACCAGTTGGAAATGGCGGGAGTAATCTGTAACTGTTCCCCAGCAGTAATAATTTCTCTGAGATGACTAGTAACTGATTCACTAGCAACAGCAACTTCGGCTAGTTGCTGTAAACCAACAAACGGAACAAATAGTCTTTCAACAGCTTGTTGTTGGAGTAAATCTAATAAAGCCAATGGTTCCCGGCGCAATTGCTCCCCAATCAACACCAATGTGCCTCCACAACACCACGTCGAGAACATTTCTTGAAACGAAACATCAAAGCTCACAGGTGCAAATTGCAGGGTTTTGACTCCACCAGGAATTGTCGTATTTTGCACTTGCCACAGTATGAGGTTGCAAAGAGCAGACTGATTCATGGCTACACCCTTAGGTTGACCTGTGGAACCACTTGTGTAAATCACGTAACCCAAGTTATTTCCAAGGACACCAGAGAGCAGATTGTCTTGACTCAACTGTGAAATGATTTGCCAGCCTGTGTCTAAGCAAACAACATGCGCCCGATGCTGGGGTAATTTGTCAACCAGATGATTTTGGGTTAGCAGTACTGACACTTGAGCATCTTCTAACATGAAGCTTAAGCGCTCAGTTGGATACTCTGGGTCAAGTGGCACATAAGCCCCACCCGCCTTCAGAATCCCAAGTAATCCCACCACCATTTCTATTGAGCGCTCGACACAAATACCCACTAGCACATCAGCTGACACTCCCAAGGACTGCAAGTAATGCGCCAATTGGTTAGCCCGACTATTCAATTCACCATAGGTGAGTTGTTGATTTTCATACCGCACTGCCACTGCATCCGGGGTACGTTCTACCTGTTCCTCAAATAACTGATGGATACATTTATCTATTGGATAATCGGTTTGAGTATCATTCCACTCAATTAATAACTGCCGCTCTTCAGACTCTGTGAGCATTGGCAATTGGGAAATTCGCTGTTTGGGATTTTCCACAATTGCCTCCAGTAAGGTGACAAAATGACCCGTCATCCGCTCAATGGTGGAGGCATCAAACAAATCAGTGTTGTATTCCCATGCTCCCACTAGTCCAGTGGCAGTGTTTTCCATTGTTAAGGTCAGGTCAAACTTTGCTGTGGCGCTTTCTATTGGCAGATGGCTTATAGTTAACCCACTCAACTCTACTTGTGACATGGGTGCATTTTGCAGGACAAACATCACCTGGAACAATGGTGTATGACTCAGGTCTCGTTCTGGCTGCAATGCCTCTACTAGCATTTCAAAGGGCAAATCTTGATGAGCATAAGCGCCTAGTGCCATTTCCCGAATTTCAGGCAGTAATTCTTGAAAAGTGCGATCGCCATCAAGATTAGCCCGTAAAACTAATGTGTTGACAAAAAAGCCAATTAGCCCTTCTATTTCGGTGCGATCGCGGTTGGCAATTGGTGTCCCCACTAAAATGTCTGTTTGTCCTGTGTAGCGGTAAAGTAATGTATCATAAGCTGCCAACAGGGTCATAAATAAGGTGACGCCTTGTTGCTGACTCAGTTGTGTCAACTTTTGAGTCAGTTCAACAGACAGTGCAAATTCCACATATGCACCATGATAAGTCTGCACAGCAGGTCTTGGTCGGTCTGTGGGTAGTGCCAAGAATGTCGATGCGTCTCCTAGTTGTTGCTGCCAGTAACTCAATTGTTTTTGCAGTACTTCCCCTTGCAACCAGCCTCGCTGCCAAATAGCAAAATCTGCGTACTGAATTGGCAGTGGTGGTAACAAACAAGGCTGACCGATTGAATAAGCATTGTACAGGGCTGTTAACTCTTGGACAAACACACCAATTGACCAGCCATCTGAGACAACATGGTGCATACACACTATTAACACGTGTTCTGTTTCAGACAGCACTACTAATGTCGCTCTGATTAATACATCCGACGCTAAATCAAAAGGTTGAAGTGCTTGTTGTCGTCCCAATTCCTGTAAAGCGATTTCTGAAGAACTTGTAGATAAATCCTTGAAATCAACTACTCTTACTGTCCAATTCGTTTGTGTTTGAATGACTTGAGTTGCTTTTCCATCGATTGTGATGAAATTAGTCCGTAATGTTTCATGGCGTTGAATAATTTCTTTTAAGCTTTGTTCTAAAGCTGCAAATGAGAGAGTCCCCACTAGACGCAAAGCCGCAGGGATGTTGTAGAAGGCGCTATTCGGCTCGAACTGGTCTAAAAACCACAAACGCTGTTGAGCATAAGACAGTGGTAGTTCTGCGTTCTCAATTCTTGGCAAGATGGGTGGTGCAGAAAGTTCCAAGTCTTGTTGCTGCAACTGTTGAATGTTTTGGGACAATTGGGCAATTGTTGGTGCTGCAAATAAGCTACGCAATGGTAGTTCTACTTTCAAGCTGGTACGCACGCGGGAAATGAGTTGCGTTGCTAGTAGTGAGTGTCCTCCCAAGGTAAAGAAGTTATCATGTATGCCTACAACCTCTACTTTCAGGACTTGTGTCCAAATCAGTGCCAGTATTTCTTCGATGGGGGTGCGTGGGGCGACGTATTTTTCTGATAATTCACTACTTGGCTGTGGTGCTGGTAAGGCGCGGCGGTCTATTTTGCCGTTGGGAGTTAGTGGTAGAGATTCTAAGATGACTATGAAAGAAGGTACCATGTACTGTGGTAGCTTTTCCTTGAGGAAGCTATGCAGTTCACTAACTTTCGGTGTCTGCTGTGGCTGTGGAACGATGTAGGCGACTAGGCGTTTATCCCCTGGATTATCAACGCGTGCAATGACACAACATACTTGCACATGCTCATGTTGGCCCAGGACTGCTTCTATTTCGCCCAATTCGATACGAAAGCCCCGAATTTTTACCTGGTTGTCGATGCGTCCCAGGTATTCTATGTTGCCATCTGGTAAATAACGTACTAAGTCCCCGGTTTTGTATAATTTTGACTTTTCACCTTTGACAAGTGACTTGTCAAACGGGTTGGGGATGAATTTTTCTTGTGTTAATTCTGGGCGGTTGAAGTAGCCGCGTGCTAATCCTGCACCACCGATGTGTAATTCTCCGGGTACACCGATGGGTACTGGTTGCAAGTTTTGGTCGAGGATATAAAGTTGGGTGTTGGCGATCGCACGACCGATAGAAATCAAGCTATCCTGGGATTCAAGTTGACATACTGATGACCAAATCGTCGTCTCTGTCGGTCCATAAAGGTTCCACAAAGAAGCACTCCTAGCAAGCAATTGATTGGCTAAATCCCAAGGTAAAGCTTCACCCCCGCAAAGGACTTTTAGATGGCTAGATTGGTAGTTGGCTTCTAAAAGTAATCTCCAAGTAGCTGGAGTTGCTTGCATGATTGTTGCCTTAGACTTAACAAGCAAGTCTAATAACTCTCTGCCATCAAGGGTTACGTCACGACGGGCTATAACCAGAGATGCACCTACAGTTATAGGCAGAAAGATTTCTAAGGCAGCAATATCAAAGGCAATTGTAGTGATCCCAAGGAGTATATCTTCTTTTGTAATTCCTGGGCGCTGCTGCATTGCAGATAGGAAATTGCTCACAGCGTTATGTGAAATTTGCACACCTTTGGGCTGACCTGTAGAACCGGAAGTATAAATTACATAAGCCAAGCTACGAGTTTGTGTAGCAGTGATTAGATTGTCCTGACTGAACTGAGAAATCACTTGCCAATCAGTATCCAAGTTGACAAGCTGACCTTGATGTTCAGGTAGTTTGTCAATGAGTCCCTGTTGAGCCAGTAGCACTGACAATTGAGCATCTTTTAGTATGAAGCTTAAACGCTCAATTGGATACTCAGGGTCAAGAGGCACATAAGCCCCACCCGCCTTGAGAATGCCCAACAGTCCCACCACCATTTCTAAAGAACGCTCGACACAAATACCCACCAGCACATCAGCCCCCACACCTAAGGACTGCAAGTAATGAGCCAACTGGTTAGCACGAGAGTTCAATTCCCTGTAGGTAAGTTGCTGATTCTCAAACACCACCGCGATTTCATCGGGTGTGCGTTCGACCTGCTCCTCAAATAACTGATGGATACATTTATCTATTGGGTAATCCGCTTGAGTATCATTCCACTCAACTAATAACTGGTGTTGCTCAACTTCTGTGAGCATTGGCAATTGAGAAATTCGCTCGCTGGGATTAGCCACAATTGCTTCAAGCATTGTCACAAAATGACCCAGCATCCGACTAATCGCCCCAGACTCAAATCGACTGGTATCGTAGCTGACCTTCAGCAACAATTGCTCACCAGTGGTAGCTAAAAGCGTCAGAGGATAATTTGTTTGTTCAATAGCCCAAACATTCGAGACAGAAAAACTGCTATTACCTTGTAAAGCAGCACTATCCACCGGATAATTCTCAAAGACGACAATGCTCTCAAACAAAGATGTACCTTTAGGAACATCACTCAGAGCCTGAATCTCTACCAAGGAGCTATGGGAAAATTGCTCAGACTCTACCTGTTGAGTTTGTAAATCCTTCAACAAACTCAGCAGTTGAGTGTTATCAGAGATTTGCACCCGCACAGGTAGAGTATTAATAAATAATCCCACCATCGACTCCACGCCAACAAGTGCAGGCGGACGACCAGACACAGTTGCACCAAAAACCACATCAGCTTCTTGGCTGTAGCGACACAGCAGTAATGCCCAAGTCGCCTGCACCAAATTACTCATCGTCAGTTGATGCTGTCGTACAAAAGACTTGACTGCGGCTGTTGCTGACACCGTTAAGTGAATTTGTTGTTCACTATAAGCAGAATGCTGCTGTTGGTTTGACAATGGTTTATCCACAGTCAAGGGAGTGGGTGCAGTAAAACCTTGAAGTTTTTGTCGCCAAAAATCTGCTGCTAAATCTCGATTTTGTTGCTGTAACCAAGCAATGTAGTTACGGTAGCCCAGAGTTGGTCTTTTCGGTAAAGCTTCACCATGAGAAATTGCTTGATAAAACTCCAATAGGTCTTGGAAAACCAAAGGTAACGACCAGCCATCAAGTAATAAATGATGAAAACTCCAAACAAACTGATAAGTTTTGCCATCCAATTCCAACAAATGTAAGCGCATCAATGGCGCTTGGGAGAGTTGGAAACTAATCAGTCGCTGAGCAGAAAGAAAAGTCTCTAATTGCTGTTGCTGTTCAATAGCAGATAAGTGTCGCCAGTCTACAGTTTCGACGCTCACCTGAACCTGTCGATAGACAATTTGAATTGGCTGGCTCAAAGACTCCCAAACAAAACCAGTGCGGAAAATAGAATGCTTTTCTACTACTTGCTGCCAAGCTTTTTCAAAATATTCTACATCCAGGTTCCCGTTGAAAGTGGAAATCACCTGTTGAAAATATACACCAGAGTCTGGAGCATACAAACTTTCAAACAGCATCCCCTCTTGCATGGGAGATAAGGCGTAAATATCCTCAAGATTTTGCCAATTAGTTTTACCCAGTTCCGGTTTGAATGTTAGTCTTCCCAAGACTCCATCGAGTTCCAGTTGGTTAAGTTGGACTAACGGTAAATCTGTTGGCGTATAACCTGCATTTTCCGGCGATAAACAATGAGTAATTAGCTTCTGCAAAGTTTCAACAAAATAAGCGGCAATATTCTCAATGGTTCTCTGCTGATGAATATTGCTACTATATATCCAATTTATTTGCAGCCTTTCGTTTGTAATTATGGCATTAACATCTAGTAGACAAGAACGCTGACCTTGTAAACTCTGGCTTTGTCCGCTAGACTCACTAGCCAATTGCATCAAAGAAGATGTATTTACAACTTGAGTAAATTGGCCCAGATAATTGAAGCTAATCTCTGCTGTGGGAATTGTCTGTAGTTTAGCTAGTATTTCTGGATCAACATTTAGATAGCGCAATAAGCCGTAGCCAATACCTTTATTGGGAATTTTTCGTAGTTGTTCCTTGACAGATTTTAAAGCATTTCCAAGATCATCAAAGTCTATTGCTGAAAGTTTTAAAACTACCGGGAAAATCGTTGTAAACCAACCAATAGTCCGTGATAAGTCTACACCATCGATAATATCTTCCCGCCCATGACCTTCTAAGTTGAACAACACGGATTCATTATTAGTCCATCTGCTCAAAACTAACCCTAAGGCACTCAACAAGACATCATTAATTTGTGTTTTGTAAGCTTTCGGCACATCTTGCAACAGTGCTTGAGTTTGTACCTCATCTAATGACACTGATACTGTACTAACTGATGCCGCAGTGTTTATTCCATCTGCATAGTCTAAAGGTAGAGAAGCAACTGCACACTCAGACGCACTCAACCAATAACTCAGTTCTGATTTCAAGATATTTGATTGGGCATATTCTGTTAATCGTTGCGCCCAATTTTTGAAGGATGTGGTTTTGGCTGGTAGTTGAATGGCTTGCCCAAGACTTAGTTGCTCGTATGCTGTTTGCAAATCTTCTAACAATATCCGCCAGGAAACACCGTCTACTACTA
>NZ_JACJSJ010000058.1 GCF_014698115.1 Nostoc sp. FACHB-973
ATTTAATTCAGCAACTAAAACGCCCAAGTGTTCCTATGTGCTTGGTTTGATTTAAATTGTTGCGTGGCGGAGCTACACCCCGCCCGCTATTTGTGCCAGTTGCGTAAGTCCTGATAGTATTTCAAGACTAAAAAATTACAGATAACTGTGAACAAAAACAAAAAGGATACAAGCCTCATTATTTTTGAAGATTATTAATTTTGAATTTTGAATTTTGAATTTTGAATTTGGAGCGAAGCGACGTGACCACTACACTACACTGGCAAGAGAGAGTTGGTAATCAAAGAGATTGGGTTTGGCGGGGCTGGCAAACTCGCTATACTTATATTCGCTCTGCCAAAAATGACGAAAAGACACAACCTCTAATTCTGTTACATGGCTTTGGCGCTTCCATTGGTCATTGGCGACATAATTTAGAGGTGTTGGCTGAACATCACACAGTTTATGCGCTAGATATGCTAGGTTTTGGCGCTTCGGAAAAAGCCGCAGCTAATTACAGCGTGGAACTCTGGGTAGAGCAAGTTTACGATTTTTGGCAAACTTTTATCCGTGAACCAGCAATATTAATCGGCAATTCCAACGGTTCACTGATTTCTTTAGCCGCCGCCGCCGCTCATCCGGACATGGTACAGGGTATAGTGATGATGAGTTTACCCGATCCTTCACTTGAGCAAGAAGCAATTCCTCCTGTTCTGCGACCACTGGTCAGAGGAATTAAAAATATTGTCGCTTCGCCATTGATTCTCAAACCTGTATTTAACTTTGTCCGCAGACCTGGCGTGCTGCGTCGCTGGGCTAGTCTCGCCTACGCTAACCCAGAAGCAATTACCGATGAACTGATAGAAATTTTAGCTGGCCCTCCCCAAGACCGAGGTTCGGCGAGGGCTTTTAGTGCTTTGTTCAAAGCGACAATTGGAATTAATTTTAGTCCCAATGTCAAGGCAGTATTACCAACCTTAACAATTCCCATGCTGTTAATTTGGGGACAAAAAGATCGGTTTGTTCCGCCAGCTTTAGCTAGCCAATTTGCTCAATATAACGAGAGATTGGAAGTGCTGAATTTAGAAAATGTGGGTCATTGTCCCCATGATGAATGTCCGGAACAAGTGAACCAAGCGATTTTAGATTGGATTGAGAGGAATTAGGAAAGACGCGATTCATCGCGTCTGTACAAGAGTTATTTTCCTTGTCTCCTGTGCCCTCTTGTTATCCGACGGTAGTTTGGCTGCTGTCAACATTTGTAGCACCATTCACAGTACGGGCTACAGAAATCATTCTGGTGAGAATTTCTTGGCTGGGAACTTTACCTTTTAGCACTACAGTGCTACCTGTTTGAGCAACCCAAAGGGTATTAACATCATCTAGTTCGGCATCTTGGTCGAATGCCAATGCTACCCGCTTTGCTAAACCACTCTGGTCATATTCTCCATTTAATCCTAGACGTTCTGGCGGTATTGATTGTGTAGCGGTAGGCGCAGCAGTAGGACTAGGAGTTTGGGGTATTGCCTGGGCGGTAGGATTTACTTCGGCATTTTGAGGTTTTTCCATTCCAAATAGTCTTTTTAACCAAGACATAAATGCTTTTCTCCTATTAGCGTATTTAGAGGTTGATTCATATCTGAGTATAAAAGCTTTACAAAAATGCTGCATCTGCCAATAAAAAGATATGCACTCACTAGAATTCCTACTTAGAGGATGATTTTTGAACAATTTTTTTCTAGATATGCAATGAGTGCAGCTATTAAGTTTAAAATAAAAGGTCGCACTGAGAAATTTAGTGCGGCAGTATGTCTAGCGTAGCCTTAGCTAGTGTCTGCGTTACTCAAATCCTGCTCTAGCCTCTGTTGGCGAAGATGAAACATACTCTTTCAGTTCTCGTAGAAGATGAGGCGGGTGTTCTGTCCCGCATTTCTGGTTTGTTTGCGCGTCGTGGTTTTAATATTGAAAGCCTTGCTGTTGGCCCGGCTGAACAGGGAGGAGTCTCACGAATTACGATGGTTGTACCCGGTGACGATCGCGTGATCGAACAACTCACCAAGCAATTATACAAGTTAGTCAATGTCCTCAAAGTACAGGATATCACTGAAACTCCTTGTGTAGAGCGAGAATTGATGCTGTTAAAGGTGAATGCTACCAGCAGCAATCGTTCTGAAGTTATCGAACTGTCTCAGATTTTCCGGGCGCGAGTCGTAGATGTGGCGGAAGATTCTCTGACTTTAGAAGTTGTGGGAGATCCAGGTAAGATGGTAGCGATCGTGCAAGTTTTACAAAAATTTGGTCTCAGAGAAATCGCCCGCACTGGCAAAATTGCCCTAACTCGTGAATCGGGTGTGAATACCGAATTACTAAAATCTTTGGAAGCAAAGGTTTAGTAGAATTCAGAAGTCAGAAGTCAGAAGTCAGAAGTCAGAAGTCAGAATACAAGCAAAGTCTACTAACCTAGATTTATGAAATAGTAAACTTTTTAACCCGCGCAGGCGGGTTTTGTTTGTCTGCAAAATGAACTGCGAATTTCATTCATCAGGGATTTATTATTCGGTAACAATAACTACTAGCCTACAAATAAGCATATACGGTTATGTCTTTTTATATGCACAAGTTACGCCAATTTGGCATGACGCAACAGATAAGAAACTGCTACAAAGTTGTTAGAACGATAAAACATTAACAACAACAACAAGTTTTAATAGTCGTGTTAACGACTATCACCTGATTTTAAATGTTTGATTTAAAAAATTAGGAGTATTTCTTTTGAGCAAAAATATCTCCTTGATAAAAACGATAATGTTCAACAAGATATACACCCAATTTTGAACTTGAGATAGTTAATTTGCTAGACATTAATAATCTAATCTAAGTTAGACAATTCGTTAGATTTTCAAATCCCTAAAATGTGCATTTATAGGGTGATTTATCGTAAAGGTACTTGTTTTAGGGATAAATGACTATATTTGATTGTCTAATCCAACCGATGATTATTTAGATTATCCTAGAGGTTTTGACAGGCATGAATTTATTATTGTTACTTGTTTCCAATTGGCTGCCTCAAAAATTAATTAGTAAGTTATTAAAAGATTTGCTAAATATCAGAAATAGACATTTGTTTATTTTTGATATTCTTGTTTTTTTGATAACAACTTTTTTAGCTCTGAATCTAGGTTTAGACGGAAAATTTTTCATCGAAGAATATAAATTACAATTAGTAATTGCAACAATACTTTTTTTAGCAGTCAAACTGACTGTATTGTGGAATTTTAGTTTTTATAAAGTTTACTGGCGCTATGCGAGTATTGAAGAACTTTTATATATAACTATACTCATGGGTATTGCGGTATTAATCCAAGCAGTATTCTTTGATGCTATTGGATTTCTAGCATATTTAGGACTGGATATACTGCCGCGCTCGCTACCATTAATCGATGGTTTACTTTCGTGTATTTTCATTGGGGGACTGCGTTTTAGTATTCGCATTGTAGAAAGAATTAGTCAGCAACGTGCAGTATTTAAGCCACAAGAACGTGTATTAATAGTTGGTGCTGGCAATGCGGGAATTTCTTTAGTACAAGAAATGCAAAGAAATCCCCAATTAGGGTTTCATCCTGTGGCTTTTATTGACGACGATCCTCGCAAATTTCGAGCATACATACGCGGGATTCCTGTAGTTGGCGATCGCTATCAAATTCCTGATGTTTTAAAATCTCTCCAAATCCACAAAGTTATCATTGCTATGCCAACAGTTACAGGTGGAGTTATTCGAGAAATCGTAGATATTTGCAAAGCAACTGGAACTCAAACTAGCACTTTACCAGGCATACATGAAATCCTCAATGGTCGTGTGCGAGTTGACAGCATTCGAGATGTCCGAATTGAAGATTTACTCAGACGTGAACCTGTACAAATAGATTTTGAAAAAGTTTACCAATTTATCAAAGGCAAAACAGTATTGATCACAGGTTCAGGTGGCTCAATTGGTAGCGAACTTTGCCGTCAAATTTTTAAATGCAATCCTGCCCAAATGATACTTATGGGACATGGAGAAAACTCTGTATTCAATATTCAACAAGAATTAGAACAACTTGTTCAAGTACTCGAAAACGAGGGCAAATCATCAATCAAGACTCCTCATATTTCTACCTTCATAGCTGATATTCGCTTCAAGTTTCGATTAGAACATGCATTTGAAATCTTCCAACCTGATGTAATTTTTCACGCTGCGGCTCATAAACATGTGCCACTCATGGAATTAAATCCAGTAGAAGCAATCACGAACAATGTAATGGGAACAAAAAATTTACTAGAACTAGCTTTGAAATATGATGTGAAACATTTCGTGATGATTTCCACAGACAAAGCAGTTAATCCTACCAATGTGATGGGTGCTAGTAAAAGAGTTGCTGAAATGTTGGTGCTGCAAGCTGCAAAGGAAAGTGGCAATCCTTATGTCACCGTGCGTTTTGGCAACGTTTTAGGCAGTCGAGGTAGTGTAGTTCCCACTTTTAAAAAACAAATTGCAGCAGGTGGCCCAGTAACCGTTACTCATCCAGATATTCGTCGTTATTTTATGACTATTCCCGAAGCAGTTCAACTCGTTTTGCAGGCTGCGGTACTTGGTCGTGGTGGTGAAGTTTTAATGCTGAATATGGGTAAACCTGTGAAAATTGTTGACTTAGCAAAGGAATTAATTCGCCTTTCGGGATACGAAGTTAACCAAGATATTGACATTGTATTTACTGGTTTACGTCCAGGAGAAAAGTTATTTGAGGAATTATTTATTCCCGGCGAAGAATATGAACCAACCGAACACGAAAAACTGTTAGTAGTAAAAAATGCTAGTGGGATGATTCCAGAAAATTTGGATGTTACTGTAGCAACTTTGTGTCAAGCAGCAGTGAAAAATGATATTAATTTGATCTTGTTTTTGCTTGAGCAACTAGTACCAGGATATAAACCCAAATATTTAGATAGTTATGTGCCAGCAAATATTTCTAGCAATACTTCCGTCAGAATCAAGGCAAACATGAATATCCTAGCACAGGTGAAACAGTAAGGAGTATAAGCAACTTGAGTAGTTTAGCTTTAACTCCACCTTAATTGCAGGAATAAATATGTACAAAAACTCTCATCTCAACAGTATCTCCCAGCTATTCGACAAAGCATCTAGGGTTAATGATAGATATTTGACTGGGATTAAAAATATAGCCAAGATTTTTGTAGGAACAAGAAGTGAGTGGTCAATTGGAATTTATATAGGTGAATCTCTTTTGGATTTTGTTTGTCCAGAAGAAATCATTAATCCAGTTTTGACTGCCAAAGACATAACTGATGTCCCAGCCGATTTTGTTGCCGACCCATTTATGGTTTGTGAGGATGGCATTTGGTATATGTTCTTTGAAGTATTGAATAGTCTGAAGAATAAAGGAGTAATCGGACTAGCAACTAGCAATGATGCATACAATTGGAATTATCAAAAAATTGTACTTGATGAACCGTTTCATTTATCTTATCCATATGTATTTAAATTTCAAAATGACTATTATATGATTCCAGAAACTTCTGAAGCTAGTTCTATTCGTTTATATAAAGCAACTAATTTTCCAACAAAATGGACTTTTGCAAAAAAGTTACTCGAGCAAAAAGATTTTGTAGATCCTAGTATTTTTCAATACAATAATCTGTGGTGGCTGTTCACTGCGACATCAGAAGCAAGGAATACTTTACGTCTTTATTATTCTAAAGATTTAATGGATTCCTGGATTGAACATCCTAAAAGTCCTGTGGTCGAGGAAAATAAAAATATAGCAAGACCAGCAGGTAGAGTTGTAGTATGCGATGGCAAAATTATTCGATATACCCAAGATTGTCAGCGGATATATGGTAATCAAGTTATAGCTCTAGAAATAACTGAATTGACAACTACAAATTATCAAGAGAAAGAAGTCAAAAATAATCCAGTTATTAAAGCTAGTGGAGTAGGTTGGAATCAAACAGGTATGCACCATATAGATCCTCACCAAATTGATAAAAATAAATGGATCGCATGTGTGGATGGAAAGCGTTATCGATTATTTTTTAAACTTAATTATTAGTACATGTATGCAATCAGAATTAAAAGCTGATAGCTACAAGTATAATTCAACAAGTTAAATTTTAATCACCAAGTGAGGAAAATAAAAGATGTTAATTGTCAAAAAGAAATTTATCTTTTCAGTGGGAGAAGTTTGGTTTGATGAAGAGACACTAGAATTACGTAATGTCGATGTAGTCCACTACAGGCAATGGATACATCCCATTGCAGGTGGTCAGTCTGATGAATTCTACACAAGATTAATTGACTTAACCAAAAGTCATGATGAACTTTGGGAAAATATCAGTAGTAATGATAGATATAAGATTAGGCGAGCAGAGCAAAAAGACCAGGTGGTTTACGAATATTGGGAGCGCATTGACTCTGACATCCTTAACAAATTCTCTGATTTTTATGATTTATTTGCTTTCCAAAAAGGCTTGAGTAAAATTAACAGAACTCAGCTAAAAAATCGCGTAGATGCTAATGTTATTGATATTTCACATGTCAAGTTAAAAAATGGCGATTCTTTAGTTTGGCATGTTTATTATCGTAGTAAAAATAGAGTCTGTCTTTTGCATTCTGCATCCTTGAAAAATAATAATGATACTTCCTACCAATCGATTTTAGGACGGGCGAATCGTTACCATCACTGGCAAGATATTGTGAGATTTAAAAATTTAGGAATTTCGACTTATGATTTTGGTGGCTGGTACACCGGAAATACAGACCAGGAAAAATTAGGTATTAATCAGTTTAAAGAGAAGTTTGGTGGAGAAGTTGTCAAGAATTTTAACTGTGTTAATGGCATCACAATGAAAGGCAAATTATATTTACATTTGCTGAAAATATATATGATTTTATCTCAATTGTCTTTACCACGTATACCTTCGGCTGGTTAGTTTTATAGGGGAGCATCTCACGTAAAAACCCGAATCAATCTCTAACAGGATGTTTTAAAAGTCATGATTGATGTATCAAATATTTTTTTACCCCACCCTAACCCTCCTCTTGGAAAGGGGAGGGAACCGGATTTTCTTGTTTCCCCCCAATAAAGGGGGGGATTAAGGGGGGTAACTGGATACAAGCGTAGACTTTTCAAACATCCCCTAACACAAGTATTTTTTTATCTCACGCAGAGACACTCCAGGCGCAGAGAGAGCTAGAAATGCAAAGCTTAGTTGATTACTGGAAGAAGCTGACAAGTGGCTCTACCAATCGCCAAATTTTTGGTGCAGCTGTAACAGTTGGTTTATTTACAGCATTGGTTAAAGTTACGGCTATAGGTAAAGAATTGGTGGTTGCTCAAAGGTTTGGCACTGGAGATGATATTGATGCATTCTTAATTGCCTTACTGTTTCCTTCTTTGATCACTACTGTAATTGCTGGTTCTTTCAACGCTGCTCTTATACCCACTTATATTCAAGTGCGAGAGCAAAAAGGTACAAAAGCAGCTCAAAGGCTGTTCTCCGGAGCTACAATCGTGAGCTTGGGAATGCTAGCAATTACTACGATACTGATGATAACTGCTGCGCCTCTGTATCTACCAAAGATTGCAACAGGCTTTAGTCCTGAAAAATTAAACCTGACTTTTCAATTGCTTTGTGCGATCGCTCCCTTTGTTCTAATAAGTGGAATTATTGTGATCTGGAGTGCTGTTTTGAATGCAGGAGAGCGTTTTGCTTTAGCAGCTATGTCACCCATCATTACTCCAACCGTAAGCCTCGTATTGCTTTTGCTGCTTAAATCCTGGGGCATCTTTGCATTGACAGCCGGACTAGTTTGTGGTGCATTCTTAGAAGCAGTTGTTTTAGGAGTCGCACTATATAGACAAGGCATTTCATTATTTCCAAAATGGTATGGATTTGATAGCCACCTGCATCAAGTTTTTGGTCAGTATATCCCAATAATTGCAGGAGGTTTTTTAATGTGTAGTACAAATTTAGTAGATCAATCTATGGCAGCAATGTTGTTACCTGGAAGCGTAGCAGCACTAAACTACGGTAATAAGTTAGTTGCATTCCCAATTAATCTAACTACTACAGCATTAAGTACTGCTGTAATCCCCTATTTTTCAAAGATGGTGGCGTGTAACGATTGGACAGGGGTACGTCGCACACTTCACTACTACATGCGGTTGATATTTATCGTTACTATTACACTAACGATATTATTAACTGTGTTTTCTGAGCCTATAGTTAAAATTCTCTTTCAAAGAGGTTCATTTACAGCTAATGATACTCGTTTAGTTGCTTATATTCAATCATGTTTTGCTTTACAGATACCTTTTTATGTCCTGAGTATCTTGGTGGTAAGGTTGATTTCAGCAGCCAAAGCAAATCATATATTAATGTATGGTTCAGCCTTGAATTTAATAGCTAATATTATCTTAAATTACATTTTTATGCAAAAAATAGGAATTGCAGGTATTGCTCTATCTACTAGTTGTGTATATGCAATATCTTTCACATTTTTGTTTTATTGTTGGTGTCGTTTTTCCAGGAATTTAGTTTCTGTAATTGTGCTAGAGGAGAAATGAATTATACATGCTTCACTTTATTTGTGACAAGTGGTTGAAAGATTAAAATGATTTATTTGAAAAATATTAAGATTTTATTAGGTTAAATAATGTTAATAACAATAACCAATTATGCGTCTAACTTTAGTCATTTATTCCCTTACCTATGGTGGTGCAGAACGTGTTATGTCAATCATGGCAAATTACTGGGCAGCTAAAGGATGGGAGATTACTTTATTGACTTTTGATGATAATAAAATGCCTCAATTCCATCTAGATTCTAGTGTCTCTCATATTCCTTTAGGTATAGCGAAAAACTCTCCTGATGTGATTACTGCTATCTGGAATAATTTCAAGCGCATCCGAACACTCCGATTTGCAATTGCTGATAGCAAACCTGATGTAGTGATTAGCTTTATGACTAAAACAAATGTAATTACTTTACTGGCAACACGATACTTGAAAATACCTATCGTCGTGTCAGAGCGTAACAATCCAGAAAGATACTCCATAGGTATAATTTGGAAACAACTGTGCCAATGGACTTATCCTTTTGCAGATTTAATTGTCTTTCAAACTAAGAATGCACGGAATTACTTTTCACCCAAGTTACAAGCCTGTACCTGTATTATTCCTAATCCAGTGTTATTGCCACCACGAGGAAAAGAAGCATCATACAAGTTTTTAGGTGAGCGATCGCTTATTGCGATGGGACGTCTTGCACCAGAGAAAGGCTTTGATTTATTACTCCAAGCTTTTGCAAAACTTAAGGATCGCTATTCAGAATGGACATTGACTATTTTCGGGGAAGGATTATTACGCCCAACTCTAGAAGATTTGTGTAACCAACTGGGATTAATTGGTCGTGTTCATCTTCCTGGAGCAGTAAATGATCCTTATAAATTTCTCAAGCAGGGAGACATTTTTGTTATGTCTTCTCGACATGAGGGTTTTCCAAACGCGCTCTGTGAAGCAATGGCTTGTGGACTACCAGTTATCTCCACAGATTGCCCAAGTGGACCACGAGAGATTATTCGTCATGGTATAGACGGTATTTTAGTGCCAAATGAAGATGTGTCAGCTTTAGCTGCGGCATTAGAACGACTGATGTCTGATGAAGCAGAGCGAAAATTTTTAGCTGCCCGTGCCCCAGAAGTAACAGAAAGATTTAGTTTAGAGAAAATAATGAATATGTGGGAACAGTCGTTCAGTGAAATCCTAAATGAATAAGCTAAATGATGATATTAGCACTAGAATAACTATTGTATCCAGCGGAGATGAAAGTCAATTTTAAATTATAAATATAATTGCTGTAACGTGAATTTATTTGTACAAATTGGGTTGATTACTTATGAAACATATTGCTTTTTTTGTTCCTACTTTGCATGGGGGTGGTGCGGAACGCGCAACACTTAACCTTCTGAAAGGAATGTTAAAATCTGATGTAACTTTAGACTTAGTTATAGCGAATGCAGAAGGAGTATTTTTAAAACAAATACCTGAGCAAGTATCCATAGTGAACTTAGGAGCAGGACGAGTCATGAAAGCAATTTTACCTTTGTCGCATTACTTAAAGGAAAACAAACCATATGCTTTAATATCCCATATGAGCCATGCAAATGTAGTGGCAGTCCTAGCCAAAAAGCTTGCTCGTACAGAAACTAAATTAGTGTTAGTAGAACACAATACTCTATCAGTTAGTAAATCAAAGTTATTCCGGGCTAAATTTCTGCCATTTCTGATGAAATGGCTTTATCCTCTGGCAGATGCTATTGTGGGAGTTTCTACAGGTGTAGCGCAAGATTTGGAGTTCCAACTTGGTTTGGTACGAGGAAAAGTCAGTCTAATCTACAATCCAGTGGTGGATAATGATTTGCTTAGTAAAGCAAAAGCTCCTCTGGAACATTGCTGGTTTGAGAAAGGAAATCCTCCAGTTTTTCTGGCTGTAGGAAGATTAACAGAACAAAAAGATTTTTTAACTTTGATTAAAGCTTTTGCACTTTTAAGAAAACAGATAATGGCACGCCTACTAATTTTAGGTGAAGGCCAATGTCGGTCTGAACTTGAGGCAATGATTAATAAGTTAAAAATCACTGATGATGTTTCCCTACCAGGTTTTGTAGAAAATCCTTATGTTTATATGTATAATGCCAGTGCTTTTATACTTTCTTCACGTTGGGAAGGATTACCAACTGTATTAATTGAAGCAATGGCTTGTGGTTGTCCTGTGGTTGCTACAGATTGTCCGAGCGGATCAAAAGAAATTTTAGCAGCAGGAAAAATAGGGACTTTAGTTCCAGTAGGAGATCCAGTAGCAATGTCTAGCGCAATGTTAAATTTACTGGCAAGTTCTATAAGTGTGGATGTATTAGTACAACGAGCAATGGATTTTTCTGTTGAACAGGCGACTTCCAAATATTTATCGCTCTTGGAATATATCTGATATTTATGCCAATAATTATTGAAATAATAAATACTATAGGAATCCGATTTGATTTTTGAATAAAATTAAGTAACGCACCGAATCCTTAAAAATGGCGCGTTACGCTGTCGCTAACGCACGCTACGTATTTTTTAAGAAATCAAATAATAGTCCTATAAATCAATACGCTTGGGTTAAGGCTAAAACTCTTTGTAAAAATCAATTTTTTTAACGAACCGCAAAGGACGCATAGACACGTTCGCGGAGCGTCTCGCAGAGAAGTGGCTTCCCGAAGGGTAGGACGCAAAGAAAAGGAAGCAATGCTTAACTGAAGTGTATTGTCCTATATATTAATACGCTTGGGTTAAGGCTAGCACTCTTTGTCAAAGTCATTTTTTTTAACGAACCACAGAGGCCCAGAGAAGCCAGTGCGTTGGGCGGGTTCCCCGACTTGTACCGCTAACGCGGAACCCGTAGGGTAGCAACTGGCGCGACACAGAGAAAAGAGATAAAGAGAAGGAAAAAAATGCTTAACTGAACTGTATTGTCCTATAAATAGAATTATTAATAATGTTATGAGAAAAAATTAGTTTTATATTATGTAATTTTTTATGTCAAATATAAAACTTTGGTTATTCTTAAATTTATTTAATCTTATTTTTTCTTTGCTGATTTTTTAAAATAAAACTTCAATAGGATGGTAAATTAAATGAATCCAGCTATTAACAAAAAGTTCAATTTACTGTTGTATTATCAATGCGCCTTAGCAGTAGCTGCTATTCTTACATTCTTCACAGAAATCAATTCGTATTTGTATAAATCAGAGATTAGTACTTTCCCGCCTTTATTTTGGATCTCTGCCTTCGGTCTAGCTTCTATACCATTAATTTTTTTACAGTTCAAAAGTTTATTACACTCTTTAATAACTTGGTGTTTTGGCTATCTCTTCATTTCCTTGTTGTGGTTTTTAATCTTATCAATACCTGGAGGAATTGCATTAGAGGAGTTGAAAAAAAGAATTTTATCAGTAGTGTTTTTATCGATATCTCTATTATTTTTTTCCCAAAATAAACAAAGTCAACTCTGGGCTAGAAGAACTGTATTAATTACAACTATTCTGGCTGTATTCAATAACATTTATGATTTTTTGAATTCACTTGCATTTAGCTCATTAAGTGTTCTTGGTCGGTCAGCAGGATTTTATATAAATCCCAATATGGCTGGAGCAGCATTAGTACTTGGGATGATTTTTAGTGTAAGTTTACTATGTCCAAAGTATCGGATACCTTTTGTGTTAGTAATCGGTCTTGGAACTTTCTTAACACTTTCTCGTGGAGCTATTTTTGGCTGGTTGGTTGTTGTAATTATTTTTGTAATTACGCGTATTATTCCCCGCTCCCAATTACTATATTGGATTTTAGGACTAGGTTTAATAGTTATTGTATTATTGCCATATTTTGAAGACTTACCTGCAAATTTTATCTTAGAACAAAATACACTCAATAGACTTGAATGGTTGCAACAACCTTCCGAGTCTGAAGATTCTGCTGATTCTCGTTTATACATAGCTAAACTAGGTTGGCAACTATTTACTAAAAGTCCGTTTTGGGGAAATGGAATTGGCTCAACTCTAATGTGGAATGAGGAAATATCTACACATAATATGTATTTGTACCTCATGGACGATCATGGATTTTTGGGAGTTTTTATTCTACCTTTATTGGTTTATGCTGTGACACGAAAAGCTCGTGGAGAAACCAAATATATAGCCTGGGCTTTTAGTATTTTCATTCTATTATGGGGACTATTTAGCCACGATATTTTACAAGAACGATATATCTTGATCATGTTTTCATTAATGGCTGCTATGACAAGAACAAGCCAGCTAGAACAAAAATTTTGAGTAGGATGTGCATCAATTATGAAAATTGTTTATGTTATTACCAGTCTCTCTATGGGTGGTGCTGAAAATATGCTTTATAAACTTCTCTCTAGGCTGGATAGAGAGCGTTTTAGTTCGGTTGTAGTTTGTTTGACGGATATTGGCATATGGGGCGATCGCATCGCAAATTTAGGTATCCCTGTTTATTCAATTGGTATCAAAATAGGAAAGCCTAATCCAGCTAATATTTTGCAAGTGCTAGACACAGTACGTCAATTTAATCCTGATTTAATTCAAGGCTGGATGTATCATGGAAATCTTGTTGCACAATTTGCGGGTGTCTTCCTATCTAAAGAGATATCTGTTTTGTGGAATATCCGTCATTCACTTTACTCTCTACGTTTAGAAAAGCTGACAACAGCAGTTGTTATTAAGCTTTGTGCTTTATTATCTAACTTCCCAACTACTATTGTTTATAACTCTAAAATTAGCGCCACTCAGCATGAGCAAAGCGGGTATTATAGTCAAAAAACCTGTGTGATTCCTAATGGGTTTGATACAGAAAAATTCACGCCATCAGTCGAGGCTAAATACAGTGTTCGTTCAGAACTAGGTATTCCGGAAAATGCTTTGTTGATCGGGCTTATAGCTCGTTATCACCCGATGAAAGATCATGTCAATTTTCTTCAAGCTGCTAGTTTATTACTGAAGGATTATCCAGACATACAGTTTATACTTGCTGGTACTCAAGTTGATTGGCAAAATAATATTTTATGCAAATTAATCTATAAATTAGGGCTTGTTAAGCAAATACATTTACTGGGTGAGCGTCAAGATATGCCTCGACTCACTGCTGCACTAGATATTGCTGCTTCTTCGTCTTATAACGGTGAGGGTTTTCCTAATGTCATTGGGGAAGCAATGTCTTGTGGTGTTCCCTGTGTAGTAACAGATGTAGGAGACTCGGGCTGGATTGTGGGCAATACGGGACGGGTAGTACCTCGACAGAAGCCAGAGGCGTTAGCTAATGCTTGGAAAGAATTGATCGTTCTAGGGTCAGACGGTAGGCAAGCTTTAGGCACAGTAGCACGGAAAAGAATTATTGAATGTTTTTCCCTAGAGTCTATTGTTGCTCAGTACGAGGCATTGTATGAATCTGTGCTGATTGGAAAAACTCAATTTAAAGGCTAACATTCAATGTGTGGCATTGCTGGTTTTTGGAATATTTCTAGACAAGTCAACTCTGAGGAACTGTCCTACATAGTTCAGCAGATGTCAGACACACTGGTACATCGTGGACCAGATAATGGTGGTAGTTGGGTTAATGCAGAGGTGGGGATTGGATTGGGACATCGACGACTGGCGATTGTAGACCTTTCGCCAGAAGGACATCAGCCGATGATATCTGCCAATGGTCGCTATGTAATTGTTTTTAATGGCGAGATTTATAATTTTTTGGAGTTAAAGCGTCAACTTGAATCACTAGGCCATCATTTTCGGGGACGTTCTGATACTGAGGTGATGCTAGCTAGCTTTAGTCAGTGGGGATTAGATGGAGCAATTGGGCGCTTCAATGGCATGTTTGCCTTTGCCTTGTGGGATTGCCAAGAACGGATTTTGCATTTGGGGCGCGATCGCTTGGGTGAAAAGCCTATATATTACGCTTGGATGGGTCAAACCTTTTTATTCGCCTCGGAATTAAAAGCCCTGAAAGTTCATCCCACTTTCCACGCAGAAATCAACCGCGATGCTTTAGCAGCGTTTCTCCGAAATAAATATATACCCGCACCCTATTCAATCTATCAAGGCATCTATAAGTTACCACCTGGAACAATCCTCACTTGGAATGGCATAGATGCTCATCCCAATCCTGTACCCTACTGGTCTGCGAAGAAAGCCGCAGAGTTAGGTGTTATTAAACCCTTCACAGGGTCCGAGTTGGAAGCAGTGGCACAAATGGAGGCATTATTACAAGATGCAGTAGGCTTACGCATGGTTGCAGATGTGCCTTTAGGAGCCTTCCTTTCAGGGGGGATTGACTCCTCCACAGTAGTAGCCCTAATGCAGGCTCAAAGTCGCCAACCGGTGAAAACATTTACCATCGGTTTTTATGAAGATAGCTACAATGAAGCACATTATGCCAAAGCAGTGGCACAGCATTTAGCCACAGACCATACAGAACTTTATGTAACCGCAAAAGATGCACTTGCTGTCATCCCCAAGCTGCCGACGCTGTATGATGAACCCTTCTCGGACGACTCCCAGATTCCGACTTTCCTAATCTCCCAGCTTGCTAAACAGCATGTAACAGTCAGTCTTTCAGGTGACGGCGGCGATGAACTATTTGCGGGATACAAACGCTATTTTTGGGGTCACAGCATTTGGCAGAAGATTGGCTGGATACCTCCAACCCTGCGCCAGGCTGCTGCGGGTATGGTGTCTAGCTTATCGCCGCAAACTTGGAATCGTAGTTTGGCTAGCTTTAATAGTTTGTTGCCAGTTAAACTCCAGCAACCGACTCTTGGGGATAAACTACACTGGATTGCTGGAATTTTGGCAGTTCCTGATTCCCTAGCTCTCTACACAAGAATGATGTCTGATTGGAAAGAGCCAGAAGCATTAGTAGTAAATAGTTTAAAGTCTTTGATGACCTATAGCGATCGCCAACAATCACCACAGCTGCCCGACTTCATCCAACACATGATGTACCTCGATACAATAAATTATCTACCAGACGATATCCTGGTCAAAGTTGATCGAGCGAGTATGGGTGTGAGTTTAGAAACTCGGATTCCATTTTTAGATCACCGTGTAGTGGAATTAGCTTCGCGCATACCACTGTCCATGAAAATCCGTAACGGTCAGGGCAAGTGGCTATTGCGTCAAATCTTGTATAAATATGTACCTCAAAAATTGATTGAGCGCCCCAAAATGGGATTTGGGATACCGATTGCTAGCTGGTTGCGCGTTCCTTTGCGAGACTGGGCAGAAGCCCTACTAGATGAACGTCGGCTACAGCAAGAAGGATTTTTGAATCCACAACTGATTAGGCAAAAGTGGGCAGAACATCTGTCATCTGAGCGAGACTGGCAAAATGATTTGTGGGATGTGTTGATGTTTCAAGCGTGGTTGGAAAAAAATCATTAAATCCTTGGATGATTCTCAATCAACCCAAAATTCTATTACTTAGCGACTTCCAAATAAAAAATGAAATGTCTCTTTTAAACAGGAAGACAAGGTTTGTTAACAAACTCAAATTTATCATAGGGATATTGGCGACGGTATTTACTTTGTTTGCTTGTTCAAGCATGGGGTTATTAGCTAACAACTCATCATCAGATGATCGCCCTTTTGTATGGGTGGCTTCAAATCTAGAAAGAATAAAACAAAAAGACCCACCAGGAACTAAAACCGAGATTGATTTGTACGCGGCACGTGCAGAATATGAACCTTTTCAGATAGGAATTCGCGCACCCAATAGTGGTCTGACAAATGTCAATGTTGTGGTTTCGGATTTGTCTGCTTCAAACAATCGAGTAATTTCAAATACAAACATTACACTTTACCGTGAACATTACGTTCACGTTAGTCATTCCAGCCCTAACAAAAAAGGCAGTACCAATCTATCTTTAGGTACTGGATGGTATGCCGATGGACTCATTCCATTTATTAATCCTGAAAACAAAACAGATATTACAGATGCCGAGTTAGATGCTGTTCCATTCAACTTGAAAGCTGGAAATAACCAACCCATTTGGGTAGATATCTTTGTCCCCCGCGAGACTCAAGCTGGTGACTATCAAGGCACTTTTACTGTTAGCAGTGACCAAGGAGCGATCGCAGGTAAAATCCATCTGAAAGTTTGGAATTTTGAGTTGCCCATAAAACCATCGCTCAATTCTGAGTTCACGTTTTATGAACATCAAGATAAAAGCGACATGATAGAACTTCTCAAACATAAGTTAATGCCTAAAGCGCATTTTAATCCAGCAGATGAATCTGAGTTAATCAACCAGTGGGGACTGCGTTCTCGGAATCTTCTTTTTTGGAGTGGGGCTAACGTTAGTACTTGTAAAATGGCTCCAGCACCTTCTCTCAAAAAGATTAAAACTACTGCTGCTAAACATGAATCTCGTTTATTTCTCTACGCCAGATATGCCGATGAAATTGATGATTGCCCAAATTTAATTGAACCAGTAAAACAATGGGCGCGAAATTTTCATCAAGCTGGAATCGCAACCGCTTTAGCAATGACTCCCACACCTACGCTTTATGATGATGGTTCCGGAACTGGACGTTCAGCCGTAGATATATGGGTAGTATTACCAGAATCCTATGATGAAGCTCCTGAACGAATTACTGAGGTTTTGCAAAAAGGAGATAAAGTTTGGTCTTACAACGCTTTGGTACAAGATGGGTACTCTCCCAAATGGCAAATAGATTTTGAACCAATAAACTACAGAATTCATCCAGGCTTCATTAGCCAAAGCCTTGGGATAACAGGAATTTTATACTGGCGAGTTGACTTATGGACAAAAGACCCTTGGAAGGACGTTCAAACTTATTTCCAGAAAAAATACAAACACTATTTTCCTGGTGAAGGGATGTTGTTTTATCCGGGGAAACAGGTAGGTATTAAAGGAGTTGTTCCTTCTATAAGACTGAAGTGGCTCAGAGAAGGGGTAGAAGACTACGAGTATCTCGAAATACTTAAAAATCGCCATCGCCAAGAGTGGGCGTTTCCATTAGCTCGGCGTGTCGGCCTTGACTGGAAGCACTGGACGCGGGATACAAATTTACTGGAATCAGTCCGGCGACAGTTGGGGGAGGAAATACATAGACTCTCTTCTCAATAAGTATCTTGAAAAATTTATCATTCCTTTGACTAAAATTTAGATATTTTTTAATATATCCAAGTGGATATATTTTTTTCGTGTTTAAATATACTTTATACTTAGTTAGTGTCTACACTATAAGTATAGTATCACCACTAACAACCAAAGCCAGATTTAGTTTCAAAGGGAATTAAAAATATGAATCCACCAGAAGAATACATGAATCATAATTCATTGAATCTAGAACAACAAGGATCGAATTCAGCAATAAATGATCTGCAATTTAGTCATAGCATTAGCGAAAGTAGAAATTTAGATAAAGTTAGAGAAATTCTTATTGGCAATCACATCAGAGATATCGAAAAAAGATTTACCCGCCTAGAAGAACGATTAATTCAAGAAGTTGGTAGCGTGCGGGATGAGACTAAAAAACGCCTAGATTCTTTAGAAAATTATGTCAAACAAGAAGTTGATTCCTTAACACAGCGCCTAAAAAATGAGCAGACAGAACGTGATGAGCAGGTCAGAGCGGTTGCAGAAGAAAATAAAAGTATAACTATAACTTTAGAAAAGAAGTTTACTCAATTTGATGAACAAACTACGAATACACAACGAGAGTTACGTGAGCAAATTCTCAAACAATCGAAAAGCTTACAAGATGATATTCAAAAAAAATCTGAGGAAATTTTAGCTTTACTAGATCGTGAAGCTCAAGAGCTTCGCAGGGAGAAAACTGATCGTTCTAA
Organism: Nostoc sp. FACHB-973; assembly: GCF_014698115.1. Classification (GTDB taxonomy): domain Bacteria; phylum Cyanobacteriota; class Cyanobacteriia; order Cyanobacteriales; family Nostocaceae; genus Nostoc; species Nostoc muscorum. The sequence continues at coordinate 18,468 of NZ_JACJSJ010000058.1, forward strand.
TCTTGCGGCTATGTTTACAGAATTAGCTGTCCGCTTGAACGCAGAAAACAAGTCTTAAACTCAAAATTAGGAAGTAAAAAGTAGATTATTTTAGCATCAGCTTAGTTATCCTATTAACAACAGAATGTTACTTCATAATAATTGTGAATTTGGAGATTTTGGTAATGAATGATTCTTCGATAAACCAAATACCAAAAGTATCTCCTGAACGTTTGAACAGGAACAGCCAAACCTCCGAAATCAAGGATGAATTAACTATACTCCGTAGTTTGCTGCTGGATATTGAGCCGACTAAACTTGAAAGATTTTATGAGCGACTAGAAAACCCTGAAATTCAACCAGAAGATATTAGCGACATGCTTCCAGAAGCTGTAATTCTGCGCTCAAAGCAAGATAAACAACTTGGAGAAGTAATGGTGTCAACTGTTGAAGAAGCCATTCAAGTTTCTGTTAAACAAGACCATAATGTGCTTGCAGATGCATTATTTCCAGTTATTGGGCCAGCTACTCGTAAGGCAATTTCTACAGCTCTTGAGCAAATGACTCAATCTCTGAATCAAACCCTAGAACATAGCTTGTCTCCACAAAGTTTTCAGTGGAGATTAGAAGCCCAACGCACAGGAAAATCATTTGCCGAAATTGTGCTGCTACGGACGCTAGTTTACCGAGTGGAACAAATATTTCTGATTCATAAAGAATCTGGATTATTACTTCAACATTTAGTAACAAAGCAGGTTGCGATTCAAGATCCAGATTTAGTAGCTGCTATGTTGACAGCTATCCAAGATTTTATCAAAGATTCGTTTAATGTCCAAAAAGGAGATGGGATCAAAAGTTTACGCTTTGGAGAAGTCATAATTTGGATTGAAGAGGGACCACAAGCGTTAATAGCAGCGATGATTCGGGGAAATCCTCCCCAAGAATTAAGGTTAGTTTTACAAGAAGCAATCGAAAAAATTCATCTCAAGTTTAGTAGAGAAATTAAAAATTTTGCCGGAGATACAGAACCATTTGAGTTAAGTAAGCCCGATCTAGAAGCTTGCCTAGTAGTTCAATATAAATCTGCTGCTAAAAAAAATTATACTTATGCTTGGATTGTTTTAGGTGCAATGGCGATCGCTTGTGGAACTTGGGGCTTTTTTAGCATTCGAGAACAACTCCGCTGGCAAGCCTATCTCCAAAAACTCAACTCTCAGCCAGGAATTGTTGTGATTAACTCCAAGCAAAGTTTTGGTAAATACTTTATCTGGGGAATGCGCGATCCTTTAGCAGTAGATCCCAATACACTTATACAGCAAACAAATCTCAACCCCAAAACAGTAATCAGCCAATGGCAACCTTACTTGTCTTTGGAAGCACAATTTTCTACGAAAAGAGTTAAAGAATTGTTACGTCCGCCCACAAGTGTATCACTACAAGTTGATAAAAACGGTATTCTACACATCACAGGTTATGCATCTCGTCAATGGATTTTAGACGCACGGAAATTATGGCATTTTATTCCCGGCATTACTCAAATTCAGGATAAAAATATTGTAGAAATAGAACTTAGTCAATTAGAGTTATATAAAAAACAAATAGAACAAAAAATATTGTTTTTTGTAGAAGGAACTGATGAACTGAATTCTGGTGAAGTTACCAAGCTACGTAATTTAACCCTATCAACACGCAAGTTTCTAGACATTGCTAAGTATTTGGATAAAAAGGTGCAAATTAAAATAATTGGACATACTAATAGTACCGGAACAGAGCAAACAAATATGCTCCTCAGTCAAGCCCGCGCTGATAAAATTCTATCTTATTTAAAATCCCAAGGAATCAATACAAAACAACTTAAAGCAATAGGTGTAAGTTCTAGCCAACCTTTCAAGCCACAAGTAACATCAGAATCTCAAAATATTAGTAGCCGTCGAGTATCTTTTAAAGTATTTATAGCTGATCAGTCTGACTAAATTTATATCATTTTATGATTCTCCAGAAAAAAATTTGTATGATAGGTGCATTTGCTACAGGTAAAACTAGTTTAATATCGAGGTTTGTCCACAGTATTTTTTCTGAAAAATACCATACTACTGTGGGTGTAAAGATTGATAAAAAAATTCTAGATATTGAAGAAAATAAGTTAAATCTTATCCTTTGGGATCTCTATGGAGAAGACGAATTTCAGAAAATACGAATGTCTTATTTACGGGGTTGTGCTGGTTATTTATTAGTTGTAGATGGTACAAGACGTAATACTTTAGAAAAAGCTTTTGATCTACAAACAAGAGTAGAAGATGCCATTGGTAAGGTTCCATTTATTTTGGTGATGAACAAATGGGACATTACAGATGAATGGGAAATTGAACCTGCTGAAATAGATGATGTTATCGAAAAGGGTTGGACTGTGATTAAAACAAGTGCCAAAAATGGACTCGGTGTAGAAGAAATTTTTCAAACTCTTGCTAAGAAAATCTTGGATTGCTAAATGCTAGATGTCCCTACTTCTGTGATTACCTATCTTCTCAATTTTCTCACAACAGAACGTTCTCTTGCCTATCTGTTGGTGAATAAAGATGGTAGCCTATTGGATTGGGGAGGTAAGTTAGCAGAATATGGAATTACTAACCTTAGTAAAGGAGAAAATATCAAAGAGCAAGTTTGTTTTCTGGAAGGGTTACTACCATTAGATGATAATTCCTTATTTCTGCCATTTATCAAAACAGAGTATGGCAGTTGTGCAGACGTTCATATATTCCCTACAAAGGAAGGAGATTGGGTATTGCTGTTAGATAGTAGCTGCGATGAAAAGCACCTCTTCGCTACTCAACAAAAAGCTAATGAGTTTATTCTTTTACAAGAAAAATTAAATAAATAACTATTAAATAACTATATTATTTAGCTGCAATCAAAATTAATTAATTATCCAAAAATTAAATTATGAATACATCTATTATAAATGATGTGCTGGGTGCTTTAAACATTCTAACTTTAGAGTATATTAACGCAGGTTTGTTTAAAATTATTGGTAATACACCTGATTGGTTAAATCAAGTTTGTCATAAGAAATTAATCTCAGGAATGAACATATCAATACCACAGGAAAAATTTTGTTTTTTAAAAAATTTTTTAATTGATGCTGAAGAATTTTGGATGAATAATAGTGGTAAAAAACTCAGTTCAGGTTTGTGGACTGAAATAGATAGAACTGGACAAGAATATCAATTTGAAGCTTATGCAATTTTTGTGAATAACAGAAAAATTTTATTGATTGAGCTATTAGAAGAGACTTATGAAGATAAGCAATATCTTATACAAAAAGGTAGAGAATATCAATTAATCTATCATCAATTGCTCAAAGATAATCAAAAAAAAGATGTTTTGCTCCATTGTATTATGCATGATATAGCAGGACAACTAAGTGCTATCAATGGTTGTTTATCACTACTAGAATTTGAAAAATTAACACCTAAAGGTAAAGACTACTTAGAAATTGGAATGCAGCAGTGTTTAAAGCAAGAGATGTTAATTAAGGATATTTTAGATATTTTTTCTCATGAAGTAATTTTACTAGAAAATTTTCATGTTGATATTCAGGATACACCAAATATTGTAACTTGTATACAAGAAGTAATTGAGTTTTTAAAGCCTACTTTTTACCTGAAAAATATACAGTTAGAGCTTGATAAGCAAATTGACATGACAATAGACTGGACAGTTATTGGAGAAAAATCTCGTTTGGATAGAGTGATTTCTAATTTAGTAGAAAATGCTTATCGTTACAGTTTTCAAGATTCTACTGTAACTATTAGTCTCCAACTTGATGGAGAATATGTTTTAGTTAATGTAGACGATCGCGGTTCCGGCGTACCACCAGAAATGGTCAAAAATTTATTTCAAAAATTTTCCCAAGGCAAAGATAAATCAGGCAAAGCAGGTTTAGGTCTTTATTTTTGTAAAATCACACTAGAACGTTGGGGAGGTAGTATTGGTTATTTACCCCGTCCCGAAGGTGGTTCTAGATTTTGGTTCCGCTTGCCAAGGAGGGGATGAGGAGGCAGGGGAGGCAGGGGAGGCAGGGGGAGATTATAAAAAAGCTTCCCACCCCTCCCACACTCGCAATGCCCCATGCCCCATGCCCCATGCCCAATGCTACATACGTGAGGCAAGTCCGATCGCTCCTCCTGCTAGCACTAACCAAGCAGAATTGATTTTAAATCGGAACACAGCGATCGCACTCACAATCGCCATAGTAATTGTCAACCAATCCACCAGTGCAGCTTGTCCTAATGTGTAGGTAACTCCTGCCATTAATCCCAGAGAAGCCGCATTCACACCATCCAAAAATCCACTTGCCCAAGGAGATTGACGCAACTTAGAAACCCAAGGATTAACTACCCACACCAGTACAAAAGCTGGTAAAAAAATACCGATTGTACCAGCGATCGCCCCGGCATTTCCTGCTAGCAAATAGCCAATAAATGTTGCAGTGGTGAAAACAGGCCCCGGTGTAAATTGCCCGATCGCCACCGCATCTAAAAGCTGCTGTGAGGTAAGCCAGTGGTTGCGTTCGACTAATTCCCGTTGTAGAAATGCCAGCAACACGTAACCACTACCATAGAGAACACACCCAATTTTGAGAAAGAAGAAAAAGACATTAATCCAACTAACTGATGTGACTGCTGCTGTACTACCAACTTGAGCCAGAACACCTGAAAAGGGCAATAGGAATGCTCCCGTTATACGTCCTCTGCTTTGCCAATTCTTCAGCAGCATAACAGCAATACCTAGCAAAATCAGCACCAAAATTTCATTCAATCCAGCAAAATAGGCGGCGATTGCGGCCACCCCTGCAATAATTGTTGGTGCATCTTTGGCTGCCTTTTTACCCAAATTCCACACAGCCTGAAGCACGACAGCAATAATTACAGGCTTAATTCCATAAAGCAGCCATTCCACTTGGGGAACAGTTTGATAGCGGCCATAAATGACGGCTAATCCCCAAACGATGAGCATCGCAGGCAAAATAAAGCAACTTCCCGCAACCAGTAAACCGCGCCATCCGGCTCGTTCGTAGCCGATGTGAATTGCTAATTCCGTTGAGTTGGGACCTGGAATCAAATTCGTAATGCCCAGTAAATCTAGCAGTTTTTCCCGGCTCATCCACTGACGGCGATTCACCACTTCATTGTCCATCATGGCGATGTGGGCAGCGGGACCACCAAAGGCGATCGCCCCCAATCGCAAAAACACCATTGCCAGTTCCCTTAATCGCTGCTTCTGCTGTGTGGGAGTCAGAGCATTATCGGATTTCTGGATATCCTCAGCTTCCTGAGTCACTGTGGTTTTCCTGATTTAATGATGTTGACAGCATCAATATATCGAAATTCGATATCGAAAATCTATATACTGAGAAGTTAATCCATGTTACCATGCCATTGAATATAAAATACGGTAATACAATCGAGTTTATGGAGTATATATGAGTGATATTAAAAAGGTGAGCGATGAGTTTTCAGCCGGTGGACAGCCAACACCAGAGACGCTAAAACAACTTGTTGAGCAGGGGTATAAGTCTGTGGTTAACTTGCGATCGCTCGATGAAACTGGAGTGTTAGCAGACGAACAGCAACAGGCTCAAGCGGTAGGACTTGAATATGTCAACGTTCCACTCAAGTCAACCCAAGCCAACGATAACTCCACTGCAAAAGTTCTCTCAGAACTACAGCAATTGCCGACTCCTGTATATTTTCATTGTGGTGTAGGCGGACGAGCCAGCGCTTTAGCCCTCATTGCCTTTGCAACTCAACATCAGCTGAACCGCGAACAAGTTTTAGTAAAAGCCAAGGAACTTGACATCAATCCAGACCAAGCTCATCTCAAACAATTTTTGGAAAACCTCTCTTGATCTGGGGACAGAACGCGCCTACGCTCATATTTTCCTCTCGACGAGACGCTTCATATCATGTCCGGCTAATCACTTGTGATTAAAATCTCTCCGCGTCCAGCTGTGCATTGGTGTCAACTTAAGCCCTGGCGAATGGAATTCGCGGCTATACAGGCAAAGTCCGCCTTTCCTGCGGAACGCTACGCGAACGCGGACTAAGGTCAAATTAAGGTTTTTTAAACCCAGGTCGGTGGGTTTCGCCTCTGTAGACGCGGTTTCTAACCGCCCATTTCGCGTTAAGTTGACACCAATGACAGCTGTGCTACCCTACAACGTGGTCTATTTACCTGAAAATTGCTGTAACTGAACTGTATTGCTTTAAAAAGGGCAAGGGCTGTTTCATTCCCTAAATAGCTTTAAAAATCAAGGGTTCTAGCGATTAAAAATTGATTGGTAAGGGCACAGCAATGCTGTGCCCCTACTGTATGGTCTATTTAGTTGCAAAAGGCTGTAACTCAGCACTCATCACTACTCCTCAAACAATTCGCCAAATAATTCCCGTACCTTTTCTTTGGCATCCTCTAACGTCATTTTTCCTAAATCGGTAGCTCGGTAGAGGCGTCGGTTCTGTCGCCCGGATCTTTCCTCGACTGAATATAGATATCCCTTACGCTCCATATCGTGCAGCATTGGGTAGAGTGTTCCTGCACTGAGTTTATAGCCGTGACGTGCCAATTCTTCAATAATGCCCAGCCCAAAAATTGGCTCCTGAACTGCATGATGCAGAATATGAAGTCGAATTAAGCTTGAGTAAAACTCTCTTCCATCCATTGGACAAGGCTTTTGCAACACTCATACCATTTTGAATTTTAAATTTTGGATTTTGGATTGGGAATAGCTTTCTGAATCTAGGTTTTGTGAATCCATCTGTCGTAATGATTTTAGAAATTGGTATTAGAGTTTCATTTTCACCTATATCGGGCTGGTGTTGTCGGGTTTTCGTACAGATACCCTACACGGATGTCACCATCGACACTAAAGCGGGTAATTTTGCATGTACTTCATGATACACAACGTTCCAGTAGCATCTATGCAATGACTTATGCTCAGGATAGAAAGTAAGCACACAATCCAATACAGTTCGGTTAAGGTTTTTTGATCAAAATCCTACATGACAAAGACGCGATAAATCGCCGTCTCTACAAAGAATTGATTGTTGTAGAGACGGCGATTTATCGCGTCTCTTTTTTAACCGAACAGTATTGGCACACAATCAGTGTACAGATTTTTTCCAAAATTCAATAGAAAGTCCATATAAAAATAACTACTTGTAGAGAATTTCGTAGATGTGATTATGTCTTTTTATTTGTAGAAGCTACGCCAATTTGGCATGACTCAAACAACAAAACGGTGCTACAAAATTGAGATGGGAATCAAAAAGAAACAATAGCTAATATTTGGAATCAGCTACAAACCATATTTGTTTGACAATTCTTTAATCTGGTTATTTTTCATCGTTTGCCTTTATTCAAAAGTATTTACAAATGACAAATAACAAATAACTAATGACACATTCAGAATATACCCCTGTTGAGATATGAGCAACCGCATTGCAGTTATTGGTCTTGGCTACGTTGGTCTACCTGTTGCCCTAGCATTTGCTAAAAAATTTCCCAATACTATTGGATTTGATATAAATTTAGAGAAAGTTAAAAGTTTAAAGCAAGGCATCGATCGCACAAATCAAATTTCCACCGATGAATTAATCAATTCTAGTCTAATTATCACTTCAGAACTCTACGATTTAGTAGATGCAAACTTTTTTGTAATTGCCGTTCCAACCCCAGTTGACCGCAATCATAATCCTGATTTGACTTTGCTAATTAAAGCTTCTGAACTCGTTGGCAAAGTCTTACAACCTGGAGCGATCGTGGTATATGAATCCACAGTGTATCCAGGGGTGACAGAGGATATCTGCAAAGCTACTTTGGCTCAAGTATCAGGCTTGCAACCGGGTGTTGATTTCAAGTTGGGTTATTCTCCAGAACGGATAAATCCGGGTGATAAAGCTCATACACTAGAAAAAATTGTCAAAGTAGTAGCTGGGGAAGATGGGGAAACTCTGGAACGAGTTGCAAGTGTCTATACAGCTATTATTGATGCCGGTGTTTATCGCACCTCGTCAATTAAAGTAGCTGAAGCTGCCAAAGTCATTGAGAATACTCAGCGAGACTTAAATATTGCTTTGATGAACGAACTCGCGCTAATATGCGATCGCCTTGGTATCCGTACCCATGAGGTTTTGGCGGCTGCAAATACCAAATGGAACTTTTTGCCATTCACTCCAGGACTTGTTGGCGGTCACTGCATTGGAGTTGACCCTTACTATCTAACCACCAAAGCAGAAGAATTGGGATATCATCCCGAAGTCATCCTAGCTGGTCGTCGAATTAACGACAGTATGGGTACTTACCTTGGTCAGCGTTTTGTGAAACTCTTAATTGAAGCCAACCTGTCCATTAAAGAAGCACGGGTAGGAATTCTCGGTCTGACCTTTAAAGAAAATGTACCCGACATTCGCAATAGTCGCATACCAGATGTGGTGAAAGAGTTACAGCAATTTGGCATTGAACCACTCTTACACGACCCTCTGGTAGATCCTGATGAAGCACAGCATGAATATGGGATTGATTTAGTGGATTGGGATAATCTGTGTGATTTAGATGGGGTAATACTTGCAGTCAGTCATCAGGCTTATTTAGATATGCCTTGTGAACAACTTCTGAACTGTTTGCGTCCAGGTGGAGTACTGATGGATATCAAATCCATTTTTAGCCAAGCTATACTACCACCCCATATTCATTACTGGAGCTTATAGGAGAAACATCATGGTCAAGGTTTTAGTGACTGGCGCTGCTGGTTTTATTGGTTTTCACCTCAGCCAACGTCTATTGACCAGGGGTGACGAAGTTGTTGGTCTTGATAATCTCAATGATTACTACGATGTCTTCCTGAAAAAAGACCGTTTAGCTCAATTACAGGAAAGACCAGGTTTTAGTTTTTATCAACTGGACTTGGCAGACTCGGTAGCAATAGCTGAACTCTTTGCCGAACAACGCTTTGATGTGGTGGTTAACTTAGCAGCACAGGCTGGTGTTCGATACTCCATCAAGAACCCTCATGCATATATAAACAGTAATTTAGTGGGGTTTATTAACATTCTCGAAGGTTGTCGTCATTCAGGTGTTCAGCACTTAGTATTTGCTTCTTCTAGTTCTGTTTATGGTGCTAATACTAAAATGCCTTTTTCTGTTCATGACAATGTAGACCATCCAGTTAGTTTATATGCTGCTACTAAAAAAGCTAACGAATTAATGGCTCATAGTTATAGCCATTTATATGGTTTACCAACAACTGGACTCCGCTTCTTTACTGTTTATGGGCCGTGGGGTCGTCCAGATATGGCGCTGTTTTTGTTCACTAAAGCAATTTTGGCAAAACAGCCAATTGATGTGTTTAATTACGGTAAAATGCGTCGAGATTTTACTTATATTGACGACATTGTAGAAGGTGTTGTCCGAGTGATGGATAAAATTCCTGAGCCAAATATCGCTTGGTCAGGAAATACACCCGACCCAGGAACGAGTAAAGCTGCTTATAAAATTTACAACATAGGTAACAATCAACCAGTTGAATTAATGCGCTTTATAGAAGTACTGGAAGATTGTTTGGGAATAAAAGCACAAAAAAATTTGCTACCTCTGCAACCTGGTGATGTCCCCGTTACATATGCCGATGTTGATGATTTAGTCAAGGATGTAGGCTTTAGACCGAGTACGCCTATTGAAGTAGGAATTGAACGTTTTGTAGCTTGGTATTCTTCCTATTATCAAAAAGCTAGTAATCCAACAACCCAAAATTTCTGGGTGAAGGTCGGGAGTAGGGAGTAGGGAGTAGGGAATAGGGAATAGGCAATAATGAAAATACTGCATATTTGTGCAATTGGAGGCACTGTTGAGACGCTTTTACGACCTCAAATTGATAATTTTTTGTCCCATAATCTATCGGTTGAAATAGCTTGTTCTCCAGGTTTAGATGTTGAAAAACTACAACAACGGGGTTATGTAATTCATCCAATTGAAATTGATCGCCGGATTTCTCCTGTTAGAAATTTGAGAAGCATTTATCAATTGACACAATTAATGAGGCAGAATCAGTATGACCTTGTTCACGTACACACTCCTATTGCTGCTGTCTTAGGTCGGATTGCTGCTAAGCTAGCTGGTGTTAAAAGAATTGTCTATACTGCTCACGGCTTTCCGTTTCACGATCGCTCCTCACCTAATGAATATCGTTTTTATTTTACTGTTGAGAAACTTGCTGCTTTCATTACTGATTTGATTCTTACCCAAAATTACGAAGATATTGCCACGGCTAAAAAATTAGGTATGTGTCCGCCGGAAAAATTGCGTTATTTGGGTAACGGTGTAGATATTAATCGCTTCCAACGCGATCGCCTCAATTCCACTCATCAAATTGAATTACGAAAATCTTTAGGCATACCCGATAATACCGACTTAATTATTGGCACAATTGGACGCATAACTCATAAAAAAGGTAGCGGATATTTAATTGAAGCCGCAGCCAAATTACTGCCTGATTTTCCGAATTTACAAGTTTTAGTAATTGGCTCTCAACTTAGTAGTGACCCTGAACCTTTCCAAAAGCAACTAATTGAAAAAATTCATGATTTGGGACTTGAAAAACATGTTATCTTAACAGGAGAACGTGAAGATATACCAGAAATTTTAGGTTTATTAGATATCTTCACTTTGCCGACATTCACCCATGAAGGATTACCGCGATCTATTGTCGAAGCAATGTCAATGGGTTTACCAGTTGTCGCTACAGATATTCGTGGCTGTCGAGAAGCAGTAATTCATGGAAAAACGGGTTTAATTGTACCACCTCAAAATAGTGAAAAGTTAGCTGAGGCTTTGGGGATACTATTGTCTAACTACGAGTTGCGACAAAGTTATGGTAAAGCTAGCCGTGAACGTGTCGAAGTTGATTATGATGAAAAATTAGTTTTTAAACGGCTTAATAAGTACTATCAAGAGTTAGGAATTTATTGACTATCCAAGCAGCGATCAATTAGTTAAAAAGAATTATTAACCTCTTGATTTCTCTCTGTGTTCTCTGCGTTCTCTGCGGTTCGTAAAAAAAATAACGCAGAGACGCAGAGGCAAAGAGAAGAGGAATGAGAAAGATTTTGAGAGTGGAGGGGGTATTTATGAATGATGAGAAGTTTGAGGGTGTTGATTGGAAAAGGTATAGCAGATTAATTAAATATATATTGGATAGAGTTGTGGCAGCGATCGCCTTAATTTTTCTTTGTCCTTTATTTGTGGGTGTTGCGATCGCCATTTATTTGCGGATGGGTAGTCCAGTTATTTTTACCCAACCTCGTCCCGGTAAAAATGCTCGGATTTTTAACTTTTATAAATTCCGCACGATGACCAATGAATGTGATGCCCAAGGCAATTTTCTTGCTGATGAAAAACGCCTCACAGCCTTCGGTAAATTCCTGCGTCAAACGAGTCTTGATGAATTACCTCAACTTTGGAATGTCTTGAAAGGAGACATGAGTTTTGTTGGCCCTCGTCCATTATTAGTAAAGTATCTTGACCGCTACACACCTCAACAAGCACGTCGTCATGAAGTCAAGCCGGGTATTACTGGCTGGGCACAAGTTAATGGTCGCCGCACATTGGATCAAATTTGGCATAAAAAATTCGAGTTGGATGTTTGGTATATCGATCGCTGGAGTTTGTGGCTAGATTTAAAAATTTTATTCATGACTGTATGGCAAGTAATTCAGCGAAAAAGTATCAGCCAAGAAGGTCACGTTACATCAGAGGAATTCACAGGTCAACTTAAAAGCGATCGCCAATAGATGTACAGGAAGTGAAAAAGCATGAGTCTTCAACAGATACGAGATGTATCCGCAGCGGTGCTAACCTCCATGACAGAAGAAGAATGCGCTGATTGGTACCGCAAACGGGGAACCCATGTGATTCGGCATCGCGATCGCTACTGGAAGGAAACAGTCCGGGGTTTTTATCAGCCGTTGCATTGGTTAGCACGTTTAAGCGCCCAAGAAGCAAACTCTCCAACGCTTCTATCTTGGGGATTTCAAGCAACATTATCTGAAGTTGACGCAACAGCGGCTAACGCTTCAATGCCAATTCATTGGTTGCCTAATTTGGAAAACTATGATTTCCAGAGTCTGACATCAAATCGCCGAAATCATCTGCGAAGGTGTTATAAGCGAGTCAATATCGTGCAATTAGATAAATCCACGCTTTTGCAGCAGCAGGGATATGAAGTTTTTTTATCAGCATTGAAGCGAACAGCTCACCGTCAGATACTTTCAAAAAAAGACTATCTGGCGGGAGTTGCTGATTATGTTGTCCCTGAAAAACAGTTGATTCTTGCAGGTCTTAATGGTGATGAGCTTCTCGGCTATGTGACAGGATACGCTGTCAACAGTATCGCTTACATTGATGAAGTAATCATAGCTACTGAAGCATTGCCTACTAATATTGGTACCGGATTACTATTTGAATTTGCACAAGTCTGTCGCCGGTCTGGGTTAATTCGTGAGCTTGTTAACGGTTTGCACTCAAGAGAAGATGAAAAACTCTGTGTCTTCAAAGAAGGAATGGGTTTCCAAGTAAAGCATATTCCTGCAAAGGTACAGATGAATCCTATCATCGAGCAATTCATCCAGTGGCGATATCCAGATAAATATTATCGCTTGGTTGGTCATCAGGTGCAATCGCACCTGATGACCAACCAATACTCAAAATACAAAAAGTAAAGAGGTATGAGTTTTCAACAGATGCGAGATGTATCCGAAGCAGTGTTGACCTCAATGACCGAAGAAGAATTTGCCAGTTGGCGCTGCAAGGAAGGCGCAAACGTTATCTTTCATCGTGGGTGCTATTGGGAAGAACGACATTTTGGTTTCTACCAGCCAATCCATTTGTTAGCCCGCTTACAGGTTCAACAAGTAAGTCCCCCGATGCAACTATGCTGGGGATTCCAAGCATCATTGTGTGAAAATGATGCGGTAAATGCTAACGGGTCAATCCCTATTCATTTATTGTCTAATCTTCAAGACTACGATTTGTATAGCGTCAACAAGAACAGCAGACAAAATATCCGCAAAAATCGCCATCTGTTTAACATTGTGGAGTTAACTGGTACACAGCTGCTACAAGAGCAGGGATATGATGTTTTTCTCTCAGCGACTACACGAACGCGATCGAAACCATTGCTTTCTAGAGAGAAATATATGGTGAATCTTCTAGACTATGTTGTGCCCAAACGTCGGCTGATTCTTGCAGGACTTAGTGGTGCAAAGCTTTGTGGTTATGTCACCGGCTATGCTATCAACGGTACTGCATATGGAGAGGATCTCTACATCACCACTGAGGCATCAAAAAACAATATGAATAGAATATTGGTTTTTGAGTTTGTGCAAGTTTGCCGTCGTTCTGGTGGAATTTATGAGTTTGCGATCGGCCAGCACTGGCGCGAAAAGCCGGGAATAGTTGAATTCAAAGAAGGAATGGGCTTTCCCATCACATATATCCCTGCCAAAGTGCAGATAAATCCCATCGTTGAGCAATTTATCCGTTGGAAATATCCACATAAATACTATCGTTTGACTGGCCACGATTGATATTCAAAAAAACACTGCTCAGTTAAAAGATATAACTTTAATTAAATGTAGGAGAACTCAATGGATTATAAAATAGTTAGTTTGTCAGATCCATTGTGGCTGCAAATTTTAGATAAATTAAATCATGATATATATCATCTGCCGGAATATGTAGATTTGGAAGCAAAAAGAATTAATGCTATTGCCGAAGCTATATTGATATTTGAAAATGAAAAAATATTGTTTTTACCTTATTTATTGCGTTGTGTAAATAATTTATTTGAGACGCACACTGAAATTCCATTGATTTGGGATATTGTATCCCCTTATGGTTACCCTGGAATTTTATTGAGTGAAGCCGCAGCGAATACGCCAGAGTTTTTGGAATTGGCGTTAAATCAGTTAATAGTTGGATTGAGCGATCGCCAAATTTGTTCAGCCTTTTTAAGGCTACATCCAATATTAAACCAAGGATTCAATAAAGTTTTGCCACTTGGATTGTGTCAAGTAAGTGGCGAAACTGTGTCGATAGATTTAAGCCTATCAACATCAGAAATTTGGCATCAAACTAGACCAGAGCATCGCAATCATATCAATAGATGTAAACGTCATGGATTTACTGCAAAAATGGTTCGATTAGAAGAGTATATAGATAAATTTATGATTGTATATCAAGAAACCATGAACCGCGTAGAAGCAAAAGAATATTTTTATTTTGATTATGATTATTTTCAAGCTTTGGCAAATTTAAATAAAAATATTTACCTATGTCTCATAGAATTGGATAATCAAATTGCCTGTGCTGGAATATTTAGCGAATGCTGTGAAATAGTTCAATACCACCTTGGAGGAACAAAAAACGAGTTTTTGAAACAAGCTCCGAGTAAATTAATGTTTGATTGCGTTCGATTTTGGGCTAAAGAACGCGGAAATAAATTTTTGCATTTAGGTGGTGGTGTTGGCTCAGCTAAAGATAGTCTCTACAATTTTAAAGCAGGGTTTTCTAAACAAAGACATCTATTTTTGACACTCCGCCTAATTACAGACGCAGAAAAATATGATTCTTTAGTAGAATTACGAGCTAAATCTTTAAAAACCCAGCCCAAAAATTTACTTGAGTCAAATTTTTTTCCCGCCTATCGTTCTTTTAATTGAATGAAAACTAACAGTCTTCACACTAAAATGTGATTTGAAAACTGTCAAATAGACAAGTCAATCGATAGCAAACTGATTCAGGCAATGTGCATGAATAAACGAATTCTGCTTTCAACACCACACATGGGCGATCGCGAACTAGAATTAGTCAAAGAAGCTTTTGAAACAAACTGGATTGCCCCTATTGGTCCCCATGTTGATGCTTTCGAGGAAGAATTTTGTCAAGTAACTAATGCTGGTTATGCTGTTGCTGTAACTTCCGGTACAGCAGCTTTGCATTTAGCTTTACGATTAGTTGGTGTTGAGGCTGGGGATGAAGTTTTTTGTTCTACCTTAACGTTTATTGCTAGTGCTAACCCAATCATTTATTTAGGGGCAAAACCAGTATTTATTGATAGCGATCGCACTTCATGGAACATGAATCCCCAATTGCTAACAGAAGCGCTAGATAGCCGCGCCAAAAAAGGCAAATTGCCTAAAGCAGTTGTGGTTGTACATTTATATGGTCAAAGCGCAGATATTGACCCAATTTTGCAGGCTTGTAATCATTACGATATACCCTTAATTGAAGATGCTGCTGAAGCTTTAGGAGCTACCTACAAAGGACGTTGTTTGGGAACTTTTGGCCGCGTTGGTATTTATTCATTTAATGGTAATAAAATTATTACTACTTCTGGCGGGGGTATGTTAGTTTCTGAGGATTTAGAATTAGTAAAAAAGGCGCATTTTTTAGCAACCCAAGCACGCGATCGCGCTCCTCACTACCAACACTCAGAAATTGGCTATAATTATCGTCTCAGTAACATTTTAGCTGGTATTGGTCGCGGTCAATTGCATGTATTAAATGAGCGAGTAGCAGCTAGACGACGCAACTTTGAAATTTATTACCAGGCTTTGAAAAATTTACCAGGAATAGAATTTATGCCAGAAGCTAATTACGGATATGCTACTCGCTGGCTGACCTGTATAACAATAGATTCTGAGGCTTTTGGTGCCAACCGAGAACAACTGCGCCTAGCACTTCTTGAACAGCAAATTGAATCCCGTCCTGTCTGGAAACCTTTGCACATGCAGCCTATTTTTGCCGAATGTGAATGTTTTGGCGGCGTAGTAGCCGAAGATTTATTTGCAAACGGTCTTTGCTTACCTTCTGGATCTAATCTCACAGATGAAGATTTAAAAATAGTAATTAATCAAATTCAAACAGTTTATCATCAAACTTTAAAGAATCATCAAAAAATTATCAACTCTTCACTTGTAATAATTTAGTAAAACTTCTGCAAAGCTGCTAGATAAATAAAAATTAAAAATATTTTTTACTTTTTTTAGCTTTGTTCAGTGAATTTAAGCTCAATATAACTCAATAGGGTTAATTTAAGGCTAAAAATCTTTGTAAAAATCAATTTATTTAACTGTAAAGCACGCAAAGATAAGGAACAAATGCTTAACTGAACTGTATTGCAATATAACTGCCTGTTCTGACTCCTAACTTCTGAATTCTGACTCCTGAATTCTGAATTATCATTTATCAAAAACTCGCAATTATTTTATGAAAATACAAGAATCTTCTCCAAATTTTGATAACTATTGGCAAGTCCTAAAACGTCGTTGGATTCCTGCTTTAAGTGTTTTTATCTGTGTGTTCATAACCTTACAGATAGCTACATTTTTCAAAAAGCCTTATTACTTAGCAGAAGGCAAGCTAAAATTCCAAAGAATCAATACTACTTCTTCTTTAACAGGAGTAGGAACAGAAATGGGTAAATTAGAGCCATTAGTTGATGATAAAAGTAATCCTCTTAATACAGAAGCAGAAGTTATTCGTTCTGTCCCAGTTATAAACACTACTATAAATAGACTGAACTTGAAAGATAAAAATGTACATATAAAAACTAAACGATTTCTAGAACAGCTGACAATAAAGGAAGTTAAAGGAGCCGATGTTCTCAGTATTTCTTATAAGGATACAAACCCAGAAATAGCTGCACAAGTTGTTAATACTCTCATAGATGTTTATTTAGAATACAATATATCTGCTCATAGAACTCAAGCTGCAACTGCCCGCAAATTTATAGAAAAACAACTGCCAAATGCAGAATTAGTGGTTCGACAAGCAGAAGCAGAACTAGCACAATTTAAGGAAAAATATAAAATTGTGTCCTTACAAGAAGAAGCAAATAAATCACTGGAACTCATTACAGAATTACAACAGCAAATTAGTGAAGCTCAATCTAGATTTGCCGATGCTGAAGCACAAACTCAAGGAATCCGCAAACAATTGGGTATGAACTCCCAGCAAGCTGTAATTATGACTTCCCTTAGTCAAACTTCAGGGGTACAAGATATTCTCAAAGAAATCCAACAGCTAGAATCACAATTGGCGGCTAGGCGGACTGTTTTACAAGACAATCATCCAGAAATTATTAATTTGCAATACAAATTAAGCTCTTTAAATAAATTACTAGAACAACGAGTCAAAAACGTTGTAGGCATAAGTTCGGCACAACTAAATAATAATTTTCAACTAGGACAATTACAACAGCAACTTTCTGCAAAACTTGTAGATTTAGAGTCAAATCGTCTGGGTTTAGCAAGTCAAATTACTACTTTATCTGAGTTACAAGCTGCTTATAAACAACGCTTGAACAATCTGCCAAGATTAGAACAACAACAGCGACAATTAGAACGTAAAGTACAAGCTGCACAATCTACCTACTCACTTTTACTACAAAAACTGCAAGAAAGCCGAATAGCAGAAAATCAAAATTTAGGCAATGCAAGTATGATATCGGAAGCTGAAGTTCCAGAAGAGTCAATTTCCTCTCCGATGTTTTTGTATTTGAGTGCAGGTTTATTGTCTACTTTAGCAGCTTTCGCGATTGTGTATGGTTTGGAAAAAATAGATAAATCAATTAAGACTACCGATCAGGCTAAGGAATTATTAAAATTTACTTTATTAGGGGTTATTCCTGCTTTTAATAAGTCGAAAAAGTCTCTTCGTGGCAATGAAGAACTGGAATTATATAGTAAAAGACTTATGGTTCGAGATGCACCGCGATCGCCTATTAATGAAGCATACCGTATGCTGCGAGCAAATCTCAAATTTCTGAGTGCTGATAAGGAACTAAAAGTTATAGTTATCACTAGTTCTGTACCCAGAGAAGGCAAATCTACAGTAGCAGCTAATTTAGCTATTACAATGGCTCAAATGGAGCGAAAAGTATTACTAGTAGATGCGGACATGCGCCGTCCTGTTCAGCATAAAATTTGGGAATTAATTAATAATCAAGGATTGAGCAATTTAATTGTTGGACAAGCTGAAATTAGTACAGCTATCCAACAAGTAATGGATAATTTGTATGTCCTTACTTGTGGAGTTATACCTCCTAATCCAGGTTCTCTCCTTGACTCGAAAAAAATGGCTGCGTTAATTCAAACTTTTTCTGTTTACTACGACTTCGTAATTATTGATGCTCCATCATTGAACGTTGCGGCTGATGCTGCCACTCTAGGGCAAATGGCTGACGGTGTGTTATTTGTCGTTCGTCCGGGGGTAGTTGATTGTGTGAGTGCCACTATTGCAAAAGAACTTTTAGAAAAATCTGGTCAGAATGTCTTAGGACAGGTAGTAAACGGAGTTATTCCCCAGCATGAACGCTACAGTTATTACTACTCAAATGAGGAAAATAATGAAGAATTCAAAAGCCAAAAATCAGGTGTTAAAATTAAGTTGCCTGGTTCATAATTCACAACTAAATAACACTGTCAATTTTGATAAATTTTCTATTAAAAACGAACTATTAACTAACTTGAGTTTAATATCGAGCAATCAGAACACAAATAAATATAATCAATTAAACTCTACCTCCAGCTACCCGACCATTGTGAACATTACGGCTACAAAAATGTATGCATCTCAATTTGGAGAAGTTGGCAAGTTTGTGATTACTCGTAATGGTGATACGAGTCAAGATTTAACGGTGAAGTATAGCATCCAGGGAACAGCTGAGGCTGGAGTAGATTATCAACCAATTGCTAATTTTGCGATCATTCCCGCTGGAGTGAATGAGGTAGCAATTGTAATCCAACCTCAAAAAAGCGATTCTCAGGGTACAAAAACAGTGTTGTTAAGCTTAGAAAATTTACCCAATAGCAATCAATATATGCTCGGAGTAAACTTTCATGCAGTGGTGAATATTCTTGATTCCTGTACTTACTAATATTGCAAAACTAAATGATTTTAATTTTATTTGCAGCTTTAGTAGCTTTTTCCCTAGCCTCTTGGACATTCACACCTTTTGCTAAAGCAACTCCCATTCGCCGATATGGATGGGCATTAGGTTTACCAAATAATCTGATATCTACGTCTTTTTCTAACAAAGCATCAGCGACACCAGCAAAAGTAATAGAATCAGATTTTGTTGAAGCTAAAATTACTGCACTAGCTGATGCTCCTAATTGTTCTATATGAGGAATTGGCAAGTTTAAAATAGCTCGTAGATGTAATTCAAATTCGTTGAGATTTTGGGAAATTAATGTCACCATCCCCGTATCATGGGGTCTGGGAGAAAGTTCGGAAAAAATTACTTCATCTTTGGTAATGAAAAACTCAACACCAAAAATTCCGGCTCCTCCCAAAGCATCAGTGACTTTTATGGCTATTTCTTGGGCTTTTAATATCTTGTCTTCAGAAATTTCTGCGGGTTGCCACGATTCTTGATAATCGCCTCGTTCTTGGCGATGACCAATAGGAGAACAGAAAATTGTTGCGGCATTCCACTGTTTAATAGTTAGTAAAGTTATCTCAATTTCAAAGTTAATAAATTCTTCTACAATCACCTTTTGACTATCACCTCTAGAATTAGCGATCGCATAATTCCAAGCCTTCTCAACCTCAGTCTTATCCTGCACTACAGACTGACCTTTTCCAGATGATGACATCACAGGTTTAACAACATTAGGAAACCCAATTTCATCAGAAACAGCAATCAATTCCTCTAGACTTACTGCATAACCATATTTGGCTGTTCTAATGCCTAATTGTTGATGTGCCAATTCCCTAATTCTATCGCGGTTCATTGTATAGTTCGTGGCAGCCGCAGTCGGTATAACTGTAATCCCTCGCTGCTCAAATTCGATCAGTTTTTCTGTTCTGATTGCTTCAATTTCTGGTATAATAAAATCTGGTTGATGTTTTTTAACTATAGCTTCTAAATCATCAGCACTGAGCATAGAAATCACTTCAAAACAGTCAGCAACTTGCATCGCTGGAGCATCAGGGTAGCGGTCAACAGCAATCACATAATTACCAAGACGCTGAGCAGCGATCGTAAATTCTTTGCCTAGTTCTCCAGAACCAAGCAGCATCAATTTTTGGGGCAGCTTAATACTCATTAATTTATCCAACTCAATCTCAATCTAATAATTTTATAACTTTCTGTATTTTAATTATCTTTTTTTCAAGAGTTAAATTTAGCTCCGCGCAGTTGTAAATCTTGGCGTTGCAGATGAGTTAAACCAATACCTACACCAAGTTGACACTGTTCTACTAAGGTATCTAACCAAATAGTCTCATTCAAAGTTGCACCTGTTAAATCTGCATTTTTTAAGTTAGCTTTTGTCAAATTTGCAAACAATAAGTCGGCATTAACTAAACTACTACCTTGCAGATTTGCTGCTGATAAATTTGCTCGGATGAAATTTAAACCATCTAAAATTAAACCAGATAAATCCGCTTGTTCAAGATTGGGAAATTTTAGCTGATTTGGATATTTTAAAAATCGCATCATACAAATTATATTTGCTTCATTGAGGCATATTTTAGTTAAACACTCATAACGAGCTATGCCCAATTCTTTGAGAATTTTCAGACGTTGTGGAGGGTTTTGTTCTAAAAATTCGATAGCTATATGGCGTAGGTTTTCAGGAGAGATATCTGGCATAATTGTCAGGTTAGTGTAATATTTATGCTGAATAAAAATTTAAGATTATTTAAGAAAGTTACTACTAAAGATAGATGAATATGCATGTACAGATGTGAACCACTACATCCGATTTATTGGATTGCAAATATTTTTGAAAATCCTATAACTTTCAATGTAAGCAACTAATAAATAATATAGCAAAAACAAGAACCCCAACTTCTGAAATAAATCGGGGTTCTTGTTTTTGCCTCAACTAGCGAACTACCGTCCTGCTAACAATGCTTTTGTCGCAGATTCACCTGCTAATCTCACCTGTTTTGTTAACTGGAAATTTAACAATGTGAGAACACTCAACTGGGCTAAGAATGCCATAAAAATTGTTGTCGCCCCAGAGTATTGTATCGCTGACCAAGGAAAAGTTGAAAACAGCCATATAGTGGGATGTTTCCACGAAGACATGCCGATAAATTCTAAAATCATCGGTGGTAGAAACATGACTCCACCGATAGTTCCAATTGCCCAGAAAGAACGTTTGGGAGTTTTTAACAAAAGTATCAATTGAGCAACGGTAGCATAAATTAACATCATGCTGATAGACAAAGCCACTGCCAAGAATAATTTCAACCTGTCAACGGTGTCATCTGCCCAACTTAGGTTCCCGTCTGTATCCAAAAAAGATGTCAGTGAAATCCAGACTAGCCAAGGGATACTAACAATTGTAAGGTTAATGGCGATCGCCACTAATGCAGGACTTTTTTCGCTCGAAATTAAATCCCACCAAACACTCTTGTGGCTAGAAACTTCTTGATGTCGATATCTCGCCCAATCTTGTACAGCTTGACGGTGAGGCGAAAGAATTGCAATCAAACTGAAAAGCAATATCAAGTCGTATAATGCAATAAAAGCAAAGTTTCGCTCAATTTGTTGATTAAAATTGTAAACTTCTGTCCAATCTTGTAAGGTAAATCCCCACATCATGACTTGGGAAAAAGCTACTACTAAATAACTTTGTCCCTTGTTGATTACTGAGGCTTCAGGATTACGGAAGCAGCGTTTCAGTGCTTGGAAAATTCCGTAACTACACAATCCAAAATTTAATAAATGGAAGCCAACAACGCTGACAACATTTGTTCCCAATGGTATATAGAAAAACTGCAAGCTTTTCACAGGAGAACCATTGTATACACGGAACAAGTTCGGAAACAGATAATTGGTTACATCCCAAGGATTAAAAAGTCTCAACCAAGCACCTGAATTATTTAAACTATTGCTATAAGACGACGCCATTATCATCGTCATAAACAAGAAAAATAAAACAGTGCCACTACCTAACCACGGCTGAAAACCACTAAACCAACGAGTAACTAATCCAAAGAGTAATGCAGCACTGTAGAAGAAAATACAGCTACCAACAACAATAGCGTAGTAACTCAAAATGTAACTAAAAGCTATGTTGGCGGAACGTCCAGCCCACAAATGTAAAGGAAGGGCTGCTAAAACTACGAGATAAATTAAACTCGGAACTCCTAGCAACTTACCAGTCAATATACTTGTTTCTGATTGGGGACTCAGACGAATGAAATTCAGCGTACCGCGACGTTCTTCTTTGGCTAAATCATTAATGAGTAAATAAGTCCCTGCAACTAATAGTGTAAATATAAAAATTACACTCAAAGAAAGGAATATATATTCCCAATGATCTCGCCACCATAACTGGAAATTAATTTGGTTTTCAGGGCAGAGATTCTTTGACAGGAAATTACTGAATTCATTAATTATAGATTGATTTGATTGCTGATAAACCTCTCTTTGTCGCTGCTCATATATTGGGCGTAAAAGACAGTATGTGCCAGTCAGTGGATATTTATTAGGCAATTCACGCAACTGATATAAAAAAACTACTAGTTGCAGTAGTAGGGATGTTGCAACAGCGATCGCCACATTAAAAAATTTCAGGCGTCCTTTCAATTCCCGCAATAGTTGCGGATTTGCATCGCCGATTTTGTCTATCAAATTGAGCATCATAGGAAAAAAATCTCCAAAAATTCAGACTTATCTGTGGGGTCAATCCAAAATCCAAAATCCAAAATCTAAAATTGTCTGACGAATTAAGATGCTTGTTTGTGACCTAATTTTAAGAAAATAGTTTCTAAATCTTCTTGCGTACAGTGAAAATCACTCAGAGGAATGCCTGCTTCAATGAGCGATCGCAACAAATCAGCACATTCTTCCTGTGTCCCCGAAAAATTCACCCGCACGCTGTTTTTTCCTGGTATCACCTCCCACTGTTCTACTAAAGGATGATGCTTCAATTCACTCAAAAGTGCCTCTATTTCTCCCAAAGTAGATAACACAATTTGCTGGTGTGAAAGACGTTGGTAAAGTTGCTGTAGGGAAGTACTTTCTACCAAAAAACCAAGTTCCATAATTCCCACAGAAGTACACAATTCCGCTAAATCACTGAGGACATGGGAGGAAATTAAGATTGTCATCCCAGCTTCTCGTAAAGCCTTGATGATTTCCCGGAAATGCATTCTCGCAATGGGGTCAAGCCCAGAAACAGGCTCATCTAGTAGTAGTAAAATCGGTTCGTGGATAATCGTTCGCGCTAAACTCAAACGCTGTTTCATCCCCCGTGAGAGAGTAGAAATCTGGCTGTGGCGTTTGTTACCAAGTTGGATTAATTCTAAAACTTCATGTAGGCGTTGGGTGCGGCGCGGTTCCCGTAAGCGATATAAACGCGCAAAATAATCTAAATAATCCCAGACCGTCAAATCTTCATACAGTGGATAGTCATCGGGTAAGTAACCAAGACGACGCTTGAGCTTGGGGTTACTTTTGCCACGTAAAAGGCGATCGCCATTAATATAAATCTCACCCGTAGTAGGTTCCTCAGCAGTCGCCAACATCCGGATGAGAGTCGTTTTACCCGCGCCATTCGGCCCAATCAATCCATATACTTCACCCGCCTGGATTTCTAAATCAACATCATTGACAGCAACGTGTCGGTCAAATTGCTTAGTTAGTCCACGGGTGCAAATTGCTAATTCTTTTACCATCGCTGCTGGGGGTGCGGCTTGTGATTAACAGTTAACCTAACCTGTTTCTACAGCATTTGTCAGGCTCGTTTCGGAAATTGAAACTGGTTTTAAAGAAAATTTACGACATCAAAAAGTAGTTAAGGCATATACCCTAACTACTTTTTAATTCTGACAGCAGATTTTAAAGAAAGTGAAGTACACAAGGGAAGTCTAGTATCCAGCTATCAAGCCTATTTGAATTCTGAATTCTGAATTCTGAATTCTGAATTCTGACTCCTGAATTCTCAAGTTATTTCCGATAGTGGTGGGATAACGGCATTAATTCCATTACCAGATAAACCACTAACTGTATAACGGTATTCGGGAGCAGGATACCCAGCCTCGCCAAATGTTTCACGGATAGCTTTATTAGCGTCGAAGTAAACTTGCCAGTAGTGGTCATTATTGCAATAAGGACGTACTGCTAGTATTGGCCCTGCAAAGTTGAAATCCAGAATTTCTACATCCGGTGCTGGATTTTGGAGAACATTCGGAATTTGGCTAATTTTGGCTTTCAAAAGTGCGATCGCTTCGTTATGTTTCACATCCTGATGCAGTTGAGCCACCAGATCGACCCGACGGTAAGGATTGGCAGAATAATTTTGGATATTATCAGCAAATATCTTGTTATTTGCGACAATTGTCAAAACGTTATCAGGTGTATTGATACTGGTTGTAAACAGCCCAATTTCTATAACAGTGCCTGTGACACCTGCCGTTGTGATGAAATCACCAACTTTGAATGGTCGAAAAACTATTAAAAATGCGCCCGCTGCAAAGTTTGCCAGTAATCCGCCCCATGCTGCACCAATTGCTACACCCGCTGCTGCTAGCAATGCGGCAAAGGAAGTTGTTTCAATGCCGAAAAAGCCGAGAATTGCCACAATTAGAACAATTCTCAGCGTCACGCCAATGATATTCAGAAGATAGTTAATCAGTGTCGGATCAACGTGTTGACTGCGGAAAGCTCGTCGTACTAGCTTCAATCCAAAATCAATCAAGCGTTGAGCAATCAGCCACAAAGCGATCGCACCTAAAATTTTCAGTCCAAACTGAGTTAAAAGTTGACTAGCAACCTGACTAATCTGCTTAAAATCCATATTTTTTTGATTGTGAATTCTTAAACACAATCAACATACAAGAAATTGCATCAAAACCACGTATCAATACTTTTTTTTTAATTTTTATTTGGCTGTTGACGAAATAGGCGATTGCGTTGGGACAAATCATCAACAAACTCAAACACCAAGGTTACCAATTTATAACAATTCCCAAACTTATAGAAATCGGACAAGAAAGGTTAACGAGGGAGTAGGGAGTAGGGAAGAGGGAGTAGGGAAACCCAAGCGAGAGAAAACAGGGGATTTGATATTGACCGATTGTGTGTCGGCACTGCGTGCTTGTCCACACAATTTTTCCTCTTCTTTTCCACCTTTTAGGGGGAGGCTTCAAACCATAAGGGAGTAGGGTATTTTCTCTCTTCTTGCCTACTCCCTACTCCCTACTCCCTGTTTATTCACTCATCACAGAAGCACAGGCTTGAGCTTCCTGCCAAAGTTTGTGCAAAAAGAACTCAGCGCGATCGCTCATTGTGGTGACAAACACACCCACAGCATCCTCAGAACCATCTGATAGCCAAGAACCCCGCAAGGTGACTTCCACATATTCGCTATCGCAGACGCACAGAGCAATGATTTCTCTGTCATCCCTTTTCACCTCACGCTTCAGCACTTCTACTCCCGGTAAATCAACAGGAAGCAAAAAGGAAGCTGTACTCGGTTCAACGCTGAGAGTTTGCCCAACTCGTAGCGCCAAAATCACTCGCTGCGCTACCCATTCTTCTAGCGACTGAGTGATAAATTCTAAATAAAAGCTGTTTTCAGTGTAAGTTAATTTCAGCATTCCTCATGCTCTCCTGTTATTCCAGGTTTGCTTGCACATTTATTCAAAACTGTTCAGCCTCGATATCGCGGTATCAGATAATCTAGCCTTAGATGTTTGCTGATATCGGAGTCTTGGCAACTGCGATCGTCTCGTGGTAACACTTAGCGCCAATTAATTGCTGGAATCTTCCATATACTTTCCCAACTTGGTTGAGTGAATTTGCCATTCACTTTCCGTAGTAAAACCCAGTCGTTCAGTTTGTTTTGTTACCAACAATTCAATTGCCCGCTTGATATTGATCCGACATAGTGGTAAATAATTCTGATAAAACATCACTACGGATTGCTCTAACACTTGCCTTGCAGTCGTCACAGCTTTACTCCTCATAAAAAACCCCCGCTTCTTGTTTGCCTGAAGCGGGGGTTGGAAATTGACCGAAAGTTTTTCTGGTCTTATATCGGTACAGCATTTCTTCGCCTGTACCCCCCGCTTTCTTCATCTAGTTGTGGTTTCGCAATCAGCCCACTAATGCTCAGATATCTAAACTCATGATTACCCTCTGTGATTTGCCCATGATTTCGGCTACTATCGCCCATAAATAAATACTCCACTCCCACAGCAGCTGATTCCCAATCGGCTTGGCAATTGGTAGCGCATAAGGAAGTAGAGATGGGGTAAATGGATTTCACAGAAAATTTCACCTATTGAACATTCCTTTAAACATACTACACTTGTATTACTATCCTGTCTATACCCTCAAGGAGAAAAAGTCATGCATACAATCGCTCGCACCCCAACCACCGATATGGAAGTTACCAGCATCCGCCTAGAACGGGAACTCAAAGATAAACTCAAAGAAATCGCCGGC
Source organism: Nostoc sp. FACHB-973 (assembly GCF_014698115.1). Classification (GTDB taxonomy): domain Bacteria; phylum Cyanobacteriota; class Cyanobacteriia; order Cyanobacteriales; family Nostocaceae; genus Nostoc; species Nostoc muscorum. Next base: position 44,974 of record NZ_JACJSJ010000058.1, read on the forward strand.
AATCAGGGATATCAAGCTCTGATCCGAGATATCCTTTGGAATTATGTCCAGCAAAAATCCGGTGAGTGGAAGCCGCGATTTTCCCGAGCCGATATTCGGGCTAGCATAGCCGCCACCGCCCAGCAAGAAGAACGCTGTGTACTCACAGGTCAACTCATTCAACCCCAACAACCGATGTTGTTAGGACTAACGAGGAATGGCGATATGGTTCCTCTGAGTGTCGAAAGTTTGGCTGGATAGTCTTATATCCAGGCGAATGCAGCTCGGTTATTCTGGCTAAATAATTGGGCTGCATTCAAAATCTAGCTTTATTTCCTCCGATGAGTAAAACTCATTATTAGAACTTATAGTTTATTGATTTGCATTTATTTATAGTTATAATTGTGAAGTTGGTAATCGATAACCGCCAATAATTAATAATTTCTTCACAATTCCCAAAGCCAAAGGCGACACTTGCCTAATATCCACAGAGAGTTTACTCCAAAGCCTGCTCGATCGCTGTGAAAAAAACGAAGTATAGCGATCGCCCTTAGCTTTTCCTGGAAGTTAACATTTGGTGTCTAGACTGCACTTCGCTCTATTGAGCATGAGAGCTTTAGGACAGGTTCTATGTCTATTTTTTTCAAGCTTTAAGCTTTTGATGTGATTGAGACCAACACACAGCCAAAAGTAGCCTGTGAGGCACAGGAAAATAGAAATATATTTTACAAAAATTTTTAAATTAATTCGGTAAAATTACTGTTAAATTTACTGAGGGTCGTGGTTTGATTCCAGAGAAATTACGGTTTATGTATACTTACAGACAGGATATTCTAAGTCAAAGTTAGTTAATCATATCAATATAAAAAGCAAAAATAATGCAGACCAGGGAATTTAGCATATCTTAACTACCTCAGTATCCATGTAGCAATTTGCTTAATATATTCGGAAACTTGGCCATCTGACATAGAAAAGGGCTATAACAGGTGAGAGAAAGTATTCATACAAAATTTGTCAATTATCAAGGTGTCGCAACACAACTAACGGTGAACAATATGCCAAAAGGTTGGGTGCAAGAACAATGGATTTATTATCCAAGGGCGTGCCAAGAATGAAAAAGCCTTTATCGTCGCCGCCACACTACTTAAATGACGTAGATCGACTACAACCTTACCAAGTCAAGCTGATGCAGCATCAGGATGAACCTGCCCGCCAATTGGTACAAAAGATTAACCAAATCATTGCTAATAGCTCGGCAACGGCATCGATGCTCCAAGATATTGCCCGATTGCTAGGAGTTACTTTTCAAGTAGATTGTTGCTGCTTGGTTTCAGTAACAGGTGAGGTCTCCAACGAACCAACTGCTATTAATTGGTGCGCTGATGAATATTTAGGGTTACCACACCCAGAAGAGATATTTTCGATGGAACAGTTGCTGATGCACTCCCCAGTGCTGCAATGTGCTGCTGAACCATTGACTATTGAAGACATTTCCATTATTCAAAACAGTCTGGTAATTGGCTGTCAATATCTGCCACTACCGATAAAAGCAGTTTTGGCAATTCCCACTCGGTTTGGTGGTAATAACAACGGGGTGATTTGTCTGATTAAATTCCAACCCTATGATTGGAGTGAATCAGAAAAACAACTGCTCAAAGAAGTCGAGTCATCTTGCGCGATCGCCTTTTCTCGAGTCGCACAAGTCCAGCTAATTGCCAGTCAACAACAGTATTTAGAAAAGACCAACCAGCATCAAAACTTGATCAAGCAATTGACTATATTAAGTCGCAGCAACTTGGAGCTTAATCAAATGCTCCAATTAGTTATCGCCTCCACTGCTGAATCTCTACAGGCAGATCGGGGTTTGCTGATCCTGTTGAAATATACAGATCCACTATTTAGGACTCAAGCCAAGAAACAAGTTCCTAAAGCCAAAGCTACGGTAGTTGGTGAATGGGCAAAGACAACACAAAATTCCCGCACCAGTAAACCAGACATCTTAAATCAGTCTTTCTTGCTTTCCGACTGTGGTTTATGCCAGCGTGCCTTCATAGATTCTGGAAGACCAGTAATTTTTGATGATTATACAGCCCAAAACGATATCTCCTCTGCTGTTCCATTATTTGCACTAGAGGAATTGCCTGCGGTACTGTTAATGCCCTTAGAAAGTCAAGGTAAAATTTTAGGATTTTTGGTATTACAGCAATCTTTTACTCGCAGTTGGCAACCAGCAGAATTAAATCTTGTGGAAATGGTTTGCGCTCAAGTGAGTAATGCCATTATTCAGTCACAGACATTGCGTCAAGTGCAAACTTTGGTAGATGAGCGGACGGCGAAGCTACAGAGCAGTCTAGAGCTGCAAGCAAAATTGCATGAAAGAACGCGGCAATATGTTGAGCAGTTGCGGCAGCTGAACGAACTCAAAGATGAATTTTTGAGTAATATGAGCGATCGCCTACGCTATCCTCTGACAAACATGCTGATGTCAATTCGCAACTTACGTTTGCCAGGAATAGCCCCAGAGCGTCAGGTTAGATATCTCGATATCCTAGAACAGGAATGTACAAAAGAAATTAACTTAATTAACGACTTGTTGACACTCCAGAAGCTAGAGTCGCCTCACGAAGCTCCGCAATTAGAAACTATAGATTTAAATACCAAAATCCACCATATCTCAGCATCTTTTGAGAAAAAACTTGCTGAAAAAGGATTAAAAATTTCCTTAGATTTACCACAAGAGTCGCTAAAACTGCAAACTGAACTAGAAAGTTTCGACCGCATTCTCCAAGAATTGCTCACTAATGCCTGTAAATACTCAGAGCATGAGAGCATAGTTCACCTACACGCCTTTCATCAAGTCGATCAACAAATCGATCGAGTTATCATGAAAGTGACGAACATCGGACGTGCCATCTCTGAAGAAGAAGCGACCTACATCTTTGACAAGTTCCGTCGCGGAAAAGGACGCTGGACTCCAGGAACTGGCTTGGGACTTGCTCTAGTCAAGTCTTTAGTGCAGCATCTCAATGGAGCGATCGCAGTTGAAAGTCTACCAATAGAGGATTCTCAACAGAGCGAAATCTGCTTCACCCTGACTCTGCCCCAATTTTCTGACGAAAGCAAACCATAATTGGCGAAAGTGACTCAAGAACACAACACAACAGATAATCTTGATTTCCAGTCTTCCACTGATGACACTAATTTAGAAGCCCATTTGTCTGCTGATGCAGTCGCTTTATTGGCTAAAGTAGAAGTTCAAGTTGAGAAATTAGCACAGCGACAGCGGCAAATTAGTGCTAAGCTCCGAATCCCCCAACCAGTGGAACAAATTTGGAAAGTTTTGACAGATTATGAAGCCTTGGCTGACTTCATCCCCAACCTAGCCAAAAGTCGCCTCATCGAGCATCCTGACGGCGGTATTCGACTCGAACAAGTCGGCTCCCAGCGGTTACTAAATTTCAACTTTTGTGCGCGGGTAGTTCTGGATCTCGAAGAATACTTCCCTAAAGAAATTAATTTCCGGATGGTAGAAGGAGATTTTAAAGGCTTCTCTGGTAGCTGGTGTTTAGAACCTTGTTCCCTTGGTGAACATATGGGAACCAATCTTTGCTACACAATTCAAATTTGGCCTAAGCTCACTATGCCAATATCAATCATTGAAAACCGTCTCAGTAAAGATCTGCGGTTAAATCTTCTGGCTATTTATCAACGTGTAGAAGAACTCGCCAGTCAAAAAAGCTGATGCTTAGATAAGCTATCATTCAGAGTTAACTCTGAGTGGTAGTTTCTACTGGCGAAGTTTCTAGAAAGAAATAGTTTTACCTTCTACTTTTTAGTACCCCCAGGGGAATTCGAATCCCCGTTACCTCCGTGAAAGGGAGGTGTCCTAGGCCTCTAGACGATGGGGGCATCGGACTCAGACCTTTTATAAATTAACGAATTTTCTGAGGGATGTCAATAGTTTTTGCCAAAAAAAGTTTGTGGCAGCTAAACTGGGTGGAGGCGAAAGTTTGAATAGGATACACAGACATGGATACACAAAAAAAAGTCCGTAGACGCTTCTGCGGCTTTGGGCAGAGTAGCTCAACATCCAGGGCTCTTGATTCTAGTGGATGCCTAAATAGAAAAAACGCAAAATTCCCCAAAGGAGAAAGGGTATGATGTTGTACCCTGTAGAGTTAATATCTACAGTTTTTTTACAAAAGATTTTGAAATAAATGGCTCAAAATCTACAACATGGAAGCATCTTTTGAAATCACTCTCCAGATGGCGATCGCTGTGCTAGCGGGCATTAGCGCCCAAGTGCTGGCTGCGTACCTCCGGGTGCCCAGCATCGTCTTGTTATTGCTGTTGGGCATCCTATTTGGCTCTGATGGCTTAGGACTGTTACATCCCCAGTTACTTGGTAGTGGACTGGAAGTTATTGTCGCCCTAGCAACGGCAATCATTTTGTTTGAAGGTGGACTGAATTTGGATCTGCGAGAGTTAGGCAGAGTTTCAGTCAGCCTACAATTGCTCGTCACTCAAGGAACTCTAATCACACTGCTTGGTGGGAGTATGGCTGCTCACTGGCTGGGTGAATTTCCTTGGAACATAGCTTTTCTCTATGCTTCTATAGTCGTGGTTACAGGCCCGACGGTCGTTGGCCCCCTACTCAAACAAATCAATGTAGACCGGCAGGTGGCAACACTTTTAGAAGGTGAAGGGGTTTTAATTGACCCTGTAGGAGCGATCCTGGCCTTCGTTGTCCTGGATACGATTTTGAACGGGGATGCTGATCCAATCAATGCGATCGCCGGTTTACTGATGCGGTTGGGTGTTGGTGCGGCAATTGGTGGCGTTGGTGGTTATCTGATGAGTTGGATTTTCAAACGCGCCAGTTTTCTGTCATTCGAGCTCAAAAACTTAGTGGTGCTGGCCATACTTTGGAGTCTGTTTACCTTATCGCAAATGATCCGCAGTGAATCGGGAGTAATGACAACAGTAGTTGCTGGAGCGGTATTTGCTAATTCCTCAGTGCCAGAAGAACGTTTGTTAAGGAGCTTTAAAGGTCAGCTGACAATTCTCAGCGTTTCGGTATTATTCATCCTATTAGCGGCTGACCTATCCATTGCCAGTGTGTTCGCTTTGGGTTGGGGTAGTTTATTCACTGTTTTGGTACTAATGTTTGTCGTTCGCCCAATTAATATCCTGTTGTGTACCTGGAACAGTGACCTAAACTGGCGACAGAAATTGTTTTTAAGCTGGGTTGCTCCTAGAGGAATTGTTTCCGCTTCCGTTGCTTCTCTATTTGCGATTTTGTTGACACAGCGGGGTATAAATGGCGGTGACTCCATCAAAGCTCTAGTCTTCCTGACAATTATCATGACTGTTGTCTGCCAAGGACTAACGGCTGGCTGGGTTGCTAAGTGCCTGGAAATTACCTCCAAAGACGCAACTGGCGCAGTGATTGTGGGTTGTAATCCCTTGAGTCTTTTGATTGCCCGGTTCTTTCAAGAACGGGGAGAAAACGTGGTGATGATTGATACTGACCCCCAATGTCTTCTGCAAGCCCAAGCACAAAATCTTCGGGTGATTGCTAGTAGTGCTTTGGATGCGGCTGTTTTGGAAGAGGCTGGACTTGCCTCTATGGGCACTTTTTTGGCGATGACAAGTAACGGCGAGGTGAATTTTGTTTTGGCTCAACGGGCAGCTGAGGAGTTTAATCCGCCCCGTGTGTTAGCAGTTTTTCCCCGCGATCCCCAAGCGAGTAGCTCAGCCAATAATAAAGTTAATCAAGCTTTTATCCCAGATTTAGCCATTAAGACTTGGAATGAATATCTCAATGATGGACGAGTCAAACTGGGGACAACTACGCTTAATGAGTCGGAATTTTCGACTCAATACGATCGCATTCAAGAGAAAATTCGCACTGGGATACTAATACCGCTATTGGTAGAACGAGAAGAACGCTTACAGGTAATGCCAGCTAACCAAGAGTGGGAAATTGGCGATCGCATTATCTACCTATTGCATGACCCCAGGCCTAGCCTTTTAAAACGCTTATCTGGCGCTACCCAATCCACTCCCCTGTCTCTAGAAAAGTTACCAGAAGTTGAAGACTTACCCCTTGTCCAGTTAACTGAACTTTCCACTACTGAGAGTGCTGGGAGATGAGGGAGATGAGGGAGATGAGGGAGCAGGGGGGGCAGG
>NZ_JACJSJ010000059.1 GCF_014698115.1 Nostoc sp. FACHB-973
TATTACCTCAGCAAGACAGCCGCAGAACTCGCCAAGCGTGTCGCTGCGGAATTTTCCACTCCCGAAAAACCCCGATTTGTGGCTGGTTCCATTGGTCCGACAACCAAACTACCAACCTTGGGACACATTGACTTTGACACCATGAAAGCTACTTTTGCTGAACAAGCAGAAGCACTGTGGGATGGTGGTGTGGATTTATTCCTAGTGGAAACTTGCCAAGATGTGCTGCAAATTAAAGCGGCGCTGAATGGCATTGAAGAAGTGTTTGCCAAAAAAGGCGATCGCCGTCCGTTGATGGTGTCTGTGACAATGGAAAGCATGGGCACAATGTTGGTAGGTTCAGAAATCAGCGCTGTGCTGACAATTTTGGCACCTTACCCAATTGATATTCTCGGTTTGAACTGCGCCACAGGCCCAGACTTGATGAAACCACATATCAAGTATCTGGCAGAACATTCACCTTTCATCGTTTCCTGTATTCCCAACGCGGGTTTACCTGAGAACGTCGGTGGTCAAGCACACTACCGCCTAACACCGTTGGAATTACGGATGGCGCTGATGCATTTTGTTGAAGATTTGGGTGTCCAAGTGATCGGGGGTTGCTGTGGGACTCGTCCAGAACACATTCAACAATTGGCAGAAGTCGCCAAAGACCTGAAGCCAAAAGTTAGACAACCAATTTTAGAACCAGCGGCAGCATCAATTTACACCACTCAACCCTACGACCAAGATAATTCCTTCTTGATTGTTGGCGAACGTCTTAACGCCAGTGGTTCCAAAAAGTGCCGCGATTTGCTAAATGCCGAAGATTGGGATGGACTCGTCTCAATGGCGAGGGCACAAGTCAAAGAAGGCGCACACATTCTTGATGTCAACGTCGATTATGTCGGACGTGATGGTGTGCGGGATATGCACGAACTAGTTTCGCGCATCGTTAATAATGTGACATTGCCTTTAATGCTTGACTCCACCGAATGGGAAAAAATGGAGGCAGGTTTAAAGATAGCTGGTGGTAAATGTTTGCTGAACTCCACCAACTACGAAGACGGCGAACCGCGCTTTTTGAAAGTTTTGGAGTTGGCCAAAAAGTACGGTGCTGGCATAGTCATCGGTACTATCGATGAAGACGGGATGGCGCGGACAGCTGAGAAAAAGTTTCAAATTGCTCAACGTGCTTACCGCCAAGCTGTAGAATATGGCATACCTCCCACAGAAATATTCTTTGATACCCTAGCTTTACCAATTTCCACAGGGATTGAAGAAGACCGAGAAAACGGCAAAGCTACCATTGAATCTATCCGGCGCATTCGTCAAGAATTGCCTGGATGTCATGTGATTTTGGGTGTTTCCAATATTTCCTTTGGTTTAAATCCCGCGTCGCGGATGGTGTTGAACTCGGTGTTTTTGCACGAAGCGACACAAGTGGGAATGGATGCAGCAATTGTGAGTGCCAGCAAGATTTTACCACTGTCTAAGATTGAAGAACGCCATCAAGAAATCTGTCGTCAGTTGATTTATGATGAGCGGAAATTTGAGGGTGATGTTTGCGTATACGATCCATTGGGAGAGCTTACCACAGTATTTGCTGGGGTAACGACAAAACGCGATCGCTCCTTAGATGAAAGTCTCCCCATTCCAGAACGCCTCAAACGCCACATCATTGACGGCGAACGCATTGGCTTAGAAGAACATCTCAAAAAAGCCTTAGAAGAATATCCCCCCTTAGAAATTATCAACACCTTCCTGCTAGATGGCATGAAAGTTGTCGGGGAATTATTCGGTTCTGGACAAATGCAATTACCCTTCGTCTTACAGTCTGCCGAAACCATGAAGGCGGCGGTGGCGTTTCTAGAACCGTTCATGGAAAAATCAGAATCAGGTAACAATGCCAAGGGAACCTTTATCATTGCCACAGTCAAAGGCGATGTCCACGACATTGGTAAAAACTTAGTAGACATCATCTTGTCCAACAACGGCTACAAAGTGATTAACCTGGGAATTAAACAGCCGGTGGAAAATATTATTAACGCTTACGAACAGCACAAAGCTGATTGTATAGCCATGAGTGGTTTGCTGGTGAAATCCACCGCCTTCATGAAAGAGAACTTGGAAGTATTTAACGAAAAAGGAATTACCGTCCCTGTTATTTTAGGCGGTGCAGCCTTGACTCCCAAATTTGTGCATGAAGATTGCCAAAACACCTACAAAGGTAAAGTAGTTTATGGCAAAGATGCCTTTTCTGACTTGCACTTCATGGATAAATTAATGCCAGCCAAGACCACTGGTAACTGGGATGATTTGCAGGGATTTTTGAATGAAGTTGAAACTGCTGAAGTTTCGACCAATGGTCATAAAGAATCAGCAACCACAACTACTCATAAAACAGCATCTACAGAACCAAAAGAGATAGATACTCGGCGTTCCGAAGCTGTAGCCATAGATATTGAACGTCCCACACCGCCATTCTGGGGAACGCAATTATTACAGCCTAGTGATATTCCCATTGAAGAAATCTTCTGGCACTTAGATTTACAAGCTTTGATAGCTGGACAATGGCAATTCCGGAAACCAAAAGAACAATCTAAGGAAGAATATCAAGCCTTTTTAGCTGAAAAAGTCTACCCAGTTTTGGAAACTTGGAAACAGCGGATTCTTGAAGAAAATCTGTTGCATCCGCAAGTGATTTATGGTTATTTTCCTTGTCAATCAGAGGGAAATTCTCTACATATATATAACCCAGAGAACCAATCACAGCAGGTTACAACTTTCGATTTTCCCAGACAAAAGTCATTAAGGCGGTTGTGCATAGCAGATTTCTTTGCACCGAAAGAGTCAGGAATCATCGATGTCTTCCCCATGCAGGCGGTGACTGTGGGTGAAATTGCAACAGAATTTGCCCAAAAGCTATTTGCGGATAATCAATACACAGATTATCTGTATTTCCACGGTATGGCTGTGCAGATAGCGGAGGCATTGGCAGAGTGGACACACGCCAGAATTCGCCGTGAATTGGGCTTTAGCGCTGAGGAACCCGATAACATTCGGGATATGTTGGCACAACGCTATCGTGGGTCGAGGTATAGTTTTGGCTATCCTGCTTGTCCGAATATCCAGGATCAATACAAGCAACTGGAGTTATTGCAGACTGACAGGATTAACTTGTATATGGATGAAAGCGAACAACTATATCCAGAACAGTCCACAACAGCGATTATTACCCACCACCCAGTAGCGAAGTACTTTAGCGCGTAGAATCGCACACTCCTTCCAGCTTCCAAAAATTATAGATTTTTCGTAGGGGCGCACAGCTGTGCGCCCCTAAAATTTTTAATTAACCTGAGTTCGACAGATTCCAAAGAACCCCGCTTCCATTCCTCTCCCCCTTGGCGTTAGCCTACCGTTAGGCAAGCGGGGAGAGGCTTAAAAACCCTAATTTTTCGTGCCCAACTCAGGATACTAAAGCCCCTCTCCGTCTGGGAGAGGGGTTGGGGAGAGGTTCATAGAACTCACGTTTTTTTATTTGGAAGTTCCTCAGTAATCCTAAGTCATAAGATTCACAACTTGTCTCAAAAGCCAGGAATATGAGCCAAATATCTGATTGTTTTGCAGCAGATGATATCCTTTCTTAAAAAATGGGTAATATAAGCTTGTTTTCATAACATCATCTTCATAAATTTGCCTGCTAATAAAATACATTACCGCAAAATTACTGTGAAGTTATGCTCTTCTTTTTCCTCGGAATTAATCGAAATAATTTTGACAAAATCAGTGTTTTCCCGTTTAGATGAACAATTTATGAATGATATAACTTTAATAAATTGCCTTTTATTATGTGTAGTTTACTTCCAATTCAATCAAAGAATATCCAGTAATCACATAAATAAATTCTCATCATTTGCCTGCAAAATTAATTTTCAGGCATAGTTACGAATTTTGATAAAAAATGCCACTTTTGCTATAAATCACTTGACAGGAAAGCAGCTATGTCTGGAAAAAATAAGCTAGTCAAGGCAATTCAAAAAAACTTCAAAATAATTGGCAAGAAGTTTGTATCTGCAATTAACAAGCGAATTGTTTGGCTATTACGGACTATCTTTCTCACTAGAAGACAACGCACTTCAGCGAATGCTGGCTTTATCTTGCCAACAGTCGCGATGGTAACTTTGGTAGTCGTGCTGTTAACAACTGCAATTTTGTTTCGGTCATTTGAGCGTTCTAAAAACGCTAGTAATGTGCGAGTAAATGAGGCTGTGCTTAACGCTGCTACCCCAGCGATTGATCGTGCTAGAGCTAAATTAGACAAGCTATTTGACGATCGCCGATTGCCACGAGCCACACCTTCAGATACAGCCTTGGAGAGTACTTTAAAAAATTATTTGACAGAATATACCTTTGGTGATGAAACTCAACTAAATCTGAATTACAGCGGTCAAACAGCACTGCCAACTGCATGGATGTTCCCCATTGATACAGATAACAATGGGAAATTTGACACCTATACTCTTTATGGAATTTATTTCCGAAATCCGCCTATAACTAGCGGCACATATAGTCGCGCTAGAAATCCTCTAGAGGCAAGAACTCCCCCCATGACCTCTGGTAGTGTAAGCAACGGTTGTGAAGATACTCTAGGAACGAGTGCTACTTTGGTGGGGAGTACTGGCTGGTTTAATATTGCTGGTAAGCTGAAGAAAAGCTTTTTTGTTTATACCGCTAATGTTCCCATCACTAACCCACCTACGACTGACTATGAAGCTTTTAAAGGTAATAAAGGCTTTTCCGGTTTAGAGTATCAACAAGACCGCATACAACTACCGCTAGTTAACAATGCAGTGGTTTATGAGGATGATATAGAACTTACTCCTGGTCCTATATTTAACCTCAATGGACGGATATTAACTAATAGTAACTTCCTCACTGGTAGTAATGGTGATGGGGTCACACTTTATCAGGTCAGTAGTAAAAATTCCTGTTTCTACGATGATGAAAACGCCAAAATTGTTGTTGGTGGCAATTTAGGCGCAGGTCTTTTCACCAGTGACACTGACGACGCAAACAGAAGTACTGTGGTGCATTTATTCCAAGGCAAAGGAGCCGATCCGAATACTGCTTCTGGTGTCAAAGATAACAAATCAGTAACTGGAACAGCGAATAAGCTTGCGTACAATAGTTTAGCTTATGTACAGCGCATTAATCTCTTGGTGCAAGCACAGGCTGATAACTCTGCATCTACTGACCCACAAGAAGTAAAAGATGGCATTGCACAGCAACTAAAAGTATTAAAGCTAGATACATCCACTGCCTCCACAGAGCTACAAGCTAGTATCCGTAATAACCAGCTAGCACTTTATTTTAAAAAACGTACACGGCGTGTACCCTATGCTGAAATTGGTTTTGGTGGAAATGCATTAGGGACTTATATTAAGACTACAGTCCTACAAGGAAGTGGTGATTCAGTGCGTCCACCAGACACTTGGGTTTATCCCTTCGATCCCAGTGATGGTAAAACTAAAACTAATTATGCGAATTTAACACTCAAACCTAATGCTACTGATAGTACTAAGCTGTTACCCAGTGCTACAGAGGCAACCAAGCAACAACAACTAGGTAAAGAACAGTATGTTGGCGATCGCATTTTGCTTGGTAATAACCTACCTGCATTGCGGTGGAACGGGACAACATTTATTGGTTCAGATAGCGCAGATACCCAAGATATTAAAGATATTAACTGGGATGATGGAACTGGAACTCGCAATCGCCGTAGTCGTGTACAGCAACTTGCTGATTTAGGAACTATTGACCGAGATGGAGACTGGGAATCAGCAGCTGCTACAGTACCAAGTACTCCCCAAGATCCTGTAGGTGGTTTAAGGGTAGTAACTGGTGCAGGGATTTATTTGCCTAAAGGTTTCACTGCTAGTAGCACCAAAACTGATTTAGACGTGGCTGTTGGTGTTACAAACAGAATTTGGTCAGATATGATGCCCGTGCCTAATACTATTAGCATCAATGCTGATAAATCAATCCAAGATAACAGAAATGATAATAGTAGTGAAATTGTCCAATTACCGGACAACGGCAATACACCGTATTTACGGATGCGGGCTACAGCAGTTTATCACTACCAAGCTAGTGGCTACAACTCAAAAACCCCTAAACCAATTGCTTGTATAAGTAGTTACTATAATCCCACTAATAGTACTACAGCTAAGAACCTCAACAGTCTTCCGTCTGCAACAGGTTTTATATATGACAAAGACACAAATGGTAAATCCCATAATGGTATTGTCTACGCAGCCCCAACAAAAACGGCTTCCGACTATTCAGCTTTACTAGGCTACCAAACTAGTTTAAGGTATCCTAATGGACGGTTAGTAAATGAATTACTGAGCAACGCTTTAGCAAAAACAGATGCTTCGACTCGGACAATTTCAGAGCAGGCTGCCATTGATACTGCCATTTGTGCCGCCCAAATATTAGACGGTAGTATCGGCGACCCAGATAATAGCGTTATCCCTCATGGTGGAATTTACGAAACTGCGTTTTTAGATGCAAGGCAGATTAAAGCAATTCATAAAGACGTATCAACCGCTGGTGTAGAAACATTCACCAATGCCGATGGTGTAAATGGAGATGGTACTGGAACTTTAGCAAGCCCCTCTACAGACTACGAACTTGCCAAAGAAACCCGCCAACCCTTAGAAATTCGCACCACTGTATTAGACATTAGTAAGTTGCGAACAACTTATGGTACGGCAACACCACAAGAATATTTAATTCCTAATAGCGGTATTATTTACGCTACGCGGGATGATGCACTTTTAGATTTGAGTGCTGCTGCTGGGATTACAGCAACAGACACAGATACACAAAAACAGAACAAAAAAGATACTCAAAAATCAAGTAGCCCTGTAGATTTTAAACTTGACCCAACTCGTCGGCCTAACGCCATCATGTTGATCAATGGCGACCCGATTTGGCGTCAAAGTGCCTATAGAGATGCAGAAAAAGGCTTAATTCTAGCCTCTAACTTGCCTGTATATATTAAGGGTGACTTTAATAAACATACCCAAGAAGAGTTTAATACAGCTCTAGCGAGTGATTGGGGAAATTTCTACTCTCGCACTGCATCAGACCGTAATAAAAACTTTGCTTGTCGTACTGGTGACGCTAGACTACCAAATTGTACCACTGGGGACGCATGGCGACCTGCCAGCGTGTTGTCAGATGCGATCACACTTCTTTCTAATAACTTTCAGTTGGGTTACCGCAGTGATGGAGACTATGACCTGAATAATAACTTGGGGGATAACACTTCAATCACCAAATTTAAGCAAAATGGGTTTCTTAGCAGCAACACTCATGTTGTCAATGCTGCCTGGTATGACACTAGCGCTGGCTCCAACAATAGCTTGCCCCTTGGTAGTAAAAGTAGTTCTTACCTCAATAACTTTATTACACCCATCCAACGAAGGAAAAATGCCCCAGAGTACTTGATGGAAGTCTGTCCGAAGCTACCTGTTTCAACTTGCGATCCAGGTAATGATTGGTACGTAACAGTACCAGCTGATGGTGGTCTAAAAGCCTCTGATGCTACTGGGACTTTTTCTCTGGCTACCCATAAAGCAGGTACAACAGCAAAATTACCGACTGATTCTAAATATTTAGGTTATCCTCGACGTGTTGCCTTTCTACGTAATGCATCTGGAGTACTCACCCTTGATGCTAGTAATAACCCTACGATTATAGGTATCAAAGGTGGTGCAATCACTCAATTTCCACTGAGTAATTTTGGTACTGATAGACCAGATTCCCAAAATTATGCTTTATGGTTCCGAACAACTGCTACTAATGACGACACCAAACCACCAAAGTTTACTCTAGGCTCAGGTACAAGCGATCAACCAATTTTATCGCCAGTTTTACAAGTTCATGTGGCTTTTGGCACTGATGAAACTGTATCACCAACGTCAACTAGCAGAATAGGTCCTAACAATACACAAGATAGTTTCTGGATACAAAAGGCAACAGCTACCACCTTCAACCTAGCCGCAGCAGGAGGAGATACGCCAGCTCGCCCCACAGAAGATAATGGTGGTTTACACAACTTTGTCCGGTTCTTAGAGAATTGGAACCCAACTGGAGCCGTAAGCGATGCTATTGCAGCTAAGATTAGTGGCTCCTTTATTCAAAGAACTCGTAGCGCCTATGCTACCGCACCATTTGTAGCATTCTTGACTAGCTCATCTAGTGCAGTATATCCCATCGCTAATGGTGCTGGTCAAATACCTTTCTATCTAGCTCCTAAACGGCAGTGGGGTTACGATGTTGGCTTGCTATCACAATCACCAGATGCATTTTCTCAAAAGTTAGCGATAACGCCAGATGACAAACCCAATGAATACTTCCGCGAAGTTGGTCGAGATGATGCATGGGTGCAAACGTTGTTGTGTGCCAAAAAAGCCTCAGACAGTAATTATGTTGTCGATACCGATCAGCGTCCTAGCTGTAGTTAATCTTCAATTTCTAAAAACTGGTGAATAACTATGATTAAGCGCAAACAACAGCAAGTAAGTCACCCATCTAATGAGGCTGGTTTTACGATTATTGAGTCGCTGGTAGCAATACTATTAATTACTATTTTGTTGGCAGCGATCGCACCCACTATCATAATTGCAACAGCAACTCGCGTCCAATCAAAACGCGTAGAGCTAGCCACACAAGCTGCCAGAAGCTTCATTGATGGTGTAAAAACGGGAGTAGTTGCAACCCCTGATGCCACTAATGCCACTATTACATTGACTCAATCAGCCGCTGCAACACCCAGGAGTTTAGGTGACAATTTACTTAACACCACAAATATGCCAGTTCCTGCAACATCCTCTAAGCAATATTTATATTGCGTCAGAAAAGATGCAAACAACAACCTAACTATTGCTAACCCAGACTGTACAAGCAACACAGACAAGATATTTTACATTCAGGCTGTAAAAATTATAGTAACAGGAAGTGCCCCAAATGATAGCACAGGTATACCAAAAGATGGCTACCGTTTAGGAATTCGAGTTTATCGGTCAGATATTGACTTTGCAAAAACTGTCTATGCTAGCAACGGTAGTAATAAGAAAACACAAAACACTTTCACTGGAACTTTAGGCGATCGCCAATCGCCACTAGTAGAAATGACAACTGAGATTGGCTCTAGAAACACTTCTTTCAATGCTCTATGTCAACGTCTAGCTATTACTGGCAGTACTAGTAGTAACACGACTTGTAATTAATTTTTATGCAGTCATATTGAAAGATACAACTTTTAAGAAGGTGGTCATTCAACAACTGTAATCGTTAACATTGTGAATACATAGTACAAGTTTATACCATTATTCACAACATGTATTTCTATTACTAAGGGGCAGACCGTAGTTATGAAGAATGTACTCAGATTTCTTCTCACCATTGAGCTGAAACACTCTAAGTTTGTTCAGCAAGTTAATGGTTTTACCCTGATAGAACTTTTGGTAGCCTTATTGCTGGCATTTTTAGTTCTTACGCCACTGCTAGGATTCATGGTTAATATTCTCAGTACAGATCAGAAGGAGCAAGCAAAGGCAAATTCTGAACAAGAAATCCAGACAGCAGCTGATTACATTGCTAATGATTTACAACAAGCTGTCTACATATATGATGGAACTGCACTGGCTACCAATTCAAACACTGTCCCAGCAAGCTCGGGAATTAAAGACCAAATACCTCCTGTTAAAAAAGCTGGTGTTTGTGATTCTTCTAGTACAGGTCTTACTTGTGAACCAATTCTGGTGTTTTGGAAACGTAAGTTTCTTCAAGATGGGATCACACTTTCTAGTAGCACTACAACAGACACAAAAGATGATACTTTTGTTTACTCACTAGTTGCCTACTATTTAATCAAAGACAATAGCACCACTTGGTCAAAAGCAGCTCGAATTGCGAGGTTTGAAATTAGTGATGGAATTCTCGCTTCTGGCGGTGTCAGTTGTGGTAGCGACTATCCCAATGATAAATATATTAATGCAAGCCACTGCCCCGATCCAGGTTTTCAGCGTTTTAACCTGAATCTACCAGGTGCCGCAGGTATAAAAAACCAAATGAATTCATGGAAAACAGTTTCGTCAGCTTACACTCAACAACCTTTAGTACTAATCGATTTTATCGATCAAACCTCTATTGGTTCAACAAGTCTTACTTGCCCTACTGGAACAACACTTAGAAAGGGCAGTTTTATGGGTTTTTATACTTGCATTGATGTTACCAATACAACAGCACAAGTGTTTTTACGAGGCAATGCACTAGCTCGGTTGCAAAATAGTAATTTTGATTACTCTTCAAATAACAAAACTTATTTTCCCACAGCAAGTGTCCGGGTGCAGGGACGGGGATATTTATTTACAAGATGAACTTAACAATAGACAGCACAATTAATGGTGGGGCATTATGGAAAACCTAACTTTAAAGTTATTGCACACTAAAATCTGTAATCAAAACACCAAGGAGCGATTTCATCCTCAATCTGATGCTGGCTTTACTTTAATAGAAGTACTTGTAGTGGTGTTAATGATTGCAGTTTTAGCAGCGATCGCAGCTCCTGGTTGGCTTGCCTTTGTGAACCGACAGCGGGTAAATAAGGCTAATGATGCTGTTTTAGCTGCACTACAAGACGCACAGCGGGAAGCTAAAAATAAAAAACTTAGCTACAGTGTCAGTTTTAAAGTTGAAGATAATGTTCCCAAGTTCCTCATTCATCAGGGTGCTGTGACACCGACTTCAGGTGTTGTATGGAAGTCTTTAGGTCAGGATATGGCATCTAATCCGGGACAAGTTTTGCTGTACACCAACATTTCTGCTTCCAATACAAAAAATGCTACAGGTAAAGTTGGTACTGCGCCAGGAACCGGTATCATTACTTTCGACTATATGGGTGCTTTGGCACATAAGCCTAGCAGTAGTGATGCTGCTGATATACCTTTAAAAGTGATGGTAGCTGCACCTAAAACAGGAACCACTGAGCCTAGTGCATCAAAACGCTGCGTTATAGTAGAAACTCTCCTTGGAGGAATGCGAACAGCGAAAGACCCTGATTGCAGCAATTAAATGTTTTTTGTAGTGAATCGTCTCAAAAATTCCATATAAATACGGTACGTGAAACTGGACTTTGAGAGCAAAATTGTAAAATCAAGTTCGGTTTTTTGATTTGAAATGTCAGACAAATTGTTCTAATCAAAATATAATTTTTACGAAATGACTGATTGCTTAGATTTTACTGTAGCTATCCCAACTTACAATGGTGAAAGTCGTTTGCCTGAACTACTAGAGCGACTAAAAAACCAACTTCACACGGAAAATTTATCTTGGGAAATTATAGTTGTAGATAATAACAGCACTGATAACACAGCTAAAGTTGTTCAAGCCTATCAACAAAATTGGCAATGTCCTTACCCTTTAAAGTATTGCTTTGAAGCAAAACAAGGTGCGGCTTATGCCCGAAAAAAGGCAGTAGCAGAAGCTAAAGGCAAATTAATAGGTTTTTTAGATGATGATAATTACCCGATATCAAATTGGGTAGCCGCAGCTTATAGTTTTGCCCAAAAGTATCCAAAAGCAGGAGCTTTTGCTAGCCAAATTCATCCCGACTGGGAAGTAGAACCACCAGAAAACTTCCAGCGAATCGCTCCATTTTTAGCAATTACAGAACGAGGAAATTTACCGCTATTATATGAGCCAAAAAATAAATTGCTACCTCCTTCTGCCGGACTCGTTGTCCGTAAACAAGCTTGGTTAGAAAGCGTACCAGATAAGTCTATTTTAACTGGTAGAGTCAAAGGTAATATGCTTAGCAGTGAAGACTTAGAAATGTTGTCTTACATCCAAAAAGCCGGATGGGAAATTTGGTATAACCCAGAAATGGAAATTTCTCATAAAATACCAAGCTCACGGTTACAAAAAGAATATTTAATTCCATTTTTTCAAGGTATTGGACTTAGCCGTTATGTAACTAGGATGGTAAATATACAACCTTGGTATAGACCGATCGCTTTTTTGGCGTACATGATAAATGACCTGCGTAAAATCACTTTACACTTACTCAAATATCGAACTAAGTTAAAACAGGATTTGGTTGCTGCTTGCGAAATGCAACTTTTTTTAAGTAGTCTAATGAGTCCGTTTTATCTTTGGAAAAATGGTTATTTGAAAAATAAATTATCAGAGTATTAAATATCATGACTGAATTAATAGTTGAAAAATTAGATATTACCCTAGCCATTCCTACATATAACGGAGCAACCCGTTTACCTAAGATTTTGGATAAGCTGTTAACTCAGACAGGAGTACAAAGCCTTAAATGGGAAATTCTTATTGTTGATAATAATAGTTCTGATAACACATCTGAAATAATAGAGAATTACCAAAAACTATTTGATGGAAACTGTCATTTAAGATATTCCTTTGAAAAAGAACAGGGAGCCGCTTTTGCACGATTGCGGGCAGTACGCGAAGCTAGAGGCGAGCTAATTGGATTTTTAGATGATGATAACTTACCTGCACCTGATTGGTTAGCAGAAGCATATGCCTTTGGATTAGAACATCCTCAAGCAGGTGTTTGGAGTGGGCAAATTCATGGTGATTTTGAAGTCAAACCACCAGAAAATTTTGAAAAAATTCAAGCTTTTTTGGCTATCAGAGAACATGGTTCAAATCCACATTTATTTGATGCGGATAATTTAAGACTTCCCCCTGGTGCTGCGATTGTTGTCCGCAAACAAGCATGGTGTGAAAATGTACCACAACGACCTATTTTAAGTGGCAAGTTACCTGGTATTTTGGTGCAAGGTGAGGACTATGAACCTTTACTTTACATACATTATGCAGGCTGGGAAATTTGGTATAACCCTACCATGCATACTTACCATCAAATACCACAGTGGCGATTTGAAAGAGATTACCTACTAAATCTGGCACGCGGCTGTGGCTTGTGTATTTTCCAACTACGTTTGATAAATACTAAAAATTGGCAAAAACCAATAGTGTTTGTGAAAACTGTTTTAGGAAATTTGCGTCGATTATTATATTATATTATTAAGTATAAAGGACAATTAAGAAGTAATCTAGTTGCACTTTTTGAAATAGAATTTTACTTGGCTAGTATGATTAGTCCTTTTTATTACTTTAAATGTAATTTAGGGAAATTCTTCAAAAAGAAAGTAGCCGTATAAAATGATTAATTCTAGTCAAGCATTGCCTAAAATCTCTGTAATCATACCTGCTTACAATAGTGAAAGCACTATTAGTCATACAATTAATTCTGTTCTGAATCAAACTTTTACTAACCTAGAATTAATTGTAATTAATGATGGTTCACAAGACTCTACTTTAGATATTGTTACACGAATCCAAGACCCTCGAATCAAAGTATTTTCTTATCCCAATGCGGGCGGAAATGTCAGTCGTAATCGAGGACTACACCTTGCAGTTGGAGAATTTGTTAGTTTCTTAGATGCTGACGATCTTTGGACACCTGATAAACTTGAATCTCAATTAAAGGCTTTGCAAGAAAATTTGACTGCGAAAGTTGCTTATAGCTGGACTGATTATATTGATGCGAATGGAAAATTTGTACTTTCAGGTAAGCGCATTAATCTAAATGGTGATGTTTATGAAACTTTATTAGTAACTAATTTTCTAGAAAATGGCTCTAATCCCTTAATTTGTAGAAAAGCTTTAATGACATTAGGTGGCTTTGATGAATCCCTAACTGCCGCTCAGGATTGGGATATGTGGCTGCGATTAGCTTCTAAATTTGATTTTATATGTGTACCATCTGTACAAATCTTATACCGAATTAGTGCTAATTCAGTATCTTCCAATCTTGTCAGACAGGAAAAAGCGTGCTTGCAACTGCTTGAAAGAGCATACCAAGAAAGACCTTCAGCAATTAAACAAACTTGGAATACAAGCATTGCAAATTTATACAAGTACCTCACGTGTAAAGCCCTACAAAAGCCATTAAATCGACAAAAAGGTTTAACTGCGGCTAAATTTCTCTGGAAATATTTTCTTAATGACTCTTCAAGATTTCAAAATATAAATTTTAGCTCAAAACTATTATTGAAAATTGCCATAATCCTGATCATGCCCAGCTTATTGCACAGCATTACTAACCAGCGTGAACTCAAAAGCCAAAAAACTGAAATATTACTAAACACTTGGGTAAGTGAAAAAAGACCAGAAAATAAAAATGAATACCCAGGTGCATTTACCATCTCTAGCTAATGCAAAAAATGTTTTGAATAATAGCTATAACAGTGGTTTTACTCTACCAGAAACTTTAGTCGTCGTTCTATTAATTGGTATATTAGCCACGCTAGGGATACCAAACTGGATAGCTTTTGTGGCTACTCGCCGCCTTAACACTGCTCAAAACGAAGTTTACTATGCGATGCGCCAAGCCCAAAGGCAAGCCACCAAGGACAAATTTACTTGGCAAGCTAGTTTTCGTGAACAAAACGGCATTGTTCAATGGGCTGTTCATCCCGCTACAGTAAACCCATCTAACGCTAACTGGAATAATTTAGATTCTAATGTGCAGTTAGATGCAGAAACGACCTTACAAATTTCAAATGGCGTTAGGCAAATTAAATTTGATTACAGAGGTAATATTGTTTCGCTACCGCGTAGTATAACTATCTCCAGCAAATATGGTGGTAAAGCTAAACGTTGCGTCTATATCTCTACGATTTTAGGAGCAATGCGAATGGCAAAAGAGCGCCCTACACCCAACAATGAGGGTGATTATTGCTATTAAGATGTTCTTAGTTTATTCAAATAAGGTATTGCGTGCTGAACTTCCCAGCAAGCCCAAAACAGCACTTGATTATTTTCACTCGCTATCCTGAATCAGGGAAGACGAAAACCCGACTGATACCTGTTTTAGGATCTCTTGGTGCTGCTAATCTTCAACGCCAAATGACTGAACATACAATATTTCAGGTTAAAGAATTGCAAACAGTTATTGACATATCTGTGGAAGTACGCTTTGCAGGTGGTGATTTGGAACTTATGCAAGACTGGCTGGGCTTGGATTTAGTTTACCAGTGTCAAGGTGAAGGGGATCTAGGTTTGCGGATGGCGCGATCGCTTTTCGAGGCTTTTCAATCTGGTGCAGAAAAAGCAATTATCATCGGTACAGATTGTCCTGGACTAAATGCCCAAATTCTAGCGACAGCATTTGATCAGTTACACACTTTTGACCTGGTACTTGGCCCAGCAATAGACGGTGGATATTACTTAATTGGTTTGCGGCAACCCATCCCAGAGTTATTCGCTAACATCGAATGGGGAACTGCTCAAGTATTCCAGAAAACTGTGGAGATTGCTCAAAAGCTTAATTTATCACAAGTAAACTTGACACCTTTAGCCGACGTTGACCGACCGGAGGATCTACCAATTTGGGGACAAGCCTTTGTGGCAGAGGGATGAGGGAGGAAGAAGACACGGGGATGCGGGGAGACGGAGAGAAGTCGGAGCGCCTGCTTCCGGTGATCTCAGCTTCGGAGGACGCGGTGAGGAAGTCAAAGTTTTGGGTATTACTTCCTTGAAGTCGCCAGAGGCACTCAAAGTTCTGGCCGTGGTTTTCGTCGAGTATCCAGAGTGACTGAATCTAAATCTACAGCCCCGCATGAGCTTCGTATCTTCAAATACTAGGAATTTCCTGAAGACACTGGGCATAACAAATGCTACTGTGGCCTAGTTGAAAACCAAGAGACCGAGAGGTTTCACCGTTATTGAATCTGGTTTGTGTTTCTATAGAACATTTACGGTCATGGGCACAATATTCAAGTAACTTGAAATATGAAAATCACTCGTATTCACCGCAAGTTTGAAAAACTATGGTTAACCGTTTTACTTCCGCTAGTACTGCCCTCACAGTTAAGGTAGTTGGAATAATCTGTATTTTGTCGTTTTTTGTTGACTTTTTGATTCTCTTGTTACCCTTTCAACCAACCGATCGCGGATGGCAAATAAATTTGGCCACAGCCCTAGTGGATCGGGGAATTGTTCCTTTAGTAGGCTTGGGGCTTTTGTTTGCTGGACATTGGATTGATAGTGCTGATGCAGGAAGCGATCGCCCCCAAGGTGTTGATTTAAGATTTCCGGCTTTGATTCTCTCAAGTATCTTAGGGTTGATGTTCTTGCTAATTTTTCCCCTGCACCTCAATAATGTGAATCAAGCTAAAACTCAAACGATTAATCGAATCACCCAAGAAGCAGACCAAGCTGAAACCCAACTTAACAATCGGTTATCGCAATTGCAAGCACAACTGAATACTGAACAAGGAAAAGCTCAGCTAGAACAGCTGCGGAATCAAACCAAAGCTCAGTTTACGGAACTACTCAAAGATGAGCAAAGATACAAGCAAGCACTTGAAAGCTCCCAAATTCCTCCAGCAATCAAAGAGTTACTAAAGAAGGCTAAGACAGATCCTCAAGCACTTGACAAAGCGATCGAACAACAAACAGATATTCAGACGCTGAGAACTCAACAATTGAGCCAAATTCGCCAACGCAGGGATGAAACTGTAAATCAAGCTAAAGATACCGCATGGAAGTCTGGACTGCGGATTGGTATTAGCAGTTTGCTGTTGTCTATTGGTTACATTATCATCGGCTGGACAGGTTTAAGAAGCAGAGGTGCTTTACAAGGTGGTAAACCTAAAGCTACCGCACGCTAATTTTTTCGGGAGTGGGGAGTGGGGGAGATGAGGGAGGAGGGGAAGAATAACTAATCACTCCTAACTCCTAACTCCTAACTTCTAACTCCTAACTTCTAACTCCTTACTCTTAATATAAAACTTGGGGAATGTTCTCAATTTACATACTGACATATAACGAAGAACTAGATATTGCTGCTTGTATCGAATCGGCGATGCTATCGGATGACATCATTGTTGTAGACTCATGCAGTAGCGATCGCACTGTGGAAATTGCCAATCGCTATCCCATCCGCGTTGTCCAACACGCCTTTGAAAGCCACGGACGCCAACGCACCTGGATGTTAGAGTCTATTTCCCCGAAGTACGAATGGGTTTACATTCTCGAAGCTGACGAACGGATGACACCGGAATTGTTCACCGAATGCCAAAAGGCAAGTCAGAATCCAGACTACATCGGCTACTATGTGGCTGAACGCGTCATGTTCATGAATCGCTGGATTCGCTACAGCACACAGTACCCACGTTACCAAATGCGCCTGTTTCGCCACGGGAAAGTTTGGTTTACTGACTACGGCCACACTGAACGAGAAGTTTGTGACGGTCCAACTAACTTTATAAAAGAAACATATCCCCACTACACTTGTAGCAAAGGCCTAAGTCGCTGGATTGAAAAACATAACCGTTATTCCACTGATGAAGCTCAAGAAACTCTATATCAATTAGAGCAAGGAAAGGTAAACTGGCAAGATTTATTCTTTGGCAAGTCAGAAGTCGAAAGACGCCGCGCCCTGAAAGACTTGTCTTTGCGTCTACCTGCTAGACCCTTGTTACGCTTTATGTATATGTATTTTATGTTGGGCGGTTGCTTAGACGGAGGTGCTGGTCTTGCTTGGTGTACATTGCAAGCATTCTACGAATACTTGATTTTGCTCAAAGTTTGGGAAATGAAGTATCTACCAAAACCTGACTTAAACACAACAGCAATTCTGACGCAGGAAAGTACACAACAGGTGCAGTGCGCGACTTCAGAAACTACACATGCTGATGCAGTATAAGGTCTGAACCTGCTGCCATCGAATTCATCAATAAGTAGGGGCGCACAGATGTGCGCCCCTACGCGTGTTTCATTTATAATAAGTTAATATTTTTAACGGGGTTTTTTCAGAAAAGCTGCTCCTGTGAATATGTAAGTGATTGACCAGATAAAATAATTCTTCAGCTTACCTCGTCCTGCTTTGACAATCTTGGGCAGCTTTTCATTGAACGCGGTAAATTAGTAATAACTTAAGAGACTCGTAACAATCATTTACAAGTCTTGCAAAGAAAAGTAACATTCCCTAAGAATAACCAGTTGTTATTCGGTTGGTGCATGTCTGTGTCTATCCTTGTAGGAAAATAGCTTAAAACAGGAGAATCGAGGCTTGGTAATCGATCGCCTAAAACAGGACTTAAAAAATGACCTGATTGCTGGTTTGTTGGTAGTTATTCCCCTAGCAACTACCATCTGGCTAACAATTACCATTGCTACTTGGGTAATCAACTTTCTCACCCAAATTCCCAAACAACTAAATCCCTTTGATGGGCTGCACCCAATATTAGTAAATATACTGAACCTTGTAGTGGGTCTGGCTGTACCATTACTGAGTATTCTTGTGATTGGGTTGATGGCCAGGAATATTGGTGGGCGCTGGTTGCTAGATTTTGGTGAGCGGTTATTACAGGCAATTCCTCTAGCTGGACAGGTATACAAAACACTCAAGCAGCTTTTGGAAACAATACTCAAAGATTCCAATGGCAAGTTTCGGCGTGTAGTTTTAGTAGAGTATCCCCGCCGAGGAATTTGGGCGATCGGCTTTGTTACCGGTGCAATCAGCGGTGATATCCAAGCCCAGATGTCTCGCCCCATGCTGAGTGTTTTTATCCCCACCACCCCGAATCCTACTACTGGATGGTATGCAGCCGTTCCTGAGGATGAGGTGGTGAACTTATCCATGTCAATTGAAGACGCTTTTAAAATAGTTGTGTCAGGTGGAATTGTTGCCCCCAGTACACCCCTGATTCTCCCCAAAGAGTCCACATTGGAAATGAAACACGACGAAATCAAACAGCAAGTTCTTCATGTGGAAGAAACTTAAACTCTATCTGGCAAAGTCACAAGCAAATGCGTAATTTTGTTGTTGGACTGTGCCAAAATTGATAGACTTATAAGCTTGTCCCGCCTGGTTAATCAATTCTCGCACAATCAACCCTCAGTTTTATGCAACCTCGTAAACCCCAACAAATTGCTCGTGAGTTGGCGCTTTTAAGCCTTAGCCAACTGCCAGTCAACCCAAAGAAATTAGATAAATTGGAAGACGAGCAACTAGTATCAAAGTTGGTGCTAGGAGCAGTACGCACCTTGACCACGGAAGTGCAAGATACCCTCAATAATGCCGCAGGTGAACTGCAACGCAGTAACGATCGCCTTTTAAGTAGCCAAACTCGCGCCGCTGACCTCAATACAGCTAGAACAATGCTCCAAGAGGCGATCGCATCTACCCAGACAGCAATCAATCAGTTGGGTACGGCTGTTGATTTTCCAGAATTAATTCAGCTAGCTAATCAGGACAAGGGAGTTCGCAATTACGCTAAAGAGCTTGTAATTACAGTCAACGAAAATCGACAAATTATAGATGAACTCATATCTAATGCCCTCGTAGATTGGCAAGTAACTCGACTCGCCCAAATTGATCGGGATATCCTGCAAATCGCTGTGGCAGAAATGAAATTATTGGGAGTTCCAGACAGCATTGCCATCAACGAAGCAGTGGAGCTAGCCAAACGGTACAGTGGAGACGAAGGTCATCGGTTTATTAACGGTGTTTTGCGCCGAGTCAGTGAACAGAAGAAAAGTGCATAGATGAGGGAGATGAGGGAGCAGGGGGAGCAGGGGGAGCAGGGGAGGCAGGGGGAGAAAGAATAACCAATGCCCAATGCCCAATGCCCAATGCCCAATGCCCCATGCCCAATGCCCAATGCCCAATGCCCAATGCCCAATGCCCCAAGTTAAATTAAACTCATAATTTGTAACTTATAACAACAACTAATACTGCTGCAATGGTTTTTAATTGGTTCCGTCGTCAACATAATGATTCCTCTGACACCTCCTCTCTTGAGAAGCAGGAAGAAACTCCTCCTGTACAAGAACCCCAACCAGAGACAGCCGAAACTTCGTCAGATACAACAGCAGACTTATTGGCGTTTGCTAAAGCTGCTTACAAAAATATTCAACAAAAACAACAATCTCAGGTAGTAGAAACCCCGGCTGATTCAGCAGATGCCATTGCCTCAACAGAACCACTTGATACCACTGAAACGGCAACTTCTGAAATAGAAACTGTACAAACAGAAGTAACTGAGGAATCTGCTGTCACAACTTCAGAAACAACCCAGGCAGAAGGTATCCAAACAACCACAGAAGAATCTAATACCACAGATGAAGAAAGTACAGAAGATTCTTTAGTAGCCCCAATTGCCGAGCAGCCAGATGTTCAAGGCTCAGAATTGACCGCAAGTGAAGTTGAGACAACATCCGTCGAACTGCTAACTACGCCAGAGACAACACAGCCAACAGTACCGTCCTTCTTAGAACGGGCGGCGGCAGAACGGCAAGCAAAGCTGGAACAACTCATAGCCACTGCCATTGAAGTTCCAGAACCAGAGGTAGTACAGCCAGTATCAAAAACAGAAGAGGAAATCCCGGAACTGGTATTTGATGATGGATTTGTCTGGTCAACGGAAGTTTTAGCAGCCCAAGGTAGACGCGCCCAAGACATTTCTATTGAAGAAATTACTTGGTTGAAAAAGCTGCGGCAAGGCTTAGACAAAACTCGTCGTAGCATTCTCAACCAACTAAAAGCGATCGTTGGTAAAGGGCCGCTTAACCAAGCAGCTGTATCAGAAATTGAGGCGTTGCTGCTGCAAGCTGATGTGGGTGTAGAGGCAACAGACTTGATTATTGATGCCCTACAGAAAAAATTACTCCAAGAAGTTACCCCACCAGAAGAAGCGATCGCTTATCTGAAAAAAATCATTCGGGATATGCTGGATGCACCAAGCAAAACATCCCACAAATCTAGCTTTACTCCAGAAAAGGAAACTTTAAATATTTGGTTAATCACTGGGGTAAATGGTGCTGGGAAAACTACCACCATTGGCAAAATTGCTCATTTGGGGCAAAAATCTGGCTATAAATGCTTGATTGGCGCAGCAGATACCTTCCGCGCCGCCGCTGTGGAACAAGTCAAGGTTTGGGGTAATAGAAGTGGTGTGGAAGTCATTGCTAACCCTGGAAAAAATACAGATCCAGCGGCAGTTGTCTTTGATGCGATCGCTGCCGCCCAAGCGCGTCAAACAGAATTACTTCTTGTAGATACTGCTGGACGACTGCAAAACAAGAAAAATTTAATGGACGAACTCAGTAAAATTCGGCGAATTATCGACAAAAAAGCCCCAAATGCGAAAGTGGAATCACTGTTGGTTCTAGATGCCACTTTAGGTCAAAATGGACTGCGGCAAGCCGAAGTTTTCTCCCAAGCTGCCCAACTTAGTGGCGTTGTCCTAACCAAGCTTGATGGCACTGCCAAAGGCGGCGTTGCCCTTGCTGTTGTCCAGCAACTTGGTTTACCTATTCGCTTTATTGGTGCTGGCGAAGGAATTGAAGACCTGCGCCCCTTTTCTAGCTACGAGTTTGTCGAAGCCCTCTTGAGTGGCTAGTAGTCCATCAAGGAAAAATTGACAGGTTGAAGGGGAAACAGGGGCGGGGAGAGTTTTAAATTCTGCTAAGTTGGCTTCACAAACCACTAGCTGAAAAATCGAGTTTAAAAATTTTGCTTGACAAATTGATACATTTAGGTGTTACTTAATCTGGTATCATCGCTTGAACTAACCACAAACAAAATACTAGAAACAGCTTAAGTCCTAAGATATCAACTGTTTGGTCCTTAGTCATTGGTCTAAAAAAATGACTAAGGACAAAGGACAAAAACAAACACTTACTCCAAAAACCTCAGGAATTATTCTTTTATGAAAGTATTTTTACGACTAGAGAGATATGCTTTGATAATTAAGTTATGAAAAAATGAGAAGCTTTCTGAACTATCATTCAAAACTAGCAAACTAAATGATTAGGTTTTGATTAAAAATACATGATTTTAAGTTTTAATATTCAATCAGGAATGTAATAAGCAAATAAAATACTCACAAAAGTTACCTGTTACGTCTTTCTACTCTTGCTAAAGTGACAAGTCTTGTCTAAATATGGTTTAGCAATGCCAAAGCCAAAAGATTTATAAGTAATCTCAAACCTACCAATATAAAGTTTAATAGTACCTGTGCCTGTGTCTCAACTGCCCTCTCAACCCACTGACAACAATAGTAGTGCTGCGACTGATGTCACACCAGTCGTGGCACTGAAAGAACTCGTGGCAAGGTTGCACCGGGAACAGAATAAAATTCAAGATTTACTAAGTTCTTTAGGATTTGCACTGAGAAGCTTCAATAATTTGAATCAGTTTTTGGAGCTGATCCCGCTGATGGCAACAAGGGTAACAGATGCCGATGGTAGTGCCCTGTTTCTCTACAAACCGAATGGTCAAGTCAGGTTAGAGCAACTACATTGGCAAGATAGTAACCAGCGTAAGAATATCCGCAAAGCCCTAGAAATAGCCAGCAGTCAAATCACGCTGATGCCCAATAGTGCCCCTTTAGCAAATGCTACGGGGATTTTGGATGACCAAATGCATCGGTATTTGGGGCCAGATGTGCAAATCTTTGGTACGGCGATTTTGGTAAAGCATACAGAACGGGGTTGGCTGTATGTTTTGAGCCGCGATCCAGAATATAGTTGGACAGAAACTAGACAAAAGTTAGTTAGGTTAGTGGCAGACCAAACAGCAGTAGCGATCGAAAACGATGAACTAGCTGTAGAACTGAGAAAAAAAGAACGTTTAGACCAAGAACTAGAAATTGGCGCAGAAATTCAACGGCGACTTCTGCCACGCCAATGTCCTACAATTCCTGGTGCAGTCTTGGCGGCACGCTGTAAACCTGCCAATCGGGTGGGTGGAGACTATTACGACTTTATTGTGACAAATAACAATCAAATTCAGCTAAACACTAAAGGTGGTGCAGCAAGTAGTCGCTGGGGTTTGGTGATTGGGGATGTTATGGGCAAAGGTGTTCCCGCTGGGCTGATTATGACGATGATGCGGGGAATGTTACGAGGAGAAGTGTTACACGGTAATTCTCCAGCCGGAATTCTGCAAAACTTAAATCGAGTTATGTATGCGGATTTAGAAAATTCCCATCGTTTTGTCACACTATTTTACTCAGAATATAATCCCCAGAGTCGAATTTTGTCCTATAGCAATGCGGCACACAATCCTCCTTTGTGGTGGCACGCAGCTACGAAGACTGTCAGCCGCTTAGATACCTTAGGAATGCTAATTGGTTTGGATGCTAACAGTCAATATGAAGATGCCCAGGCACAGTTAGAACCTGGGGATACAATTATTTACTATACAGATGGTTTGACCGATGCTGCCGCTGCCAGTGGCGATCGCTTTGACGAAGAAAACTTTATCACTGATTTCAATACGGCTTGTAAGTATTGCAATGGGCCACAGGAAATTGTGGATTATTTATTTGACCAAGTTCAGAAATTCATCGGTGCTGATAAGCAAAATACCGATGATATGACACTAGTTGTTTTGCAAATTCTTTAGTCATTTGTCATTTGTCAGCTTAAAACGCATCTAAATCGCAGAATTGAATTAAATCAAACTCTTGCGGGGTCGGCATCTTGCCCGCCTAATTATGCAATTTAAATGTGGAACAGTTTAATTCACAAATGACTAATGACTAATGACTAATGACTAATAATTAAAATTAAAACAAAATCGTGTAACCTTGGTTTTGAGTATCTTTCTTGGTATAGGAAACACCATCAATCTTGAGTCCTTTGTCATCAAGAAGGGTAATCATGCCGCTATTATTGTCGAGTTGGATGCCGTCTTTACCCAAAGGCACTCTCAGTACTTCACCAGGATTAATGATGCCACTAAGGCGTTGCTTGCGCTTAAGCCGATCCGCAAGTGCCCAATTACTCAACTCAACTTTATTAGGCGAGGTATTAATTAAAGATACTGTCTCCTTACCTATGTCGTCTCCCAGGGGATTCACTAAAGCAGCAATAATCCTAACCGCTGCTGTTGTCGGTGGTATTACTACATCTATTCTGTTGCCAGTGGTATCGTCAGTA
The DNA here is from genome assembly GCF_014698115.1 of Nostoc sp. FACHB-973. GTDB lineage: Bacteria > Cyanobacteriota > Cyanobacteriia > Cyanobacteriales > Nostocaceae > Nostoc > Nostoc muscorum. Next base: position 24,046 of record NZ_JACJSJ010000059.1, read on the forward strand.
TGGAAAGACTGGGACTGGAACGCTAAAAAGATGCCCACCCACTGATTCCGGGCTGGGTAGTGAATCAGCAATCCGCCATCTTGCCAAACACCATTATCTTTTTGAAATGAACCGGCGTTACCCTGGTTCATGTGGATATCATGGATACCGTTACCAGGGAGAAAACCAAAATACTTGTCTTTAACATTCGGTTCCGGCCCAAACTTTTCACCAAAGGGGTAGAGAACTGCTTCTGGTGAAGCGATCGCCCGAGCAATATATAATTCTAGTAACTCGTTGAGGTCGTTATCTGGGCCTGGCACATTGTAGGGTAACGCTTTCATCTGAGTTGGGTCGAATAGATTCGCCCGGATATAGTCTAAAGCTAGTCCTCCAGGTTTGCTTACCAACTCATTAAAGCCAAAATCCAATTCCTCCAATTCCTTTGTGATGGGGTGAGAGAAATTTTCATCCACAAAATACAGCAGTTCTGAGGGACTTTCCTTTGATTTCACATTAATGGCGATGCGATGCTTTTGCTTGTTGTCTGTCAGAAGCACTTCGTAATGGGGACTAGATCCTTCACCAAGCTTTCTATCTATAGCCCGACCTTTTAGAACACCATAATTTTTTAATGGCATCTATTTCTCCTCAATTTCATACTGCACAAGACTACATTTAGGCAAATATTAGCTATTAGACATCTCAAATTTCAGCAATAACGACTGCATAATCTGTTTTTAGTTACTAAGGTAATTACAAACAAACTATGCGATGGCATTATCCATACTTGTATTAATTTCTAATAGCTAACTTGTACCAGACTTTCCGCAAAATCTAAAATTCAAAATGGTATTAAATGAGTGAACAGTTATCAGTACTTACTAATAACTGTTCACTGTTAAAGATATATCTGTTGGTCGTTGGCAAATTATGCAGTTTGTTCTGGTTCACTGGCTAAATTTTGTCCAATTTTTGGCTCGGTACCAGCAATTAGTCGTTCGATATTACTGCGGTGGCGGAAAATCACATAGAACCCACCAGCAATCCCAAACAGAATATAGGGTAAAGGTTGATGCAAAAGCAGCATGAAAATAGAAACAGCGATCGCACCTACAATTGAACTCAAAGAAACAATCCGCGATATCGCTACGACAACGGCAAATATACCTGCTGTTGCTAAACCTACCTGCCAATTCATTGCCAACAAAATCCCCAAACTAATAGCAACGGATTTACCGCCACTGAAGCCCAAAAAAATTGATTTACTATGTCCAAGGATGGCAGCTAAACCAACTAAAGTTAATAACCACGGTTGCCACAGTTTTGCATCTACCGTTGGAGGTATATAATTTTGACTAGCGGCAAAATTGAACAACCAATAAACCAGAGCGATCGCTAATACTCCCTTCAAGGAATCAAGTACTAAAACGAATGCTCCTGGCCCTTTCCCCAAGGTTCTCAGCACATTCGTTGCCCCAGTGGAACCGGAACCAACTTCTCGAATATCAATACCTTTTAACTGCTTAACAGCAATGTACCCGGTGGGAAAGGAACCCAGTAGGTAAGCTACAAGTACAATTGCCCCGCACAGAGTTAACCAGATAGCCATAATTAAGATTCAAAAATCCAAATAAATCTGGGTTGACACCATTTCTTCTTGAAGCTGCGCCTATAGAAATTACATCAATAAAGCGCAGTCTTACATAGATTTGGTATGCCCCATGCCTAATGACTAATTAAAAGTCATCATCATAGTTTCTCACTGTTTTGGGGTCGGGGGCAAAGGCCAACCATAAAGGAAATTGCAGCAACGACAAACTGATTTGATCTTCTGAATCGTCAATAATAATCAAAGGCAATTGATTGGCTTTTACCAATCGGTCTGCTTTCTGAGCCAGAGCTTCCGACGCCTCAAATAATACCACGCCTCGGTCTGGACCAAAATCTGGGCGACCGATTCCCAGACAGTCTTGCAAGCCGCGCCGCCATTCACCTAATCGCTCTGGTGTGTTAGCTAAAACTAAAGTACGGACGCGATCGCCATAGAGCTTGTGTAATATCGAAATTGCAGCTGAGGCAATCAGGATATTTTGCAAGCGACTACCCATTGTCCGCAAGCCACCCCGTCCTCCTTGGCTGAAAAACCAGTTGGAAACTCGTTCCGCGTGGACTGGCTCAAAGGTGCGGCGCAATTGCCAAGGGGGACCATAGTAATCTGGCTTATTTCGGTATTGGTCAATTAGGCGGCGAATTTGCTTTGTAGTATCTTGAAACTGTTGTTGGGCAAATTGTGGTATTCCCGGCTGAGATTCAGCTGGTTTAACCTCTTTGACAACTGGTTTTTCTCTTTCTACCACAGTTGGCGTCAGTTGCAGCTGCTCAGCAGCAGCGGCCAAATCCTGTAAGCTACCTGTGAGATAGTCTTTAAAACCCTGCACTCGAATGGCTAAGTCTTGGGATGCTCCCGCAAAAGTGGTTCGCATCTCGTTGCGGATACGTTCCTGACGGCGTTCTAGCTGTTCTATAGAAATTTGTAGAGCTTGCTTGCGTTGTTCTAACTGCACTAGCGATTCTTGTACGAGTCGTCCCAGAGAAGTTTGAGTTTCACTCAACTGTCCCTGAAGAATTTTGTATGAAGCTTGCAGGCTGGCTATTTCTTCCTTAAGAGCTGCTTCGGTACTCTGCAACTCTGCCACTCGCTGCTGTGTTGTGGCGTATAGTAAACTATTTTCTGATTCTGATGTGTCTGACCCCAGTGCGGCAGTTTCCGGTTCCAACTGCTCCACAAACTCGCCATTAGAATTTTGTGTTGGCTCTGCTGTAAAATCTACCTCTTGTGTATTGGAGATAGTTGGCTCAAAAGTTGCTTGGTCTTCTGATGAGCTAACGACTGCTGTTTCTACCGCTGAATCAACAGATGGGTTTGTTGGATGTTCAACTCCATTGGTTTGTTCTTCTTCTGTCAACCACTCATCAATTGGTTCTGGGGTTTGAGATGCCTCTGGATTCATAAACAATAGTGTAATTCCTATGATGCGAATAATATAGCTTTCAGAAATATTACAATTAACAAGCTTTCAAAGTCCTAAATTTCTACAGTTACTCAATTTTGGTTTTTGAGTATAGATTAGAACTATTTGCCATTCCGGGATAAATTTGAGCGGCGGCTTGTACCGCTCAAATCTTCAGTGCCTCAGGACTTAGTACTAAATACGTGGACAACGTTGTTCCAAACAAGTTTTCAAGGTGTTGGGGTCAAATAAAATCGGCAAAAAGTGAATGCTTTTAACTTCTTTAAAGTAAAACAGGATGGGGACTTTATTCCAGAAGATACGCCAATTTTGCCATTCCTGGTACGGAAAACGTCGGATCAATTTTTCGCCCCTGTAAAGATCTAAGTCGGTGGCGGTAAATTGCAAGCGCAGCGTTAATGTCTGAAACATGAGGAATAAGCCAAACAGCATCAAAACAAAGCCTATCCACGGTTGTAAGAATATTAGTGGAATAGCAGTAATCACCAACACCACAGGTATATTGTAACTAGGCTTGAGTTCCACAGTTGCAGTTGAGTTAGGAGCAAATGAACTGGTCACAGTCTTAAATCCTGCTTTGTTAGTACATATCTCTCCATTTTAGGAGTCAGGAGTTAGAAGTTAGGAGTTAGAAGTTAGGAGTTAGAAGTTTTAACTCATAACTCATAACTCATAACTCATAACTCCCAATTCTTAGAGTCCTTGGAGGAATCCACTGCCAGTCCCCTGAAACATTAACCAAGAAAGAAAAAAGTTGCTCACAAAGATAATCAGCAAGGCAGTCACAACAGCAGTTGTGGTTGACTGTCCTACACCTTTAGCTCCTCCTGTTGTTGTCAAGCCCCAACTGCAACCAATTACAGCGATGAGAATACCAAAGCAGCACGCTTTGATCATGGCGCTAAAAATATCCCAAAGACCAAGAAAGTCACGGGCTGAGTCTAGAAAGACTGTATCAGATAGGTTGTAAATATTTGTCGCAATTATCAATCCCCCCAACATCCCTGTGACCAAAGACAGCAGGGTTAAAATTGGCAGCATTAAGAAACAAGCAATAACGCGGGGGATGACTAGGTAATCGATTGGATCTGTTCTTAGCATCAACATAGCATCGATTTGTTCTGTCACCCGCATGGTACCTATTTCTGCTGCAAAAGCAGAACCGACTCGCCCCGCCAAAATCACTGCTGTTAAGACGGGAGAGAGTTCTCGTGTCAAAGCTACGGAAAGCACTCCGCCGATAATGTTTCCTGCGCCAAAGTTGATAAACTCTCGCGCCACCTGAATGGTAAACACCGCGCCGACGAAAACAGCCGTTAATAAAGCAATAAATAGGGAATCTGGCCCAACTGCCGCCATTTGCTCTAAAGTGTTGCGCCGATGGATTTTGCCCCTCAATAGGTGAACTAGTACTTGCCCACCCAAGAAAATCGCTGCCAGCAATCGCTGACTCCATTCTCCTAAACTGGATTTGGATGTAGTCTGGTTCAATGTTCTGTAGCTAACTCGGTAACTGCCTTAAGAATAGCGGAAGTCATGGGGAATGGGGAATGGGGAGTGGGGAATGGGGAATGGGGAATGGGGAATGGGCAGTGGCAGAGGGGAAAAATTTACTGCAACTTCCCCTGCTCCCCTCATCTCCCTCATCTCCCTCATCTCCCTCATCTCCCTCATCTCCCTCATCTCCCTCATCTCCCTCATCTCCCTCATCTCCCTCATCTCCCTCATCTCCCCCACTCCCCACTCCCCAGTCCCACTCTCCAAACAAAGCCGAATATTAACTTACTTTAAAGATGTTCTCAGAAAATAAAGCTGGTATTAAAGGTGTTGCTCAGGAATAAATAGGTGGTAACTTTGGCTGTAACCTTTATTTGACAAGTATTTTGTAAATTTAAGTCGTTTTTAACATCCCCAGCATGTGGCGTAACTGGTAGCGGTTTCTTTTAATGAAAACTTAAGATTTTTGACAGATTGTCTGCTCTGAAGCGATCGCACGTATTGTAGAAAATGACAAACCGCTATCTAGCTGTTGTCATCTTCACTCATGGAGTTTGTCTTCAATGACTATTTTCACTAACTTTCTCCGCTCCCTGTTACTGACGATCGTTTTTAGTTTCGTCGCTCCCATGTTGCTAGTGGGTGGGGCGTTGCTGTTTTTATTCCTGATTGGTCACTTCCCAGGCTTACAAGAGTTAACTGAGGCGATCGCTACTGGTATCGTCCATTTTCTGGCTACCTTTGGCAGTGGAACTCCTCTACGTGGATTATTTGTAATCAGCTTGACCTGTACTTTTGTCGGGACACTGTTTGACATTTACGTTTGTTATCGGTGTCAAATTTTACGAATCGATTCTTAAATAGTGAAAATAGCTTTGCTCAGACACTCATGGGCTGTACAAAACACCAAAAAGTGATGTTTCCCGAAGTGAAAATACTACTGGTCTTAACCTCCATAGCGATTAGTCTTGTTCAACAATTTTTTTATTAGTTAAAATCACCGCCAAAATTATTAATTCAATACTTATTAGTTATTAGTTATTCATTACTAATAACTAGTGCATCTGTGCCCATGAAAAAACTGATTATTCAGAGTCCAAAAATATACAACACCAAATATTTTGAGATTTTTAATTCTTGAAAATTCTGAATATAGCCTTCCTCAATTATCACAGTGGGCGCTAAACTAGAGCTTGGTATTTTATATTAGCCACAATCTTCAATAACTTGATTAGCATCCACCGAAAATGTCACATAAAAGTCTCTGCAAAATATAAAAAATTTCTTAAAATTATCAGGAAAACCATGCCTGCTTATGTTTCTTAACAGAACAAAGGAGGTCGTTTAGCCGCTGAGCATCTTATATTAAGTTTATTACGAGGTATGTTGACAACTCATGGTTTGGCCGTTTAAGCCCAAGTTTAAGAAACAAATTGCGCGGATTGAAATTACTGGCGCGATCGCCGGTGCTACTCGCAAACGCGTCTTAGAAGCCCTGAAAACTGTAGAAGAAAAAAAGTTTCCGGCTTTATTACTGCGTATCGATAGCCCTGGGGGTACAGTCGGAGATTCTCAAGAAATCTACAGTGCCCTAAAGCGTTTGCGCGAAAAAATTAAAATCGTTGCCAGCTTTGGCAATATTTCAGCTTCTGGAGGTGTCTACATCGGTATGGGAGCCGAACACATCATAGCTAACCCAGGTACGATTACAGGTAGTATTGGTGTAATTCTGCGTGGGAACAACTTGGAACGCTTGTTAGAAAAAATTGGCGTTTCTTTCAAGGTAATTAAGTCTGGCCCTTACAAAGACATTTTGGCTTTTGACCGAGAACTGACTCAACCAGAAGCAAACATTCTCCAAGAGTTGATTGACACAAGTTATCAGCAGTTTGTCCAAACGGTAGCGGATGGCCGTTCTTTGGCGGTAGAAACCGTCAGAAGTTTCGCTGATGGGCGAATTTTTACTGGACAGCAAGCCCTAGAATTAGGTATTGTAGACCGCTTGGGTACAGAAGAAGATGCCCGCCGTTGGACAGCAGAACTAGTCGGTCTCGATCCAGAAAAAACTCTGTGTTATACCCTAGAAGAACGTAAACCCTTATTGAGTCGCGTTCTACCAGGGAGTCGTCAGGGTTCATCTGGAATTCGATCTGGAATTGATTGGCTCGAATTTGAAATGTCTACTAGTGGTTTACCCTTGTGGTTGTATCGACCCTAGCTTGAGTTAGGAGTTAGGAGTGAGAAGTTGAGAGTTTTAACTTCTAACTCCTAACTCCTGACTCCTAACTTTTCTGTTTTAAGGAGGACTTTCGCGTGGAGTGGCAAATGCGGGCTATTCGCGGGGCAACAACAGTTGCCGAAAACACTGTTGAGGCAATGCAACAAGTCGTCACAGAATTACTGGATGAACTAGAAAACCGGAATCAATTCCAGCCCAGGGATATTATTAGTGTGACTTTTTCAGTGACACGCGATTTAGATGCTATTTTTCCAGCTGCGATCGCCAGAGCGCGTCCTGGCTGGGATAATGTGGCAATGTTAGATGTACAGCAAATGCACGTTGAAGGCAGTTTGCAGCGCTGTATCCGCTTCTTAATCCATGCCTACCTGCCGGCTTCCGCCTCAATTCATCATATTTATTTACGCAACGCCGCCAGCTTACGTCCTGACTGGAGTTTGCCCCAATCTTTACAAGCATCACAGCCAGCATTTAAGTCAAAAGTGTAAATTATTTAGATAAATTTATGTAAAAAGAAATTGAATAAACTATTCCAGCGGCGATCAAACTGCTGAACTTGCTGTTATTAGTGGGAAAATATTACTAGCTTCTCTTTGTGATTTGCGATCATTGGTAAGGCGATCGCACTCAAAATTTAGATATTGAGTTATCGGGGTAGTTGGTAATGATTGTCCCATTCTATTTAGGGGAACAACGAGACTCAGAAGGTCGGACGATTGCCGAAATATGGGCTTGGAATTTTGAAGAATTAGAGTACGTCCACAATTATATTCAGTGGTTGTTTCCTTTGCCTGAGCGAAGTGCATTCAATCCTCATGCTCCCATTGTTGATGAGGAAGTAATTCAATTATTTCATAGCAACCAACGCCTACGTCAAAATTTGCTGCGTTCCTTTAGAGTCATGCTTCAGTTTTATGGGTTGCAATGCCAGGAAAGTGAGGAAGGAAAAATAATTATCAGCAAGTCAGAAGACTATGCAAACCGTAAACATGAATGGGTCGGGATATTTAACCACAATTATCTTCGTATCACCCGGATTTTAAAGTGCTTGATGACTTTAGGATTGGAGAATGAAGCCCAAGCGTTTTATAAGTGCTTGCGGCAAATTTACCATGAAACTAGTAATCAGATTGGATCTGAAACATTTCAATATTGGACAATTGCAGTCAAAGAGAATGGGAGGGTTTAAAAAGTAAAAAGATAATCCTCATAATATAAATTGCGTAGCGCTGCTTTTGGGAGCTTTGTAGTCTGGAGAGATGATTAAGATGTACTGTTTTTTGAAGCCACACTTCACCAGGTTTCCGGTTCATCAATTAAATCTAATACTTCTTGTTCAACCACTCTCGAATGAGGAATATCTAGAGCATCCCAATCTGCCAGTTCAATAATCTCTGCAAGGTATTACCGCACTTGTTGAGCAATTTCAGGTTGCCATTGACGTAGTTTTGTGTCGAGTTCTTGGACTAAGAGACGATTTATAAAGTAAAGCTTAAATTGTAGGGTGCGTTAAAGCAGCGCGTAACGCACCTGTAAATATGCTGCGTTACGGCTAAATTAGACTTTCTCAAACGGTCAAATTCTTACACAGCCGTAACACACGCTACTTAATATTTACTTTATAAATAGGCTCTAAAGCATCCATTTCAAGCTTCTTTTAATCTTGGGTTCCTGAAACCATTATCAAATTATTCGTTGTATTCGGTTGAAGTTCTCTAGGATGTTCTGTTTGAATGAATTCATCAAACAATTTGAAAAACTGATCTAGTGCAGTGTGTTCATCTTGGGAAAAAAATAAAATAATCTGATCCCAAGTCTGATTGGAAGTTAAATTAAATCTCTGCTGAATCCAGGTTTGAAATTCAGAAAATTTCTGTTCTTGTGATGTTTGAGGTATTCCTATCTGGCGACGAGCAAAGCAGTAACCTGCTAGAAAAGTGCGGAGATTGGATATAGAAGCTCGTCCCAAATACATGGCAGGACGTTTCTGTATATTGTGGATTAGGTCATATAAATCAACCATATGTCCCTCTAGCTTAAAATTCGGTTTCGGTGATCGCCCTCAGTTGATTGTGAAGACTGGCGTTGTCCATAATGTAGTTTCGTCAGGCAGCGATCGCTTTATGCAACAACTCTATTCTTCGTGGCGATGAAATCTAATTCCCAAAAAGATATCATAAACAAACTCAAAAAAGTCTTTTTTCTGTAACAAACCGGAAGTTTGATAACAACCTTTTTCATCTAAAAGAGGCTTCATCAGATAATAAGTAGGCTGATAATTATACCAAGGAATAGAAGGCCACAAATGGTGAATTAAGTGGTAGTTCTGTCCTAATATCAAGATATTAAGAATTGAGTTCGGATAGACGCGGGCATTTTTCCAACGATCGCGCTCTACAAAAGGACGATGGGGTAAATAGTCAAAAAATAATCCGAGTGTTATTCCTACTACAAAAGCAGGTACGAACCAAAAATTCAGAATGTAACCTAAAAAATGGTATTGAACTGAAATATAAATAATTAAACCGATAATTAAGCGGCTAACGAACCATTCTAGTAGCTCATATTTACGCCACAATCGCCGTTGAAAGAAAAATACCTCATGATATAAAAACCGAAATGCAATCAGCCACAAAGGCCCGCCTGTAGAGACATAATGATCCGGGTCATCTTTGGGATGGTTAACATGACCATGATGTTGCAAATGTACCCGCGTAAACACTGGAAAAGCAAAAGCCAGCATCAATGCACTACCATGCCCTAACATTGCGTTAATTAGTCGATTGCGATGGGCAGATTGATGACAGGCGTCGTGAATTACCGTCCCAGCACAATGCAATGCAATAGTGTTAATACCAAAACACAGCCAGTCCGGCCATTGCCAAAGCCAGTAACCAAAATTAGATAATACCAGCATTCCCACAGCAGCTGAAAACAGCAGCAGTGTTGGATTGAAATCACCAGGAGGCGCTAAAAATTCCTTGGGTGGGATTGTTAATGGCTTTTGTGCCTCCGACGTGAGCATTATTGACATTGACTCCTTGTTTGTTTATCAAACATTACGAATATACGATAAAGATGAGGGAATAGTAAAGTTTTATAAATTTTTGTATAGCAAGATTTATCCGCAGCTTAGCATATCGGCAGATGAATAACGCTATGATTCCAGACGAGGCTTAGTCTTTACTGATGAGTAGGGTGTGAGAGTTGGCAAAAAGTTGATAAGATAAACTCCCGCCAAAAAAGATGAGGGGGATGAGGGAGAAGAGAGCAGGGGGAGCAGGGGGAGCAGGGGAGGCAGGGGGAGAAAGAATAACCAATGCCCCATGCCCCATGCCCAATGCCCAATGCCCAACGCCCAATGCCCAATGCCCCTTTCTCCTACAACCCTACTTTAACTGCTTAAATCTGATAGCAGCGATCAAAAAGGAGATGCCATTTAAAGTACGATGACTTCCCAGATAGCTCCCTAAATTCAGCCCCTATGCAATTAAGAGATTCTCTACGCCGGACAAAAATCGTCGCTACTATTGGTCCCGCCACAAGCAGTCCTGAAATGCTCAAGGCGATTATTGAAGCGGGAGCAACGACACTGCGGCTAAACTTCTCCCACGGAACTCATGCAGATCATCAGCGTAATATTCGCTTAATTAGACAAACCGCTTTTGAACTAAATCAACCAGTGGCTATTCTGCAAGACTTGCAGGGGCCAAAAATTCGCTTGGGTAAGTTTGACAATGGAGCTATAGTTGTAGCAAAAGGCGATCGCTTCACTTTGACAAATCGTCCGGTTGTAGGCACACAGGAAATTAGCTGCGTCACCTATGATTATTTAGCCCAAGAAGTCCCGGTTGGTGCAAAAATTCTCCTCGATGATGGACGAGTAGAAATGGTAGTAGAGGAAATTAACCGTGACAAAGGTGATTTGCACTGTCGCATTACTGTGGCTGGCAAACTTTCTAATAATAAAGGTGTAAACTTTCCCGGAGTTTACTTGTCAATTAAGGCAATGACCGACAAAGACCGAGAGGATCTGATGTTCGGTCTAGATCAGGGTGTAGATTGGGTAGCACTTTCCTTTGTCCGCAATCCCCAGGATTTAATCGAAATTAAAGAGCTAATTTCCAGTACAGGCAAGCAAGTGCCAGTGGTTGCCAAAATTGAAAAACACGAGGCCATTGAACAAATGGAAGCGGTTTTGGCTTTGTGTGATGGCGTGATGGTTGCCAGAGGCGATTTAGGCGTGGAACTCCCAGCTGAAGATGTCCCCGTACTGCAAAAGCGGCTGATTGCTACAGCAAACCGTTTAGGGATTCCCATCATTACTGCCACTCAGATGTTAGACAGTATGGTGAGCAATCCACGTCCCACTCGTGCCGAAGTGTCAGATGTGGCAAACGCGATTTTAGATGGCACAGATGCGGTAATGCTTTCCAATGAAACTGCTGTAGGTAATTACCCAGTAGAAGCAGTAGCGACAATGGCACGCATTGCCGAACGTATCGAACAGGAGGAGGCGCAGTCAACAGTACGTCAGCTAAGAGATACCAGACGTTCGATTCCCAATGCTATTAGTCAAGCTGTGAGTCAAATTGCAGAGCAACTGGGAGCAGCAGCAATTATGACTCTGACGCAAACTGGCGCAACAGCTCGCAATGTCTCGAAATTTCGTCCCCATACACCGATTTTAGCAGTAACACCCCATGTGAACGTAGCGCGACAACTACAGATGGTATGGGGAGTAAAACCGCTGCTAGTATTGGGATTACCTTCCACAGGTCAAACCTTTCAAGCTGCAATCAACGTGGCTCAGGAACTGAAGTTACTGTCTGAGGGAGATTTAGTAGTGATGACTGCTGGGACACTCCAGGGCATTTCAGGCTCCACAGATTTGATTAAAGTTGAAGTGGTAACGGCAATATTAGGTCACGGAATAGGACTGGGACAAGGTTCAGTCAGTGGTCGCGCACGAGTAGCGAATACTAGCATGGATGTGAGTAACTTTAATCCCGGAGATATTCTAGTTGCTTCCCGCACAAATGCCGATTTTGTTGAGGCAATTCGCAAAGCTGCTGGTATTATTACGGAAGATGAAAGTCTGACAAGTCACGCAGCAGTAATTGGGATGCGTCTCGGTGTGCCAGTGATTGTCGGCGTGAAGCAGGCAACGCAAGTAATTCGAGACGGGGCAATTATAACGCTGGATTTACAACGAGGTTTGATCTACTCTGGGGCGGTGAAAACGTCGTAGGAGGGAGTGGGGACAGGGGATTGGTTATTATTAATTCTTATCCATCACTCCCTCATCTCCCTCATCTCCCTCATCTCCCTTATCTCCCTTATCTTCCCCTCCCCACTCCCCACTCCCCACTCCCCAATCCCTTTACCTAACAGTTGCGATCGCTACCCCAAGCCATCCGGCAAAGTTTTGCTGCTGTGTAGAGTCAGGAGAATCAACAGGTTTTACTTGATATCGAGTGGGATTTGGTGATGCTAGGGTAATGGAATAAGTACGTAGTTCGTCTTGGTGGAAAAGTGTGACCTCAATTTTATCGTTTGGTTGGTAATCTTTGAGGCGATCGCTTAACCCACTCCCCATTACCTTAATCCCATCAATTGCTAGTAACTCATCACCTGCATCAATTCCCCCTGCTTGTGCAGGTGAACCCGCTTCCACAAATTTAATCATTTCCCGCCCATTCTCGGTATTTGTTCTCACACCAAAGTAAGGTTCTTCTTGCTGTTCAGCTACTAACTGTAAGCCAAAGGGTTCTAAATACTGATTAAATGGTAAATCCTCAGTAGTATGAAGGTAGCGGCCAAAGAAATCAGTCAAATCGATTCCTGCCACAGATTCTATAACTTGTTGTAACTGTTCTGAAGTGTAGCCAATTTCAGCTTCTCCAAATTGCTGCCACATTTTCAGCATCACGTCATCGAGGGAAAGCTGATTGCCGTGAGTTGAGCGAATCAGTAAATCCAGCAATAACGATATCATTTCCCCCTTTAAATAATAGGAAATTTGGGAATTACCACTATTGGCATCTGGACGATAGAGTTTAATCCAAGCATCAAAACTCGACTCGGAAACTGGTTGTACTTTCCGCCCCGGTGTGCTTTCATATCTGGTAATTTCCTTACCCAAATGATTCAAATAGGACTTAGCATCATAAATTCCTGCCCGCAAAGGAATTAATAAGTCGTAATAACTAGTAGTCCCCTCGCAAAACCACAAGCATGGTGTGTAATTTTCTTGGTCATAATCAAAAACCTCCAATGCTTTTGGGCGAATTCGCTTCACATTCCACAAGTGAAAGAACTCGTGTGCTACTAATTGCAGAAAGCGATCGTACTTTTCTGGAACACGAAACCCAAAACGCTGGTAAATTAAGGAGCAAGAGTCTTTATGCTCCAAACCGCCAAAAGCTTGGCTAAATAAATGTAACAAAAACACATATCGTTCATACGGCAAACCGCCGAACATTTGCGCTTCTACCCGAATAATTTTTTGGATATCAGCAATCATCTCTTGGACTTGATAATTACCTTGCCCCCAAATTGCCAATTCATGGGGTTTTCCCAAAACCTCAAATTGATACAATTGGTGGCGACCAATCTCAAATGGACTATCAACAAGAGTATCAAAATCACTAGCCAAGAAAGTATTTGTTTCTTCACCAACAGGAGGTAAGGCAGTAGTTACCTGCCATTCTGGGTGTGCTGGTACGATAGTGACGCGAATCGGTTGTTTCTCCCAGCCAGATACCCTAAAAAATAGTGCCGCACCGTTGAAATAACCGTGGGTAGCATCCAAGTGATTTGTCCGTACCGATAGCTCATTAGCAAAAATACGGTAACGTACAGTTAATTCGGAAACACCTATTTTATCTATCTGCCAGTGATTTTTACTGATTTTCTGCCAAGGCAAAGGCTTATCCTCTGCAAAAGCCACAAAATCCTGTAAGTTCTTGGCGTATTCACGAACTAAGTAGGAGCCAGGAGTCCATACTGGCAGTTTTAAATCGAGAATTGGCCAGGGATAATCTACAAGGCGTAAAGTCACTTCAAACAGATGGGTTTCTGGTTGGGACATTGCCACCAGGTAATGAATCTTTGGCGCAGTTTCCTGGATGTAGGAGTTGGGGCGAGATGCAGTTGCTTCAGTCATCTTGTGTGCTGAGTTAATAGCCGATACTTAATGAGATTACTAATTTGTCCCATCATGATAAGTTTATTTTTTAGCTTTTGACTTCTATTTGCAGGGGCTGGTCAAAACCAAGTTTATCCACACAAAAGCCAATATTTATAAGGTTCGTCCTTAATTCTCAAAAAAAACGAGGTTCTAGCTGTAAAGATTCAGCAAGATTTTGTCAAGTATGCGTTAAGCGGGCGGCGGGAATCGAACCCGCATTAATAGCTTGGAAGGCTATAGTTTTACCACTAAACTACGCCCGCAAATGTCCAACTTTTTAATTATAACACAGCTATTAAGAAAATTCAAACATTTAGTTAGAATTGGCAGACTGAATTTTGATCCAGACATACAGATAGCTCAAATCGGGTTTTGTGCCATCGTTATTCTGGGCAGGAAGAAACTTTTCAGTTTTGAAAATTTGGTTAAGGACTTGCTCATATGTGCTTTTTTCGCTTTCGAGTGTTGCTGGTTGTATTTCTAAAACTGCGGCTTGTTGAAAGTTGCCATTGCCATCGATGACTAAGCTAGCCAAGAGTTGTGCTGGCTTAAGTCCAATATTTTGGGGAAGAAAACTAGAGTCAAATTGTTTTGTGTTGCTACCCTGATATACAGCGATCGCATCTGGCAAACCATCATATCTAACTTTCCCTGATTTTATCAAGTTACTTACTTGATCTCTAAGTAAAGGAGCTACTATGGCGATCGATGCTCCCTGAGTCGAAGTTGGTGGAGTTTCCCTGGGTGGAGTTGGTGGAGTTTCCCTGGGTGGAGTTGGCGGGGTTTCCCTGGGTGGAGTTGGCGGAGTTTGTCCCGTGGGCGTTGGCGGAGTTTCTCTGGGTGGAGTTGGCGGAGTTTGTCCTGTGGGTGTTGGTGGAATTTCCCTGGGTGGAGTTGGCGGAGTTTCCCTGGGTGGAGCTGGCGGAGTTTGCTTAACTGGTGGAGTTGATGGAAGGCCTGATGGTAGTGGCGTTCCTTGTCCGAATTTTAAATCTTGACGGCGGTTCCAAGGAAGCTTACCCACTGGAACTGTAGGCGTAGATGTCGCTGTGGGTGTAGGTATCGGCTTGGAAACTTTTTGTTGACGGAAGCGCTGATTATTACTTTGAGAAGCGTCAGTTTTACTTTTTGGCTGGAGGTTATCAGTGGAATTTATTGTAGGAGAATCTTGATTTTTTGCCGTAGTTCGTGCTGCTATCGTCTTTTGAGTTGAGGATAATCGCTTTGGTGAAACTGTCTTAGCTGTTGATTGTGATTTGCTTGTTGATTTTCTTGGAGGAGCAATGTCTATCAATTCAACGGGTATAGCCGATTGACTTTCTTGAGGAAACCACAGACTAAACGTATTTGATGAGCGCATCAGCCAGAACACCAACAAGTGCAGAGAGACTGAACCGATAGCAACACAAATCCACAAACCCGGTGGATCGGTGTGTCGCCTCCAGACTTTGGCTGGAATTGGAGTTTTGTCTGCAACCGATGGTTCCATATTATCTTTGAAACTGGATCTGATTAGGCACTTTTACTAGTTGGTATGCTTTAACCAGTTATCAGTGTTCACTCCTTGATTTAAAATCCAGTATCAATTTTAGCGATTAACCATTACCTCTGGTGTAACAGCGAAGGTCAGAACTGTCTCATCTACTCCTTTAAGTTCTAGGGGACTACCTTTAGTAATTTCTTCTTCTTGCAAATAATCTGCCACGGCAGCAGAAACCAAGATGGTACCGGGAACAGCAGCAGATTGCAACCTAGCAGCAATATTCACACTCGGACCAATAGCAGTATAATCAGCACGTTCAGCGCTGCCAAACATCCCCACAACTGCTGTACCTTGGTGAATACCACAGCGAAACTGAACGCCAGTTTGTCTGTCACCATCAAATACACCTTGTTCTCGCCAACGCTGGTTTAATTGCTCCAGAGAGCGGTGCATTCCTCTTGCTGTATTTATGGCACGACGTACCTGTTCGTTGGGAGTTAGTTCTTCAGGCGCTCCGTATAAAGCTAAGATAGCGTCTCCCATAAATTTATCTACAGTGCCGCCATTAGCAAATACAACTTTGGTCATAGCTTCTAAATATTCATTGAGCAACTCTGCTACTCGCCGGGATCTGAGGGTATTTGCTAGCTGTGTAAAACCCACAATGTCACTAAACAAAACTGTAATTAAGCGTGGTTCTGGGCGCAAATCTAATGCCAAATCCCCAGCAGCAGCTTTTTGCACCAATACAGCCGGCAAAAAGCGCTTTAGTACGGATTCTGTGAGATAAGTATTTAACTCCAGGATTCGTCTTTCATTTTCTTTCAGTGCCAAAAGATTGCGAACTTCCGCTAAAAGTTCCCGGTCATTGAATGGTTTTGCTAAATAAGCATCAGCACCATGTTCTGTACCTTCGATGCGGGTTTCTTCGTCAACTTTCGCTGTCAGCAAAATGATTGGTATTCCTTTCAACTTCTCCTCGCTACGGATCATCTGAATCATCTCAAGTCCGCTGACCAAGGGCATCATTAAGTCAGTAAGAATCAAGCTGGGTGTAATTTCCTTAGCTATGCGATAACCCTCATAACCATTACGAGATGTCTGTACTTGATAGCCATTGCGACGCAGTATATCAGATACATAAGTTCGCAAATCGGGGTTGTCGTCCACAACTAAAATCGAGTGCCCAGTGACCACTAGTGACTCCTGAGTGTCAAAAGTAGGTGATAAGTTTTTTGTAATATCTTCAATATTATCTGCTGTTTGATCTAGCAGTTCTAAATCAGCCAATTCTACGCTAGCGCGGCTTGTGTTTAGTTCGACAGGAGTTTCCAGCACTTGCTGTGTGGGTAAGTGAGCAGTACCAGTAACGAGCCATAATCTAAAGATGGTACCTTCACCGTAAACTGATTCCACACTGACTTGACCACCATGTAATTCTACTAATTCTTTAACTAAAGCCAGACCCAAACCACTACCTTCATAGGAACGGTTTGCTGAACCTTCAGCTTGGCGGAAGCGCTCAAATAAATGGGGAATTTGTTCTTTAACAATGCCAATTCCAGTGTCTTGTACTTCCAAGATGCAACGGTAATTTTCAGATCTTAGTCTGACATTGATTGTCCCACCTTCGGGAGTAAACTTCATGGCATTTGACAGCAGGTTGTAAAGCACCTTGTCAAATTTTTCCATGTCCAAGTATACCGTAGAAGATTCATCTAACTGGGTGGTCAGATGCAGTCCCTTTTTCTCGCAGTAGGGGCGAAAAGACTCAACAATTTGGCTGACAAATTCGACTAAATCGCAGGGGCGAAAACTAGGTTGCATTCTTCCTGCATCCAGGCGTTGTAAATCTAGCAGTTGATTTACCAGTCGCAGGAGACGGCGGGAGTTACGTAAAGCGATCGCACTTTGGGAATAAGATAATCCCTCACCAGCCGCCACAGCCGATTCTAAAGGCCCCTGAATCAAGGTAATAGGAGTACGAAACTCATGGGAAATATTTTGGAAAAATTCTGTTTTTTGTTTGTCTAATTCCAGTAAGCGTTCAGCTTGTTGGCGAGTTTTTTCATATAGGCGTGACTGCTGCACAGCGATCGCTGCTTGAGCGGCTACTGCTTTAGCTAGATCGATATCAGATGACATCCACTGCCGTGTTTTACTACTTTGACATAAAGTAATACTACCGATACATTTGCCATCAGCCAACAATGGCACGACCATTAGCGATCGCGCTGGCATTTTCAAAGACAAATCAAAACCCCGTATTTCTCTTAGAGAATGGTTTACATTACCAATTACTACTGGTTCATGTGTCTGTAAAATCTCTTGTAAGATTGGATTCTCTTGTATAGACGTTTGAGAATAGGGTAATTTCTGAGTTAAAACGTGATTATTGTTACTTATATTTTGCTCTGTGAGTGGCATTCGGAAATTTTCAGGATGTTGAAAACTGTTATACAAGCCCACAGACTGGACAAACTCATCTTCCTCTGTCCACAGAGATAGGACACAGCCATCAACTTGTAAAGCTTGTCCTAGTTGCTGGGTAATAGCCGCAAAAATATCTTCAGGATCTAAGCTAGAGCGAATCGCGCTAGTAATCGTATTAATCAAACTCTCTCGCTTAGCAAGGGCACGTACTTGTTCGTAAGCATAAGCTTGAGACAAAGCTAAGGCTGCCTGATCCGCCACCATCAACACCAGCTGCACCTCATCATCCCCCCAGAAACGGGGCAGAGAACACTGGTGCAGTGCCAAGACTGCCATTAGTTCCTGTTGACAGATCAGTGGCACAACTAAACTAGAACAAATGTTAGCAGCAGCAAAAGCTTCCTCACGTTGACGCAGTTCGGGAGTACTACCATGAATACGCTCATCATCTATCACATCATGAATTACTTGGACTTCGCGGGTTTCCCAAACCGTGTGAGCCAGCAAGGAAGAGGGAGGGATGGGGAGAGGAGGAGATGAGGGGACGACAAGAGAAAAATTGATCTCCGTGTGTCCGTGTCCCCCGAAGTTGAGAGCGCCGGAAGTCGGCGCTGTGACTTCTCTCTCTGTCACCGTGTCCCCATGTCCTTTTTCTTCCAGAGGCTTTTGATAGATAAATCCTTTATCTGCCAACTGTTCATCTTGGAAGGGACGCAACAGACAGACATCCACCTCCAACATCTGACCCACTGAATCTACAATTGCCTGCAAAATTTGCCGATAGTCTAATGCACTACGAATCGTATTTGTGACCGTATTCAGCAGCGATTCTCGCCGGAGTGTACGGGTAAGTTCCCGCGTGCGGGCTTTGAGAACATTGTGGGTATCTAAAGCTTGGCGTACAACTCCTTTAAGTTCCTCTGCTTCCCACGGTTTGGTGACATATTTGAAAACCTTACCAGCGTTGATGGCTTCCACCAAGTCTTCGACATCGGTGTAGCCAGTTAAAATAATCCGGATAATATCTGGGTATTGAGTTGCTGTCAGGCTCAAAAATTCTGTACCGCTCATCATCGGCATCCGCTGGTCGGAG
This sequence comes from Nostoc sp. FACHB-973, assembly GCF_014698115.1. Classification (GTDB taxonomy): domain Bacteria; phylum Cyanobacteriota; class Cyanobacteriia; order Cyanobacteriales; family Nostocaceae; genus Nostoc; species Nostoc muscorum. Next base: position 42,997 of record NZ_JACJSJ010000059.1, read on the forward strand.
ATGATCACTGCGACCTCTCCCTCTTGAGCCAGCAAATCGAGTGCCGCAGGACCAGAGGTTGCTCTTAGCACCTTATAGTCCCGATAGAAAGTGCGGTAGAGCAAGTCAAGGTTGTCTGGTTCATCATCGACAACCAAAATTTTAGGCTTACTGTTTGCTTGGGATTTCATGCACCGCTTTCCTGCTGCAACGGCAGTCGGATAAAGAATAATCTGGTCGGGTAAGGATTTTTTTGAGTCAGGTAAGAGCAGAGCATTTCGACCAATAAGGCTGTTTGGCTACATGACTGCTGAGTGTAGGAGGGTTTACTCACAGTGATTTATCTCAATGGCTGATATCGATTACCGTTTGCTCTAGTACAGAGTAATTGATTTCATAGTCTGTTTTAGTGTTACAGAGTCTATACTTGCTTGCCAAATCTTCTTTCACCTCCAGTGAGCAATCTCTGATACTACATACAGCACTCATAGCTAGCTGAAAAATCCAGATGAAGCTGCATATTAAGTTTTCCCCTCGCAGCAGTTGTACTAACACTTGCAGGTAAATTTTATTTATGGTAGTCATGGTAGAGCCAATAATATTAAAACAATAAAATTTAAAGCCAAAGTATACTATTAGACAAATGCCTCTTTCCAATTTAGCAATCAGAACTATCATTAAGACAAGTGGTGGTGGTTAAAAAATTGGGAATTAGCGATTGCCAACAAGCAGAGGAGCAGACGGGTATTGGCTACTGGCTACTGGGGAAAGAACACACGGGGACACTCTGACATCCAGAAAAGCCTGACATGAGACTTCCTGAGATCAGAATTTCTCCTAAGGAAGACGCTCTTGCTAGCAAGATCCCGAAAGGTACGGAAGATACGGAGATAATATTTCATCATTTCTTTGCGTCTTCTTCATCTCCCCCAATCCCCAATCGCCAATCCCCAGTTTGTACTTAACTAAAAATTTTGTAGCTGCTGCTTACAGACAAGTTATGCTGTTTTTCTGCCCATTCACACAATCCCCTAGAATTTTACAGATGGCTTTGCGATTGACAGACTAATCTCCTCCCCACCAAAATCAGGAATCTACCTGAATCCATTGAACTTAAAATTATAAATTTACAAAACTCTAACTCTTAAGACGCTTTAAACAATGCAGGTTATAAAACCTTAATCAAGTTTTACACTTTGTTTCATCCATAACCAAAAACGAATTAGCAGTCTCAAGTTGATTCAAATTCCTGGGCAAGTTTTAAGTCTTTATTGACTTTAAATAGTGCTTTAGGACTTTTGATAAAATTTCCTTGAATAAAATCAATACTAAAATAGCCTTGAAATATCGGTTTTTTCACCCTTACCACCAACAGCCAATCGATCAGGCTTCTTGCCAATTCCAGATTCGTATGGCTACACCTCCTGATTTAGTTGGTGTTGCTCAAGTTATAGCTGAAAGCTTTCACTCTCAAAAAGGTATGTGGGGATGGGCTTTTCCATTGCTACGTCTGGGTATTTACGAAGACTTAAGACATCGCATCGTATCACCTGCACCTCGTCATGTTTGTTTAGTTGCCCTTGATTATAGTACTGGTGCTGCTAATAACTTAGTAGGAACTGTGGAACTGGGTGTACGTTACAGCGATTCTTGGAGTCAGGTCGGTTTGGGCTTTCCTTACTTATCTAATTTAGCGGTTCACCCAAATTACCGTAGACATGGTGTGGCTTCCGAGTTACTGAATAGCTGTGAAAAAATCTCTCAAGAATGGGGATTTAAAGATTTATATCTCCACGTTCTGGAAAATAACCATCAAGCAAGGCAGCTTTATTTCAAGCTGGGATATCGGGTGCATAAAGTCGAATCGAATTGGAACACTTTTTTCTTCAGACGCTCAAGCCAGATGTTATTGCATAAAAACCTAAGTGCTGACTTCACTATTTGAATTTTCTTTGAGTGTCTGTAAATTTTAATATTGCCATCGCTGTGAATAAAATCTTTTACTGATACCAGCAATTAAAGATAAATTCACTCCCTTAAAATGTGTGAAAGCCAGCTAAATACTGATACAGCGTATTTTAAGTTAATGAAGTACACAAACTAGGTCTCAAAGCCAGGTATTAAGCCTGTTTTGCTCCTGAATTATTAGACAAAAACTTCTGAAGCTAATATACAACTTTTGGTAATTCTTTTAAAGAGATTTTTTAGAGTTTCATCTAAATTACTATTCTTAACTTTAAGAAAACTACAATGTTGTAAAATTATATTTACAAGATTGAAAAATTACATTTTGTGTTTTTATTTTAATTAATATTTTAATTTTTTTATTAATAGATATGCATATTAGTATAATAGAGATGAGCATAGGCTTTCCACTAACAAATTATCAACTCCTCATAATAACTTTGTAATTAAGATCTTCATCTTTATAAAAACTTTAAAAAATACTATTATAATTTGGAGACAAATCTACTTGTATCCCATAAAATATAATAACTAAATCTACTGAACACTGCCTATTTATTCCTATCTTAGTTAAATTGACCGCCAGACTGTTGATAATAAAAGAATTGAAAAATCTCATTTGACATAACAGCTAGTTCCTTATTGAAGTGCATACTACTACCAAATTCATTGAAAGTTTAAAAAACATGGATAGCGAACAGCATCGCCGCTATCAGCCCACTATGCTATCAACCTATTACCCTGAAACTAGTTTTCTTGACTATATTGTCATGCCAGATGGAACTGAGCAATCGCAAGGCTCGGATATCCTTACACGTTTACATAGTGGAGAAGTTTTCATCGTCAATAGTCGCAGGCGAAACGGATTAATACTGTTTAAACGTTACCATGCAGAGTTTGCTGGGCCTGGGGCTGCGGTGGGTGGAGACTACGATTTTGATTGCCAAGGGGCACTGCCGATAGGTAATCTGTCTTTATTAACTCCGGAATCTAATGAAGAACGTCAGAAGGCGTACTTGATTAGGCGACAGTGGATTCGATTGATCAAACAAATTACAGAAAATCCAGTGCCTGGGCAGCGAGTTCAAAAAATTCTCGATCAATTTGAACAATACTTTCCACCGGAAATAGTCGCTCTTTTACCGGATGTAGCTTTTGCTCTTTTAGTGGGTGTGCTGCCGCAAACAGTGGGAATGGTACGCCGTTTGGGCAGTGAATTGGACAGTAAGTTTAATTACTGAGTTAATTCCTAAGATTCCAAATTGGCCAAAGCAGTTTGTACTCGATTAATAGTGCGGGCGTTTTCGTCGCTCGTTCCTACAGTAATTCGCAATCCGCCGCTAATATGTCGTACAAGAGTGCCGAGTGTTCTGAGTTGGTGATGCAAACTTTTTAAAGTGGTGTCCCGTGAGTCTAAACCATTTGGTTTAAGACGTAGGTAAATAAAATTCGCAGCACTTGCTGCGATTTCTAGTTCTGGTTCCTGGGATAAAGCTTCAATGAGTTTGGCTCGTTCACTCAAAATTTTGGGAATTGACTCAAGTAGGAGTTTACGGTTTTGTAAAACAATCAAGGCTGCTGCTATGGAAAAACTGGGAAGATTGTAGGGTAAGCGGATTTTTTCTAAAATAGCGATCGCTTCTTTCTGAGCAACGCAATAGCCAACGCGAAGAGACGCCAATCGAAAAGCTTTAGAAAAAGTGCGTAAAATCACCCAATTAGGGTGATGTGGTAATTCACCCACTAGACTAGTTTGGCTAAATTCAAAGTAAGCTTCATCAATCACTACCAAAATATGCTGTGGCAAACTTTTTAACCATAGCAACTCTGCCGCAGTTAAGCTATTCGCAGTTGGAGAATTGGGATGCACTACGAAAACTACCCGAATGGGAGGATTTTGAGTTTGTTCGACGGCAGATTGTGCAGCTTTTAAGTCAATTTCAAAATTGATTGCATTTCTACCCACCGCCACTACAGGAATGCCCAAAGTTTGTGCCAAAATTCCGTACATTGAGAAAGTGGGATTGGCAACGAGAATTGAACCTTCTCCCCCTAGACAAGTGGCGATTAATAAAGAACGGATGAGTTCATCTGAACCGTTGCCCACAGAAATGTTAGCAGCAGTAAATAAAGATGATGGAAGGGCAGCTGACTCATTAACATACTCGGCGATCGCATTCTTGAGTGTTTCATGTCCGCCATCAGGATAACGATTTGTTTCAATTACTTGCTGATATGTCCAGGCTAACTTTTCTTTTAACTGAGGTGGTAAATCATCAGGGCTTTCATTTGTATCGAGGCGATCGAACTGCGTCGGGACAGATGCGCCTGTATCACTACTGGGGTGGGGTTTGTAGGCGGTAAATTGTGCTAAATCTGGTCGGATGAAGGGAAGCATATCGATTTTAGATTTTGGATTTTAGATTTTGGATTTTAAATCAATACTGTTCACAAAAATCTTAATTTCACCCAATCATTTTTGACGATGACAGGACTAGCCCTTTCAAGGTGGGTAAAAATTTTGTTCAAAAAATTCCTCTTTAACCTCTTACCTCTGTGTAGTCTGCGTCTTTGTGGTTAGATAAATTACTTTTAAACCGCAGAGGCACAGGGAACACAGAGAAAAAAAAAGAGATTTTTCAAGTCACCTTGAAAGGGCTAGTCCTAGATGAGTGAATATAGCGTTTTTGGATCTACGAATTAAGTAGTACTTACTGAAAAATATTAGGTTAGGTCTAAGTTTAATATTTTACAACTTCAAGGTAACTGGCAGAAGAGGCAAATTGCTTGCCAAATTTCTTCCATAACATTACCCAAGGCGTGGTCGCTGTCTAGTTCGACTAACTCCACCCAAGGACGCGATAGCTGAAAGTCACGACTTGCTTCTATAGGGATAACTTCATCGTTTTTTCCATGCAAAATTAGCGTGGGGATGGGACGTTGCAAAAGCTTCTCTTGGTATCGAGCGGCATCTGTGACAAAATCATAACTTAAGGGAAGCGATCGCCCTTCCCCATAGTGGTACACCATGAGATATTTTTCTTGCTGCCAACGGTGTATTTCCTCATCTGTTAATTTCACTAACCAATGGGATAAAAACCCAAAAGCTGGCGCTAGCAAGACTAAACGTTGTATTTGTAAATGTTGCTGTGCTAAGTGGGCGGCAGTCAAACCACCCAAACTTGAGCCGATCAGCGTTACTGGTGTAGAATCTTTCGGAAGTTCTGCTGCAACTTGAGCGATTTGACGGGTGATTGTCAAGTGGGAAAAATCCCCAGCATTCAAATCGGGAATTTTCAGTTCTGTGTGAATTTCGGTAAAGCGATCGCCTATGTACTGTGCTTTGGCAGATTTGGGACTGGAAGCAAAACCGTGTAAGTAAATATACTGTGTAGGCATCGGAGTTTTCCCATTGGGGTCGTCCTTAGTCATTGGTCATTTACCAAAGACAAAGGACTAATGACCTAAGTTATCGCATTGTGACAAATTCTTCAGCTACCGACGGATGTATGGCAACAGTAGCGTCAAAGTCTTTTTTGGTTGCGCCCATGTTCACAGCGATCGCTACACCTTGAATGATTTCAGCTGCATGTTCACCCACCATGTGAGCGCCTAGCACTTTATCGGTGTTAGTATCAATTACTAATTTCATCATTGTCTTCTCTTGCTTACCAGTCAAACTGTGGTACATAGAGCGGAAGCGAGCGCGATAAATTTTTACGGCCTCGTCGCCGAGTTTCTCCCTAGCTTCGGCTTCTGTCCAGCCTACTGTTGAGGCTTCTGGGGTAGAAAATACGGCTGTGGGCACATTTTGATAATTGAAGGCTCGGCGATTATTGCCGAATTCGCTATCAGCAAAAGCACGACCTTCACCAACTGCTACGGGAGTTAAATTAATTCGGTCGGTGACATCCCCAACAGCAAAGATATTCGGTTGACTGGTTTGACTATATTCATTGACTGCGATCGCATTTGTGCTGGTGTATCCTGGTCCTTCTATAGAACTGGGGACAAAATTAACCCCAGCATTTTCTAAACCTAGTCCATCTACATTTGGAGTCCGACCAGTGGCTATTAAAAACACATCAGCAATTACTGGTTCTTGATTTTCTCCTGATAAAGTCAGTTTCACCCCTTCTGGCACGCGTTCAACTCTTTCTACCACATTATTATTAATTACCTGAATTCCATGCTGCTTCATACCTTCTTGAATATCTGTGCGGATGTCCTCATCAAACCCCTTCAAAATCTTTTCACCTCTGATAATTTGCGTTACTTCAGAACCTAAACCGCGCATAATACAGGCGAATTCTGTGCCAATATAACCAGCGCCAATAATGGCAATGTGTTTTGGTTGTTCTTTGAGATGAAAGATTTCGTTAGAGGTAATACCATATTCCATTCCTGGTAAATCTGGTTTCATCGGACGCCCACCAACAGCAATTAAAATTTTGTCTGCTGTAATTTTGCGTCCATCAAGTTCTACTGTGTGAGGATCTACCAATGCGGCGCGACCGGGAATTAGTTCTACTCCGGCTTTTTCTAAAAAGCTGATATGTACTTGCGACAGTCGGCGAACTTCTTTATCTATAGATGTAATGAAATGTTCCCAGTTCAATTCTGCATTACCCACTTTCCAGCCATAGCCTGCGGCGTCAGTGAAGAGTGCAGGAAAGTGAGAGCCATACACCATGAGTTTTTTGGGAACACAACCGCGAATGACACAAGTTCCACCAACTAAATCATATTCGGCGATCGCCACTTTTGCCCCGTAGCTAGCCGCCCGCTTGGAAGCTGCCAAACCTCCAGAACCCGCACCAATTACAAACAGGTCGTAATCAAAAGTCATAAATTTTTATATCTCTCTAGCAACAAGTTAGTTCCTGAGAACTTACACACAAAATGTCATTGAACTATATAAGGATATCCGCTATGCCCTGTGTAAGTCTTACCCTTGATTTAATCTAGCGTTAGCAGACGCTCTCTGGTCGTAGGGAATATTACTTTTTGCTTTGATAATTGTAGAGGCAGTACTTAATATTTATGATAGTTCTGCCTCTGGTATCAGGTATAAATCTATGCTCCCATTGCGCTGGAGAAGCTAAATTTACAATATATTGTTGACTTCTGACAGTCTCAGCAAAGAAAGCAGGCTCAGGTTGTCTCCGGACTAGTTCCGGGGTCTGTAGTTGGATTTCCCGTCCCACCACCTGTGTTGTCAGTTGGATTTCCTGTCCCACCACCTGTGTTGTCAGTTGGATTTCCCGTCCCACCACCTGTGTTGTCAGTTGGATTTCCCGTCCCACCACCTATGTTGTCAGTTGGATTTCCCGTT
>NZ_JACJSJ010000006.1 GCF_014698115.1 Nostoc sp. FACHB-973
TTAAAGCTAGGGGACAGAAAGGTAACTACAGTACTCAGCGTGTAAAATTTAACTTTAATTGCTCTGGTTAAATTTTCGTTACATACCTATAAATTTTTCTGCCTACCTACTTACCAAATTTTCAATTCTGAATTCTGGCTCCTGATTTCTGAATTCTTTTTTGTTAAACTATTCTTAATTTGTCTAGACATCTAGATGAAAATAGACTAGCGCAATTTTAGTCAGTTGACAATCTAAATATTGATAATTGATATATGAACGATGAAGTGATGCCAATTTACGCCCAGATTGCTGCCGAATTGCGAGAAAACATCCACCGGGGGGTTTATGAAGTTGGAGGCCAATTACCAACAGAAACTAAGTTAGCAGAACAATTTGCCGTCAATCGCCATACAATAAGGCAGGCGATCGCATTGCTAAAAAATGAGGGATTGCTACGAGTTGACCGGGGACGCGGCACTTTTGTGGCAGCTAAAACCATCCGCTATGCGATCGGTAAACGGGTGCGTTACAATCAAACCCTCAAAGCACAGGGTTGGCAAGCTAGGTTTCAATTACTCCGTACACTCGAAGTCACCGCAGATATTCCCGTTGCCACAGGATTGGAGATTAATTATGGTGAACCGGTGGCTTTAATTGAGCGTTTGGGTTTAGCGGATGAAGAACCAATTAGTGTAGGTACAGGATATTTTCCTCTGAAACTGTTTCCAGATTTGTTAGAGCCGAAAAACATCGATATTTTACGAGAAAAGCAATCAATTTCTCAGTTTTTACAGCAGGTATATGGATGCGATCATATACGTCGGAGTACTTGTGTTTCGGCGCGTTTAGTTCAGCCTCGTGATGCACAGTGGTTGGCACTTGGACTCAATCAACCGATTCTTTTGGCTGAGTCGGTGAACGTCGATCAAATGGGTAATGTCATTGAATATGGCGTAACTCGACTGCGGGGCGATCGCATGGAATTATTTTTTGAAAATGACTTGACAAAATAGTTATATTATGTGTTTTGTGATAGATAGATGTTTAAACCTCAGTTTCAGGACTGAACAATGACACAAGCCAAATCCCAAGCGATCGCCGTCATTATCCCATCCACACTAACACTTACAGTTACTCACGAGCAGTTAGTTCAGTTAGCACTTGCTAACCGAGACTTACAATTGGAACGAACCGCCACAGGAGAGTTAATTGTCATGGCTCCAACTGGAGGTACCACGGGAAATAAAAATTCAGATATCGAAGGACAACTTTGGTTTTGGAACCGTCAAACAAAACTTGGCAAAACATTTAACTCTTCGACAGGTTTTCATCTTCCTAACGGTGCAGATCGCTCTCCTGATGCAGCTTGGGTGCGTCAAGACAGGTGGGACAAACTTACAAAAGAACAGCAAGATGGATTCGTCCCTCTTTGCCCTGATTTTGTCTTGGAATTACGTTCCAAAAATGACAACATGGAGCCACTGCGAGCCAAAATGAAAGAGTATTTGGAAAATGGAGCTTGTTTAGGTTGGTTGATTGACCGGAAAAACAAAAAAGTAGAGATTTATATACCAGGTCGAGATGTGCAAGTATTGGATAATCCTGTAACTTTGTCAGGGGAAGATGTTTTACCTGGGTTCATCTTGGACTTAACAGAAGTTTGGAACTAAAACGGACTGGGGATTCGGGATTGAGTAAAATGGCGAAAGAAATAGAGCGCAAATATTTAGTGAACGGAGATAGTTGGAGAGGATTAGCTGAAGGTAGTGTCTATCGTCAGGGATACATTCCTACACAAGATAAAGCAACTGTACGTGTACGTATTGTAGGGGAAAAAGGTTATTTAACTATTAAAGGCCCGACTATTCAATATTCGAGATTAGAGTTTGAGTATCCTATTCCTATTAAAGATGCTCAAGAAATGCTTGAGACATTCTGTCAACGTCCATTTATAGAAAAAATCAGATACAAAATAGAGTCAGGTGGTTTGATTTGGGAAATAGATGAATTTGAGGGTGTTAACAAAGGATTAATTTTAGCAGAAGTTGAACTCAGTGATGAAAATCAACAAATTGAATTACCAACTTGGATTGGAGAAGAAGTTTCTCATGACTCCAGATATTTCAACAGTAATTTAGTAAAACATCCCTTTTCACAATGGTAATTGTTGAAATATTGGCGAAATGCTAAGTTTGCAACCAATTTTCCGCTCTGATACCATTAACAAAAATCTTTGCAACAGATCAATCGACTGTAGGGGCGTACAGCTGTACGCCCCTACATACAGCAGATTGCAACAGGCGTGAGTAGGGGTAGAACATGTTGTGCCCCTACCCGTGTACTTCATTTACCTAAAATACGCTGTATCTATCTGTATCAGGTATTTCGTAAAATAATATGACTTCTGAATTCTGAATTCTGAATTCTGACTTCTGACTTCTGATTCAAACTAGCCAAGCTCTAACTTTTGCAGATAGAAAATCAATAATACCCGTAGCAAGAATCAAAATAATCAAAATTGCACAGACTTTTTGGTATTCAAAAGCTCCGAAATTCTGATATAAAGAAACGCCAATTCCACCTGCACCAACAATTCCTAATACAGAAGCAGAACGTACATTTGATTCAAAGCGATAGAGAGTGAAAGAAGTCCATAAAGGTAAAACTTGGGGAAGTACGCCAAAGATAATTTCTAGAATTTGATTAGCACCAGTTGCTCGAATTCCTTCTACAGGGCCAGGATCAATTGCTTCAACTGCTTCGGAAAATAGCTTTCCAAGTGTGCCGGCGGTATGAACAAATAAAGCCAATACCCCAGCAAACGGTCCTAAGCCCACAGCTACTACAAAGATGAGTGCAAAAACAATTTCGTTAATAGCACGCATGGCATCTAAAAGTCGGCGTGTTGATTGTACAATCCAAGGTGGACACATATTATTCGATGCCAAAATAGATAAAGGAACTGCGGCGATCGCAGCCATCAAAGTGCCCCAAATTCCCATCGATATAGTAATAATAGTTTCCGAAAGATAGTATTTCCAATCACTAAAATCTGGCGGAAAATATGAACGAATATACTCCACCATATTGTTCCCACTTTGGAATAGTAATGGAAAATTGATTTCACCCTGGATGTAAGAAAAAATTAGAGTAGCCACAACAGCCAAGAGGAAAAAAAACCTACCATTAGTAACAAGTTTTGCTTCCCGCTCTAACATTGCTATTACTTCAGGAGATGTATTAGCAATGATTTTGCTATGGTTGTGTGCTTTATTTTTATTTTTCACTACACTTAATTAGTCTTTCTACTTAATTTTGTTAAAACACAAAGTTTCATATTATCGAACTGTTTAAAAAGTTGGGAATCTTGTTTTTATTGCACCATATATAGCAATCCTAAATCACTTATAAAAAAAATTATTGCCTATTGTCGGCCTCAAGCAGTAAGAGGCTATTTATAAAGTAAAAATAAAATTATTGTAGGGTGTATTAGACGCATATTTTGAGATTAATGATCGCGAGAAATATCAACTGCGCCTAACGCACCATCTTGTATTGCGGTGCGTGATAGCAAAGCCGTAACGCACTCTACTTCAGATTTACTTTATAAATGGTCTCTAAGTTTACAAATCAATAGGGTTAGTATATCAGTTTTTCTGAATTTGCTTTAGTTGCTGATTTAGTTGTGCTAATTTTTGTTTTTTATCTTGTTCGCTCAGATTTGCTTGAGATTGCGTTTCTTCAATTTCTTTAGCAATTTCCAATTCCCGAATTGTATTCCAAACTTTATCCTCGGCTGGAGCAAAACCAGCAATTTTAAAAGGTTCTAAAACTTTTTCATCTTTATAATTGTAAAAGAAATTTTGAAATTTCTTCTTGATATCTGCTGGTAAATCCTGGCGATAGGCAACAGGATCGCTAGGAATCATGGGTGATTGCCAGATGATTTCAATTTTCTTTCTCGCTTCTGGATTAGTTTTCTCCAACCGGGCTAAACCCTCGTTACTAACAGTAGCAACATCTACTTTTTTATTAGCAACGGCCAGGGCACATGCTTCATGATTCCCAGCGAAAATCAAACGTTTAAAAGCTTTTTTGGGGTCAATCTTGTTTTTTGTAAAAATGTAATAACTTGGCACTAAGAAACCAGAAGTAGAATTAGGATCGTTGAAAGCAAAGGTAAGCTTTGCTGCATTTTTAATCACATATTTATCCCCACCTTCTGCCTTAGCTTCAGCAGCAATGGGATTATCTTTATTGACAATCAGGTGTGAATAATAGCCTTTTGTACCATCTTCACTGACAACCTGAGCAAATGCTTCTGCCTTTGCCATTTGTACAGCTTGAATATATGACTTACCACCAAGCCAAGCTACTTGTACTTTACCAAAGCGCATAGCCTCTATCACTGCTGCATATTGTGTGACATAAAACGGTTTGATGGTAATACCAATCTCCTTAGACATCGCAGCAGCAAAAGGTTCCCAAATAGGCTTTTGATTTACCTGAGATTCTGTGGAAAGAACGCCAAAATTAATTTCTTGAATATTTGCAGCATCTGAACTAGAACTAGAGGTGCAGGCTGATAGTATCTTCGCACTTCCTAAGGTTAGGGTAAACAAAGAAGCTTGTTGAATAAATAACCGTCTGTTCATTGGTGAATCCCTCGTTATTGTTAAAATATTGATGTTTTTTTGAGTAGCTATGGCGGTGTAATAGTCGAAGATTTAGCAAAATTTCTTATCCGATAAATTCTCCATGTCCTCTGAGAACAAGTTCTTCTGCCGCTGTACCATAAAGTTCATTGAGCATGTGATCATCTAGTTTGGCGATCGCACCATCAAACATCACTTCCCCATCCCTCAGGGCGATCGCTCGGTTAAAATACTTACGCACCATTTGAATCTGATGTAACGAAGCAACTACTGTGATTTTGCTTTCTCGATTTAGTTCGATGAGCAATTCCATGACTTTACGAGCAGATTCAGGATCGAGAGAAGCAATGGGTTCATCTGCAAGGATGATTTTGGCTCCCTGAACGAGACAACGAGCGATCGCTACTCGTTGTTGTTGTCCCCCAGAAAGCAGAGAAGCCCGTTTATAAGCATGTTCCAGAATACCGACTCTCTCCAATGCACAAAGAGCTTGAATTTTGTCTTCTTTAGTAAACAAATGTAATCCTGAACGAATCACCGAGGATCGCGCTAAATTTCCAACTAGAACATTTTCAATAACTGTTAGCCTGTTGACCAAATTGAACTGTTGGAAAATGTATCCTATCTTACTTCGTAATATCCTAACTTTGGAATGCAATTTACCCTTGCTTTGCAAAGCAATTCCAAAAATAAAAACCGTTCCCGCGTCTCCAATCTGCAAGCCATTTATATGTCGCAAAAGTGTAGATTTTCCTGAACCTGAAGCACCTACAAGGGCTACCATCTCTCCGTCATAAATTGTGCATGAAACACGTTTTAGTGCTGGCTTACCCTTAAAGTTTTTTGAAAGATTACTTACTTCTATAGCCACTGTATTCGTGAACATTTGATGTTTGCATGACCTTGATTAAGGCTAAAGTTATTTGGTTAAGCTCTACTTAAGACAAGGATAAAATCTAATACACTACAGAAAAATCTGCAAATCGGTAAATTTATAGAATCACTCAACATCAAAATTTCGATTGTTTAGAAAAGCTATAGCATTCCTAAATGAAAAAGTGAAATCTTGCATTTTCAAATTTCTTACTTTTTCAGTAGATAGACTAAAAAAAATTATTTTATTTCTCTTCTTAGAGAAAATCACCAAAAAAGTGCTGAGTCACCAAAGTTCAGATGTCTGACAACAAGCCGACGAAGCGTCTACCCAAGCGACAGATCCCCAACTCCTGTTAAAAAGTCGGGGATCTTGCTTATCACAAATGATTCAGGATTGCTATATCAATAAATTTTAATTACCTCTTGTTTTTTAGCACAATCTATGCAAATCTCATAAATATAATACGGTAAATCAGTCAGTTTACCGTATTATAGGATTTTCTTAAAAGCTATGTCTAAGCCAAGGCGGGGGAATGCGGAAGCTTTGAGTGCTGAGTTAAGAGTTATTATCCTACCTCTGCCCCATACGCGATACCCAATGGCGAAAATTTAGGAGAGTAGATCATGAGTGCATATCAATCTGAGTCAGGAAATAGTTCTACCACTTCTTCACAGCTAGATTTAGAAGCTGATGTTCTAGTCATAGGGGGCGGGCCATCAGCAACTTGGGCGGCTTGGAATGCTGCTGCCCAAGGAGCAAAAGTGATACTGGTAGATAAAGGCTACTGTGGTACAAGTGGAGCAACAGCACCCTCTGGTACTGGTGTTTGGTATGTGCCCCCCGACCCACAACAACGGGAAGCGGCAATGGCTAGTCGAGAAGCTTTAGGAGGTTTCTTGTCAGAGCGCTCTTGGATGGAGCGTGTATTGGATCAGACTTATACAAACCTGAATAAACTCTCAGATTGGGGCTATCCATTTCCTGTGGATGACGAAGGTCGTCCCCATCGGCGATCGCTCCAGCAAGCTCATGATTACATGCGTCTGATGCGTAAAAAGATTACCAAGGCAGGCGTGAAAATACTCGACCATAGTCCAGCTTTAGAACTGCTAGTAGACGCAGCAGGGGCAGTTGCCGGGGCGCGGGGGATTTGCCGCCAAACAGGCGATCGCTGGCAAGTCAAATCTGGAGCAGTGGTAATTGCTACTGGTGGTTGTGCCTTTTTGAGTAAAGCTTTAGGGTGTAACGTCCTCACAGGAGACGGTTATTTGATGGCAGCTGAAGCCGGTGCCGAAATGTCAGGGATGGAATTTTCCAATGCTTACGCCCTATCACCGGCTTTTTCCTCAGTCACCAAAGGAGCTTATTATCGTTGGGCAACCTTTTATTACGAAGATGGCACAGAAATTGAAGGTGCTGGTTCTCAAAAAGGGCGATCGATTATTGCCCGTACTCTGCTCACCCAACCCGTTTATGCTCGTCTGGACAAAGCAACTCCCGAAATTGAAGCGATGTTGCGGACTATCCAACACAACTTCTTATTGCCATTTGACCGTATGGGCATTAACCCCTTCACCCAACTTTTCCCTGTGACTCTGCGTTTGGAGGGAACTGTACGCGGTACTGGTGGAATTCGGATAGTTGATTATACCTGCGCTACCACCGTACCCGGACTTTATGCTGCTGGCGATGCTGCAACACGAGAATTAATTTGTGGTGGCTTTACTGGTGGTGGTAGTCATAACGCCGCCTGGGCAACTTCTTCCGGATATTGGGCAGGTGAAGCAGCAGCAAACTACGCACTTCAACTAGGAACTAAAGCTAATCAACGTTCCGTGCGAGGACTTGGGGAAACTGGGGTAGCTGCCGATAAAGGTAGCAGCAATAGTTTTGTTCCCTCAGAAGTGACTAAAGCAGTCCAAGCTGAAGTATTCCCCTACGATCGCAATCTGTTCCGCACCGAGAAGGGATTGACAGAATCCCTTGGTCGCCTACATCACTTGTGGAAAGAAATCCGCAACACCCAAGCAGTACCAGAAAATCAAGCTGTCCAAGCTAGGGAAGCCACTGCAATGCTAGCAACAGCCAGATGGATGTACGCCAGTGCCCTTGAACGTAAAGAAACTCGCGGGATGCACAAACATCTAGATTATCCAGAGCAAGACCCGAACCAATACCACCGCCTACTGAGTGGTGGTCTAGATCGAGTCTGGGTCAAGCCCCAAAAACTACAAACTGCCGTTAAGGAAAAGGAGTTAGTAACACTGTGATTGAACTAGTTAGTGAATCTCGCTGTATTAAATGTAATATTTGCGTTTCCGCCTGTCCCACCAACGTTTTTGACAAAGTGCCAAACGGGCCACCAAGAATTGCTCGTCAAAGCGACTGCCAAACCTGCTTTATGTGCGAGTTGTATTGTCCAGCGGATGCCCTCTTCGTTGCCCCACAGGCGGATGAGTCTGTGGCAGTCGATGAAGAAACTCTCATACAAGCAGGATTTTTGGGTGGATATCGGGAAACCTTGGGCTGGAAACCTGGAGGCACTCCAGCAGGCCTGAGAGAACAGTCTGCTCAAATGTTTATTGGTCGGAACAATTTCCCTACCGATTCTCAGGGTAGAATTCTCCCCTGGAATAACCAGGCTAATTCCCAGTCAAACTAAATAGTAGAACAAAGCAAAAGTTCAGAATAGATCTGCTGTAAGTTTTTTACCTATTTAGGATGGTAGCTTGATTTGAGTCGTGACATACTAGCTTTTTGGATGATGCTTGCCAAAAAAAAGTAAGTTAAGGGTTTTTTAATTTACATACCCACCGTCAATATAAATCTTGTAGGGTGGGCATCTTGCCCGCCCTAAATATGTAAATTTAATGCACGACAGCTTGATTTCTTACTTACTGGATATAGCTAATCCTCAATTGAGAATTCTATCATTTTTATTAATTTTCTTAGCATTATAAATATATATAGCAATAATAATTGTTAATTATGGTGCTGAGAAATAGATAGATAAAAATAGCTAAATTTGAGAGTTATACATAGATATTATCGATTATTTTTTATATCTTCTCGAATTTAGTTATTACGAATACTAGACCATTAGACTTATTAACCGCGATACTACTGGAGAATAAACCAATGTTTTTTGGACAACTTGAAAGAGAATGTTTATATGGAGAAATTTGGTCAGTTTGGCAAACAACTAAATTACCAGAACATCTACAGTTATTAGTAGATCAAGAACAAGTAAAATACGATATCTGGGAATTGCAAAGCGAAAAACCTGATTCTAAGACGACTCCTGTCAGTCTCGATCGCACCTCTAGTGATTCAAAAAGCATTTAACTCCATACCCAGTGCATAATAATAAGGTGTAAAAAGTACACTAGTTTAATCACTGATAGCCCTCAGTGACCCAGCGAAGTAGCGTTTTAACTTTAGGAGCTGCTTTTTGAGTTCATACTGCAAACCTCTTCCAAATTTCTTTCACCTAGCAAGAGAAGGAATCAATACCGATGCCACACCTGTTTGAACCATTCAGGATTCGTGAAGTTACTTTTCGCAACCGCATCGCTGTTTCACCGATGTGTCAATATTCGAGTACAAATGGATATGCTAACGATTGGCATATGATACATCTAGCTTCTCGTGCAGTTGGCGGTGCAGGTATTGTGCTAACAGAGGCAGCAGCTGTAGAACCACGTGGACGTATTAGCCCACAAGATTTGGGCATTTGGTCAGATGCACATATACAAACTTTAGCCAAAACTGTGGCATTGATTCATAACTTTGGAGCTGTTGCAGGTATTCAACTCGCTCATGCAGGCAGAAAAGCCAGCACTGCCAAACCGAGTAAGGGAGGAAAAATACTCGATGAATCTCAGGAAGGTTGGCGTCCCTTGGTTTCCAGTAGTGCGATCGCTTTTGGCAAAGATAGTCCTGTGCCTGAAGCCCTAAGTATTGAGGGAATTCAAGAAGTCATCAACGCCTTTATCCAAGCTGCTAAACGTTCTCTAGAAGCCGGTTTCAAGGTAGTTGAAATCCATGCCGCCCACGGTTACCTACTACACCAATTTCTCTCACCCCTTTCTAACCATCGTCAAGATGATTATGGTGGTAGCTTTGAAAACCGTACTCGTTTGTTAATAGAAGTAGTTAAAGGAATCCGAGAGGTTTGGCCTCAAACATATCCGCTTTGGGTACGCATTTCCGCCACTGACTGGGTAGACAAGGGCTGGGACATTGAACAAAGTATCGCTTTAAGTGACAAACTTAAGTCTCTAGGAGTCGATCTCATTGACACTTCATCAGGGGGCATCATACCGGGGATCAACATACCAGTTAAACCTGGTTATCAAACTCAATTTGCCGAACGCATCCGCCGCGAAGCTAATATCTATACAGGAGCCGTAGGGTTAATTACATCTCCAGAACAAGCTGACGAACTGATTCGTACAGAAGTAGCTGACATAGTGCTGTTGGGGCGTGAACTACTCCGCAATCCTTACTGGCCACATCTCGCAGCTAAACAACTCGGACACGATAAACTCTGGCCTGTTCAATATGATCGGGCTTGGCTGTGATGCTGGGGATTGGGGACTGGGGACTGGGGATTGGGGATTGGGGATTAGGAATTGTTAGATGGTTTGATATCATGTCCGGCTAATCACTTATCATTACAGCAGTTTTCATGTATTTGAAGCACATCTGTCGTAAGGGCACAGCAATGCTGTGCCCCTACGGTGTGGTCTATTTACCTGAAAATAGCTGTAAAATTTCCCTGCGTCCCCGCGCTAAATAATAAGTCCTTTACCGGACATGATATGACAGGTTGCCAAGCAGAAATGCGATCGCCTGAAATGTCGAAAATCCCTTCTAGCCCTTGAGGCGATCGCAACTGCCGACTCAAACAAAATTATTCGATACTCTAAATTAGCAACCTCAAATTAATGATGGTAGATGACTAAGGTTGCAATTCAAAAAGGATTACTCTTCTTCCTCTTCTTCCTCTCCAAATACTCCGTCAATAAGTTCTTGCGCTCGTTCGTCTGAAATTTTTAAGGCTTCCTGAAGTTCAGAGATATAATCTTGTTCAACTTCAGGTACTTCTTCGTCAATTCCCACTACTAAAATAGCGGTGATATATGCAGCTTCCCGATAAGCTCTATTTGGTAAGGATTCGATCGCTTGAGCAACTAAATCTTCTGGTTCTTCTTCTTCAATCAAGCTGACGACTTTCTCGGTCAATTCTTCAAAGTCGTCATCGGAGTAATCTTCAAATAACCCAACTTGACCAAGAAATTCACTCAAGGCATATTCTTCCGTGGAAGAAATACCTTCACCATCAGCAGCTGCGGAAAAAAGTCCCAGAATTGCGATCGCTACTTCTGGTTCTATAGCAACTGAACTAGCACTACGGCCTTTGGG
Source organism: Nostoc sp. FACHB-973 (assembly GCF_014698115.1). Taxonomy (GTDB): domain Bacteria; phylum Cyanobacteriota; class Cyanobacteriia; order Cyanobacteriales; family Nostocaceae; genus Nostoc; species Nostoc muscorum. The sequence continues at coordinate 10,942 of NZ_JACJSJ010000006.1, forward strand.
CAACTTGCGTTGAGGCATAATTATCCTTTAAAAGTTACGTGATATTTGAGGAAGTAATACCTTACGGTTTATACATCCTCGTAGATTTAGGATTCCCAAAAGAATCAGTAAAACTACAAATGCTATGGGTTTTGATATGAATATTTGTTTCACAAAAAATACGCAAAGGAAACATTCCTCTGCGTATAAAAGAAGGCTAAATTTGGGTATTGGGGACTGGGTAGTAGGTATTCGGGATTCAGGATTGGGTGTTGGGGTTTAATCATCCCTTTACCCCCCAGTCCCCAATACCCAGTCACCAGTCCCCAGTCCCTTTCACAACTTCGTCCCACACTCAGCACAGAAGTTATGAGTTGGAGCATTTTTCGCATTGCAGTGGCCACAATAAACTGGCTCTGCTGCGGCTTTAGGTGTTTGTTTGGGCAAACCGACCATTTGAGCGTTGCTCTTGCCAGGGGCTACCATTGGATAGCAATTTTCATCTCTGGTAACGTGGACATTCACAATTACCGGGCCGTTGTGTGCCAGCATTTCGGCGATCGCATCTTTTAATTGACTGCGATCGCTAATTACCATGCCCTTGATTCCATAGGCTTTTGCCAATAACTCAATGTCTGGCATCCCTACTTCCATGTTCGAGCATGAGTAACGTTCGCCATAGAAGGCTTGCTGCCACTGGCGTACCATTCCCTGCCAACCATTATTAATAATTAGAGTCTTGACATTAATGCCATATTGTGCTAGCGTTCCTAGTTCCTGTAAGCACATCTGGAAACTAGCATCACCGCTAATACAGATTACTTCTTCATCGGGAAACGCGACTTTAGCACCCATAGCAGCAGGTACGCCAAAACCCATCGTTCCTAAACCTGCGCTAGAAATCCAGCGTCTGGGGCCGTTCTTCAAAAATTGCGCTGCCCACATTTGATGTTGTCCGACATCTGTTGTGTAGAAAGCGTTGGGTGCTTGGCGACTAACTTCGACGATCGCTTCTTGGGGTGAAATGCTGTCTGTATGTTGGGGTACTACTAGGGGATACTCTTCCCGCCAACGGTTAACTTTAGTTAACCACTCTTGATTTTGATTTGGTGTAGCCTTGACGCCTGCTTCCTTGCAGCGACGCAACAAGTCAATTAACACGTTTCGCACATCGCCGACGATGGGCACTTCCGGAATGCGGTTTTTGCCGACTTCTGCGGGATCGATGTCGATGTGAATTACTTTGGCGCGGGAGGCGAATTCGTCTAATTTGCCTGTCACGCGATCGTCAAATCTTGCACCGACGCAAATTAACAAGTCACAATCACTCACGGCAAAGTTAGCGTAAGCGGTGCCATGCATTCCCAACATTCCCAAAGCTAGGGGATGATGTTCGTCAAAGGCACCGATCCCCATTAAGGTTGTGGTGACAGGGATATTGAATAACTCAGCTAATTGTTTGACTTCATCGTGGGCACCTGCGGCGATCGCACCACCACCTACATACAGTAGCGGACGGCGGCTTTCAGTAATCAACTGAATTGCTGCCTGAATTTGTCGGGGGTTTCCCTTCACCGTGGGACGATAACCGCGTAACTTCACTGAACCTGGTTTCACAGGCACATAGTCAAATTCTTCTAAAGCTACATCCTTGGGGACATCAATTAAAACTGGCCCTGGACGCCCCGTGCTGGCGATGTGAAAAGCTTCAGCGACAATTCGCGCCATATCTTTGGGATCGCGCACTACATAGGAGTGCTTCACAATTGGTAGCGTAATCCCGTAAATATCGGTTTCTTGAAACGCATCTGTACCAATGGACGGACGTGCAACCTGTCCCGTGACTACAATCATCGGGATCGAATCCATGTAGGCTGTGGCGATGCCTGTTACCAAGTTAGTTGCTCCTGGGCCAGAAGTACCAAAACATACTCCTACCTTGCCTGTGGCACGTGCGTAACCGTCGGCAGCGTGGGCTGCGCCTTGTTCGTGTCTCACTAGAATGTGCTTAATTGCACCAGTTGCTTCCACCTTGTACAGGTCGTCGTAAATTGGCAGAATCGCCCCACCAGGATAACCAAAAATATACTCAACGCCGTGGCGATGAAGGCTGTCAAGCAGAGCAAAACCGCCAGATGCACGTTTGGGCACCACTGGTGGGTTATTACGGGACTGTTTGTGATTCTCGGTTTGTGGGATACTGATTTGGGAAGGTAATTCTCCCACGGAGACACTTTGTGAACGCACGGTCAAACCTCAGACTATAGCTAAAGTTAATGCTGACTTCTGTAGTTAAGATTTCATTTTAATAGAAAAGTTCAATTAAATCCTGATTAATTTATAGATTCCAAATAAAGCCAGATTATTAGCCTACATTAGTTAAATTACGTCTTGCAAGACTCTGCGGGTATTTTGCCAAGCCCAAACACCGACAAGTACGACAAGAATACTCATAACTACAAGCACAGTTCTCAATCCCAAAGCATCAGTTAATGGTCCAGTAATCGCCAAGGGTGCAGATAAGGCGATGTTGACAGCATGATTTTGAAAGCCAAATACTTTACCATGCATTGTTGGTGGTGTTTGCTGTTGGATTAAAGTTTGCATAGGCACACCAATAAAGGCAGCACCAATGCCCAAAATTGCACACAGTCCCAGCGCCAGCAATAAGTTGTGCGTAAAAGTGAACACTCCTAAAACTAGAGCTATCATCAAAAATCCAATTAAAGGTAAGGGCTTGTGGTGCAATTTATCACCCCAATGACCTAAAAGCGCCGCACCAAATACCATACCCACCCCAGCTGCTGCTAAGAAAAAGCCAAACTGTTTTTCTTGGAGACCAAACTCGTCGGCTAATCGAATCGTCAGCACCGTTAAGGCTGCAAACACACAATATAATGTTGTTAGTTGCAGCATAGCGTTCAAGACCAAACGGTTTTTCTTGAGATAGCGTAGACTCGTGGTGAATTCAGCCCAAGGGTGATTTTCGCCTTGATGTTCCCTTAGTGGTTTGTGTTCTTTAAACTTAATCGGCTGCATAATCCCAGCGGATAATATGTACAATCCTCCAACCACAAGCTCTTGACCGTATTCTTCTCCCATCCAGCTTTTCGCCAAACTCAAAATCGGCTCTCCTATGGCAAAGCCAACAATTAAAGCTCCCATCATCGTGCTGCTGAACAGTGCATTGGCTGCCAACAAATTCTCTCGCTTCACTAACAAGGGAATGGCTGCTTGCTCAGCTGGGGCAAAAAACTGGGTGACAGTGGAAATAGCAAAAGTTAGGATTAACAGAATCAAAAACTCCCGTGGCAACAACGGAAGACACAGCGTTAATATTCCGCGCACAACATCTGAGCCAACCATAATCAGCTTTTTTGGCAACCGATCAACAAAGATACCACCGGCAGAACCAAACAAAATCGCTGGGATGGTAAACGACAGCATCAAAGTTGAATACATCGAGTTTCGTGCTAACCCAGGAAGCGGTGAGTAGTTCTCCAAGAGAGCAATCATCAAAACAAAAAAGACTTTATCTGCTAACTGGGACACTAGTTGCCCAATCCACAGGAGCATAAAACCACGGTTTTTTAGCAGTGCGCCAAACCCGTTATTCACAGCGGCAGGTTCTGTTGGAAACATCAGTTACTTTGGGTAGATGGGCATAGGGAGTGGGGAGTGGGGAGATGGGGAGATGGGGAGATGAGGGGACAAGGAGAATAATTCTTAACTCTTAACTCTTAACTCCTAACTCCTAACTCCTCATTCCTAACTCCTGTTTACTTACTCCATTGTCCGGATTAATTTGCTTCATAGCGTTTTAACAGCATACGCAAAAATTCAGCTGCACTTAGATGGCCTTTGGGGGGAAAAATTCCAATGGATGAATCTACCCACCAACCTTGTACAGTTTCGGGCGATCGCCAAATGGCGATATGATCGACTGCTGGTTCTGCATAGAAGTTATTTTGCCCACTACCAAGCAAACTAGAACTCCAATGGGTGAAATAATCATGACTCATCCGATGAATTGGGAAATTACCTTGTAGTGGCACCCCCCATCCATCTATAGCAATAAACGCTTTGACACGACCACCCAAGAGTTGCCACAAAATAGCTGCACCCATTGCCCCGACTACGCCAGCGCTAAAACTAATGAATATTAGTGGGGATTCAAAAGAGTTGTTTAGGGGATACCTGCGGTGAGCTAGGCTAACGCGCAAAAACTCCAAAATGTGCAAAGCTGATAAACTCGAAAAATCTTTACCCGGAAAAACCAGTATCTTACCTTGATTTTGGTCTATCGAGCCACCAGAAGTATCTAACCACCCCGATATAAAGGATTCTGTGAAAGCTGCATCGTGGATTCCAGGGCAAATAATTATTGTGGACATTGGGCATTGGACATTGGGCATTGGACATGAGGCATTGTAAGACAAATCTTTGCGCCTAGTTATCGATGTATATCGTGATATAGGACTCATATCTGATTTCTGAACAAGATTTCAGATAAAACCCTAGATAAAACGGGCTTTTCAGTCTCAGTATGTTTTCAGAAATCAAATCGGAGTCCTATAGCAGCTTTTAGTATTAATCACTTAAATCTGAGATTAAGGTCTTATATACTACCTTATTTGTACTGAATAAATTATAACTGCTTCACATATTTTTCCGAAGGAATACTATTTAAAAAAACTATTAATTTGGATTATAAATAATCTGAGATTAATCTAATCAATTTCATGTTTATTTATTTAATTATTTTTATAATTTTATTATTTACTATTTATGTTTACTTGTACAATAGTGTAATTTACAAAAAAAATCAAGTTGACAATGCATTTTCTAGCGTGGATGTGATTCTGCAAAAAAGAAGTGATTTGATACCTAGACTTGTTACTTTAGCTCAAATATATATGCAATTTGAGCAACAAATATTGATAGAAATTAGCAGGCTCAGAAGTAGAGCAAGTTCAAAGAACTTGAGTGATAATAGCCGAGTTGCTATAGAAGACCAAATTTCGAGAATGTTAAGCAAAATTATAGTAGTAATAGAAACATATCCAGAATTAAAAACAAATGACCATTTTATCCAATTACAATATTCATTGAGTGAAGTAGAAGAACAACTTTCCGCCGCTAGAAGATTTTATAACTCTGCTGTAACTGAATATAATAATGCCGTAGAAATGTTTCCAACAAACATTATAGCTTCGTGGATGAAATATAAATTAAAATTACAGTTTCAAGCTAATCTATCAGCAAGAAATAATGTAATTATTGAAATCAACCATAAGTAAGTTTAAAAAAAATGTCAAAATTCAATTCTGCACAAAATCAGGAATTATTAAACGAAATAGCTAAACTATTACAATATCAAAAATATAATCTAGCACTTCAGGGATTAGAAAATTTTTTTCAAAATAATATAGAATCTAATACAAAAGAATATTTATATGCACGAGTATTGCTTTTAGACGCATACTTATATAATGGACGGTTTGATAAAGCAATTAACTTATGCCAAGAATTGAGCAAAAGTAAACATCAAACGACTCAGATATTAGCACAATACTATCTTGCCCAAATATTTCCAGAAGCTAAACCTACAGAAGAAAAATCATCAATAAATTCAGCTAAAACTTCACTTACTCCTGCACAAGCAACTGAACTGATAAATACTGGGTATGAAGCTCTTACTAAAAAGCGCTATCAAAAAGCAATTCAAGCATTAAAAATTTTCTGTCAAGCTGCTTCTCCAGCTACAAAAAATTATTTACAAGCACATAAATGGCTGATAAAGGCATATCAGGAGAATGGGCAAATTAATCAAGCGATCGCTCTTTGTCAAAAACTCCTGATTAATCAACACGAAGCAACGAGAAAATGGGCAAGGCGACTTTTATTTACAGACTTATTTATAGACAATATTGATGTGTCTACCACTGCACCAATTGAAACCTTATCAAAAGAAGCCGAACCAGCTATTGAAAAGTTTACCCCAAAAACATTAAAAGAATTCAAAGTATTTTGTCAGAAAAATTTATTGGGCGAATTAAAAGTATTTGAATCTCGAAGGAAACAAGCTTTATTATCTATTATTACTCTTAATCTACTTTTTTTATCTTTTTTAATTATAACGTTCAAGCTTCTCTCCATGATATCTTTTGATATCAACGATTATATTTATATTGAAGAACCTTCATTGTTTGAAAGTCACTCTACACCAATAGCCGTACTATTTATCTCTACAGTTATAATTTTTATTTTTTATTTTTTCAATTATTCGTTGGCATTTTTATTAGTTTTTTGGATTTGGATATTTTTTTATTCGACAATTTTTCAAGGCTCTTTTACCGATTTTACATACAAAATATCTGAGAAAATATTTGCTTTTACAAATCAAAATAAGAATTTAAAATATCTTAATTATTCTTCAAAAGAAGATAGTGAAAATACTATCAGTTCTTTTCAACATAGCGAATTATTTAAAGGACTTATCAATCCAAATAATATTGAACGTGATGTTTATATTTATGGTAAAATCAATGGTATTGATATCTGTTTATCGAATATTCGCGCAGAATTAGAACTAAAACATGATTGGACTAATTTTTTAGATATTATCTTTTTTATGGTTAGGAGATATGAAACAATAATTCAATCCAATATAATTTATCTGTTTATATTTTCAATCTTACGTGTTATATCCTTGTTCATATTTATTTTACCATTTACATTTGGTGCTTTAATTTTCAGATTTATCAAAATAATTCCATATATAATTAATCATATTTTACGCGGCAAAAATATTGAATATAAAAAATTTGAATCTGAAGTTTTAAAAAATCAATTTACCCGAACAAATTTAATCTTTAAAGGATTATTTTTTAAAGCTAAGTTTAACAAAAATATGCGGACTGTCACGATTGTTCAACCAAAAGTTATCAAGGCTAATATTCATGCTCTTAATCATACTAAAAAACAGGTAATTAAATTAGAAGATCCAGAATTTGCTAAACTTTTCACTGTTTATGCTGATGACCAAATAGAAGCACGTTATGTTTTATCTACTAATTTAATCGATAAAATAGTTAAATTTCGCAAGAAAACCAATAGAAATATTTATATTTCCTTTGTTGATGACATGATATACATAGCCATTGAAGAAGCAGTAGAAAATAATATATTTGACCCTAATCTATATAAAAGTGTGTTAAGCTTTGCGCCTTTAAGAGAATATTTTGAAACTCTCAACTTGATGTTGGGAATTGTTGAAGACTTAAATCTTGATAGACATATTTGGCAAAAAGCTGCACCAAATTAATTTCACCGAAACTTAGCTTTTCGGCATCTTAACTGCTTTCGCTATTCCAGCGATATAGCAGATGGGGTATTGGTTGAATTTTCCATGCCCCATACCCACCTAAGTTTTATATGTCTTTTGATGTATTATTTTGATTTTTCCACCCATCCTATCCCCCCGGATGGGATAATAATTTACTAGTAGGGAAAGTGTTCCAGCTATTCCCTAACTTTAAATTCTCTGCACTCTGGTTATATTGAGGAAGTTATTGTGGTTGCAACGCCCGAAAAACTACAACATACTCACGAAGAATTATCAAGTAAAGACCGCGTAGCCGTATTGCTGATGGGCTACGGCGAAGTCGAAAGCTACGAAGATTTTGCCAACTATAACGAACAGGCTTTAAATCTCCTGACAGCAAAATTCGCACCGGTACCAACCTGGATTTATCCGCCCCTAGCAAAACTTTTGGCGCTATTTGACCGCCACGAGTGGGGACACACACACCACGATTTTATCTCCCCACACAACGCCATCTTTGAACAGCAACGGGCTGGGATTGAGAAGAATTTACAAGAAAAATGGGGTGATAAGGTTCAAGTTTTCAAAGCTTTCAACTTCTGCGCCCCTTTTCTGCCCAACCAAGTTTTAGCAGAAATCAAAAACCAAGGCTTCGATAAGCTGCTAATTTATCCACTGTTAGTGGTTGATTCTATTTTTACTAGTGGGATTGCGATCGAGCAAGTTAACAATGCTCTCGTTGAGTTGACTGATGGTGAAGAACACTGGGTTAAAGCACAGCGCTACATTCCTTCTTTTTTCAACGAACCAGCCTACATCGATTTGATGGCTCATCTAGTTGAGGAGAAAATTAACGCTGGTTTAGCAGCAGCTTACCTACCTTCTCAAATCGGTATTGTGCTAATGAATCACGGCTGTCCCCACAAAGCCAAAGGATTTACCTCTGGAATTACCGAAAGTCAAGCGCTATACGATTTAGTACGGGATAAGTTGATTAACCGCTATCCTTTAATCTCAGTGGGTTGGCTCAATCACGACACCCCTCTGATTGAGTGGACACAGCCAAATGCACATCAAGCAGCAAGTAACTTGATTCAATTGGGTGCAAAAGTAGTGGTATTTATGCCAATAGGCTTTGCTACGGAAAACCACGAAACTCTGTTAGATGTGCATCACATTATCCATGCTTTGGAAAAACAGCATCCTGGTACAAACTACGTACAAATGGCTTGCGTTAACGACCATCCGGAATTTTTAGCGATCGCAGCTCAATGGGCTGACGCTCATATTGCACAATTATTATCAGAGGAAACTTTGGCAGTTAATCCCCAACTAGCTGACCATCACCATCACCATCACCACCATTAAGTTTAATTTTTTGGGGTGGGCAAAGCTCTGTCCACTCCAGATTTAGATTTCAAGACATAGATGTAGTTGAAATTTTGATATCGCATCGTTGCAGATGCTCCTGAAGCCTTCATTTCCGTCTGCGCTGCGTTACCGACGTAGAATTATTTTTTAAAGCAATTTTCAGGTAATCAAACCATAGGGTAGGGGCGCACAGCTGTGCATTAGTGTCAAATTAAGCTACAAATAGCTTCACTGTTGGCTTTGTCGCCCGCCTTGAACTCAAGTTCTTTGGCTTTCAGAAGACAGTCTACTGAAGTAGACTAAAGATTTTTGACAATATTTAGTCATCTAAAGATTACTTTTGCTATTAGCAAGGAACTGAAGTTCCTTGCGGGACATCAATTTTACGTTAAGTTGACACCAATGACAGCGGTGCTACCCTACAAAGGATTGTGGTTCAAATAGATGAAAACGGCTGTAAGGTAAAACTCAGCTTAAACTCAGTATTATCACTCATGTTATTTCGACTGAGTAAAGTTATTCTGTAACCAATGATATCACCCCTGGTACGTATTAAAAAATTACAAGCTCTTGATATCAAATATCGGTAAACACTTATTATTAAATCTCTGTGCCTCAGAGCGTCCACCACGTCAGCCCTAATGATAAGTCTTCAACCGGACATGATATGACTGGTGACGCAACAAGGGTTTTTAGTAGCTTTTAGGAGCTTTTGGCGTTAATTAAAGATGCGCCAAAATCTGACTAATGGCGATGAAACTGTAGATTGGCGCAAAGATTCAAAGAGTGCAAAAAAACACTAAGACTTTGCCATTTTACTGAGTATCCAAAATAATTTGTTGGATAAATATTTGCCCAAGTAATTTTCGGCAAAAAAGTAGGGGTGCTGTTATCCAACAGCAGCCAACATTTTTGTGGAATTAATCCACTGTTTTCCTTGTTCTTTGAATGAAATTCAACACTGAATTAGAAGGATTTACACATGGCAGAAGCAGTCGTATTGGTACTATTAAATAGTTGATTTTCATCTAGCGTCTATTCATGAAGCTTAATTTAGAAATTAGCTATTTTTAAGCAGCCTAAAATTATAAATTAATTAGTATTAATCCAATATATTTAATTAATTGTTTTCAGGAATTATAAATAAAAATTATTCAATTATTTATTGTGGGTGGAGAGAAGTCTGAGATCAATACTGCGTAGGTTTTGGTGCCTAGTCATCGGAGATCCCCCTTAGTCTGCCTTCTTAAGCGGAAAAATAAGGCATTTTTAGCCCCCCTTTTTAAGGAGAGTTGGGGGGATCGACTCAAAACCTACGCAGTATTGAGTCTGAGATAAGGCTTCCTTAGATCAGAACTTCGGAGCGGAGCGTCTCGCCCGCCCAGTTTATAGGCGGTTAAGATGCCCAAAACACAAGTATTAGTAATTTATTTATTGGAGTTACCTTATCAAAAAATATCTTAATAAATAGAAAAAATGTCTAAAATTGTTTTAATAATTTTTAATAGAATAAAATTGTTTTTTCTCCTGCTTTTTTAATGGGTTGTGTTATCTTTTATGAATTCCCAAATATCAATAAAATGTATCTAAAGCTAGACACATGTTATTGATTTTATTACTGAAAATTTTACTAAATACAGGAGCAAATATGTCTCTAACTTCTCATGTAATATCTTCTTCTTTAAGTCTTTCAAAAACAGATGTGCAAAGCCTTCTAATTCTTTTATATAAATTAGTAAAACTTAGTAAAACTTCATTGCAATACATGCAATATGAATACAACTATAGTTATATTCCTCCTCTAGCAATGACAGGCGCTCTCCCATTGCCAGTCATTAAAATACAACTCCCAATTCAAGAGTTACCTAATTTAAAATGGGTACTTTCAGTAGCCCAAAAGATAACGCTGATTTTGGTAAATGATACTCTAGCTAACTTGGCAAATTCCTTAGACTCTGATATGTCTTACGGACTCGATGCTGATGCCCAAATCAATAGCTCAGCCCTCGACAGCAAAGTACAAGCTTTAGAAGATATCGAGCAACAAATTAAAGATGCTGAGAGTTGCGAAAACTTAGAAAAAATTGCTTTGAATTTGGCATCAATAACTCAAGAAATTGCGGAAAAAATTGTTAGTATAAATCCCTCTAATATTGTGTCATTTGATCCTGACGAAATATCAATTTTTGAAGCAGAACTTAAAAGCATTGATGAAGAATTTGAATTGCATGAATTCCACCAAGATTCTGGAAATGTAGAATTTTTGTCGTCATTTAGTTTAGAAGATTCCATTACAGATTTATTGAGTTCTGCTTTCAAAAAAATCATTAATTCTGATGCTAAATTGTTGAAATTAAAAGACAGTCAGCCATATTCTAGAGAAGGAAAATTTTCTACAGAAGCATCTGCAACTAACCGAAGTCTGGAAGATTATAATAAATTATTTAAAAAAATACCTCTACCAGAGATTAGCTCTAGGTTTAGAGAGGATTTAGTCTTTGGTTATATGCAGGTTGCTGGGCCAAATCCGTTGATGCTGCAACAGGTATCAGACCAGGAAAAAAATTTACAAATTAGCAACGAACAATATCAACAAATTATCGGCATTGCCAACGATTCTCTGGAAGCTGCAAGACAAGAAGGTCGGCTTTATAAAGCTGATTATTCTAAGTTAAAAAATATGGAGAATGGCAGTTTTCCTAATCAACAAAAGTATATCTATTCACCTTTAGCATTATTTGTAGTACCACCAGCTAGCAACCCATCTCGGTCTTTAGTTCCAGTGGCTATTCAATGCCAGGCGGAACACCCGGTGTTCACACCTCTTGATGGCGAGAACTGGGCGATCGCCAAAAGTATTGTGCAAATGGCGGATAGCAATTACCATGAGCTAGTTAGCCATCTTGGTCGCACTCACTTATTTATCGAACCTTTTGTAATTGCTACTAAACGTCGGTTACCAGCAAACCATCATTTAAGGATTTTACTGGAACCTCACTTTGAAGGAACTATATTAATCAATTACGGCGCCCATAAACTCTTGATTGCCGATCGCTCTCAAGTAGATGCAATTTTAGCCGGTACAATAGAGAGCGATCGCCAACTCACTGTTGAAGCTGCCCAAGATTATTTGCATCATTTCAACGATGCAATGTTTCCCAACAGTTTAACAAGTCGCGGTGTTGACCGAGTTTCTCAACTACCTGAATATCCTTATCGAGATGACGGACTGCTGATTTGGAATGCTATTCATCAATGGGTACGCGCCTATTTGAGCAGTTACTATATCAGTGGGCAACAACTACTAGCAGACCAAGCTTTACAAAATTGGGCAAAGGAATTAATTTCCCAACAAGGAGGCCGCCTCCAAAATTTTGGTGAAGATGCTTCAGGCACAATTAAAACTTTAGATTATCTCATTGACGCTGTTTCCACCATTATTTTTACTGCTAGCGCCCAACACGCTGCGGTTAATTTTGCCCAAGGCGAACTGATGACCTATACACCTGCTTTTCCTCTAGCCAGTTATTCACCAGCACCGACAAATCTCGACCAACCAGGCGACTTTATGAGTATGCTACCTTCCATAGAACAAGCCAAAACCCAACTTAAGGTCACATATTTACTTGGGTCGGTTTACTATACACAGCTAGGGCAATATTCCAACTCATATTTTAAATCCAAGCCACAAATAAGTTCAGCTTTGCTGACTTTTCAAAATGAACTCAAAGCAATTGAGCAAGAAATTACTCAAAGGAATCGTACAAGAATAATGCCTTACAAATTCTTGCTACCTTCCCAAATTCCACAAAGTATAAATATCTAATTCAACTCAATTACAGCAGAATTCAGAATTAGAATAGTCTCTGTGCTTAGCTTTGAGACTTATATAATAGACCTCTTGCAAAAGTCCCCTGACACCCCACCCCCAGCCCCTCCCCGAAGATCGGGGAGCAGGGTGGTTTCATACAAAGAAAGAAAAAACTTTGTGCAGTTGGTTAGATAGGGCACGTTGTGCTTGAGGAATAGTTCGGAAACCAAGTTTGCGGGCGATCGTAATGAAAAAGTTGTGTAAGATAGACCAATTGACAGGGGCATTGCCACCACGACGTGGTGGAAAGTCTTCTTGGAATGTTACATCTCGAACCCAATGCAGTCGATTTTCGATACCCCAATGCCTTTGAGTGTCAGAAAGTAACTGTTGAGCTTCCAAACATTGACTACAGATATAAAATTGACGCTCATAAAATGGTTGACCATCGCGCTTACCCTGACGCTCGACAACAACAAAAGTTTTAAGTCCAGACCATTTTTTTTGAATTTGTTCGGGGGCAGCAAAAACCTTACACTCACGTTGGACTAGTCGAGAATGAACATTCTCTACAGTGATGGCACTGGTAAGTGGAGTATCTTGTTGTGATTGAGTTTGAGCCATTTTATAAAGTGTCGGCTGATTTTCTTTTAATCCAATCAGGTATTCATTACCACTATTGATGATTAGCGATACAGTTTTTTTTGGCACTGTATTGCATCAAGGGTAAAAAAGACTTGTTGACCAGAAAACTCAGAGATTAATTGTTGTACGATGGCCACTTCACTAATTTTTTTGTTTGACATTGGTTGCATCCTGAGTACAATGCCGCGCTCGTGACTATAAACTGATACGGTACTGATAAAGTTTTGGTAGGATTGACTGTAATCTGTGACTGTGCAGCGAATGCCTTTACCATCGATCGCCAGTCTCTCATAAGGCATTGGCGGAACAAAAACTGATGCCCAATTATTAAATAAGTCAGTGAATGGCTGAAAATCTACTGTTTTGAGTACTCGTCGGAATGTTGAGTAAGAGGGAAACTTGATTGTCTCATCTAGGTTTAACAGTTCAATTAAGCCAAGTCTGTGTATTTTGGTAAAATCCTCCAATGGTCGGTAGCCCCAATACCCAGTCATTGCTCCCAGCAATATCACCAATAATACTAACCATAATTCATGTCTTCGTCCCCGGATGTGCCGATAATCTGGCACTTCCTGCAATTGTTCGATGAGATTCATACCCTTTATCTATCCATTTTTTTCCACCATCCATAAATCATTATTATTTTTCTCTGTTTGTATGAAACCACCCTGCTCCCCGCCTGCGGGGAGGGGAGCGTTTGCTTTACTCAAATGCGGGGTGGGGTTCTTTATTTTTGATTTATGCAAGAGGTCTAATGTTCATCCGAACTTGATATTACACCCCTGAGTAGGGTGCTAAGGCTAAATTTTTCGTCAGATCGCTAAGGAGAAAGCGATCGCAGATGTTAAACAGTTCTACCGAGGTAGAACTGTGTCGCATCAGCCGCAGGAAATGACCCTCAGCGTCAACACTCAGGGCAATGTAGTTGAGGAACATTTTGAGGTAGCCTACGCGCGATCGCTCTGGCATAGTTGCCGCTGTGGGGGTTTGCCATAAACGATCGATATAGTTGCGTACCTCTACTAAAGGAACGGGTGCGATCGCCTCTCTTCGCAAAGCCTGCCGAATTTGATTAAAAAGCCAAGGATTCCCGATCGCCCAGCGTCCCACCATCACACCCGCCGCACCCGTTTGAGAAAGCACCCATAGGGCACTTGCCGCCGAGTGGATATTGCCATTGGCTAGTACTGGACAATCAACCCGTCTGACTGCTTCAGCAATCAAATCATATTTCACTGCCCCGTGGTACATATCTTTCACCGTGCGGCCATGCAAAGAGAGCAAATCAATGTTGTGGCGATTGATTATATCTAGAATGGAGTAAAAGGTATCAGTATTTTCAAAGCCTACACGCATCTTCACGGTCAAAGGGCGATCGTTGACTGCCTGCCGCAGTTCTCCCAAAATCCGATCCACTTTTTCTGGTGAGAGCAGCAATCCACCCCCAACATTTTTGCGATAGATTCTAGGTGCTGGACAGCCCATGTTCAAGTCAACTCCAGCGATATTATAGCCGCAGAGTTCCTTTGCTGTTCTTACTAAGTCTGGAATGCTTTCGCCAATCATTTGAGCAAAAACGGGACGACCTGTATCGTTTTCGGTAATTGCTGCCAAAATGCTACGATTGAGCCGTGAGGTTTCATTCACGCGGAAATACTCGGTGAAAAAGTAGTCAGGACTGCCGTAGTGGGCAATAACCTTCATAAACCAGAGGTTTGTCACATCCTGCATGGGCGCAAGAGCGGTGAGGGGTAGGTCTTTGTGGAGCGATTGGGGAAGCGATACCTGGGACATAGAGATTCCAGCGATCGACAAAGCATCACTTTATCAAAAAATGGTTACTGAGACCCATATTGAGATTGAGCAACTATATTGTTTCAGGACTTACGCACAGGTAACGGAAAATCCTAGACGCAAAGCGGCTTCCCGCAGGGTACCACAGAGGACGCAGAGGGCACCCAGAAATAAGAGTTTCAGAGAGTTATTGCGTAAGTCCTATGTTTGATTCAGCTCAACAACAATTTCCATTGCTAACAACAAGCAGATGATTCATCATTGGGTCTAATTCAGAATCTGGCTTCTACCGTGCAATATAAAACTGCTCTAGACGAAAGCCAGAGCAGTTTTTGATAGAAGTAAATTATATAGGAGACTTTTACTGTTGTCCCCGGTTTACAGCACTTCCGGCAGCTATGAGGTACATCCTAAAAGCTGAAAGCAATGATAGGAGAGGGGCAAGGAGAAAACTATATTGCATAATAGCCGGAAGCGCTGTATCCATAGTAAGTACCGTTATATAATACTATTCACCTCAAGTTTTATGCTTTACGCAAAAAACGCATAATCTTGAAGTTGGCATTACAAAGTTGAGAAATCAGTATAAGCCAGACTCAAAGCCTGATGTATCGCTAACTAAGCACAGCTGAAATTACAATGACATGCAAACTGATATCAGTTGAATCTCGGTTGGGCAAACTTTTGCCCAACCTCCAACTAATCAACATTCCGTAACTTGCGAGTGTTATCAACTAAACTCTGAGCAAATTGGTCAAATCTTTGGGAAAGCTTCTCATCTAATAACTTACCTTCAGGATTGAAAGCGCCCCAAGCTTGTCCGATCGCAATTTGTTCTGGAATCACCCAACCATGCACCCAACGCACGATTAACCTTAGGTCATTCAAAGCGTTACTATTAGACTGACCCCCCAATACACTAATCAGCCCCGTCACTTTATCAGAGAGTTGGTCAAAGCTCATCAAATCCAGAGCATTTTTCAGGACACCACTCACGCCACCATGATATTCAGGTGTCGCTAAAATTAACCCATGAGCGTTACTAACTGTATCCTGCAACCGCTTCACATCTGGATATTCTGGATACTCCTTCGCACCATTACAAAATGGTAGTTGCAACTGCCGCAAATCGAGAATTTCTACCTCTGCACCCAAGGCTTCTACTCTTTGCGTTGCAACCTGCAAAGCAAGCTGGGTATAAGAATTAGCTCTTAAACTACCGCCAATGCCAACAATTCTCACCATAATTAACTCACAAATTACTAACTAGCTACTATCACTGACAAAGATTTTTCAAAAATGAAGTCGTTATGACTATGTTTATTTTAACGATTTGTGTCGGAATGTGTCAAATTGATATCGAGGGGACTGGGTATTGGGGACTAGGGACTGGGGACTAGGGACTGGGGACTAGGGACTGGGGACTAGGGACAAGGGACTAGGGACTGGGGACTGGAGAAGAAGAACTTTCCCAATACCCAGTCCCCAATACCCAGTCCCCAATACCCAGTCCCCAATACCCAGTCCCCAATACCCAATCCCCAATCCCCAGTCCCTTGTCTGGAAGTTAGACTAGATAAGAAAACCGTAACTTCCAGTTATTGGAATTTTTGCTAGAAGAATAGGCATAAAACCATAGCTCAACTTCTGCCAGCAGACAAAGGGTAATTACTATGACAAATTTGGAAAAAAAAGCGTTGATAAAACAGGGGTCATCAAAGCGCGTTGCTTGGATTGGTGGGCTAGCAGCTAGTTTGATGATGTTGCCAGGAATTTTTGGGAGTACTCCTGTTTTGGCACAAAAACCAGAGAGCAACTCTTTAAATTATGGCGAGTTGATCAAGAAAGCGAAGGCGGGAGAAATCCAAAAAGTTGAGCTTGATGAAGCCGAACAGATAGCAAGGGTTTATCTCAAGGGGCAAAAAGAGAATACACCACCGCAACAGGTGAGACTTTTGGCGCAAAACACAGAATTAATTAACATCCTTAAAGATAAGAATGTTGATTTTGGTGAGATTTCTTCTGCGAACAGTCGGGCTGCTGTTGGGTTGTTGATTAATCTCATGTGGATTTTGCCGTTGATAGCTTTAATGCTATTGTTCCTGCGTCGTTCTACTAATGCTTCTAGTCAAGCGATGAATTTCGGTAAATCCAGAGCTCGCTTCCAAATGGAGGCAAAAACCGGTGTGAAATTTGATGATGTCGCTGGGGTTGAAGAAGCCAAAGAAGAATTGCAAGAAGTTGTTACCTTCCTGAAACAGCCAGAAAGATTTACTGCTGTGGGCGCACGCATTCCCAAAGGAGTGTTATTAATTGGCCCTCCTGGTACTGGTAAAACTTTACTAGCAAAAGCGATCGCAGGTGAAGCAGGTGTACCATTCTTCAGCATTTCCGGTTCGGAATTTGTGGAAATGTTTGTTGGTGTGGGTGCATCCCGCGTGCGTGACTTGTTTAAAAAAGCCAAAGACAATGCACCTTGCCTGATATTTATCGATGAAATCGACGCCGTAGGTAGACAACGGGGTGCTGGTATCGGTGGCGGAAACGATGAGCGAGAGCAAACCCTCAACCAACTGTTAACCGAAATGGATGGTTTTGAAGGTAACACTGGCATCATTATTATTGCTGCCACTAACCGCCCAGATGTATTAGATGCAGCACTGCTGAGACCGGGACGCTTTGACAGACAAGTGATGGTGGATGCACCGGATTTGAAAGGGCGGCTGGAAATTTTGCAAGTCCACGCGCGGAATAAGAAGATTGACCCTAGCGTATCATTAGAAGCGATCGCTCGCCGCACTCCTGGTTTTACCGGCGCAGATTTAGCCAACTTACTCAACGAAGCTGCCATTCTCACAGCTAGGAGGCGCAAAGAAGCTGTCACCATCTTAGAAATCGATGCCGCTGTAGATAGGGTAGTTGCAGGTATGGAAGGTACCGCCTTGGTAGACAGCAAGAGCAAGCGCTTAATTGCTTACCATGAAGTTGGACATGCCTTAGTGGGCACATTGCTCAAAGACCACGATCCTGTGCAAAAAGTTACACTCATTCCACGGGGGCAAGCACTGGGATTAACTTGGTTTACTCCCAACGAAGAACAAGGGTTAATTTCTCGTTCCCAACTCAAAGCACGTATCACTGCCACTTTGGGTGGTCGGGCTGCTGAGGAAATTGTTTTTGGCAAGCCAGAAGTCACCACAGGTGCAGGAGATGACCTGCAAAAGGTAACAGGAATGGCACGCCAAATGGTTACACGGTTTGGGATGTCAGAATTAGGCCCGTTGTCCCTAGAAAATCAGAGTGGAGAAGTATTTTTGGGACGCGACTGGATGAATAAATCAGACTATTCTGAGGAAATTGCCGCCAAAATTGATTCCCAAGTCCGGGAAATTGTCAACAATTCCTACATCAAAGCAAAAGAACTATTGGAAGAAAACCGCATAGTTTTGGAGCGTTTAGTAGATTTGCTAGCAGAACAGGAGACAATTGAAGGCGATTCATTCCGCAAAATTGTTGCTGAAAATGCCCAGGTAGTAGATGAAAAAGTGGCTGTATCTCATTAAGAGATTAGTCAAGATTTACTAGTCAATAGTTGATAAATCCTCAACTATTGACTATTTAAAAAATGAGATTTAGCTTATACGATTGCTTTGTAATCACAATTGTTTTATGAAGATGCACTTAATCTTTATTAAATAAATCTGCCAAAAAGCTGAAAATATTACTGTCAGACATAACTCTGTATCCACCCCATTGCGCTAAAGTTGCAAATAAACGTGCATCTAGAGCCAGGAGGAAAGAGTCGTGAAAGCAGTCTTGATGACAGCAGCTGGCAGTCCGGAAGTTCTGCAATTACAGGACGTGCCAAACCCTACTGTTCCCGTGGGAAACACTGAACTTTTAGTTCGGTTAGTGGCGGCTGGTGTTAATCCCATTGATACCAAACTTCGTAGCCGAGGCACTTTTTATAGCGATCGCCTGCCAAGCATTTTAGGATGTGACGGTGCTGGTATAGTAGAAGCCGTAGGTGCTAGCGTGCAACGTTTTCGCCCAGGTGATGAGGTATATTTTTGCTATGGCGGCTTGGGGGCACACCAAGGTAATTACGCTGAATATACCGTTGTGGATGAGCGGTTTGTGGCACGTAAACCTGCGTCTATCTCCTTTGCCGAAGCCGCCGCAGCACCTTTAGTCTTAATCACAGCTTGGGAAGCTTTATATGAACGCGGACGATTGGCACCTGGGGAACGAGTTTTGATTCATGCGGGTGCTGGTGGTGTAGGACATGTAGCAATTCAATTGGCAAAACTCAAAGGTGCTAGTGTTTCTACCACTGTGGGTTCTGAAGAAAAGGCTAATTTCGTCAAACAACTAGGTGCTGATCATGTAATTTTTTACAAACAAACAGATTTTGTGCAAGCGGTATTAGATTGGACAAATGGCGAAGGCGTAGAGTTGGCTTTTGATACCGTAGGCGGCGAAACCTTTCACAAAACTTTCCCCGCAGTTCGAGTATATGGTGATATTGTGACGATTCTCGAACCAGATGCCAATACTATTTGGAAAACTGCTAGGCTACGTAATCTCCGCATCGGCTTAGAATTAATGCTGACACCAGCATTGCTAGGATTAGAAGAGAGTCTCCAGCATCATGCAGAAATTCTTGAACAATCTGCCACCTGGATTGATGAAGGTAAGTTAAAAATCCATGTTAGTCACAAGTTTTCTTTAGAAGAAGCCGCTAAAGCTCACCAATTACTTGAAAGTGGGTCTGTAACAGGTAAAATTGTTTTGCTGATTAGGGATGAATGATCGAGCGATTTGCATAAATTATTTTTTCAACGCATAGGCACACAGAGATTAAGCGCAAAGGTACGCAGAGTTTTTTCTCTGCGTACCTTTGTGTTCGTCTGCGTTCTATTGATTCTTCTCTTTCTCTCCCTACCTACTTGGGCAGCGCAACAATCAGAACGCACACCTTTAACTCTGGAATTATTACAAGAACGACTGCGTACACCAACACTCCGCGAAGGTAATTTGACGGTTGATTTGCAGAAAATGGTGATTGATTTACGCCCAGAAAATGCTAGTTTTCGTGATAGTTTTTACCAATTACTGCGTAAAGAATTGGGTGCAAAACCTTTGGGTTTAGACCTCAGTTATGCTTTGATTCTGGGGGATTTTGTCGGCAGTGATTTGGGTTTAAGAACACCTTTATATGCTCAAGCCATTGCTCCAATTTTTACTGCTAGCGAACAAGAAGAATTAGAACGTTTGCGCTTTGTTTGTCTAGAATCATTGGCGATGTCTACGACGGGCTACGCCTACGCTTTACCTAACTCTAAAGATTGTCGATCGCTTTTGGCAACAGAGTCAACCCAATCAACTGAAATTACTGTCTTTCGTGGTGCTTTAACCCTGTTGCAAACTCGCTTCAATGGAGAAGTGAAGTTTTCTAACACATTCTTTCTTCAGTCTGTGGATGCCCAAAACGCTACCTTTGTCCAAGCTACTAACTGGATTGAAACTAGATTTGCTCGTCCTGTTAATTTTAGCAGTGCTAACTTTAGACAACCAAGCAATTTTTATAGCAGTATTTTTTTTGATAAAGCTAATTTTAAACAAACTCAATTTCAGGAAAGTATTGATTTTAAAGGTAGCTTTTTTAAAAAAACTGCTAACTTCAATCAAGCAAACTTTAAGCAGTTAGCTAAATTTAATAGCGTGTTTTGGCAAGATAATGCTGATTTTTCTCATGTGCGTTTTGCCAATCAAGCACAGTTTACTAAAGGTGATTTTAATCAGTTACTCATCTTCCAAGAAACGACTTTTGAGCAAGCTGTGATATTTCGAGAAGCCGAGTTTAACCAATCGGTAAATCTCCAAGGTGCGAGTATTCTCAACCAAGCAGATTTTAGCGATGCTAGGTTTGCCAAGGAAGCTTTTTTAAATGTATCTGGTCTGACTTTTAATTCTAACCAAGCAAAAATTTTAGGTAATCCTGGTGAAATTGGGAAAATGTTTTCTGTACCTACATTCCAAGGAAATCAAAACATATTGCGGAATTTGGGGCAAAATTTTCGTCAACAACAACAAGTTGCAGATGCTAATGATTTGGAGTACACAAAACAACGATTACGATTAATAGAATTAAGCCGCAAGTTGACGGCCACAAATATTAATACTGCAACTCTTCCAAGTTTGATGAAGTTGGGTTTTTCTGCGACTGAATCCGAAGCCATCGTTCAGCGTCGTTTAGTAAAATTATTTCGCAATACGACTGAGTTAATTACTTTAGCAGAGATTAATTTAGAAACATATACCAAATTAAGCGATCGCTTGAGTGTTGGCGAACCCCTTTCTGTAGGTGTATGGTTACTGCAAGCTTGCAGTTGGTTGGCATTAAGTGTACTGTTGTTGTTGAGTGGTTATGGTACCAATTTTTGGTTAGTGTTTGGCGTCGGAGGAGTAGCGATCGCTTACTTCGGTTTGCTATTTTGGTTAGTGGATCGCTATCGTCGTTTGCGTCCGGTAGCAATTATTCCCACGTCCTATGAAACTATTTCCATATTAATCAGTTTTAGCATTTTAGAATTCTTGAGCTTATTAGCTATCTTTCGCAATGCACAACAACCTTGGCTGACATTGGGGTGTCTTTTAATAATTATTGTTCCCGTTCCACTGACTTTATTAATTCGACTTTACCAACAAGGACGTTACCATGATTTAATGGACATTTCCTACTTTACAGAAGACGGGACATTTCGACAATTACGATTGTTAATTGGTCGTTTGCCAGTGATTCCCAGAAATCAGACATTTCGTGAAAGATATATGCCTTTGTTGTGCGATCGCCACTGGAATTGGCTCAATTATTATGATTTTAGCCTCAATAACCTAGTGAAATTAGGATTTAATGACATTCGCTTGCGAGACCAACACTTACCAGGTATTATCTCTGCACTTGCTTGGTATCAATGGAGTCTGGGTTTAATTTACATTATCATAGTTTTGTGGACACTCTCCCGCACAATTCCCGGATTGAATTTGCTAATTTATTTGAAGTAATCTTGCCTTCAACTGCAAGTAATGTTTTATCTGACTTATTTAAGGCGATCGCATTCCTCCCTTTGCATCTTAAGCCTCAAGTGCTTCTAACCAAGCCTGTAAATCAGCCATACTAGTAAAATCAAGTAGTGCCTCGCCCAGATTTTCTAATTGTTCTAAGCACAGAGTTTCAATACGTTCACCTACTTGTTGAGGTAATTCTCCTACACGTCGAGTTAGTTGACGAAGAATGAGCGATCGCGCTTCGGCTTCTCGTCCCTCTTCTCGTCCCTCTTCTCGTCCCTCTTCCTTGATTTCCCTGTAAACTCGCGTTTGTTTGAGTGTAATTCCTAACATCAATTCAACCTCCTTTCGGCTTAATTGTTCAAATTTGTACACCATTATCGTTGTCACTAACTCAATTATGGCGCTATTTGCAGTTTCGGGCTGTTCAACACAAGAACGCTCAAGCAAATATTTTGCTGCTTGTGGTGCAAGTTCTTCTTCTACCGTAGTTAACACCATTAATGCTACCCATAAAGGTAATTGGCGAATATCCCCCAATTCATCTAAATACACCCGATGTACTTGGTTACTGTTAAGGAATCCCCGATGAGGATGAATATCGCTTTGTTCGATACTGCGTGACGGATAAATAATTACTGCTTGCCAATCACTAAATCTGGCACGGTTGCGATAAAAATATAACGATGATTCTGCAAATACCCTTTCGTAAAGCTGTTCATCTTTTTGAAACTGGACTTCGCAGAAATAAACAACCCCAGCACCTTCATTTTCTGGTGGTAAAAATACCCCGTCAATTTCAAATTTTGGTTCTTTGACAGCGACTGAATCAAATCGATAACTGTCTGCATTTATTGGGCGTTCTGTTAATAATTCAAATAGTAATGTCGGTGATTGTTGAAACAGTTTGTAAAAGATTGAGTCTCGACGCATGAAAGAATTTTGCTGATTTTTTTAGAGGTAATACCAAGAGAAGAGCAAAAGCGATCGCAGCTATTGGTATTCTGGAAAAAAATAAACAGCGATCGCTTTTAATATCACTTTCCTAGAATTTGTAACAATGCTTCTCGATAAATTTTTAGTCCCTCTGCATTTAGATGATCGCCATCAGTGGTAAGGTTCTTTTTCAGAACATTATTTTCATACAATGGTGCTACTCCTGCTGCGGCAACTGGTACTTTTTCTGTTTCCCCAACTTGATTAATTAGAGCATTAATTTGTTCGACTCTAGAAAGTGGGGCTGCAACAGTTGGATCAGAGCTAGCCTCAGCCGTTGAATAAAAAGCCGGAATCAGAAAAACCTCTTTAGTTCCCATTGTGCGAACAAGTGCGATCGCCTCTTGGAGGTTCTTGGTAAACAACTCATCACTAATTCCATACCAAGCATCATTTCCACCGATGGCAATAATGGCTTTTTCGCATTTCACCTTAGTAGGAACTAAAGTTTTCAGTTGTTCTAATAATGAAATTGTACTCAAGCCATTTAACCCAAAATTAAAAGTACCACTGCCAAGGGTATTGCCAAGTCCAGCCGAAATCGAATCACCAAATAAGCAACCTGAAAACTGTTTATCTTGGGCGGCGAGTGTTTGATATTGCAGTGCAATTTTCCCTAAAGGTGAAGTAGTTACATTATCCTTTGGCGGTGCATCAGCAGAACCAGAAGATGAATTTGCCATGCCAACTATTCGGGAAATTTTTGACACATCAATAACTATTTCATTACTGGGATAGGCTTCTAGAAACGTGAGGAGTCCTAAACCTTCTGGTGATTTTGCTCCCAGGATAATACCAGATCGTAGCGCTTGGATACTGGCTTGATCGCGACGGGCGATCGCTTGGGAAACAAAATATAAAATTTGCTTGCCAGTTTGTGTATTTGCCAGCTTGTCTAAAGCCACAATATCAAGAGACATCTTTACTTGCAACGCATCTTGAAACTTCTGTTTTTCTTCAGGGCTGAGACGACCTAAAATAGATTGCAAATTCGCAGAAACTTTTTGCGTCTCGCTATAGTTGCGTATATCTGCCACAGGGATGGATTGCTCAAATAAACCGTATCTAACAACAACATTCTCGGCTGCCAAACTAGGCAATCCACCAAAAATACTATGCAGTAGTGGAAAGATTGAGTAACCAGATAGGCTTAGTAAAAGACGATAAAAAGATTTCATCACAAAAGGTACTGAGAGAATTAATAGTCAATAGTTAATATTCAATGGTTAAGAGTCAAGAGTCAATGGGGATTGGGGACTGGGGATTGGGGACTGGGTATTGGGGATTGGGTATTGGGTATTGGTGATTGGGTACTGGTGATTGGTGATTAAAAGTTTACCCAGTCCCCAGTCCCCAGTCCCTAGTCCCCAGTCCCTAGTCCCCAGTCCCTACTCCCCAGTCCCCAATCCCCAATCCCAGCAATAAATGGGCGCAACCCCTTGATTTTGGGAATACTCAAACCAGTGGGCGTGAGGATAGAAAAGTGGTAGAAGAAAGTGCGTATTGGGTAGCTTGGTCGCAAATTTCGGGGATTGGCCCAGTATTACTGCGACGACTACAACAGCATTTTGGCACCCTGGCAACCGCTTGGAACGCTACTAAGGTACAGTTAGGGGAAGTAGAGGGTTTTGGTTTTCAAACACTCGAAAAAGTAGTACAACAGCGATCGCGTCTACATCCAGAACAGCTATTCACCAAACACCAACAGGAAAACCCGCATTTCTGGACTCCAGCAGATACCGATTATCCCCGCTTACTACTGGAAACTCCCAGTCCCCCGGCGATTTTGTACTATCGCGGTGAAGTTGAAACCCAAGAAAATCTCGGACAAAAACCACTAGTTGGGATTGTCGGAACCCGTCGCCCTTCAGAATACGGGATTCGTTGGACTCGTCAAATTAGCACAGCTTTGGCTAAAAATGGCTTTACAGTGGTTTCTGGGATGGCGGAGGGAATTGACACCGAAAGCCACGCCGCCGCTATGAAAGCTGGTGGAAGAACGATCGCAGTTTTAGGAACTGGTGTAGATGTTATTTATCCCCAGAAAAATCGGGATTTATACAAGCAAATTTTGACGGCTGGACTAGTCGTGAGTGAGTACCCCACAAAAACCCCACCCGATCGCACTCACTTTCCCCGCCGCAACCGCATTATTGCAGGCATGAGCCGCGCTATCCTAGTAATGGAAGCCCCATTAAAATCCGGCGCCCTAATAACAGCCACCTACGCCAATGAATTTGGTAGAGATGTCTATGCATTACCAGGGAGAGTAGACGATTATCCATCCCAAGGTTGTTTAAAGCTGCTAACTCAAGGCGCATCTTTGATTCTCAAAGAATTAGACGAATTATTAACAATGCTGGGAGCAATACCACAAATTGACGAAGTTGATCAATTTCCCCCAGCACAACAGTTAACTTTGCCAACTTTATCACCCGAATTGCAACGAGTAATGGATGCGATCGCTTTTGAAATTATACCCTTCGATTTAATTGTCCAACAAACCGGTATGGCTGCCGGTTCAGTTTCCAGTGCTTTGTTACAGTTAGAACTTATGGGTTTACTCTCCCAACTACCGGGAATGCGGTATCAAAAAATTTAAGAGTCATTAGTCATTTCTTTTTCTCCGCGTCCCCGCGTCCCCCTATCCCCACTCCCCACTCCCCACTCCCCAAACCTTAAAAGATGCCAAGTAAATATGCCTTAGCTGACTGAGACTGTCACGATCATAAAGTAAAGAGTAAAAGGCAATCTATTTTGACTTTTAACTTTCTCCTTTTGTTCAACTTTCCACAACGGGAGGTTTAATCTTGAGTAAATTGAAAGTTGGTATCAATGGCTTCGGTCGAATCGGGCGACTTGTGCTTCGCGCTGGTATTGATAACCCCAACATCGAGTTTGTCGGCATTAACGACCTAGTACCACCAGATAACCTCGCTTATCTATTAAAGTACGACTCAACCCACGGTAGACTAACGAACAAGATTGAAGCCAAAGACGATGGTATCCTCATTGACGGCCACTTCATTCCTTGCGTATCCGTTAGGAATCCCGCAGAGTTGCCTTGGGCACAACTAGGTGTAGAATATGTAGTGGAATCAACGGGACTTTTCACTGGCTACGAAGGGGCAGCCAACCACCTGAAGGCAGGTGCAAAGCGGGTGATCATTTCCGCTCCCACCAAAGATCCAGATACAGTTCCTACTCTGTTAATGGGTGTTAATCATCACTTATTTGACCCCAGTAAGGATCTAATTGTCTCCAATGCTAGCTGTACTACAAACTGTCTAGCTCCCATCGCTAAAGTCATCAATGACAACTTTGGCTTAACTGAAGGCTTGATGACCACAGTTCATGCTATGACTGCCACCCAGCCAACCGTAGACGGCCCCAGCAAAAAAGATTGGCGGGGTGGTCGAGGTGCAGCCCAAAATATTATTCCTTCCTCCACAGGCGCAGCAAAAGCCGTAGCACTGGTTTTACCAGAATTGAAGGGCAAGTTGACTGGTATGGCATTCCGAGTTCCGACTCCTGATGTCTCTGTAGTTGATTTAACTTTCAAAACTGCCAAAGCCACCAGTTACAAGGAAATCTGTGCTGCCATGAAAGAGGCTGCCGAAGGTTCTTTGGCGGGTATCCTGGGTTACACAGACGAAGAAGTAGTTTCCACAGATTTTCAAGGTGATACCCATTCCAGCATCTTCGACGCAGGTGCTGGTATTGAGTTGAACTCCAACTTCTTCAAAGTCGTTGCCTGGTATGACAACGAGTGGGGCTACTCGAATCGCGTGCTTGACTTGATGTTATCTATGTCACAAAAAGAACAACTAGCACCAACAGCTGCTGTGGTTTGATTTGGATTGGGTATTGGGTATTAGGTACTGGG
Source organism: Nostoc sp. FACHB-973 (assembly GCF_014698115.1). Taxonomy (GTDB): domain Bacteria; phylum Cyanobacteriota; class Cyanobacteriia; order Cyanobacteriales; family Nostocaceae; genus Nostoc; species Nostoc muscorum. The sequence goes on from NZ_JACJSJ010000006.1 coordinate 37,822, forward strand.
TATTGGGTATTAGGAAAACTATTCCCCAGTCCCTATTCCCCAATCCCCAGTCCCCAATTCGGGATTTGGGTCAAATGGTAAATACCTGAAAATAAAACGCAATCTAGTATCTTTACTTAGCAAAGCAGTGATATGAAGCACCTGTGATTCTGGATACCTGATGCAATGTCTTGCGAATCAAATCTGAAGTTTGTAATTACGAATTACGTTAGCGCAGCGTTAGCGACGTAGGAGCGTCATTACGAATTACGAATTACAAATTACAAATTGGTATCAGGCATCCATGTCGCAGGTTATTCCTCAACCCTTAATCCCTATGCGTCGAACCAAAATCATTTGTACTGTTGGGCCTGCTACATCTGCACCTGAAAAGCTGCAAGCCTTAGTAGAAGCTGGAATGAATGTGGCACGTTTGAATTTTTCCCACGGGGCTTATGAATTCCATGCCCAAACGGCTCAATATCTTAGGCAGATTAGTGCTGAGCAGCAAAAGCCGATCGCCATTATGCAAGATCTGTGTGGTCCAAAGATCCGCTTAGGCATCTTACCACCAGAAGGGTTAAATGTGGAAGCTGGGAGTGAAGTTACCTTTGTTTTGCAAGAGAAGGGTGAGAGTATTGACGAATTGCCTTTACCATTGCCGACTTTGTTTGCAATGGTGCGACCAGGCGAACCGATTTTAATTAATGATGGTCGCGTTAAGTTGATTGTCACCCATCGTGACGCCGATCGCATTCGGGCAGAAGTGAAAATTGGCGGGTTAATTTCCACCCACAAAGGAGTGAACCTGCCACAAACTCCTTTACCAGTGAGTTCGATCACCGAAAAAGACTTGCTGGATTTGCGTTTTGGCATTCAGTTGGGTGTAGACTGGGTAGCAGTGTCTTTTGTGCGATCGCCCCAAGATTTAGAACCCGCCCAAAGGATGATTGAATCTGCTGGTGCTTCAATCCGCTTAATTGCCAAAATCGAAAGAGCTGAGGCACTAGAGCAATTTGACTCCATCCTCAAAGTTGCCGACGGCATCATGATTGCCCGTGGCGATTTGGGTGTGGAAGTGCCGATTCATGAAGTACCTCTGATTCAAAAAGATATCACTCGCCGTTGCAATCATGCTGGCAAGCCCGTGATTACAGCCACACAAATGCTAGAGTCGATGATTAGCGCCCCCGACCCCACCCGCGCCGAGGCAACAGATGTTGCCAACTCCATCTTTGATGGTACAGATGCGGTAATGCTTTCTGGTGAAACCGCCGTGGGACAATATCCCATCGCCGCCGTCCAGATGATGCACAACATTGCCGTGCGAACAGAACAAGCTTTAGAAGAGGGCGGCAGACACTCCTGGTGTCATGAACCAGGTAGTCTCAGCGTCACCGAATCGGTGGCAGAAGCGGTGTGTCGTATCGCCTATGAAACCGGCTCACGGGCAATTCTCTGTAACACAACCTCAGGGAGTACGGCGAGAATGGTGTCAAAATATCGCCCAACTTCTCCAATTATTGCCTTAACCTCCGACCCCACCGCTTACCGCCAGCTAGCACTTTCCTGGGGAGTCGAACCTTTGCTGATTCCACCAGTCCACAATGCTGAAGAAATGTTTACAAATGTGGTGAACAGAGTCCTAGACAGAGGTCTTGCCAAGAAGGGAGATCAGGTGGTGATTACTTCTGGCGTCCCAATTGGTAAATCAGGAACAACCAGCTTAATCAAAGTGCATTCCATTGGACAGCCAATTTCTGCATAAGCCATCTAGAATAGGGCTGTGACTCTGGATAGCAAGGAAAATGGGAGTGGGGAGTGGGGAGGTGAGGGAGATGAGGGAGATGAGGAGGATGAGGGGGATGAGGGAGATGAGGGAGCAAGGGAAGAATAACTCCCCAGTCCCCAGTCCCCAGTCCCCAGTCCCCACTCCCCACTCCCCACTCCCCACTCCCTCCGGAATTAAGTAAATCCTAAACAAACATCACGGAGTATTTTATGTCTAAAAGTTTACTAGAACAATTGCGAGAAATGACTGTTGTGGTTGCAGATACAGGGGATATCCAAGCAATTGAAAAGTTTAAACCCCAAGACGCCACCACAAATCCCTCCCTGATTACTGCTGCGGCGCAGATGCCAGAATATCAGGAAATTGTCGATCAGACTCTACTTCAGGCAAAAAAAGATGCCGGAGCCGGAGCTACCCAAGCACAGATAGTTTCTCTGGCTTTTGACCGTTTGGCAGTGGCTTTTGGGTTGAAGATTTTACAAATTATTCCTGGTCGCGTGTCTACGGAAGTGGATGCTCGTTTGTCCTATGATACTGAAGCTACGATCGCTAAAGCACGGGAATTGATTGCTCAGTATAAAGCTGCTGGAGTTGACCGCAATCGCGTGTTAATTAAAATTGCCACCACCTGGGAAGGCATTCGCGCTGCGGAAATTCTAGAGAAAGAAGGTATTCATTGTAACCTTACCTTGTTGTTTGGTTTGCACCAAGCGATCGCCTGTGCAGAAGCCGGCGTTACCCTAATTTCTCCCTTCGTCGGTCGGATTCTCGACTGGTACAAAAAAGATACCGGACGCGATAGCTACCCAGCAGCCGAAGATCCAGGAGTTTTGTCAGTCACCAAAATCTACAACTACTACAAGAAATTCGGCTATAAGACCGAAGTTATGGGAGCTAGCTTCCGTAACCTTGGTGAAATTACTGAACTTGCAGGTAGCGATTTATTGACAATATCACCGTCGCTTTTAGCCGAATTACAAGCAACTATTGGAGAATTGCCACGGAAGCTCGACCCTGCTAATGTAGCAAACTTGGAAATTGAAAAAATATCCATTGATAAAGCTACCTTTGACAAGATGCACGCTGCTGACCGCATGGCAACTGATAAACTAGACGAGGGCATCAAAGGTTTCACCAAAGCACTAGAAGACTTGGAAAAACTTTTGGCAGACCGATTGGCTCGCCTTGAAGCAGAGCCAGTAGCAAGTCATTAGAATGTGACCAAATAATTACTAATTCGTAATGGGCTTCGCCCCGCAACGCTTACGTAATTCGTAATTAAAGAGGGTACAAGCCCCCACCAAATCAAAGATTTGGTAGTGCAACAATTCAGTGTACGGGGTAAAGCCCCCACTGATTGTAATTACGAATTACGAATTACGAATTACGAATTATTTTGACCATAGTTAATGGTTAGTGGTTAACAGAAAACCACTAACCAACGTTATCGAAGAGGACAAGGAGATGAGGGGACAGAAGAAAACCCTTGTCTCCTTGTCCTCTTCTGGTGAGATGTCATCAATACCATTGACGCCTATACTCTCGTTGACGCCTATACTCTCGTTGTCGTCCAAAAGGCTGGCGTTGTCGGATTACCCGGTATCGTCCAAAAGGCTGGCGTTGTCGGATTACCCGGTATCGTCCAAAAGGCTGGCGTCGTCTGATTACCCGGTATCTTGACCGCCTTTGAGCAATTAAAAGCTCTCCTTTTTGATCTCCAACCAGGTTAGCCTCTGATGCCGCACTTTGTTCATTAAGACCATTACTTACAGAAATATCTTTCGCTTCTGCTAAGGAGGGCGGATACACAAAGGCAAATAGCAATAGTGCTATTGAGGATAGCTTCCTGAAACCTTTCATGTTTTTGCTTCTCTAAACTTTCGCTAATAACTTTATTAAAACACTTTAAAATCAGCAGATTATCGCTCATACGGTTTTTTTAAAACTTAATTTGGTATGAAATTATGTATGAAAATTTCATTCTTATGAATGATTGTTAATTGAAAAAAACTGTGCAGATTAATCAGACAGTAGCGATCGCCTGTATTTGACATCAGCGATAATTACTATAATTTCGATTTAATATTTTCTCCGAAATGCCCAATCCCTAACCCCTTATACGCAGTTAAAGAATCTAAAGATCAATTAATCCGGTTTAGAACAGACAAAAATTTTTGTAGAAACGGGTGTATAGAGGCGCAGTTTGAAACGTCTCTACAGTTCAGCAATTACTACTAAAAATCCTTAGCTAAATAGTATAGAATTATAAATTTTCACCAGATTGGGCAGTGTGATTACTGAGGCTTTACAAGAACTAATTGGAATTACAATTTTTATAAAAATAAAAATAATTTTACAGATAATCATAGACAAAAATGGAGAAAATAAACATTAATAAATATTAATACTAACAGTAAATCTCAGATTGTTTGACATATCCATACATGAATTGGATAATTGGTTTTATATCTTCATTATTCTGAATAGCGTACTTCTACTTTTTTGTGATAAGTTGTATATTTTATACAATCGAACTTTGCTGTATATCTATCTCAAAAGCTTATATCAAAATGCACTTGCTCCGTAAAATGAGATTTCCTCCTTCTCAACTAGTAACTGTAACAGTAATGTTAACATTACTATTATTTATTCCCCAAATTTGGCTAAACTGGCAAGCATATCATAACTTCAATAGCATTAATAATACTGAATTTCAGCTACAAAAACTAAGTGATGAAATTATCTATTATGATGAAGTATTAACCATGTCAGCCCGCATGAATGCGGCTACAGGAGACCTGAAGTGGGAACAACGGTATCGTCAATTTGAACCTCAACTTGATGCTGCTATTAAACAATCTATGAAACTAGCTCCTAAAACATATAAAAATGAGGATGCAAAAAAAGTTGATATTGCTAACCAGAGATTAGTTGCAATGGAATATCAATCTTTTGATTTAGTCCAGAAAAATCAAAAAGAAGCAGCACAATTACTATTGTCGAGTCCGGAATATGAAACTCAGAAACATATTTATGCTGATGGTGTTGCTAAAAGAAAGCGTAATATCTTACTTCAGTTGCAGCAGAAAATTGCTGAATATCGCCAAAAAATGTTTTGGGCAATTTTCCAATCTATTATAGGTTTAGCAATGCTGATTCCGGCATGGTTTTTAGTATTGCATTTATTGCAGGAATACTTAAAAGCTAAAAAAGTTGCTCAAGCCGCCTTAGAAGAAACTAATTATATGTTGGAAATGCAAGTTGCGAGAAGAACCGAAAAACTAAACCAGAAAAATATTCAATTAGAACAGACACTACAAGAATTGCAACACACTCAAGTACAGCTGATTCAAACTGAAAAAATGTCCTCACTAGGTCAGTTAGTCGCTGGTGTTGCTCATGAAATTAATAACCCTGTTAATTTTATTTATGGTAACTTAACTTACGTTAGAGAATATACTCAAAATTTGCTCATTTTAATTGACTTATATCAACAACAATATCCTAATCACAATCCAGAAATCAACATTTTTATTAATGAAATAGATTTAGAGTTTATTATTGACGATCTGCCAAAAATCTTATCTTCAATGGTAGTTGGTGCCGATCGTATTTGCGAGATTGTGCTATCTTTACGAAACTTCTCGCGTCTTGATGAAGCAGAAATGAAATTTGTGGATATTCATGAAGGAATTAATAGTACACTGTTAATTTTGCAACATTATCTCAAAGGTAAACATGAACAGCAGGAAATTGCCATTATCAAGCAATATGGAAATTTGCCTCTTGTCGAATGTTATCCGGGAGGGCTAAATCAGGTATTTATGAATATCCTCAGTAACGCTATTGATGCTTTACGCCAACAGCAAATAGACTCTTTAAAAACAGAAATTAAACAACATAGTTGCATTATTATTCATACGGAAGTTAAAAATCAAGAGTGCGTGATTATCAGTATCAAGGATAATGCTTCAGGAATAGAAGAGGAGGTTAAAAGTAGATTATTTGATCCCTTCTTTACTACTAAATCTGTAGGTAAAGGTACTGGATTAGGATTATCTATTAGTTATCAGATTATCGTAGATAAACATAAGGGAAAAATCAATTGCATTTCTGAACCTGGTAAAGGGGCAGAATTTGTAATTGAGATTCCTATCAAGCAGATAAGACAAGAAATCAAATCAGGAAGCGAATAGAATTCACGGCTTTTTACCTGTTCTCTTCTTTTTTTACTTTTCACTATTTACTTTTAAGTTCTTTATTTTGAACACCCAAAATCCTCCAGAGGATATTAACAACAGCGGTGTCAACCAATCACCCCAACGCACATATAAAGTCTTTGTCTCTCGGCGATAAATTGTTTGGGCATGAGTTTCGTAGGTATTATATCCAGATATCCACAAGGTTCTCCCGTGAGGATCTACAAAGGCTGAATATCCAGTATTAGTTGCCCGTGCTGACCATCTATCAGTTTCAATTGCCCGCATGATATCCTGTGCATGGTGCTGTAATGGCATCCACCGACTGTAATGGGCATCGTTAGAAGAACTGAGAATAAATTGTCCACCCGCCGCAGCTTGATAGCGAAATTGTTCAGGAAAAGCAGATTCATAACATATACTAGCGATCGCTCTACCAAAAGGAGTGTCAAATACCTGATTTGCTGAACCAGCAACTTGGTGTGCATCCAAAGGCGATAACCGCTGAACTATTGCGCCTAAAATTCCTTCCAAGGGAATATATTCTCCCAAAGGCACTAATTTCGCTTTGTCGTAGCGGCCGACAATTTCACCTTGATTATTCAAAGTAAACAAGCTAATTGTATAGCTGCGTCCTCGTTCGCCAAAAGCCCCAATCCAAGCAACTACGCCTTTTTCCTTCACTGCTGCGACCAAAGTAGTTGCCATCAAGTTACGCTGGAAAACAGGTAAAGCGCCTTCTGCGGTGAGGACTGCATCTACACCTTGATTTGCTAAATTTATATATCCATTAGTGTAATTTTCTTCGGCGCGACGAAACCCTTCGGAACTCCGCAAAAGTCGGTTAGGAATATTACCTTGAACAATCCCGACTTTCAACGCCGCTTCTGGTGGTTGGGCAATGGGACGAGTATATAAAATAAAACCTATTAAATGTAAGGTAATTAATAAACCTGTGGCGGTAGCGAAGTATTTATTAACGAACCGCAGAGGCACAGAAGACACAGAGGAAATTCTCTCTGCGCTCTCTGCGCCTCTGCGGTTCGTCCATCCTTCAGCAATCAAGCCATTCACAGCGACTATTGCCGCTGTCACAGTATTCGGCCCAGAGAGTTGACCAAGGTGTACAATTACGAGATTATGCGGACTTTGTGTGTAAGCAAGAGAACTCCACCACAAAGGACCAGCACTCCAGAGACTTTCTAACCCACACCACACAGCTGTACCAATTAGTATACGTAACCAGGGTTTTTGTCCACCCAGGCGAACCATTACAGCCGCCCAAACAGTAACGAATATCCCTCCCAAGACACTGATGAATCCCCAACAAAAAAGCGTGATTGCCAAACTCGGCAACCACGGAACGCCTAACCAAGTCATGGGATGAATTCCGGTAATCCAGGAAAGGGCGATACCGTGATAGGCGATACCCCAGAGGAGGGCAGGGGGGGCAGGGGAAGATGAGGGAGCAGGGGGGGATTGGTTTTTTAGTTTTGAGGAAGTAACAACTAATACCCAGAGGGGGGCTAGGGCAATCCAAGCCAGGAACCAGGCGCCGACGGGGGCGACGGTCACCCCCATCAAAACGCCACTCCCTAAGGCAATCAACCAAGGAAGTAAGGAGGTTAATTTCTCCCCCTGCCTCCCCTGCTTCCCCTGCTCCCCCTGCTTTTTACTCTGCTTCTTCTGCATCAACACTATCAGGTGGAACTATTGCCACTCCGGTAATGGCGTCGTCTTCATCTAAACGCTGCACTCTTACTCCAGTTGCCGATCGCGATTGTATAGAAATTGCATTCACCGCTTGACGAATGATAATACCGCGATTGGTGACCATCATAATTTCGTCGTCATCGTTGTTGACAATACGTAGGGTTGCTAACTTGTCTTTGGTTTTACGGTTTTTGAATTTGGTTGCCATTAAACCTTGACCTGCACGGTTTTGCAGGCGGAATTGGGCGACTGGTACGCGCTTACCATATCCTCCCATTGTAATTACCAACACCCAAGGACCGATGCTGGCATTGGCAGGTACTTCTACGGTTTCTTCATTAATTTCGATTTCTTCTGTTTCAATTTCTTCAATTTCGGCTTCTGTATTGGTATCTAAAGTGTCGAGAATTGCCGCAGGGAGAATATCCATACCCACGAGTTCGTCGTCTTTATTTTTCAGCTTCATAGCTTTTACCCCACGAGTCGCCCGACTTAAGGGACGCAGTTGTTCGTGGTTGCACCGGAAGTGAATCGCCATTCCTTGACGAGAACCAATAATCACGCTGTCTTCTACTCTGGCACGTCGTACCCACCGGAGTTGGTCGCCTTCTTCTAAGGAAATGGCAATCAAGCCATTGGCGCGAATGTGGCTAAAGGCTGCCAATTCGGTTTTCTTGATATTACCGCCTTTGGTGAGCATCACCAAATATTCTTCGTTGCTAAATTCGTCAACGGGGACGATGGAGGTAATTTTTTCTTCTTTGGGAATGGGTAGCATTTGGACAATGGGTGTACCGCGACTGGTACGGGAACCCACGGGAATTTGATAGGCTTTCAGGCAGTAAACTACGCCCCGTTCGCTAAAGAATAAAATACTGTCGTGGTCGCAGCAAGTTAAGAAATGCTCAACGGTATCATCATCTTTCACCTTGGCTGCGGCTTTGCCTCTGGTAGCACGGCTTTGGGCTTCAAAGGTGTTGACGGGCATCCGTTTGATGTAGCCTTGTTCGGTGACCAAAATGATCGCTTTTTCATTAGCAATTAAGTCACGTTCGTCTATTTCGCCTTCCCCTGGTAAAATTATCGTCCGCCGGGGGGTGGCGAAGCTAGTTTTCAGTTGGGCGACTTCGGTTTCAATGATTTCCAGCACCCTTTCCCGTCGTGCCAAAATATCTTGCAAGTCAGCAATCTTGGTTTGTAATTCTTCGTGTTCCAGACGAATTTTGTCTGCTTCTAAGGCAGTCAACCGCCGTAATTGCATCTGCAAAATCGCGTCTGCTTGCACTTCGGAAAGCCCGTAAGTTGTGATTAACTCGCCTTTAGCTGTGGGCGCATCTGGTGCATGGCGAATCAAATTAATAATTGCATCTAAATGGGACAGGGCAATCAATAACCCTTGCAACAGGTGGTCGCGTTCTTCCGCTTTCCGCAGTTCGTAGCGGGTACGTCTGGCAATGGATTCGATGCGGAAATCCAAAAAGACGCTTAAGAAATGCTTGAGGGTGAGTACTTGGGGTTCGCTATTCACCAACGCCAGCATGTTGGCGCCGAAGTTGGCTTGGAGTGGTGTTTGTTTGTATAGGTTGTTCAAAACCACGCGGGGATAAGCATCACGCTTGAGTTCGATGACAATCCGCATCCCATCGCGATCGCTCTCGTCTCGGATATCTGCGATGCCCTCTAGCCGCTTTTCGTTCACCATTTCGGCGATTTTTTCAATTAGCGCCGCTTTGTTGGTTTGATAGGGCAATTCGGTGATAATAATTGCTTCTCTATCTGGGCGTCCCCGTTGTTCGATGGTTTCAATGTTGGCGACGCCGCGCATGGTAATGGAACCACGCCCGGTGGTGTAAGCTTCCCGAATAGCAGATGTCCCCAAAATTTGTGCCCCGGTGGGAAAGTCGGGACCCTGGATATACTGCATTAATTCCAGATCGGTGATTTCTGGATTGTGAATCAGTGCCACCAAACCGTCAATTAATTCCCCCAAGTTGTGCGGGGGAATGTTGGTTGCCATGCCCACGGCAATTCCAGAGGAACCATTCAGCAGCAATTGGGGAACACGTGCCGGTAGTACTGTCGGTTCTTGCTGGGAACCGTCGAAGTTATCGGCAAAGTCTACGGTTTCCGATTCGATGTCGTGGAGTAGACCAGCGCTAGTTAAAGCTTTCAAGCGGCATTCTGTATACCGCATTGCTGCCGGGGGATCGTTGTCCACCGAACCGAAGTTACCATGCCCATCAACTAAAGGCGATCGCATGGAAAAATCCTGCGCCATCCGCACCAAGGCATCATACACAGCCGTGTCACCGTGGGGGTGATATTTACCTAATACTTCCCCCACCACACGGGCACATTTCTTAAACGGGCGATCGTGCAGTAGACCTAGCTCGTGCATTGCGTAGAGAATGCGACGATGCACAGGTTTTAGACCATCCCTCGCATCTGGCAGCGCCCGACCCACTATCACGCTCATGGCGTATTCCAGATAAGACTGCGACATTTCGTTTCGCAAGTCTGTCGGGATAATCCTCTCCTGTGAGGTTGTCATAACCTAAAAATCTCCAAAAATCGTAGATTTTAGCTTTTTTACTCGACACAGCGCAAAATTATTCTAAATTGCTCTTGAATAATTGCCATAATCTGATATAATTCTAGCATGTTTTGCCTATTCCTGCCCGGATAGCTAACTCAAGTATTTAAGTAAAAAAGTATAGAAAATTACTAATTAGAAAAAAGACAATCCTAGTCATTAAGAGATTGCTTATGTGAAATTACTTAATTTCAAATATATTGGCGTAAATTAAGATATTGATATAATTAATCAGAAAATTTTTGCCCAGATCCCCCACTTTTTGAAGAAGTCGGGGATCTAAACACCTCTGAAGTGATATCCAAGACTAGAAATACTTCTGCAACAATAACCCTAACTTTTCTTTCGTCGCCGCTGGTGCTTTATCCAATTGAGTTAAAATCGCATATTTCAAAGCCGAATGTGCCTCACTCGGTGGTGGATTTTCACTTAAGCGCCGCACAGTTTCTTGAATCACTTTTTGAGCATTCACCGCATTCCGCAGCAAATTGCCAATTACCATCTCCACCGTCACACTGTCATGGTCTGGATGCCAACAATCGTAATCTGTCACCAGCGCTAAAGTTGCATAGGCGATTTCCGCTTCCCTAGCCAACTTCGCCTCTGGTAAATTCGTCATCCCAATGACTGTTGCACCCCAACTGCGATAAAGATTTGATTCCGCTTTTGTAGAAAACGCCGGTCCTTCCATGCACACATAAGTACCGCCGCGATGGAGAGTGACTTCTGGTAAATTGAGAGAAGCGATCGCATCTGTCAACACAGCAGCCAAATTCTGACAAATCGGATCGCCAAAGGTAATGTGAGCCACAATTCCTTCACCGAAAAACGTTGAAATGCGATTTTTTGTTCTGTCAATAAATTGATCTGGCACCACCATATCTAATGGTTTCGCCTCCGCTTTCAAGGAACCCACAGCACTAGCGGAAATTAAATACTCCACACCCAACTGCTTCATCGCATAGATATTAGCGCGAAACGGTAACTCAGAAGGTAAAAACGTGTGATTACGACCATGACGCGCCAAAAAAGCAACTCGTGTCCCTTCCAAAGTCCCAAGAATCAAAGCATCAGATGGCGAACCAAAGGGAGTCTGAACTTGCACCTCTTCGACATCTTTGAGCGCATCCATTTTATACAGACCGCTCCCACCAATAATTCCAATACTAGCTTGAGCCATGATACTGAACCTTTTCCTTGCTGAGCTGCTAAGTTATTTTACTAGATGGGGGAGGAGAGGACGCGGGGACGCGGGGACGCGGAGAGTTTTGAACTAATCATTCCGATTTCTGAATTCTGACTTCTGAATTCTGAATTCTGAATTCTGTTTTAACTTTTTACTTTTGCCTTGTTTGGTGATTTCTGAATTAACAAATCTGTCAACTGATGATTTTGATTAAACAGAGCCAGAAAAGCTAGGATAATAACACCGATGATGGCGATCGCTGTCCCAGATGCCTGGGCAAAAATAATCACAATCTGGTAGCGTATGGCATCACTAGGATTTGCCCCAGCCAGGATTTGACCAGTCATCATTCCCGGTAAACTAACGAGTCCCATCACCATCATTGAATTAATAGTCGGGATCATTCCTGTTCTCAGGGCTTCTTTAATAGTTTCATGCGCGGCTTCCCAACGGGTTGCACCAAGACTCAGTAGGGCTTCTATTTCCCCCCGACGACTAGTTAAGTCTTCCATAAACCGATCTAAACTTAAAGACGTACCCGTGAGGGCATTACCCAAAACCATACCCAAAAAGGGAATGAGATACTGAGGCTCGTACCAGGGTTGTACACGCAAAATACCGCTAACTACTATCCCGGTGACTAAAAAGGAACCACTCAAAAGCGAAATAAAATTATTCCAATAAATACCAGCAAATCGTCTACGTGTGCGGTTAACACTGGATATACCAGCGATAACAGTCATTCCCAAAGCCAAAAGTATGATTAATACAGGGTTGCTGAGAGTAAATACCCACTGCAATATGTATCCCACCATCAATAACTGTATAACCATCCGTAGGGAAGCGATCGCCAGACTTTGCTCTAGCCCCAACCGCAAACCAAAAGAAAGCCCCACATTGATCGCAATAAACAAAGTTGCTAAAGACAACTGTGCATAACTGATCTGGATATAGCTGGTTTCCATCAGTCCTTTTCCTTCAGGGTAATTTGACGGTTGGTAATACGTTCCAACTGAGTTGGATCATGACTTGTCCAGAGATATGCTCTTTGTGGGTGTTCACGTTGCCAAGCTGCAACTAAAGCCTCTAAACTTTGGGCAGTTCCAGGATCTAGTGAGGCGGTAGGTTCATCTAGTAGCAGTATTGAAGGTGAAAGTTGCAAAGCTCTCAGGAAAGCGACTATCTGCCCTTCTCCACCTGAAAGAGCGCTAACCGGACGCTGCAAAAAGTCAGGCGTTTTATGCAAAAGATGCAGATAGTCTAAAATCAACTCGCGGTTGTAAATTAGATGGCGGTGAATAGCTAATCGATAAACTCGCCGGAGATTTTCTTCTACAGTTCCTTCCCATAGGGCTGGCCGTTGTTGCAAATAAATAATTTGCGAACGATAGGTAGGCATAAAGTGGGAATTTATCAGCTGTCCCTGAAAAATAATTTGTCCTGCTTGTACAGGATCGAGTCCTGCTAATGCTCGTAGGAGCAGACTTTTACCAGAGCCAGAAGCACCGATCACCGCTACTCGCTCCCCTGGAAATAATTGAAAACTGAGGTGACTCCAAATCCAGCGTTGCTCAACGATTCGCCCTAAGTCTTGTACCAAAAGAATAGGGTTGTTGGGAAACAATTCTGGCTCAGTAGTCTGGTTTTTAATAAGTTGATCTTTCATCCTGATAAATTGACATCCTCCCACCGCTAATCCAAACTTATCACCGTCATAGCCTGAGTCACCAAATTATTTGTACATTTGTAGGGGCGCACAGCTGTGCGCCCCTACAATGGAATGTTTTCTTTAATTTTTGAATTTCAGCAAATGCCACTCGAACTGCAAAATCTCACAGGCGGTTACACCACAGTACCAATCGTCCAAAACATTAACCTCACCCTGCAAACAGGAGAATGGTTGAGTTTAGTTGGTGCTAATGGCTCAGGTAAGTCTACCTTACTTAAATTGCTCAGTCGTATTCTTTTTCCACAGCAGGGAACAGTGCTACTTGATGGCAAAGCAATTCATTCTCAACCTCCAAATCTAGTTGCACAGAAACTAGCATTTTTACCGCAACAACAAATAGTTCCCATTGGCTTAACAGTCCGACAATTAGTAAGTTTAGGACGCACACCACATCAACCTTGGTGGCAATGGGAATTAAATGCTGAAGATTGGCTAAAAGTCGAAGCTGCAATTAAAAAAACGCAACTACAAAAATTAAGCGATCGCTTAGTCGAACAACTCTCTGGCGGTGAAAGACAACGGGCTTTTTTAGCGTTAGCACTAGCGCAAGAACCAAAAGTTTTATTATTAGATGAACCGACAACTTTTTTAGATATCAACTATCAATTGCAACTCTTGGAACTACTAAAAGAACTGAATCAGCAGCAAGAATTAACTATTGTCACAGTTTTACACGAACTGAATTTAGCAGCACGGTATAGCTCTCGCATTGCATTATTAAAGCAAGGTCATATTTGGGAAATTGGTACGCCCGAAGAAGTTATGACACCAAATGCGATCGCCCAAGTTTTCGGCGTAGAATCAGTGATTATTCAGACACCTGTAGGATTACAAGTTTGTGCTATTGCTGCTATTTGAAGAAGAATTCAGAATTCAGAAGTCAGAATCAAGACGCTCTCTTCGAGACGCTAAAAGCGAACGCGGACTCTCGTAGAGAAGCCATGCCCCGTTGGCGTTCGCGTAGCGTGTCGCAGACAAGCCTCTCGTAGAGAAGGCTTTACGAGAGGCTATCAGTGGGGGATTATGACCCAATACTGTTCGGTTAAGGTTTTTTGATGAAAATTCTAGATCGCAAAGCAAAGACGCGATAAATCGCCGTCTCTACAAAGGATTGATTATTGTAGAGACGGCGATTTATCGCGTCTCTTCCCTTAACCGAAGAGTATTGGATTGTGACCCATCACAGATTGCACCCCCACCAAATCTCCCATTTGGTGGGGGTGCAAAAACGCCGTTTATTTATCAACCAGTCGTACAAAAAACATTGCTGAATTCTGACTCCTGACTCCTGAATTCTGTTTTGATTCTTAATCCTCAATGGGCGCATTGGGGATTGCTGCATCAATATCAGCTTGGGACAAATTGGGAATCGACCAGTTTGGCTCACCTGCTTTGAACACCTTGGCAGGATTAACGTTAAATTCAAAAGTACCCGTTTCTGGATTAGTCTTAGCTACTAACTGAGTTCCATCCACAAACTTAATAGCTAGAGGTTCCGTCAATTCTTGGGCATCTGCAATACTACTTACCTTGCTGCCAATCGGTAGGTAAACACCATCACAATCCCACTCATTTTCTGTAATTTGACCATTTCCCAAAAAGTAGAGGGTATTTCCTTGGGAAGCTTTTTTAGGTTTATGAGCGTAGATTGCTAGAGTTTTTCCAGTTTCATTGCGGCATTGTGCCCAGTTTTGTGCTGTCTCTAAAATGTACTTTTGCAGCTTGAACTCACCCAATTCTTGCTGAATTTCCTCTGGTGTATATTCAGATTGCTCGGGCGTCTTTTGAAGCTGTAAGAGATTATTAATCCCTTGAGTTACCTCGATATAGTCAGGACCAGTAGTTAGGTTGGGTCTGTCAGCCCAAGAAGGTTGGGCAATTATCAAATTAACTAAAAGTACTAAAACAACTAGAGCAGTTTTGAAAAGTTTCACGATCATTCTCCTTTTGAAGAGTAGAAAATATTTTCAATATTGAAAATTTTACTAGATGAGACTGTTTATTTTAATAGATTTTTGTAGCTTTGTTGGCAAACAGTCTCGCAAATATTCAGTCAGATTACCCACGAATTTCAACGCTTGACGATGTTGCTACCTGCCCATTCATGGTATAGAGTTTGACAAGTCCCGCTAAACACAAGCAGCTAGCCGTCAAGGCAATTGGAGTTAGTGAAGCGCTGTCTAGGATAATAAACACACCTAAACCAATCAAAACGAAGGGAACAAAACCGTTGCCATAGCGAGTTAGCAGATTAGATATTGCAGGCTGGCACGTCAGCTTGTACGTCACGTAGCACCAAACGCCGACTAGTAACAAGAAGACTGCAATGATTACCAGCAAACTAGAGAGGGTACTATATGCTAGCCCAGCACAAACATTCATCTAAAACCCTTAGATACATGACGGAATGGGGTATGGAAGTGGGGAAATCCAGAGGATTGAAAGTTTTACCCTAAGACTTGGTTTCCTGGGTCTGTGCGTCGATAATTACACTCCAGTCATCGTTTGTGACAGCTGCTTCGAGTTGACGCCGGCGTTCGGTTTCACTAGCATCTGTTGTTTGTGAGTCTTTGGAGAGGGTTGTGTCAGCCATTGCTTTCCGCAGTTTTAGCTTTTTCTCCTCATAGGCTTGGCGTTCAACCTCTGACATTACCGCTTTAGCAGCTTCGCCGACTGTACTAGCCCACATTCCGCTTTCAGAACCATTACCAGGTGGTGTGCTTTCGAGTTCAGCTATCCATGCATCTCGTAAATCTTCCATTTCTTGACGTTTGGGAAACTTAAATGCTTGCACGCGTACAAAAGCACACTTTTGTTCACCATTTTGGGTGACATGACCGTTTAGGGAAAGCAACACATTTCGAGAATAGCCAATGTACTGCGTGTGGCGTTCTGCGTCTAATACTGCGTAAACACCAGCAATTTTCGCGTTCTCAGCAGCTGCACGCCAAGCTTCAACGGACGTAATTTCAGTGCTATTGTTTGTCAATTCAGGAGTTATACTCACCTGAGTAGTGGCGTGTTCATCATCGGAACTATACAAAAAGTCATGCAGTCCACGATGATTTGTGGGGACATTTTGATGTTCAATTGGCTGATTGTGTTGAGTTTCCATTGCAGTTTATTTCAGAATTATTGATTGACAAGCAAATATATGCCCTTAAAATATTGAAGCTTAAATCTACTCACATCCCCAAATTCTTTTTCTTAAAGATTCTGACAAAGCCAAAACAACTATTAGACCTGATATGAATCAATTTACACCTAAGAATTGGATATTTATCAAACAGCGACTGACTCCTTATTTATTTTTACTGCCCGCCTTAGTTCTTTTGTGGTTAACTGTCTTTTGGCCTGCACTGCAAGCGTTTTACCTCAGCTTTACTAGCTACGAAGATATTGCCCAACCGCCGCAATGGATAGGTTTTGCCAACTTTTTCAAGCTTTGGAAAGATGCAGTTTTTTGGAAAACCCTGGAAAACACTTTTTTATATCTTGTGGGTGTAGTACCAATTTTGGTAATTGCTCCCTTGGGGCTAGCAATTTTGGTAAATCAAAAACTGCGGGGGATGAATTGGTTTAGATCTGCATACTACACACCAGTAGTGATTTCAATGGTAGTTGCTGGGATAGCTTGGAAATGGTTGTATGCAGAAAATGGATTACTCAACCAGTTATTTAAAGCTTTGGGCATTATTTCAGAAGGTATTCCTTGGCTAACTAGCCCAGCTAAAATTTTTGGCATTGTACCAATTTCTCTTGCCAGCGTCATGGCTGTCACAGTTTGGAAAGGGCTAGGCTACTACATGGTGATTTATTTAGCAGGATTACAATCAATTCCTGGTGATGTGTACGAAGCCGCAGCAATTGATGGCTCTGATGGTATTAGAAAACATTGGGACATTACCATACCTTTGATGAAACCGTATCTAGCTTTGGTAGGTGTAATTTCAGCTATTTCTGCTACAAAAGTCTTTGAAGAAGTCTACATCATGACTCAAGGAGGACCACTCAATAGCTCGAAAACAATTGTTTACTATCTGTATGAACAAGCATTCAATAATTTGGAAATTAGCTATGCTTGCACAATTGGACTCGTGCTATTTTTGATAATTTTAGGCCTATCAATTTTGCGATTAGCAGTCAATCAGCAGGGTGAGGATAATATCACAATTTAATAATTAAATGTAGAAAAGTTATCCCCTATCAGTCACGATAATCTGAAAATATTCAAATATTCCGAGTGCATGAAAACAGACACGATTTTTTACACCTTATTCCAAACTATTCCAGGTGTCTTATTTGAACTTTTGGAACAATCCCAAGCCCTAGCGTCGCACTACCAATTTACCTCAGTAGAAATCAAAGAACTAGCACGTCGTATCGATGGTTTATTCTTACCCAAACCTGAGTTTCCAGAAGATACAATCTATTTTGTTGAGGTACAGTTCCAGCGCGATGATGATATTTACTGGCGAATAATCACCGAAAGTTTTCTGTATATAAATCAATATAAACCTCAACGTCGTTGGCAAGCTGTATTACTTTTTGCTCAACGCAGTCTCGACCCAGGTGTACCATTCATTTATCAAACATCATTAGCTGAAGACCAAATTCGTATAATTTATTTAGATGAGTTAGATGATGTACCATCATCTTCGATTGGGCTAGGGGTGATTAAATTAGTAGTTGCAGCAGAAGATAAAGCCGTACAGCAAGCGAAAAAATTGATAAATCAAGTACAACAAACGGATGAAGCTAACCGTAGCAATCTCTTAGAATTAGTGGAGAGAATGCTGATCTATAAATTTGTAAACAAAAGTCAGCAGGAGTTAGAAGCAATGTTTGGATTAACCGACTGGAGACAAACTAAATTTTACCAGGAAGTAAAGGAAGAAACAAAGCAGGAAGTAAAAGAAGAGGTTCGAGAAGAAACAAAGCTGGAAACTATACCCCGTCTGCTTAAGTTTGGTTTAAGTATAGAGCAAATCGCCGAGGCATTAGAATTGGATATTGAACAGGTACGACAAGCTATTGAGAAGCAAGGATAAGAGGGAACAGGAAGTAAATAATACTAGGTTGTATTTTGCGAAAAGTTTGAGCGGAAGTTTCCCCCTATGACAGCTTTTCAAGACAGATTTTGCATTGTGAAATAATCAGTAGATAAGCTTTTTAGCTATCTATATGTCGCAATCATTTTTCAAATTGGTATAAATTTTGGATAAGAAAGACGCGATAAATCGGCGTCTCTACAATAATCAATGCTTCGTAGAGACGGCGATTTATTGCGTCTCTTCCTTTAACCGAAAAGTATTGAAGGTAAAGCGATACCTATGGTGGGCTGTGCCTGTACACTTTACAGCACCTTGATTTTTTTTTTCTTTAAAACCGTGTTTGATACTCCACTACAGCACGACTATCATCAGTTAAATTAGTGGAAGCGCGTACACGAAATTCGTCATTTATACGGTAATTAACACCCCATTGAAATGGGTCATTTGTTGTTAAAATTTTGATGCTAGAAATGGATATTTTAGAAGTAATATCAACTCCGGCTTCTGCTGCTAATTCCAAAGTTGAACTACTTCTTCCTGCTTCGGGATTCTCAGAAATAATGGTAGGAAATATCCGCAGTTCGCTTAAGCCAAAGGTACTACCAATCTGGTTAAAAGCTGACTGAAAATTGTTGAACACAGCTGAACCTGCGATGTTAATCAGACCCAAAGTACTGTCACCACGTCCTTGGGTGTCTACAAATCCACCTCCTAAAAGAGCAACAATTTCGGTTTGACTACGTGACGGACTGCTTGTTAGTTCTAAATTTTCATTTAGTTTGCTGGCGAGACCGTTAATAGTAGCTTCGACTCGAACACTCTCTAAGGCTGATAAACCTGTGGTATTTATTCGGGTGAAATCATTACTTTGAGTTACGTCTAGTACCTTAGCAAATAACCGAATATCCAGGTTAGGGTCGCGGGGTTGGGAGGGACTAAAAGTTGCAGTGTGTTTGTAGCCACGAGCAAGGTTAAATTGAGTAGTAAATAAATTTACGCCACCTTTTTCTAATCGGATAGTACCATCTGGTACTGGCTGATTAATTGAACCGTTGACTATGAGATTACCAGTTGCACGGAAGCTGAGAATAGGTGGACGGGTAATTTGGACGTTTTTACCTAGTTCTAAATCTAGATTATTAAATCTGGCGTTTGCATTTCCGATCCCATTACCAATTTCCGCTTGATTCTGCTTATTGGCTTTTGTAGATGATAAGCCAAGACCATCATCATTTGCAGATGTAGCGGTGTCGGTAGATTCTGCCAACAATACCTGACCGTCAAACAAGTCTATCCTACCGCCAATTAGTGGGTTGAGGGCAGAACCAGTAATCTGCAAATTACCGCTAGCGCCTCCTTGATAAAGTCCTTTGAGATTCAATGCTAGCTGTTCGAGATTAATGGTCAAAGGATTGTTGATGGTTACTTTCTCATTGTTAAAGATGGGAATTTCTCCAGCAGCTTCTACTTTCCCTCGGCTAAATCTACCCTGAAGATTTTCTACTAAGATGCGGTCAAAGTTAAACAACACTTTGCCTGTAACACGTCTAAGTTTACCTGGCAAAGCTTGGGCTGAAAAAGTAGCATTATTAACAGTGGCAATTCCATCTACCTCTGGTTGTTTCAATGTTCCACGCACCTTCAGGTCTACTTGTCCTTCGCCTTTCTCAAATACCACTTGATTAGTCAATGCGTTTAACAGTCCCAAGCCTTCGTTTTCTAACTTCATATCCAAACTGATTTGCTCGCTGTCTGGTGCAACTGTTGCAAAAGGCAATTTATAAGGTATGCTGCCAGTAATATCCACAGGTTGTGGCCCGGCAACTGCTACAGTACTACCAAAGTTTAAGCGTCCGTTGGCATAGCTGAAGCTTGCCGTTGCTGACTGTATTGGGTTCTGATTTAGTGTTCCTTCTGTGATTTGCAATTCTCCTCTGGCTTGGGGATTACCAATGCTGCCTGCTAAAGCTGCTGTAGCGTTTACATTACCTGTAATGCCAACTGGTAGTTTGACAAAATTATTCAATACTTGTATCGGAAAATTATTCACCCGCAACTGACCAGATTGTTCATCACCGCCAATGTTACCTGTGAAGGCAATCAACCTGTTCTGAGATTCGATTCGTAAAGGTCGCAAACTCAAAACACCGTTTTCAAAGTTGCCTTCGGCAATCAATTTTTCAGCAGTATAATAACGACTGCGTTCTTCCTTTTTACCCCAAGCAAAGTTTTCTCCATTCAAATTAAATTGCACTGCCAATCCATTAGCTGTATCTAGAGCCACTTGTCCGTTGAAAGTGCCTTTTAAATCAGCTAAATCCGGTATGGGAGTGGAATCCAGCCGCTGTTGTTCTTCTTCTGCTACCAAGGCTTCAATTTCAGAAAACCGCTGGAGTTGGGTCAATAACGGTTGATTTGGCCAGCCTTGGGAGTTGGTGGTGAGATCCGCTGCTGTGCCGTAGTTTGGGGGGGAACCACCTTGCAAATCTTGTAAATCAACTTGTGCTAGAGCGAGAACATCTTCAATTTTGCCCTGCTTGACATTGAGTTTAGCTTGTAATTGAGGCCCTTGAGCGGTTTGAGCAAAAGTCCCAACAGCAGCATAAATACTATTACCTTTGACAAATTCGCTACTGGTGAGTGTCGCTTTACCATTACCGTAACGGAATTGAGCAGCTATTCGATCGCCTTTTACACGTCCAATTTCCGGGTTGGCGATCGCTAAATTTCCATTTGTTGCAAATGTCTGTTGATTAAAAAGCAAATCTCCTGTTAACAACCCAGCTATTTTTCCAGTACCCAAGCGAGTAATTGCTGGCGGGGTCAAATTCAATATTTGTAAGGGGAAATTTGCAACTTTGAGTGTCCAATCATTTCCTTTAACATTACCTGATGCCAAGGCTTGCTGCCATTGGACTAAAAAGGATTGCGGGCGATTATTGGCATCTAAATTGAAGGCCAGGCGATCGCGATTTCCTGCCAAGTTCAAATTCAACCCACGTCCCTGTGCTGAGTTGATATTTCCGGTTAACAGCGGTTCAAAAGCGATATCTTGAACAACAAAGTCTCGTAAATTAATTTGCCCGACTACATTGGGTAAAGGTAGCTTACCAGTGACTTGTCCATTAAAATCGACTCTCCCCGCCACCGCAACCTGATTAGGAAGATTGATCGGTAACTGTTTTAAGTCGTAATTCTCAGCTTGGACGTTGAGATTTAAGGCAGTAATTTCCGGTATGCCTGGTTGTTTGGCATTGGCTAATATGTTACCAGTAACTTTTAAACCGGGAGCAGTTGCTTGCTCAATGGTCAGCCTTTCACCATTCCAAGCGATCGCAGCTGTTAAAGGTTGTTCAAAGCCAGGGATACCTTGGGATAACTGCACCTGTCCAGCAGCACGCACATCAGCTAATTGAGACGAACCGAGTGTGCCGGCTAATTGCAACTTCCCAGCAAATTGACCCCGCAATAGCTGATTTAACCGATTTAATTCTACACCGGAAGCGTCAACAATCCCTTGATAGCGACCATTGGCTACTTGAATATTAGAGGCTGCGATCGTTCCACCTGCAACATTTATCTGTCCCTGACCAACGGCTTGAATAGTTTGCGGAGTGAAGGACTCAACAGAACCCGCCACATTCGCTTGACCAGTTAACGTTCCTCGGAATTGCGGTGGTACTGCTGCCAACTGCTGCAACGGTACGTTATTTGCTTGGATTTGTGCTTGGTATACACCATTACCCACTTGAATATTAGAAGCTGCGATCGCTCCACCGCCAACATTTATCAGTGCCTGACCGTTGGCTTGGATAGTTCGTGGCTCAAAAGAATTAACTAATCCCGCGACGTTGAACTGACCAGTTAATGCACCTTGAAACTGTGGTGGCACTGCTGCCAACTGCCGCACAGGTACATTCTTTGCTTGGATTTGCGCCTGATATGCACCATTAACAAGTTGGAGATTAGAGGCTGTAATTGTTCCACGCCCAACATTTATCCGTCCTTGACCGCTGGCTTGGATGGCTTGCAGTTGGAAAGAATCGACAGAACCCGCCACATTCACTTCACCAGTTAACGCACCTTGAAACTGCTTTGGAACTGCTGCCAATTGCTGCACAGGTACATTCTTCGCCTGGACTTGTGCCTGATAGAAACCCTCAGCAAGTTGGATATTTTTCGCTGTAACCGTACCACCGCCAATGGCAAGGCGACCTTCACCAGTGCCACGGAGAGTTTTCAAGCTGAAATTATCTCTGTTACCTGCGATTTGAAACGTACCCGCCAAAGGATTATTTAAAGCCGGGGGAGACTGTTTCAATATTTGTCCTAGCCGCACATTATTAGCTACAAGTTGAGCAGAGAAATTTTGGTCTTGGAGTTGGATATTAGAAACTGCAACTGTACCGCCGCCAATTTTCACTGCTGCGCCTTCAGGGCGAATTGTGGCAATTGCAAATGGTGCTGTGCTGCCTGAGAGGATGAGACGACCATTGAATTGTGCCCCCGCCAAAGAGACATTTTGCAGTTGATTTGGATCTACAAAACGTTGCACCTGTACCCCGGAGGCAACAGCAACAGCTTGCCAACGCTCATTGGCGTAACTACCAGTTGCCCGGACTGTACCACCACCAATATTCAGAGCCACATTGCGGAAAGAGAGGGTGCGATTGGGAGCGATCGCCACTTCCCCAGTTCCCGGATAAGTTCCGTTAGGGGCTTGAAATTGTACCACAGTTTGGACATTGGTAGCAGCGCCGAAGAGTTGGGCTGTAGCCGAGAGATTACCAATTTGGAAATTGGGCGTTGTTTCGTAAACTTTAGCGATCGCATCCCCTGGAACATTCTTCGCAGCGAAATTCAAATCCAGTCGCGGAGATTTACCAATTTTAATTGTGCCAGCGCCTGTAATTTGACCACCGACTTTGGCGAACCCTTGAATATCTTTGAGAGTAATTAAAGAAGAACTAGTAACAAGTTCAAATTTACTAGTAATACGATTAAAATCTAGTTTATCAATCCGGGCAGTTTGGATCGTGGCAACTTTGCCTGAGAGAATTGGCTCTTTAGTCGATCCAGTAATTTGTAAATCTGCTTGTACTTGTCCAGCGATCGGCACAGGTAATTTTACCTTGAGAGTCTCCTGGGCATTGGTCAAACTCACCGCATTTACACGCGCTGCCAACTTGAAGCCTGCTTGAGTGTCAATGATTCCCGTAGCCACCAGGGGAATTTTGCCATAGCTACTAGTAACATTATCTAACTGCAATTGGGTTCCCTGGAAGCGGAGATTTCCTTGGGTATTGCTCAACAGTTGCGGCACTTTCGGCAATTCAACCGTCACCCCTTGCACAGCAGCACTGCCAAACAATAAAGTCGGCTGTTCTGGTGTCAACCGAACCAACAAGTCACCATTGACTCGACCCGCTTGTAAATTCACAGGTAACGGAATTAGCCGAGTAATATCCGCAGCCAGGAAATCTTGTACTCGCAACTCAAAATTCCCTGCTAATACCTTGGAACGCGTCTCTCCCTGAATGGAAATACTACCACCATTGTCTGCTTGACCCCCGACTTCAAACCTGACCAACTGATTGTTTGCTAAAAGTTGGGCAGATCCGCTGAGTTGGGAAAAGGATACGGGGGATGAGGGGGATGAGGGGGATGAGGGGGATGAGGGGGATGTTGCTTCCTTATCTCCCCCTGCTCCCTCATCTCCCCCTGCTCCCTCATCTCCCCCTACTCCCTCATCTCTCCCATGCGGCATTAACGCCAGCTTGGCATTGCGAAACCGCAGTTCGTCCAAATCAGTTTTAATGATGCCGGCTTCACCTGACGATGCGATGGTAGTGGAAACCCAGCGCCCTTGGTCATCCTGTTCAATGTAAATATCTGGATTGACTAAGGTGACATCTAGCTTGAGGTGGCGGTTAAAAATTAACTGCAAGAGGTCAAAAGTGACTTCCACAGCTTCGACTGAGGCTCGATCTGGATCTGTGGGTGTTGCTGGGATAGCTGATTCACCAAATTGCACTCCTGTCAAGGAAAATTGTGTGACTTTTCCGAGTTGGACTGGACGGTTGAGTGTAGTGGTGAGACTTTGTTGTGCCAAGGGCGTTAACTCTTTTTGGACAAAAATCCACAACCGCCAAATACCACCGACAATTCCAATCAGCAAAATTCCCCCCAAAGCAATGCCACCGCGACTCAACACCAGCAACCACAGACGCTTACGAATAGGGGAAGGGGAGTGATGCTCTTGATTGGGAGATTTAGTCATTTCCTTTCACTGTATTAATTGCCGGATTTAGCTGGCACACACAAGCATTAACAGGCACATTGATTCAGTATGCCATTTCCAGGATACGTTAACTAAACCCCAGACCTCATGGGTTAAGTTACGGCATTTGCTCGATCCAATACTTATGCTAATGATGTTGGCACTTTCAGGAAAATCTGAATAAAGTGAAAATTGTGGTTGTGACTTTTCCTGAGGCATAACCTAGAACTTTAATATAAATAGAAGATCTGGAACTGAAGAACAATAGATAATTACATTTATGCGTGTTTTTGTGTTAATGTTTAATGCTCGAACGGAAAATGAGGGGATTCACTCGATTCGGAAGGGCGATAGCAATACAATTCTGATGTTCGAGTCAGAAGACGACGCCACGCGCTTTGCCTTGATGCTGGAAGCTCAAGATTTCCCCACACCCACACCAGAGGCGATCGATGCTGAGGAAATCCAGCAATTTTGCGAAAGTGTTGGATATGACTGGGAAATCATCCCAGAAAACAGCCCTTTAGTCAGTAAAGTCCCAGAACTTAACGTTGAAGAAACCGACTGGCAACCAGATGCCCAGAAAAACGATACTCTTGAGGACACCTCCAGTCCCAACCAACAGTCACCAGAAGAACCAGAATTGCCTGATTCTGAACTAGAGAGAATTCGTCGGAAATTGGAAGGATTATTGTAATTGGGCATGGGGCATGGGGCATTAGGCAAATAACAAATGACAAATGACAAATGACAAACCTACAGGAACGCGGGCATCTTTTAACTGAGCTAGTAAATCCTAACAGTCTTAACTTAGACCAGCTAAGTTCTCTGGAATTGGTGGAGCTGTTTAATAACGAAGACCAAAAGGCAGTCGCAGCAGTTGCGGCGGCGAAAATTCAATTGGCAGAAGCAATTGAACGCACCGCAGAGCGTTTACACCGGGGAGGACGCCTGTTTTATATTGGTGCGGGTACAAGTGGTAGGTTAGGGGTATTAGATGCTGCTGAGTGTCCCCCTACTTTTTGTACGCCACCAGAGTTGGTACAGGGAATTATTGCTGGTGGGGCTGGGGCGCTGGTACGCAGTTCTGAGGATTTAGAAGACAGCATCGAAGATGGTGAAACTGCGATCGCAGGGCGACACATTACACAGCTAGATGTTGTAGTTGGCATCACTGCGGGTGGGACAACGCCTTATGTCCACGGTGCCCTGAATGCGGCTCGGCAGCGGGGAGCCGCTACTATTTTTATCGCCTGTGTTCCGGCTGAACAAGTTAGCTGTGATGCCGATGTTGATATTCGCCTATTGACAGGGCCAGAAATCATCGCCGGCTCAACTCGCCTGAAAGCTGGTACAGCCACAAAGTTGGCTTTAAATATCCTTTCTACTGGGGTAATGGTCAAACTAGGCAAAGTTTACGGTAATCGTATGGTGGATGTGGCGGTAACAAATCAAAAGTTACGCGATCGCGCTTTGCGAATTTTACAAGACCTCACAGGTTTAAGTCGGGAAGCTGCCGGTTTTTTATTAGAACATAGTGGTAAATGGGTGAAACTAGCTCTATTAATGCACTGGACTGGTTTAGAAAAAGACGAAGGCGATCGGCTTCTTTCTCAACACCAAGGTAATCTCAGAGCAGCTGTTGTCAGCTACAAAAACCACAACCAACCCTGAAAATTGGTGTATGGTCACATCTTGCACCATTGTTAATAAATGTCGAGTGGGCAATGCTTCCAAACTAAAAATAACGGTTTGAGCTAACTGCTCAGCAATGCCCATCCGACAAAAATTGCTGGACTAGTATTTCTAATTGTTAGGATAGCTATGAAATATGAGCAATAAACCAGCAGCGATCGCACCTTCTTTATCAGAAATTTAAATAAATTTAAATTAATAAATCTTTTTGATTAGATTTATTGAGATTTAGAATCAATATGAAAAATATCTGAAATAAAAACAGCTATTTTTTTTTAACAACAATTCAGAATTTGTACGGATATAATTCTGTATGAAAATCATTAGAATGAATTAGCAATACTGAATCCATTTGAGTGATGTAGATTATAGCAAACTAGTTGAGTGATGAAATATTAGTAGAAATGTATGACGTTCATAAGCCTCTGCTAAATAACTCATTTACTACCAAGACTGTTACTATACTCCTCATTTACCTTGTTTTTAATAATTTTAATTTAGGCTGCTATGTAATAAATATATTTCCACTTATTGACATGTCTGCTAAGCACTATATAGCTAGTGTGGGTTTTTCAAGAGCTAGCTTTTTAATAAAAGGAATAAAATATGACCCACCCGGAAGTGATGGTTTCAAATAACTTAGTGAATGAATTTAAAACTTGTACTCAACTGCAATATAATGGCAAATTAAATATTAAAAGTTCAAAAGGCAGTCAATGGACTTTTTACTATCGCCTGGGACGCATAGTTTGGGCAACAGGGGGAACTCATCCCTTCCGACGCTGGCGTAGACATATGGCTCAAAATTGTCCCCAGATTGATATTGATAAGTTGCAATTGCGCTCCCAAGACGTATCAATAGATTACTGGGATTATCGCCTAATAGAAATCTTGCATAAAAAACAGAAAATCCAGAGAGAACAAATTCAGTCTATTGCCGAAAACACCATAGCGGAACTATTATTTGACCTAGCCCTGCAAGCACATTTTGCTTCTATCACTTGCAATCGCAGTCAAGAAGTTATTTTAGAAACACCAATGAATTTCACGAGTGCAGAAATGTCTGTAAAACATATGCAAGACTCGTGGAAAACTTGGTCAGAAGCGGGTTTAGCAAATTTTTCTCCTGATTTAGCACCTGTTCTGCGAAGACCAGAACAACTCCAGCAGATAGTAAGTCCATCTGTCTACAAAAACTTTGTGAATTTAATCAATGGCAAATTCACTCTGCGAGATTTAGCCGTGAAAATGAAGCAAAGTGTACTACCTCTAAGTCGTTCGCTGCTTCCTTATATCCTAAAAGGAATCATTGAATTAGTGGAAGTACCCGACTTACCTTTAGTAGCGAGTGATGCCAACAATAAGCCTGTCACTCCACAAGCAAAGAAGCCGATTGCCCCCTTAGTAGCCTGCGTGGATGATAGTCCGCAGGTTTGTAAAATGCTAGAGGAAATTATTACTTCTAATGGACTAAGATTTATCAAAATTGAAGATGCAGTACAAGCTTTACCAACCCTAATTCAGGATAAACCAGACTTGATTTTCTTGGATTTGATTATGCCAGTCGCCAGTGGTTACGAAATCTGCACTCAATTGCGACGAATATCTGCCTTCGCCAATACACCAGTAATTATATTAACAGGCAGTGATGGTCTTTTAGATAGAGTTCGTGCCAAGGTAGTTGGTTCTACAGATTTTCTCACTAAACCTGTAGTGCCTGACAAGGTAATGGGTATAGTACGAAAATATTTACCGACACCGAGTGCATCCATTGATAAAACTAAATCGAATGTAGAGGTTTTTAATCAGCAAGTTAGTAATTGTTCTTGATGATTAATTATCACAAGGATGTTAATTAGGAATTAGCCATAACAAAATTTTTTACAACCTATAGACTTTAGGATCTCAATGGAAATTAACTTTCTGGAATGATAAATAAAAGTCAGAATCCAGAATTGCTAAAAGACAATTAGATGCGGTTTTAAACCGCATCTAATTTTTTTTACCTATTGAAGTTATGTCCTGTTTAAGACTGACTTATAGTACAATACACCCTGATGTAGAGACCGGATTTATCGCGTGTTTAAAGACCTAATTGCTGAGTATGAAACAAATTTTATCAAAGGATTTGAGCAATCAACACTATTAATTTTAATGACTAAATCATTGATGGATAAAACTATTTTATATTTCAGAAAAAAGTATTAATTTATGTTTGTTACGTACTTTTTCTGAGGTTTATATATAAAGCTTGAATCAAAATTATATAAATACAACTTTTTGTATTTATAGCAATTCTATTGGAGTTGTGAAATATTGGTTACACCAAAGGGGTTAGAGGATGTTTGAAAAGTCATGATTGATGTATTAAATATTTTTTTACCCCACCCTAACCCTCCCCTTATAAAGGGGAGCCACTGCGTTGGGCGGGCAACGGCGGGCAACGCCCGACTTGTTCGCGCAGCGTCTCCGACAGGAGAAGCATGTGGCGTGAGGGAACCGAATTTTTCTTGTTTCCCCCCTTTATAAGGGGGGATTAAGGGGGGTAACAATTCTATTAAAATCACAACATACCACTTTTAAAACAACCTCTTAGGGTGTCAGTCTCTAGTCCCTTCCATGTCTTTGTTTACAAATCCTTTAGGGTTTGTATATCTAATTTGACCGGATCAATTTTTGATTTTAGATTTTGGATTGAGTCAAAAATATAAAATTTCTCAGGTAATCAATCTAAAATCAAAATTTTTTTGGCTTCATAGTTCAGTTGTATTTACATTGTGAGAAAGATTTAATAGGTAGTTGCCATGAATACTGTTTTAGTTGTTGAAGATGGCTTAACTGATATGGAAATAATCAGCCGTTACTTACAACAGGCAGGTTATTCTGTGATTAGTGCCACAAGTAGTGAAGAGGCTCAAGACAAAATCGATAAAACTAAGCCTGATTTAATATTTCTTGATGTAATTTTACCAGGAAAAAGTGGCTTTGAAATTTGCCGAGAACTGAAAAACAACCCGAATACCAGCAAAATTCCTGTGGTTTTTTGTTCTACAAAAAATAGTGATGTAGATAAAATTTGGGGTAATATGTTGGGTGCTGAAGGCTATTTATCAAAACCAATTGATCGAGAGGAATTACTAGTAGTTCTCAAACGATTAATTAATAATTAACTTTCCCAAATGCCAACATCGAATAAAAGTCACTATTTTTAATTTACCACCGATACAATCTTAACCTGTACATGTGAATAGTGGCTCAAGAACAATTATCAATGACAAAGGATTGCTAACTTTGGAAACCAAGAAAAAATTTTTAAGTTTTAATTTGGGAGTAAAGGATACAGCCGTAATTTCGTTAGAACACATCACAGAAGTTTTGCAAGTATCATTGCCAGAAATATGTGGGGTTCCTCAGATGCCGAGTTGCGTCTTGGGTATCTATAACTGGCGTGGTGAGATGCTTTGGTTAGTAGATTTAGACGCAATGTTAGGTTATCCTCCAATTTCCCAAGGCTCAAATTTACTCTCAAAAATGATGGCAGTTGTTCTAGAAAATGAAAGTAAGTATTTGGGGCTATTAGTGCGACAGCTTCTCGATATTGAATGGCTGGATACTAAGCAAATCAAACCCCCAACTGCTGAATTATTTTATCCGAAAATTTCACCTTTTTTGCAGGGTTATTTTATTAATGACGCAAAGGAGATGATGTTTAATTTGGATGCAATAACGATTATCCAAGCTCCTATGTGGGGAATTCAAAATTGAAATTTTGATACCAGCACAATAGCAAATCAATTTTAATTTCCAATTATCCAATTATTAGCGAATTTTGAGGTAGGCAAAATGACGTTTTTGTATCAAAATAACCCAGATAGTGAGCATTTAATTCCTGAAGTAAAAAATCAGAATGGTAGTGCTAATGTGGCAAATATTGCTAGCGATGAAATTGCTTTATTAAATGCGATCGCTCAAGAATTTAAAAGTTGGCGGCGACAGTTACACGACATTGCAATTCATATGCGACAAGCCACTGATTGTAATACTCTACTTAAAATTACTGTAACACAAATTCGAGAAAAAATTGGCTGCGATCGCGCCTTAATTTATCAGTTCACTTCCCTAGAATCAGGTAATGTTTTAGCAGAATCTCGAACACTAGGTTGGACACCAACTCTGGGCGAAAATATTCCTGGGATTATTTTTGGTTTATATACTAATCAAGACTATTTAGAGTCTGTAGCTATTGATGATACCAATCAGATACAACTTACGCCCCATCAAAAGCAGCTGCTAGAAAAATTTCAAATCAAAGCCAGTTTGAGTTTACCAATTTTAGTAGAAGGTAAAGTTTGGGGATTATTAGCAGTAAATAATTGCTCCTGTCCCAGGCAATGGCAAGAGGGAGAAATCAGCTTATTGTATCAAATTACCAGAGAATTAACCTACAGATTGCACAGCTTTGAATTTGAAAAAGAACTGCAACAGCAGACACAAGCAAAAAAATCAGCAGCTAAGGTCATCGATAAGATTCTGCGAATATCAAATGTCGATAAACTTTTCCAAGCAACTACTCAAGAAATCCGCCAATTATTAAAATGCGATCGCGTAGGTGTTTATCGCTTTAAACCCGACTGGAGTGGCGAGTTTGTCTCGGAATCAGTGGGCAATGGTTGGGTAAGAATGGTCGGCCCTGATTTTAAAATGGTTTGGGAAGATACCCACTTGCAAGAAACCCAAGGAGGACGTTACGCCAAAGGTGAAACTTTTGTAGTCAAAGACATTTATCAAACGGGTCATGCTCAATGTCATATTGATATTTTAGAGCAATTCCAAATGATGGCTTACATCATTGCGCCCATATTTTCTGGAGAAAAATTATGGGGATTGTTGGCAGCTTATCAAAATTCTGGCCCTCGTGATTGGCAACCTTGGGAAGAAAGCTTTTTAAGTCAGATTGGTTTGCAATTTGGCGTGGCTATCACACAAGGGGAATATCTCGAACAAGTGCAGAGAAAATCCGAGCAACTTTCTCAGATAGTTGAACAAGAAAAAACTGTAACTAAGACAGTTAACCGCATTCGACAATCCTTAGATATAGAAAGCGTTTTCAAAACAACTACTCAAGAAGTACGGCAATTATTAAAATGCGATCGCGTTGTAGTTTTTCGCTTTAATCCCGACTGGAGTGGTGAATTTGTTGCCGAGTCAGTGGGTAATGCTTGGACAAAATTGGTAGGCCCTGGGATTAAAACTATTTGGGCAGATACCTACATGCAAGAAAATCAAGGGGGACGATATACCAAAGGTGAAAGCTTTGTTGCTCATAACATCTATGAAGTGGGTCATTCTCCTTGCCATGTTGAGATGTTAGAGCAATTTGAAGTTAGAGCTTATGTGATTGTTCCTGTATTTTCTGGAGAAGTATTGTGGGGATTGTTAGCAGCTTATCAAAACTCCGGTTCTCGTGATTGGCAACCTTGGGAAGTCAACTTTTTAGTTCAGATTGGCTTGCAATTTGGTGTAGCAATATCACAAGCAGAATACATGGAACAACTGCGAGTCAAATCTCAACAATTGACTCAGTTTGCCGAACAAGAGAAATCAGTTACAAAGATAGTTAACCGCATTCGACAATCTTTAGAAGTAGAAGAAATATTTAAAATAGCTACTCAAGAAGTACGGCAATTATTACGATGCGATCGCGTCGCTGTTTATCGCTTTAATCCCGACTGGAGTGGCGAATTTGTAGCTGAGTCAGTGGGTCATAATTGGGTCAAACTCGTAGGGCCTGATATCAAAACTGTTTGGGAAGATACCCATTTACAAGAAACTCAAGGAGGTCGATATGCCCAAGGTGAAAACTTTATTGTCAATGACATCTATAAAGTAGGTCATTTTCCCTGCCATATTGAGATGTTAGAACAGTTTGAAGTTAAAGCTTATATCATTGTTCCTGTATTTGCAGGAGAACAATTGTGGGGCTTGTTAGCAGCTTATCAAAATTCTGGAACTCGTGATTGGGAACAATCGGAAGTTACTTTGTTAGCACGCATTGGCAGCCAGTTCGGGCTAGCATTACAACAAACTGAATACTTGCAACAACTACAAGCCCAGTCAACAAAATTAGCAGAAGCAGCAGCACGGGAAAAAGCAGCTAAGGAATTACTCCAACAAAGATCGATTCAACTTCTAACAGCGCTTAGACCAGCCCTCAACGGCGATTTAACAGTACGCGCACCGATTACAGAAGATGAATTAGGCACGATCGCAGACGCCTACAATAATACTCTACAAGCACTACGGCAAATAGTTATTCAAGTACAGGCAGCAGCCCAAAAAGTTGCCCAAACTTCCAGCAATAGCGATGCTTCACTGACGGAACTGACCAATTCAGCCCAACATCAATCTCAAGAACTTACCGCAGCTTTAGGCGACATTAAACAGATGGTGGACTCTACTCAAGCTGTGGTGGCGAACGCCCAGTTGGTGCAAGTAGCAGTACAACAAGCCAATCAAACTGTAGAGTCTGGCGATACGGCGATGAACTTGACTGTCAAAGCCATCCAAGGAATTCGTGAAACCGTCGCCCAAACCAGCAAAAAGATTAAACGTCTGAGTGAATCCTCGCAAAAAATCTCCAAAGTCGTGAATTTGATTGGTAATTTTGCCACACAGACAAACGTCCTGGCTTTGAATGCAGCCATTGAAGCCACCCGTGCCGGTGAATATGGCAAAGGCTTTGCAGTTGTAGCTGATGAAGTGCGTTCTCTATCTCGCCAATCAGCAGCAGCAACCATCGAAATTGAAAAATTAGTCCAGGAGATTCAAACAGAAACTGGGGAAGTTGCAGTAGCGATGGAAACTGGTATTCAGCAGGTAGTGGAAGGCACAAACCTGGTCAGTGAGACTCGCCAAAACTTAAATGCGATCGTTTCTGCAACTGCCGAAATTAGTCAATTAATCGAGCGAATTACCGCATCAACTCAACAACAAATGACGCAATCTGTAACAGTAACTGCATCAATGCAAGATGTCGCAGAAATTGCCAATAAAACTTTTGCCGAATCCCAAGAAATTGCTAATGTCTTTGAAGAATTATCAGGGATGGCGCAAGAGTTATTAACAACTGCAAGTAAATTCAAAGTCAGCTGATAAAAAGTTAAGAGTTAAGAGTTAGGAGTTAGGAGTTAGGAGTTAGGAGTTAGGAGTTATGGAAATAAAGCATTCATTTGATACATGTTAATATCATACCGATCTTTTGGAATGTTTTGTCCATGTTTCATTTTTAATTGTGAGTAAAAAAAGAGGAGGTAAATTGGCAGAAAGTATTATTCAGCAGAAAAGTTTTCAATTTGCTTTGAAAATTATTGACCTATATATTCAACTACAAGATCAGCGAGAATATGTGCTTTCTAAACAGTTACTACGAAGTGCGACAAGTATTGGCGCAAATGTTGAAGAGGCTAGCGGTGGTCAGAGTAGAAAGGATTTTTTAGCAAAAATGTATATTGCATACAAAGAAGCTAGGGAAACCAAATACTGGTTACGTCTACTGCAACAGTCCAAACTAGTAAATATTGATTTAACGAATGAACTAATGTATGCAGACGAAATCATTCGGATTTTGAGTTCAATAGTCAAAACAACTGAAGACTCAATTAATGGAGTAACTCCCAACCCCTAACTCCCAACTCCCAACTCCCAACTCCCAACCCCTAACGCTCAACCCCTAACTCTCAACCCCTAACCCCTAACTCCCAACCCCTAACTCCCAACTCCTAACTCCTAACTCCTAACTCCTAACTTCTAACTTCTAACTTATGATTACCGACACTTCAATTCGTGAACAAGGATACATCTATTTTCTGGCAGAAGCTCCAGAATTAGTACAGATTATTGAGCAAGAACTATTTACCTTATCTGAAGGTTATAGCATTGCAAAAATTCATAGTTTAATGCGGGCTACGCACACGCTTAAAGGTGGCGCTGCTAATGTTGGGCTAGAACTAATTAAGATGATAGCCCATTTTTTAGAAGATGTATTTAAGGCTCTATATAACCCAAATTTAGTAATTGATGCTGAATTGCAAACACTTTTAATCCAAGCTTATGAGTGTCTGAGCATAGCATTAAATACCGAGCTAATTGGAAGTACTGTTAATGACGAAGAACTACTGCAACGAGCAAGTTCAGTGTTTGCTCAACTGCAAGAAAAACTGGGTGATGCATTTGGTGCTGAGACTCATATTCCCACTTCTGAGGAATTAGGATTTGATATTGTACAGTCTGTTTTTGAAGTGGGAGTGCAACAACGTCTAAACAGTATTGCTGAAACTATTAATAATCCGCCAAATAATGCCGAATTTATTGAATTGTTACAATCTCAAGCTGAAGTATTTCTCGGCTTGGCAGAATCTCTAAATTTACCTGGATTGGGTGAAATTTCCCAAACAATTCTCTCAGCGCTGCAAGCAAACCCCACCCAAGTGCAGCAAATCGCAGAAATTGCCCTTGCAGATTTACAGCAAGCACAAAAATTGGTACTAGCAGGCGATCGCACTTCTGGTGGACAGGCTTCTCCAAGCTTACAACAACTCACAACATTACCCAATAATCAAGTATCTCGAGAATTAGAAAATAATTCGTCTTCTGAGTCGTTTAGCCTCAATGAACAAGAATTTTATCAATTTTTAACTACATCAGAAAATAATAAAAATGAATCTGTTAAACCAACAACTGCCAAGTTTTATTTAAAAGTAATTCGCTACATTTTTGGCTGGTTTAATCACCAGATGCAAATACCAGAATCAGAACTCAATTTGAGTTTACTCGTTCCCACATTACCCAGACAAAATCTGCTTAATTATATTGAAAATTGGCTGACAAAATTTCTGGCTTTTGTCCAAGAAGAAGATAGCCAAAGCCTTTGTATTTATCGTAATGGAATCATTTTAATCATTTTGTTTGCAGTTGCCAAATTTCAATATTACATTGAAAAATCTGACAACTACCTCTCCATAATTAAAATCTTGCAAAACAAGATTTATAAATTAGCAAAAAAATATAAAAACTATCCCCCTGTAACTAGCAAAGAAAAAAATTGGCTTGATAGTCCCAAGTTACAAACGCTGCTAGTTCTTAAAGAAATATCTAAATCTTCTGAAACCAGCGATGATCTTCTAGAAGTAATATGGGGAGAAGAATCTGACCAAAACTTGATTAATGAAGTTGTGACTAGCGAGACTGGGAATTCTTTAGAAGAGATGGATGTTCTGGAAACAGTTGTTGAAAGTATTCCTGATTCACCTCAACCAATTAACCAGCAAATAGAAGATAAATCACAGCATTTTCAAAATAAAAATTCTCGTCAACCTTCTTTTATTCGAGTAGATACAGATAAATTACAAAACCTAAATTATTTAGCAGGAGAATTGCTGATTTACCAAAAACGGCGGACTTTGCAAGATGAACAAGTCCAAGAAATAATTGAGCGATTAATGCAGCGACTCGCTAAACAACAAACAATTTTAAATGAATTACGTGATTTACCATTACAAATGCAAAATTTGGCTTCACAACAAACACCAAGTTTTGCAGTGAAGTTTGACTCTCTGGAAATGGATGTATATACAGAATTTCAGATGACGTTACATGAAGCAATAGAAGAGACACTCCAACTACAAGAAACCACAGAGTCTCTTGACTTGCTTGTGACTCAAGCTGCTCAAATCAGTGGTAGTAAAGAGAATTTAACTCTGAATATTATAGATAATTTAGTAGAAGCACGAATGTTGCCTTTGGGCAATATCCTGAATCGCTTTCCCCATATGGTAAATAAGTTGGGGAATGTTTATGCCAAACTTGTAGAATTGAAACTTTGTGGAACAGAAGTACTAGTTGATAAAGCGATCGCCGAAAAACTCTACGATCCTCTGTTACACTTAGTACGTAATGCTTTTGACCACGGTATTGAACCTCCACACATTCGCCGAGAGTTTGGTAAACCAGAACGAGGTTTAATCGAAATCTGTGCCTATCATCAAGGTAGCCAAACCGTTATCGAAATTCGAGACGATGGACAGGGATTAAATTTAGAGAGCATTCGCAGAAAAGCTGTTGAACTTTATCACATTCAAAGTGAAGAAAAAGCCAGAAGCTATGCTGCTAATCTAATGGAATCAGAACTTTTAGATTTGATATTTTCGCCGGGATTTTCCACTGCGAATAAAGTGAGTGAAATCTCTGGGCGCGGTATGGGTTTAGATATTGTGCGTACTCAAATGAACGCACTCAATGGTTCAGTTTCAGTTGAATCTATACCCAAGCAAGGAACAACATTCATACTCAAAATTCCTTTTTCTATGACTACTGAAAAACTAATGCTAGTTCAGGCTAAAGGTGTTATTTATGCCTTGCTTTTGAACAGCATCGAAAAAATATTGATTCCTTCTGATGAGCAGATTAAAGAAATTGAAGGGAAAAAAGTTTTGCATTGGAATGTAGATCAGAATGAAACTATGGTCAGCCTGCGTCAACTTTCAGAGTTGATTTATTATCATGGTTCATTATTTAATAGTGCTACTCCATACAACACATCAAATACTCACGGTGCAAATATTAATAAAAACCCGGTGCTTTTACTACGGCGAAATCAAGGAATGTTTGCGTTAGAAGTTGACCAAATAATTGGTGAACAAGAACTAGTAATCAGACCTTTAGGAAATGCGATCGCACCACCAAAATATATTTACGGTTGTAGTAGCTTACCTAGTGGTGACCTCATTTTAGTGATTGATGCTTCATTGCTATTAGAGTCAAGGGAGATTCCACAAAAAACACTTGATATTATGGCATTACCAACAACTTCTTCGTCAAATCAAAAATCTTTGCCGATATCATCAACACAAACTTTTTCGTCTACACCGTTACTGACTCCATCGACTTCCACAGATACTGTAGAAACCCAATCTAGCTATTCTCTAGAGTCAAATAATCAAATACCAAAAGTTATTTTAGTAGTCGATGATGCCATTAGTCTGCGCCAAACTATTTCTCTAACTCTGCAAAAATCTGGCTATCAAGTAATACAAGCGCAAAATGGTGTAGAAGCTCTAGAAAAGTTACAGTTACATCCAGAAATTCAAGTTGTAATCTCGGATTTAGAGATGCCAAGAATGAATGGTTTTGAGTTGTTAACTAATTTACGTCAACATCCAAATTTGGCAAAAATACCTGTGGTGATTCTCACTTCTCGCAGCGCTGAAAAGCATCGCCAGTTAGCCCAAGAATTAGGTGCAAAGGGCTATTTAACTAAGCCTTATTTAGAGCATGAATTTCTCTCAAAAATTAAGGATTTAGTTAACAGTAGTACAGAAAATTTTAAGCATTTGCTCACGGTGGCACCTCATTAAAACTAATGCTATTTTAATTGGGTGCTATCAAGCCTTGGGACGCGATCGCCTTAATTACCAGGTAGATTATTTGGATCTACACCTAGAGAACGTAAATACTCGGCTAAGTGTTCAGCCCTTTGCTGTTCTTGTTCAGCCCTTTGCTGTTCTTGTTCAGCCCTGATTCGTTCTTGTTGTGCTTGTTCTGCGTCTGTTAAATAGCGATTTCCTCGCTCATCATACCAACATAAAAACTCCTGTTGTATCCCGCCAATTACGGCTTGATGTCGCCCAATACCTAACCCAATTTCTGGCATGAAATAAGGTTCACCTATTTGTAATTGGTAGTTTC
Organism: Nostoc sp. FACHB-973; assembly: GCF_014698115.1. Lineage (GTDB taxonomy): Bacteria > Cyanobacteriota > Cyanobacteriia > Cyanobacteriales > Nostocaceae > Nostoc > Nostoc muscorum. The sequence continues at coordinate 75,784 of NZ_JACJSJ010000006.1, forward strand.
CATCTATTAATTTATACACTTCAAATGGTTGATGTTGGTCACGTCGCCAAAACTCAGGGTTATAAATTACGTAGTACAATACACCGAGTTTTTTGTATATCTCTACCTTTTCATCGTATTCACCTCCTGGGGTGTGGGATACCATTTCTAATGTGAATATTGGAACTATCCCATTTTCTTCCCAAACTGCGTAGCTTTTGCGAGATTTACCACCTTTTTTGCGTTCTACTCCCAGGCTCAAAAAAGCATCTGGGACTACAGGAACTCTAAAATGTACTCCTGTGGTGTGATAGACTCCCATGTCTACTCCGAAGTACCAATCCATGCGATTTGCCCAAATGGAGTTGAGTAAGAAAAGTAAAATGTTGGGCAAAAAGTTTTGGTCTTCGTTATCCACTGGTGTATCGTCTGAACAGGGGAGTTCATCAGTAGTTGGTAACGCATTTTTGAGATCGGGTGAAAGCATAACCTTTGTCTCGCTGGCGTTCGATGCCCCTATTATAGGTGATTCGTGATTCAATTTTGGATTTTGGATTTTGGATTGACTCAATACATCAATGCTCTTTTTTTAATCCAGAGTTTTTGATTTTTGATTTGTTTTCCGAATGAATTCGGGGTTTGAGAAATTTTAAAACTTTAGATTTTGAATTTTCAATTCCATTTTCCAAAATTTAAAATCTAAAATCCGCTGAATTTAGCGTTTGGGTGTAGTTTCACCAAACTTAATTAAAAGAGCGATCGCAATACTCACCATTAAAATTAACGTCATACTCAAAGCTGAACCAAATCCCCAATTTTGAGTAGCTCCCAGAAATTGGTTGTAAACTAATCGCGCCGCTGTCATACTAGAAGCACCACCAAGTAATTCTGGGTCGATAAAATCCCCTAAGCCTGTGATAAATACAAGCATGGCACCAGCAGTAATTCCGGGAAAAATTTGGGGTATAGTTACTTTAAAAAAAGCTTCCACGGGATTTGCACCTAAATCTGCTGCTGCTTCTAACAAACGCTGATCTAGCTTTTCCAGAGAGGCATATAAAATTAAAACCATATAGGGTAATAAACTGTAACTCATGCCAATCAATACAGCCGGACTTCTATTAAGTAATTCCAAAGTAGGCAAGCCGAAATAGCTTAGCAAACTATTTAATAAACCACTAGGACGAAGAATTGTAATCCAAGCATAAGAACGCAGTAAAGAAGAAGTCCACAAAGGCAAAACAAACCCTAATAGCAGCAAATTTCGCCAACGCTTCGGTGCAGCCACTGCAATCCAATAGGCGACAGGGAAACCTAAAATTAAACAAATGATTGTTGTGCCAAAAGCGAAAAATAGCGATCGCACGATTACTTGCAAGTAAAGGGGGTCGAATATCCGTATGTAGTTTTTGAATCCATTAGGATTAACGATATCTCCTGGTCGAATATCTGCAACCAAACTTAACTCGAAAATTATCAAACTTGGTAGCACCAACAAAAGTAATAACCAAATTCCTGACGGTGCCAGTAATACTAAAGGTTGCAGCCAATTTCTTCGCGGACGATGCAATTCTTCTATTTCAGAAATATCATTTTTTTCAATATTAATCATTTCTAACTCCTAACTCTCGGAATTTTAGATTTTGGATTTTGGATTGAGTCAAACATCTCAAATTAAAAATTGAATTAATCATAATTCTGTGAATTTTAGATTTAGAATTTAGTGATAAATCTCAAATGTGAATTCAAATTCAATATGAATTTTGAATTGAGTAAACAATCTAAAATCCAAAATCTAAAATCCAAAATTGAATCAGCTGCTAGTCAATTGAGTCCAGTAGCGATCGTAAACATCTTCAAATTCTCCTACGGGTCTGATGCGTTCACAATTTGCTAAAAGTGACTCTGGGGGAAACAAATTAGAATTGTTCTGTATTTTTTTTGGTAATTGCTCAAATCCCGCGCTATTAGGCGTAGAAATATTTAGGCGCTCACTAATTTTGGCTGCTATTTCTGGTTGCAAAATCATATTAATCCAAGCGTAGGCTCCTGGTAGATTGGGGGCTGTTTTAGGAATTACAATAGTGTCTGTCCATAATGAAGAACCACTGCGGGGAATCACATATTTGAGTTTGGGATTTTCTTTAGAGATTTTCACCGCATCTGCTGAATAACACATTGCCAAGAGTAAATCTCCTCCGAGAATTTGATTTTGCCAAGCATCTGTATCAAAAGCAGCGATCGCAGGTTTCAGCACCTTCAATTTATCATAAGCTTGTTTGATTTCTAATTCGTTTTTGGAATTATAAGAATAACCTAACATCCGCAATACTGCACCCATCACCTCTCGCACATCATTAAGCAAAGTCATCCGCTTATTAAGCTTGTCTTGGTTTTGCCAAAGATAATCCCAATCTTCTGGTGGTTCTTTGATTTTTTCAGAATTATAAATAAAACCTGTTGTGCCCCAATTAAAAGGGATACTGTAACGGTTATTGGGGTCATAAATAGGATTAGAAAAGCGGGAAAATAAATTTTCTAGACCGATTAGGCGATCGTGATTTATTTCTGTTAATAAACCTTTGTCTACCATTTTCTGTACCATATAATCAGATGGGTAGATAATGCTGTAAGCGCTACCACCTCCAGCTTGCAACTTAGCAAGCATTACATCGTTAGAATCATACACATCCGCCAGCACTCTCATGCCAGTTTGAGTGCTAAAATTTTTTAGTAATTGTTTGTCAGTATATTGTGTCCAAGTATAGATATAAAGTTGGTCACTTCGACCGGAAGTACTAGAATTAGCACGTACTTGGGCTAGCCTCCAACCGCAACCGGTTAAAGACAAGCTAGAAAGTGCTGCTACTCCTTTTAAAAATTGTCGTCTTTTAGTCATTTGTCTTCTAGAAAAAAGTTAGCATTTAAAACCAAGCCAATACGGCTAATATTGACTGGTTGGTAAAGCATTTATAGCGGTTCCCATTTAGATGCGGTACAACATCATATCGCAAGGTGTGGGGAACAGTGCCGTGACCTTACAGGTCTACCTCACGCTTGTGGGGAAAGGCTATATAACCACTTCAGCCAGTTCAAAAAAAACTCTGGAGTACTCAGGTTAAGAACAAGCCAGCCGATATTATAACCGTGCTAAGGGAGTGCATGAGCAAATCATATTTGCTTTTTCACCCAAGCACGAAATACTTTCATAGTTGCATTTCTCCCATCAGTTTTACACCGCTTTAAATATTCAGGAATCACTTGAGTAATAGGTAAATTAGGAAAAATACGACTATTATTAGATTCTATATATTTTCCATTTATCAAAACATTGATTTCTAATTTATTGCCATTCCAGCGCCACAATTCCGGGACTCCTAATAGTTGATAATTATTAAAACGAGTGCGGGAGGTAATATCTATTTCGATTGCTAAATCTGGGGGCGGATCAACTGTTAAATCAATTCTATCCTTACCTCTAACAGCTGCTTCATTTTCGATGTAGAAGCAATCATCCGGTTCTACTCCAGCATCCATTTTTTCTTGGTCAAAAGTTGTAGATCCCAAACTCCAAAATTCAATATCAAGTTCTTCTAGGATAACTTTTAATAAGTCTCCAATAATAACTTTACCTACCTCATGCTCTGGTAATGGAGCCATTATTTCCAGCACTCCTTGACTGTAAGATATCCGAGAATTGCGATTTTCACCCAATTCTGCCAAAATATTTTTGTATCCTGACCAGGATATATCTTTAATCAACAACTGATGACCAACAGGTACAATTAGTTGGTTGAGTTCAAGTAACATTACTTCCTTGCCTCTAGAGTTAACTTAAATATAGCAATCCGGTTTGATTTTTAAACTAATCTACATAGGCGGGGAGTAGCGAGTAGGGAATCAGGGTTTTGTTAGCTTTATTTGCGTCGTTCTACTTATTCTGAATTCTCTTAGCGCAGCGGGGCGTAGCCCATTCTGACTCCTATTTTACGACTGATTAATGGGAATTTTAATCACGAATTCTGCTCCTTGTCCAGGTATTGAGTTACAGGACAAACTTCCACGATGTTTCTCTACCACAATTTGGTAACTGATGGATAGCCCCAGTCCTGTACCTTTGCCGACATCTTTAGTAGTAAAGAAAGGGTCAAAAAGTTTGGGCAGTATTTCTTGCGGAATCCCTATACCATTATCTGAAATTCGGATTATTACCCATTGACTATTACAAACTTCGGTGCAAATGCGAATTTGTCCTTGTTCTCCTACAAATGAATCTTCCAATGCATCAATAGCATTAGCTAGAAGATTCATAAATACCTGATTTAATTGACCTGGATAGCATTCAATTAGAGGAAGTTTACCATACTCTTTAATTACAGAAATTTCTGGATGATTGGGTTTACCTTTCAAGCGGTTATGCAGAATCATCAAAGTACTATCGATACCTTGATGGATGTCTACATCTTTGAATTCAGCTTCATCAAGGCGGGAAAAGTTCCGTAGCGAGAGAACGATTTCACGAATCCTCTGAGTTCCTACGGTCATAGACTGGAAGAGTTTTACAAGGTCTTCTTTGAGAAAATCAAGGTCAATAGCTGTGATTTCTGCTTGAATTTCTTCTGGAGGATAGGGGAAATGTTGTTGATAAAGTTCTAGCAGATGCAACAAGTCTTGGGTGTATTCACTGGCTGGAATCAGATTACCGTGAATAAAATTGACCGGATTATTAATTTCATGGGCAACACCTGCAACCATATTCCCAAGTGAAGACATTTTCTCACTTTGGATAAGTTGGCTTTGGGTGCGTTGCAGTTCGCGCAGGGTGTTTTCCAAGTTTTGGGCTTGGAGTTGTAATTGCATTTCGGCTTGTTTGCGGTCGGTGATATCAGTTGAAACACCAAGAATTTGGTTTATTTTTCCATCTGCGCCACGGCTAAACACTGTTTCTCTAGTGTATAGCCAGCACCATTCACCATTTGGTTGTCTCACCCGAAATTCAAACTCATAAATCTCACCATCCTTAGCTGTAATAAAATTTTGCAAGTGATTTACTACTTTTTCCCAATCATCTGGATGAGTGATTTTAGGCAGAACTTGTGTTCCCATTTGTTGAATTTGTTCATTAGAGTAGCCAAGAAGTTTGCCAATTTCTTGATTGGCGTAAACATTACGCTGTTCTTGTAAATCGAAGATGTAGAGAATATTGGGAGAAGAGTCTGCAATGCGTTTAATGAAGTGCTGACTGGCTTCGAGTGCTTCTTCAGCTTGTTTGCGCTCTGTAATATTTAACGCTGTTCCCACCAGTCGATAAATTTGACCTTCGCTATTTTTTAAAGGATTAATTGTAGTTAGCCACCAATTTTCTTGACCGTGGAAAGTCAGGCATTCTTCATACTTTATGCCAATACCAGTTTCTATGCAGATTTTGAATCGCTGACGTACTTCTAGACCTTCAACAGTACCATGTACATATTCTGGAGTTTTACCAATTACCTCTGCGTTGCTAATTCCTGTTATTTTTTCTGTTGCCGAATTCCAGCCAGCATAACGTAATTCACAGTTATCTAGAATGTCAATCACGAATATTGGCTGAGTAACACCTTCATAAATACTGCGTAAGAATTGCTCTTTTTCTTCTAGTTGAGCTACGGCTCGTTGGCGATCGCATATCGCAGTTTCTTCTAGCTGTTTATGGGCGGTAATGACTTCAGAGAAGATGATGATACCACCAATTTCACCAGAATCTTCGTACCAAGGATTTATTTCCCATTTCACCCAATCGATTGTCCCCTCTCCAAAAGGGAAGATATTTTGTTCGGATTTATCAATGCTCCCCGCCAAGCAACGTTGATGAATTTCCTGCAAATATGGGGAAATATCTGGAAAGATTTCACAATGAGAGCGACCGATGATGTCTCGATCGCTCAGTCCGTAATCTTCACGCCAACGGCGACTCGTCAGTAGGTAGCGCATTTGTCCATCGAACATGGCGATCGCAGCAGGGATATATTCAATAAATAAAGCCATCTGCTGCTGGCTTTTGGGCGGATTTGAAGACTTAGCACCTTGTAAACTGGCAACTAGCTGACGCAGTTCTATTAATTCTTGTTGCAGCGATTCATAGGTATTTTTATCTAGAGAAATCAGATTACAAAGCATAGTCTTGTTAGTTGCCAGCTAGGGATATTAAGTTGATTTCATTTTTTATATTTCCCAAGAATCTCTAGCAAACAACGTTAATGACTAAAGAAAAAATTTCCAGATAATTTGTAATTACAAGTTTTGTAATTCGTAATTCTTATACTACAAGTGAATGTGTTGTATTTTTGATAAACTTAAGTAAGAATTAATTACGAATTACAAATTATGTTAAAAACTATTCAATCGGTATATTCGGAATCCGACTCCATTCATTCCATGACCCATCGTAGTTTCGGACTTTTGAGTAACCAAGTAAATATTTCAAGACGAACCAAGTATGCGCTGAACGCCCACCAACAGCACAGTAAGTAATTACTTGTTTATCAGAAGTGATATTTTTGCTGGTGTAAAGTGTCTGCAATTCTTCCACTGATTTAAAAGTTCCATCTTCATTGAGAGCTAACTCGTAATACACAGACACTGCACCAGGAATATGCCCTGCGCGTTCCGTTTTTTGAGGTGGCTGCATGAAAAACCATTCGCCGCTGTATTCTTGAGGTGTGCGAACATCGACTAAGACGCTATCTAATTTCCCAATAGATTCCTGTACATCCTGAAAAAAGGCTCGCAAGTTTGGATCAGGAGTTTGCAGTTGATATTCGGTTGGTGTAATAATTTGTGAGTCTATTGTTACTGGACGACCTTCAGACATCCATTTTTGATAACCACCGTTGAAAACGCGCACGTCACCGTGACCGAAGACTTTAAAAAGCCAAAATAACCATGCACTTGTTGCAGCAAAATCACCATAAGTAACAACAGTGGTATTATTTGTAATCCCAGAATTTTCCAAGAGTTTTTGCCATACAGCTGGGTCAAAATTAATGCGGTAATCAGGTAGTAGAAGGTCAGTAGTAATATTCCAAAAGACAGCGCCGGGAATATGACCAGCGTTATAAGTCTGTGGATTCATATCTGCTTGAATCAAACGGATATTAGGGTGATTTAGGTGTTCAAAGAGCCACTGAGTATCAACAAGTATATTGCTGTGGGTGTATTGGGACATGTTTATTCTGCCAATTGTTATGCAGGTAGAATAATGTCTGTATTCTCACCACGCCTAGTCCTCGAACGAGTACATTTTGCAGCTAAGATTATGGTAAATTCTTTACAATCTTTATTTGATGCGATCGCTCATGCTCGTGATGAACAAGAACTGCGATCGCAAGTCATCAGTAAATTTAGTGAGTATTTTGCTGCTGAACGTTCGGGGATATTTTTCTTCGATCAGCTTTGGCAATTTGAAAAAAACATACCTCGTATGATGCGATCGGCATTTTCTTTGAAACATAATCCAGTGTTGCGTTACTTAGTTGAGCGTCACACTGTAGTTCACGAAGAATTATTGTTACCGCCTGGAGAATGGCAGATTATTTGCCCACGTTTTGACCATTATCATGTAATGGTTGGGCCAGTTGTTGGTAATGGTCGTCTACTTGGTGCTATTGGCTTGACTCGTACTCGAAATACTCCTGCCTTTAATGCACAAGAATTAGCTGATTTGAGTGCCTTGTGTCTTCATATTTCAACTTGGCGTGCAACATTACAATTGCAATCAACACTCTTCAATTCTCTTAATACTAACCCTCTAACAAAACGTGAAATTCAAATTGCTGAACTAGTAGCACAAGGACTAACAAATGCTGAAATTGGTAGAAACCTCTGGATTACAGAAAATTCTGTTAAGCAAGCTTTGAAACGGATATTCCGCAAACTTGATGTTTCATCTCGTGCAGAAATGGTAGCTCGGCTTTCCTCAAATATTAAGCTTAGTTCGATAACACAGTAGAATTCAAGAGCATGAAAATCTCTTCACCCCCTACTCCCTACTCCCCACTCCCCACTCCCCATTTTCAATCTAATGCTTCGACTATGCTTGCAAGTCCAGCGAAGAAATTTCTTCTGGATTTCCAATCAAATGCCAAAAGAGTGCAATCTCAGTTACATTATCAGCGATAAATCTCAATTCTTCTGAGCTAGCGTCTTTACCCATTTCTGCTAAAAAATGTTTTGCAGCAAGAATTGTGTTTTGCCTTCTTAATGTTTTCTGTTGAGAGCCTCTATTCATTGTTTTGCCTTTAAAACATTAAATTTTTGTTTATTTTACTATAATAATTACCGAAATATACTTAATTGGCATCATTCCTGAGAATAATATCCATCGGTCTAAGCTTCTTGGATTTTACGTAACCTCATTTAGATATTACCAAATTTATCCTTGAGGAAGATGTGCTTTTGGTTTTTATACTGTTCTATAGCAATGGTATTTGATATCATTCAAATCGCAAGTTTCAGATCCCCGACTTCTTTAAGAAGTCGGGGATCTTGTTCGGGCGATTAACGTCGTCCCTTAGGAAATAATTGCGGCTTAACAGATACCAGGTTGACACTTTAGAGACTGGCTCAAAATTCACAAATTAATGCGGAATTGATACCAGCAATATTGAAGTTGATAGCAGTGATGTAACTTTTGAGCAAAATTATGAAGACAACTAAGAGATATCTTTTACCCCTAATTGCTGTAACAATTGTTCTTGGTATAAGCAGCTGTAATTCTAACCCCACCACTAATAATGTTGATGGTCAAACACCATCCCCTACTACAACACCAAACAGCACATTATCCCCATCCCCTACTACAACACCCACGAATAGCTCGTCGTCTCGGAATTCCAGTCAAATTCCTAGCGTTGCTCAGTTGAGAGAAAAATCTCCAAATCAAGCATCTACTGGAGAAAATACGCCTTCCTCATCAACTTCTAAAAATACCATTAGCAAAACTGCAAATGTCACAATTTACACTAGTGATGTTCAATGTCAAGAACTAATTCCAGAAAAGATTTCAGTACCAGCTGATGAACCAGTAACAAATGCAGTGGGTAAAATTATCGAAAAACGAGATACAAGTGACTTTAGCTTGTCTGGGTATCGTGTTAATGTCAAAAATGGCATTGCTACAGTTGATTTACGGTTATCTCCTGATTCTAAGCGGCAAATAGCTTCTCTTTCTAGTTGTGAGCAGTTTGCTTTGTTTGGTAGTGTCCGCAAAACTCTAACAAGTAATGCTGCATGGAATATTAAAGAAGTTCGCTTCACTGAGCGAGGTGAAGACATTGTTCTGTAGGTCAGAGAATCCTACACTGACTTTCGTCGGCGCAGTGTAGGGTTTTGAGTGAGTTCCTATGGCGTTGGAGATTGACCAGAGGCGGAGCGTCTCCGGCTATGCTGAGGTTTAAGCGCGATCGCCAGTCAATTGAAAACAGCTATAAATAATGGTATGCTGTACAGTAATATTAAAATTTCGGCTAACAGCTACTCGCGGGTGTAATTCAGTGGTAGAATGTCACCTTCCCAAGGTGAACGTCGTGGGTTCGAGTCCCATCGCCCGCTTTGAAAACTCTACGGAACAGTAGAAAATTAAAGGGAAAAGGAACCAAAATTTTTTGCATCTGGAAAAAGTACGCTGTGGATGCTCTGATGAGACAATGACAAGCGATCGCTAATTACAACTCCAATATCCGCCGCTATGCTGACAACGCGCCACCGCCAGAACCCCAGGATGTACAGGCGCATTTGTTGGGGGAATTCCTAAAGTATAAGTAGAGGCTAAGTCAAATCTCTTAACAGCACATGAGTTTGATGCATCTAATATTTTAGTGGAGCGCAATTAATTATGACTGCTTTAACTTTACAATTACCTCCTAATCTGCAATTTACCGATGAGGAATTTGCACAGATTGTAGCTGTGAATAAAGAGTTGCGATTGGAATTAACAGCTGAAGGGGAATTAATTATCATGGCACCCACTGGGGGAGACACGGGAAACCGTAATTTTGATTTATTAGGTCAAATATGGTTTTGGAGCAGTCAAAATAATTTGGGAAAAGCTTTTGATTCTTCTACTGGGTTTAAACTACCAAACGGTGCAACTCGTTCACCTGATGCTTCTTGGGTAAGAATAGAAAGATGGGATGCTCTCACAGCAGAACAAAAAAAGAAATTTATCCCTTTATGTCCCGATTTTGCAGTGGAATTAGTTTCTGAAACTGATGATGTGGAAGATACTAAAGCCAAGATGCAAGAATATTTAGCAAATGGCTTAAAACTTGGTTGGTTAGTTAATCCTAAAGATAAACAAGTAATAATTTATCGCCTAAATCAAGCACAGGAAGTTTTACAATCTCCCACAAGTTTATCTGGTGAAGATGTTCTCTCTGGTTTTGTGTTAAATTTACAGCAAATTTTTACATAGATGACTAATTATATTGATTTTATCTCTACATAACTAGCACTTACCTTTTGTTGATGTTCTAGATTTTTGTCTCTATTTTGGAACTCATCTAACAACCGATAAAAAGTATTAAAACCCTCTTGTTCATTCCCACAGTGGAGCATAATAATTTTTGCCCAAGAGTTAGAAGTTGACACATGATATTTTTTCTGCACCCAAGGCTGAAAATTTTCATGGAAATCATCCTCCCATGCTGTGGGTTGAATATCTAACTCTCCTCTAGCAAATTCATATCCAACAAGAAAATGAAATAAATCACTCACTGAAGCCCTACCAATATACATCCCCGGCTTCGTTTGAATTTTTTGCAAAATTTCATACAGTCCGCCCATATCAAACCCCTATTTCAACCTATAAAACTATTTTAGAACTGTAGCAATTGCAAGTGTTTTCAATCATATTCTCTAAAAACTCTCTAGTAACTTAGGCTAATTCCGCAGCTAGAAGCCTACCTTCAATTGGTTCATACTCATCTTCTATTAACCATAACTTGGCTGCATTGACAAACCTTTCAAGACAGACTCCTTTAACCCTAAGCAATCGAGCATTGAACAAATTCCAGAACTGTAATATTACGAACACACCGAAGAACAAGGAAAGTTTAGAAGGAGTGATTTTTTATCCTAACGGATGTAGCGTAAGAAACTTGAGTACAGCGAAGTTTTAAGTAGCCTCTGCTGAGAAAATAAAAACCTCTGCTGCTTGAGTCGGCCAAACAAATAGGTTTTGCTTTGCAATATCCAGATCAATAGCAACGGCTTCTATTTGTTTTATAGAGTTATCTTGACCTCTATATTTGAGCAACGTAGTAAATTGACCAATTTCTAGACTTGGTTCACTGATGCGTATTTGCACTGGCGGGTTGATTTGAATTGGTTCCCAGATTCCAGTTGCTCGATCAATTTCTATTCCAGTAAGATGATGCTTGGTAACAAATTTATTATCTAAATGATTCCACCATTCAGAAATTATCTGAGCTTCTTTACTATATTTTGGTGTATTGTTACAGTACCAACGAATAGCATTGGAACTATATTTAATTGCTTCTTTAACTTTGTCTTCCCAATTCTCATCATTCAAGTCTATGCTGATCATTTGCCCTTCAGATTTTGAGCGATCAATATACACATGGAAAGCTGCAACATCTTCTCGGTGAGTGAGAACATAGCGACGTAGTTCATTGAGATTCATCGCTTCATACTTAGCTACTGTCATGGTTCATACCCTCCGGTTGGTTTAATCTCAAAGTCCAGATTTTCGCCAGCAAGTACGTATAAGTTTCCAGTACGTTCATCTACCCTAACAAGTTCGATGTTTGTATATGGCCATCCGGGGTAAATGACATTAGTAAGTCGATAACAAAGCCTGTAGAGTCCCTGGGTTTGTTCGTTTGTGGGCTTCATATCCACTTTACTTGATTTACCTACTGATTATATCGGTAAATGATATCTGAAATCACTTATAGCAAATTTGTATTAAAAATAACACTAAAATAAGCATGAAAACAAAAATTTATCTAAGTAGGCTTGATGCACCAAACCCAGCACTAGCAATGGGATTTGTTAGATTTGTTTATTGCTCAGCTGGACTTACCAATAATTTAGTCATTTTCACCTAACACTTTGAGACCATTTGCTTGTAAGATTACCTAAAGGTAAGTCTGAATTAGTTGTAAGCAATGATTCCTTAGACAAACTACTTCAATCACTTGCGGGAATAGGTATTGATTTCCGTTGTTGATCCTGCGACGGTGTATTTCACGGTCAGCTTTACGAGCTTTTTAGCCTTCTAAATTGCTGCTTGCTCCTTATCCGAATAGGCGAGAATACACCCGCAAGTGATATTTTTTTATTTCCAATCGTAGAAATTAGCATGATATCTGTGTCAAGGCTAAATCTAAATATGGCTGTTACATCGCTCAAAAGATAGCTGATTAAGGATAACTCAGGGGACAAAGTGAAAAAAAACTCTCAGTTACTTCTCACAGATAGCCCCGAATTTTTACGAGAGAAATTTTACTCTCTCAAAGAACCAATGGATATAGCTGACCTTTTAGAGGTTTCTTATCCTCGTCTTGTTTATCATATATATCTTGTTGAACCTGATAAACGTTATAAAACTTTTGAGATTCCTAAAAAGTCTGGTGGTATTCGTCAGATATCAACTCCGATAACTGCACTGAAAATTATTCAGAAAAAACTTAATCAAGTCTTACAAACAGTGTATGAGATAAAACCCTCAGTGCATGGCTTTGTGATGGGGAAAAATATTGTAACTAATGCTCAAGCTCATACTAAAAAACGCTATGTTCTAAATCTTGATTTAACTGATTTTTTCCCGTCGATTAATTTTGGTCGAGTCCGGGGTATGTTTATGGCTACACCCTATGGCTTACATCCAGATGTAGCGACTGTTTTAGCACAGATTTGTTGTCACAATAATCAGTTACCTCAAGGTGCGCCAACTTCACCCATCGTGACTAATATGATTTGTGCCAAGATGGATAGTCAATTGCAACGTTTAGCTAAAGAGTACAAAGCAACTTATACAAGGTATGCAGATGATATTACTTTCTCAACAACTTTACCTAAATTCCCTGAAGAATTAGCATATATAATAGCTGAAGAAGATGTAGAAAAGATTTTTATTGGTAATAGATTATTATCAATTATTAATGAGAACGGATTTGAGGTAAATCAGGAGAAAGTCAGACTGCAAAGCAGAGATGATCATCAAGCAGTAACAGGATTAACAACGAATCAGTTTCCTAATATTGACCGCAAATATGTACGTCATATTCGCGCTATGCTACATGCTTGGTCTAAATTCGGGCTAGAAGCTGCTGAAGAACAGTATTTAACAAAATATGAAAATAAAAGTAAATTACCTATAAAAGATAACCCAACTTTTCACCAAGTCCTTCGAGGCAAAATAGAGTTTATTTCTATGGTTAAAGGAAAAGATGACCCGATATATAGAAAATATATAAAACAATATAAAAACCTGGTTAGCTTTAGTCGAATATAAGCAAGTCGTTAAGGGAAAGTGGTTTCATGATGGAAGGAGATTTATTTAAAGAGATTGAACAGCTAAAAGAGAAACTTAACGATTTAGAAAATTATATCAAAGTTAATGATTATGAATCATATAAGCGAATTCAGGAATATATGTCAATGATTCCATATTTTGCTTTGGATTATCTTAAAAAGAATGAATGGCTGAGAAAACAACTTGAATTTGACTATAGAATGATGGTCAGAGCTAGGATTGATGATGATTTTTTAGAGTTTTGCCGATATGCAAATTTTCAAATTGAATTGATAATTGATGTGTTTATAAAGGCTCAAGAAGAAAAAGGTAATATTACCGTCGAAAGAGGGGATTTTGGTGAAATTAAGTCAATTATAAATAACAGGCAAAAGAATTACGGAGGTAAAAATCTTGAAAAACTAGATTTTTGTCTGGACTCAATAGGATATAATCAACGTCCAATGAAAGAAATTATTAGGAAGATTATGAAATTAAGGAATATTGCTAGTCATAGAGACGCTACATACGAGAATATCCAATCTCGGATTATTAATTCCTAGTTAATGTTTATGCTAGTAAAATCAAAGCTAATGTTAAATTTATCTTTAAATTTTTGTACATTTTTTTATAGCAAAGGCAATGACAATTCAGATATTTTTAAACGTTCAGGCAATTGCAGGTAAAGAAGATAATTTTCTAAAAAATGATTTAATAAAAACATTCAATAATAATACTATTCCAGTAAAGACAATAGATTTAATTAGTTGTGAAAAGGGGAAATTGGTTAATCTTGAAATAGAAAATTTACATGAAGAAAAGCAAGTAGCCAAAAATATTAGCCAGATTACATATAATGGATTAAGGCTTAAACCACAAGTTTATCATGAAATTAAAATCGAAAATCTACCCGAATGTACTCAGGAAGAGCTTAAAAAAGAATGTGAAAAGACTAGTAAATGTCTTAGTGTAAAAATTACAAAGTATAAATATGCTTATGTGAAATTAGAGAGTCGAGAGTTAGCAGAGAATTTAATCACCAATCTTAATAATCAAATTTGGCGCGGCAAAGAATTGCAAGTAGAATTAAGTCAAAAAAATCCAAATAAACGAACAGAAAAAAACAATTTAGAATCACCAAAAAAATTAGATAACACACAAGTCAAAGCTGATTTAAGTTCACTAGGAGAGTTTTATCAAAAGAAGGACTATGAGCTAGTCACTCAAAACTTGAAAATTTTCATCTCAGAAATATGTAAATGTTTAAGTAACCCTCCAGACAATAAACAAATTACTCAGATAGAACAGCCTAAAACGAACACTGATAATTCAAGCCATGATTAAAATAAGTTTTGGTTTGACTTAGTTCAAAATTTATAATAATTCTGTAGTAATTCAGTACATAAGAACCTACCATCTTGACAGATTATATAATCTGTTGGTTTATTATTAAATTCTAGGATTACAGAAAAAAAATTGATCCAACCTAAGATATTTTCACATAAAAAAAACGGTAGAGCAATAAACACTCTACCGTTTTCTAACTTTTGATTCGAGACTAAAATCCCAAATCTTAAATCTTACTCAACGCCTTGGGGTAACAATTCCCGGCGCTGTTGAGAACTCACTTGAACAGTACCATTCTCATCAACATCAACTAAGGCTATATCGCCATCCTTGATGCGACCAGAGAGAATTTCCTCTGCGAGGCTGTCTTCTAACAAGCGCATAATCGCTCGGCGTAATGGTCTTGCGCCGTAGCTGGGACTGTAACCTTCTTGGATTAAACGATCTTTGAAGCGATCGCTGACTTCTAAGGTGATACCTTTTTCTGTTAGACGACCAAATACTTCCTTGAGCATAATTTCGGCGATTTGTGTCACCTCTGGCTTGCTCAACTGACGGAAGACGATAATCTCATCAAGTCGATTGAGGAACTCTGGACGGAAGTATTGTTTCAATTCTTCGTTCACCAAGGAGCGAATCCGGTTGTAAGCTGACTCGGTAACATCTTCGGAGAACTCAAAGCCAATACCGCTGCCGCCTTTTTCAATTACCTTAGAACCAATATTGGAAGTTAAAATCAGCAAGGTGTTCTTAAAGTCCACCGTGCGACCTTTGGCGTCAGTTAACCGACCGTCTTCCAAAATTTGCAGCAGCATATTGAATACATCGGGGTGTGCTTTTTCGATTTCGTCGAATAGCACCACGGTGTAAGGACGCCGCCGCACGGCTTCGGTTAGTTGACCACCTTCGTTATAACCAACATAACCAGGAGGCGAACCAATCAGCTTGCTGACGGTGTGACGCTCCATGTATTCGGACATATCTAAGCGGATCATGGCTTCTTCGGAACCGAAGAAGTAAGCAGCTAAGGATTTTGCTAACTCGGTTTTACCTACACCAGTAGGCCCGGAGAAGACAAAACTAGCGATGGGTCGATTGGGATTCTTCAAACCGACACGAGCGCGACGAATAGCCCGTGAAACTGCTTTCACCGCTTCGTCTTGACCAATTAAACGCTGGTGCAAGGTGTCTTCCATGTGCAACAGCTTTTCAGATTCAGATTCGGTGAGTTTGTTCACCGGTACCCCAGTCCAAGAAGCGACAATGTGAGCAATGTCTTCTTCTGTAACTACGGGTTCTTCATGTTCAGAGCCAGTTGCATTGGTCTTGCTTTGAGCAATAGCGCGAATTTCGGCTTTGATTTCCATCTCCCGATCGCGTAATTCCCCAGCTTTATCAAAGTCCTGGGAGCGTACTGCATCATCTTTTTCTTTTAAAATCTGACGCAGTTCTTTGTCTAACTCTTTGGCTGCGGGTGGAAGTTGGGAATTAATCAAGCGCACCCGAGAACCAGCTTCATCAACCAAGTCGATGGCTTTATCTGGGAGATAGCGATCGCTAATATAACGATCTGACAATTTCGCCGCCGCCACCAATGCTTCGTCGGAAATTTTCAGCTTGTGGTGTTGCTCGTAGCGATCGCGCAAACCATATAGAATTTCAATTGTTTCATCTACACTGGGTTCACCCACCATTACTGGTTGGAAACGCCGCTCCAGCGCTGCATCCCGCTCGATGTGCTTACGATATTCATCTAGGGTTGTCGCGCCGATGCACTGCAACTCACCTCTGGCCAAAGCTGGCTTGAGGATATTGGCTGCATCGATGGCACCTTCTGCTGCACCTGCACCAATTAGGGTGTGAACTTCATCAATTACCAGGATGACGTTACCCGCAGAGCGGATTTCATCCATGATTTTTTTCAAACGTTCTTCAAATTCACCCCGGTACTTGGTTCCTGCTACCAGCAAACCGATATCCAGTGTGACTACGCGTTTATCTTCCAGGATGTCAGGGACATCTTTATTGGCAATCCGTGAAGCTAGACCTTCGGCGATCGCGGTTTTACCAACACCTGGTTCCCCAATCAGCACTGGGTTATTTTTAGTCCGGCGACCCAATATCTGAATCACCCGCTCAATTTCTTTGGCGCGTCCCACTACAGGATCGAGCTTATTGTCTGTAGCCATTTGGGTCAGGTTTGAGCCAAATTCATCCAGAGTCGGGGTTTTTGTGCGACCGGATGAACCGCCTGGTGAAACCTCAGCAGTTTCTCCCAACATGCGGATGACTTGGGTTCTCACCTTGGATAGATCCACACCGAGGTTTTCTAGCACCCTGGCTGCTACGCCTTCCCCTTCGCGGATTAGGCCCAACAGCAGATGCTCGGTGCCAATGTAGTTATGCCCCAGTTGGCGTGCTTCTTCCAAGGAGAGTTCCAGAACTCGCTTTGCCCGTGGCGTAAACGGAATTTCCACGGCCACAAAGCCCGATCCCCGGCCTATAATTTTTTCAACTTCAATTCGGGCATCTTTGAGATTGACGCCCATTGATTTCAGCACCTTGGCGGCTACACCAGTGCCCTCGCCAATCAGACCCAGGAGGATCTGCTCGGTTCCGACAAAGTTGTGACCTAAACGGCGGGCCTCTTCTTGGGCCAGCATGATTACCTTAATGGCTTTTTCTGTGAAGCGTTCAAACATGGCTTTATCCCATCACCTGCGTCGTGCCGGTACGCTGATTTTAGCACAGGCTAAGCTTTTGGACGCCTGTATAACAGATTATAGACATCCATTGCTTCTGATTTAGGTTTATGCGGAAATTACTACATTTTGACTACTTTCATCTGGCTAGTGTACTGAGGAGCTTTAGTTCACCAGCCTTTTTGGGATTTATGACAAATAGCTAACTGCTGGAATTTAATTTTTGTTTAATTAGCAAACATACAATTATATCATTTATTTTTTATTTTATCAAATAAAATTAAATGTATAGTTCTAACTTATAACTTAGTCTTTAATCAAACAGATATTTAAATCAATGCTTTGCCAGTTTTACAAACGATTGGCATTGAGTTGAACTAGATGAATACTGGGACTTCCCAAGAATAAAAAAATCACCAATAAACAATAATAATGATTATCATTGTTTGTTGGTGATTTTTTTGAAGTCTTACATCATTCTCCCATGAGGAGAAAATATACTTTCAGGTAAAAGATGAAGAGGCGTTAGGGATTTCCAACAAATAAATTATCCAATTTTGTGGGGTGGTATTGGTGTCAAATTAAGCTAGACATAGCTTCACTGTTAGCTTTGTCACCAGATTCACAAAAAAGATGGTTACTCGTATGCTTTGGGAAAGATTTAGAAATTACGAAACTGTTTCCATCACGGTTCCTGCTATGCAGAAAAATGTTCAGGAAACGTTTCGTAATTTCTCTCCCATTCCTCCCGACACTAATCCTAGTACCGATATAGTGGGGGTCTCCTGGGAGGTTTAGATGAAAAATGCTAGACAGCACCACTGTTTCTATTAAACAAGATAGCTACGGTTTTAAAAATTAGCTTGAAGTCGTATAGTAGACTCCAGTTTTTTTGATACTTCAAATCTAGACGAATTACATCTTCAAAATTAAGTACTGTGGAACGTCCATTTACTTGCCATTCGCCAGTCATACCTGGTTTAACGTTCAAACGTTGCCACTGTGGTACTTCGTAGCGTTCTACTTCATCAGGTGTAGGTGGTCTAGTGCCTACTAAACTCATCTCTCCTTTGAGGATGTTCCAGAATTGTGGTAGTTCATCTAAACTTGTTCGCCGTAAAAAGCGCCCTACTTTGGTAATTCTGGGATCGTTTTTATTTTTAAAGAAAGCACCTTTGGCTTGGTTTTCTACTAGGTATTTCTTCGCTTCTGCATCCACACACATGGAGCGGAATTTCCAAATCTTAAACCGCTTTCCCATCCAACCACAGCGGGTTTGAGAAAAGAAGATAGGCCCTGGATCGTCGATTTGAATAGCGATCGCAATGGGAATAAACAAAACTCCTGTAATTGCTAAACCTATTAGCGATCCCACAATATCTATGAACCGTTTCATCCAAGATGTCACAGAAGGATGAGTAGCAGGTAATTGCTCTACTTGACGATAACCTGCTTTCTGATTATTTGTTAAGTCTTGTTGTGTTGTTACTGAACCATTGTCAACAGACTGTAAGCTAAAAACCTGATCCAATCCCGTGAGCTTTAGGACTGCCATTACCTGAGGTGTCACATTTTGGAGTTTTAATGCAATTCCTTTAGCCTCGGCGTATTTAAAATTACTGACTAATGCACCTAAACCACTACTATCCATAAAAGTAGTTTGGTGAAAGTCAATGATGATTTGCTTGAGATGTGAATTAGCTTGAATTAAGCTTTGGCAAGTTTGCTTAAAGCCTACAGCTTCCAATAAGCTAAACCTCGGAGACACTTGCACGATGGCTGTATCGTTTATAGAAGTGACTAAAAAACCTACTTCAGTGGATTGGGTACTCATAAAGCTTTGAATTTAGATTATCCTGTTGTGATGCAATCTGCTAAGCATTATTGGGCATTAAAAAATTGCACAGTGGAGGTATGGACTCAGATTTATATCTTTGGAACGTCTCAACTTATATAAAGCTTTAATTGCTTAAAAACCTTCTTTGTTATTAGTATTACTTTTTGTATTCTGTGTGTTCATGGTGTTTACTTTTTGCTAAATATAAGTACTTGTTACTACTTTACATAGCTGGCTTTCTACTTCGTCATATGGCGGGGCATCATAATTGACTATATTGCCTGCATCACAATTCACCACTTGTGTCTAAATTTTTGCCCAAACTTAGGGTGATCTGACACCAGCTTTTTTTGCTAAAACTTGCGGGTAAGTTAAGTTCAAATAGCACATTTCCTAAGTTAGAACTCAGACACTCAAACAGGGTAACTCCCGTAATTCCGGTACTTTTAGACTTTTCCCTTACTGAATGAGGTTGGTGTATGTAAATTTCAAGCTTAGGTGCATAAGTTCTTATAAATCATACTTACTTAAAGCCTGAGTCAAAGCTGCGTTATGAAATAGGGATCTACTAGCAATGGTTGTGGACGAAGCTACTTTGTAAAGGTTTACTCAAAATCCATTTATTTTGGCTGTTGGTTATCAGTTTATTTACTTAGATAATACTTACATAACTATCATGATGCGGAAGTCATGTAAAGTTCTTTACACAATCTTAATATATTTGAAACTAAGTATTTTCTAATACACAGGAACTTTTCTGGCAAAGACTGTAAGCACCTATCAGTTAAAAGTAAAATTTTAGTTATTTTATTGTTAAGTTTTATTAAAAATATTAATTAATTACTGTACAAAATACTTATCGTTTAAGCGTTTTGAGAAAATTTTCAGTTCTCGCTATTGGCGGCTATATTGAGATACTTTCAGTAGCACAGGTGCAGGACGCGGTGGCTATAGCTTGCCAATAGCGAAAACATCAAACTTTAATTCCTGGAAATCGACACTGAATATTTTGTCAGTCTCGTTAATGGACAAATAAAAGTCAAAAAATATACTTTTGATTATTTAAACAATCAACACTAGATTATAAATTTTATTTATTAAATAGTTTAAGTAAATTTTGCAGATAATCGAAATTAATCTTTACACTATCTTTATAAATAGATTCATAGGGAGCATATTAATGCAAATAAATGGATATAAGGTGCGATAGTTACAATCTCACCTTTGCCTGCCCAAGGCAAGATTCCTAAATTCGCACCTTTTAATTGGAACGCCAGGTAAACCTGCGTCCCATCTCATCAAAAATGCTAACTTTTCTCTAATTGTAGCGATCGCCTGCATAGCTGCTTGCCTATCTGCTGAGAATGTATGTTCGCACTAGCCGCTAATCACAGCGATCGCCTCAATCTCTACCAACACATCCTTAGGTAACCGCGATACCTGGACACAAGCACGTGCTGGGGCTGTATTTTCCGGGAAATATTTAGCATAAACGGCATTCACCGCCGCAAAATCATTCATATCAGCGAGAAAAACACTGGTTTTCACCACATCTTCAAAAGTCGCCCCAGCTGCTGTGAGGATGGCTTCAAGATTAGCCATTACTTGCTCAGTTTGCTTTTTGACATCATCAGTGTAGACCACATCACCAAGGCGGGGATCGATGGCAATTTGTCCAGCCACGAATACAAATTGACCAGAAGCGGCGATCGCTTGATTATAGGGTCCGACTGGTGCGGGTGCGTTATCAGTACGAATTACTTTACGAGTCATAGATATCACTTTCTCTAACGATGCTACCTGTTTATCGATTTCTATTTGGGAGGCGATCGGTTTATAAACCTCTCCATCAGGCATTATCGCACCAGTTAGGTCAGCATCTTTAAAGTTGACACCATAGATATTTGCTCCAGTTAAATCTACCTTCTTCAGCTTTGCCTCTTTCAGATTAGCGTTGATCAAATCTACTTTTTGTAGTTCTGCTTTCTCTAAATTTGTCCCCTCAAGGCAGGCTTTTCTGAAATTTACACCGATAAGATTTGCCGCACCAAGATCGGCCTGAGCCAGATTCATACCTGACAAATCTTTTTGAGATAAATTAACACCCCGAATTTTGGCTCCCTGCAAATTAGCACCTTTGAGTATGATTTGAGCTAAGTTTGCTTGACTCAAATCAGCTGCAAACAAGTTAGCTCTACTTAAATCAGCACTAGTAAGGTTAGCTCTAACGACTTTTGCTTCATTTAAGGATGCGTCAGTTAAGTTTGCAGAATTGAGTGTCGCATCACTCAAGTTGGCGTTATCTAGATTGGCATTACTAAAGTTAGCGCTATTCAAGTATGCTTTACTCAAGTTGGCATTATCGAGATTGGCGTTACTAAAGTTAGCGCTACTTAGTTTTGCTCCACTCAAGTCAGCACTACTTAGGTCTGCCCAACTCAAATTTAAACTAGAACTTTCGCCCAACTCACTCAAATTTGCACCTGTTAGAGAAGCTCTAGTGAAGTTTGCATTTTTAAGTAATGCTTTACTCAGGTTGGCATCATTTAAATCTACACCTGTCAAATCTGCACCTGTTAGGTCTATTCCACTCAAGTTTGCATATTTGAGGTCTACTCCTCTAAGATTCTCGTTGTGAAATTGCCTTTGTCCTTCGGCGTATTTCTCCAACAGTGTCTCAGCATCCATAATTCACCTTTAAATACCACTGACACAGTATAATCACAAAAAATTTGTGTCACAGGTATTCATCTCTTTTCTTACTTTGCGTCCTTTGCGTCCTTTGCGGTTCGTTCCCCTACCCCAACCTGGGACGTATCCCATAATGCCGATATCGCCAATAATCTTGCAAAATGCGATCGTGGTCAAAACATAAATTACTCGGCACACGCCAAGACTCAAAAATTCCTACACCCTTAGCATCATCTCCAGCCGCAGGTTCCCCCGTCGCCGTCGCCAAAAACACAATGCTAATGGTATGCTGACGCGGATCGCGATTGGGGTCAGAATACACCAGTAATTGTTCAATTAATTCCACCTGCAAACCGGTTTCTTCCTCAGCTTCCCGCCGCGCCGCCACTTCCACCGCTTCTCCATAATCCACAAAACCGCCAGGAATAGCCCAACCTAAGGGTGAATTATGTCTTTCAATTAACACTATTGGCCGATGAGGTCGATCTACTAGTTCAATGATGATATCAACTGTCGGTGCAGGGTTTCGGTAAGACATGGAATTTTGGATTTTGGATTTTGGATTAATTGGGTTTGGTGCAAATGACAAATGACAAATAACCTGACTTGATTTACCCTGCAAATACTGTTGTGTGATAAATTCTATGCGATCGCGTAGCATTTTGTTGTGGCGATCGCTTGCTCCCATAATTCAGGTTAAATATGCCTTTTCCTAGATCTAGTGGCATTTTGCTGCATCCTACTTCTTTTCCCAGTCGATTTGGCATTGGGGATTTAGGCTTAGAAGCCTATCGCTTCATTGATTTTCTCAAAGAAAGCCATCAACAATATTGGCAAGTTTTACCCTTGGGTCCCACTGGATACGGCAATTCCCCGTATATGTGCTACTCAGCAATGGCGGGAAATCCTCTACTCGTTAGCCCAGAAAAATTGCTAGAGGAGGGTTTGCTAGTCGAAGAAGACTTTGCTAATTTACCAGCATTTCCGGTGGAAAAGGTAGATTTTGATCGGGTTGTGTCAATTAAGATTGGGCTACTCAAAAAAGCCTGTGAAAAGTTTAGAGTCAATGCTACGCCCATTCAACAGAAAGAGTTTGCAGGTTTTTGCGACAGCAAAGCCTATTGGCTAGATAATTATGCTTTATTTATGGCGCTGAAAGATGCCAACAAGGGTGCAAGCTGGCATACATGGGAGCCAGAATTTGTCAAGCGTGAACCCGAAGCGTTGGATCAAGCACAGCGTCGCCTCAATGGAGAAATTTTTTATTACAAGTTTATCCAATTTCAGTTTTTCCGCCAGTGGTCTGACGTGAAAAGCTACGCCAACATGCGTGGTATAGACATTATCGGCGATATCCCCATTTACGTTGCTCACGATAGTGCCGATGTGTGGGCGCATCCCGACATTTTTGCCTTAGACGAAGAGACAGGAGTTGCAGCCCAAATGGCAGGAGTTCCACCAGATTACTTTAGCGCCACCGGTCAATTGTGGGGTAACCCGGTTTATAACTGGGAGGAATTGCAAAAACAAGACTTTAAATGGTGGGTGCAGCGCTTTGAGGCCATGCTGGATTATGTAGATATAATTCGGATTGATCACTTCCGAGGCTTCGAGGCTTATTGGTCTGTACCCCAAGGCGAAGAAACAGCTATGAATGGCGAATGGGTGGAAGCGCCTGGAGAAGCTTTTTTTGAAGTTATTAGGCAGAAGTTGGGCAAGCTACCCGTATTGGCGGAAGATTTGGGAGTAATTACACCAGAGGTAGAAGCACTGCGAGACAAGTTTGAATTTCCGGGAATGAAAGTTTTGCAATTTGCCTTTGGTTCCGATCCCGGTAATCCGTTTTTACCATTCAATTACCCCCGAAATGCTGTAGTTTACACCGGAACTCATGATAATGACACAACTATAGGCTGGTTCAACAGCGCTAATGACTACGAAAAGCAAAACTTATTGCTTTATTTAGGTTGTATCAGTCCCGAAGGCGTCCACTGGGATTTAATTCGACTAGCATTGAGTTCCATTGCCAATCAAGCGATTATTCCTTTGCAAGATGTTTTGGGATTAGGAAACGAAGCGCGGATGAATTTTCCTAGTACCGCTGAGGGTAACTGGGGGTGGCGTTATCAAGCAGCAGCGTTAACAGAGGAATTAAGCTCAAGGCTGAAAGTTCTCACCAGACTCAATGGACGCGCCCCGCAAGAACACTGAGGAATGGGTGATAGGGAGAGGGGGGAGATGGGGGAGATGAGGGAGAAAATACTACATCATCCTTCTCATCCCCCTCATCTCCCTCATCTCAAAACTTGGGTTTAGCAGCCGCAATCCTAATTTCTTCTTCTTTCCCTAGTTCTCCCATTTCTTTGGCTTTCTCCTGATTAACGCTCATTAAAACACCACCAGCATTATCAGTTTTAACTGTTAATTGCTCTTGAGCTTTCCAAATGCGGTGAGTACCCTCTGGTAGAGTACCCTCAAACTCGGTTTTGCCATCAGCTACTACGCGAATCCAGGATGATGCTTTCAATGTAACGCCAATTTGTACAGCCTCTTTCTGTTTGGTATCGCTGACAGGTTGAACTTCTAGTGACTGTTTTGGTTTGGTTAGTTCTGGTTTGACTATTTCTGGTTTAACAATGGACTTTTGTTGTGGGTATGGCTCGCTTTCGCTATTACTTGCTTGTAGTACGGCGTTATTTAATAAATGAGATAAGCCATTTACAGAGCATAAAATTAGCAATATGTAAAGAAAGTAAAGATGAATAGGACGTAGTTGATTCAGAGGTGAAGTATTCGCCGTAGGTTGGGAGTTTACTTGTGGAGAATTGATCGGAAAAGTGTCAGCAAATTCGGCTCCATTCAAGCCCAGTGCGTCGGCAAATTGTCTGATTAAACCCTGAATATAAACTGGTTCTGGGAGATCGTTTAAATTACCTTCTTCGATCGCCTGCAATAATCGTCGGGGAATCATGGTCAATATAACTACTTGTTCTAGAGATAGACCCTGTTCTTGACGTGATGCCCAAAGTTGAGCGCCTATTTCTGCCAACTTTTCAGATCTTTGTTGCTCTAATGAAAGTGGTAGCTGCTGATTATTTTTCTTTCTTGGCCATTTCATGCCTTCTGACACTCCTTAACTCAACTAAATCATTAATAGGTTGCTTGAACAGGAAAGAATTCAGAAGCCAGAATTCAGAATTCAGAATTCAGAATTCTCCAATCCAGAATCCAGTATGAATTTGTAGCTCTTTTTATGAAGAATAAACCGGTTTCAAATCCCTAAACAAATTTACGATTTGGTGAACCAACATTGCAAGAAGATTTTCTTCTATAAGTGATTGACGCACTTAAGAGCGAACGCTCGCCATTGAGCCTCACCCAAAAGCTGGTCTACAATTAGCTGGCCGTCTCAAGCCCCACCTACTTAAATTCCGAATTCTGACTCCTGAATTCTGAATTCTGACTCCTGGCTTATTTGCTCTCGCAAAAAGCGAATTTCACGATCTTTGAGGAAACGATATTTACCCTCTGACAAAAAGGGTTCTTTTGGTGTTTGTAATTGAATTGAGCCGATCGCACTGCGATGCAGTTGGATTACTGGGTATCCTAATTGTTCAGCTATCCGGCGAATTTGGCGATTTCTTCCCTCCTGTAAGACAATTTCTAAAAGACTTCCTTGGGCACAACGTTCTAGCAGCTGTACTTTAGCGGGTCGTGTTTTTCTACCATCCAATACCACACCCTGACGCCACATCCGCAATACTGGTTCTGGAGGATGGCCTTTTACCAAAACGCGATATGTCTTGGAAATGCTGTGACGTGGATGAGTTAGTCCAAATGTCAAGTCTCCGTCATTTGTCAGGATTAATGCTCCTGTGGAGTCTGCATCTAGACGCCCAACTGGATGAATACCTGAACCCTCTCGTAATTCTTTCGGTAATAGATCCAGAACAGTCGGTCTTTGGTGAGGATCGTAGCAAGTTGAAACTACTCCAGCTGGTTTGTGCAACAACAGATAAATCAAAGCTGGACGCTGGTTTCCAGATATCAGTTTGCCATCAATAGCGATCGCATCTTTTTCGGGATCAACTTTTTGACCTAAATGTGCCAATACCCCATTGATCCGCACCCGTGATTGCCTAATCATTTCTTCAGCTTCACGACGTGAGGCAATACCCCATTGAGCGAGAATTTTTTGTAACCGTGCCTCCATGTAGAAATTGCTGATTTACTGTTAACTATTAAATGATATTTGCATTTTGTAGTGACTAGGCATAAATGTTACATTTAAGCTTTGTTTAAATTCCTCAGTTGTTGAGCAAATACTCATAAACTCCAGTGGTTAGATGTCAGAGCAAAATTCCCAAACAACAAATGTAAACAAAATCCGAATAATTACGCAAGTACTCACAACAGCATTAAAGCTGTGGTTGAGGGCCCAAGTCAGCCAGATATCTGAACTAGAAGTGGAGATTAAAGCCAGCGATCGCCAAATTATCTCTGGACGCATTCCTTCGGTATCTATTTTTGCTACTCATGCAGTTTATCAAGGACTCCTAATTACAGAAATTCAATTAATGGCAGAAAATATTCAGGTCAACATCGGGTCAATACTTAAGGGGCAGCCCTTGCGACTGTTACAAACAGTACCAGTTGTTGGCGATTTGACCATAGACGAGAAAGATCTCAATGCTTCTCTCTCATCTGACTTATTATCGACTGCTTTAAGCGATCTACTGGTTAAGGTTTTACCAACACATTGCCCAAAAACGCAATCCATTAATTGGCAAGAAATTATTCTTGAGAACAACCAAATTATACTGCTCGGTTTTAGAGTCACCAATAGTGAAACAACACCTCTCAAAATCTGTCTGGGCTTGCAGTTACTCAATGGTCATGAGTTGCAACTGACAGATATCCAAATCAAGGATGACCAAAAAGATTTATTCCAGGACAATCATGAGTACAATTTCGATCTTGGCTCAGATGTTGATATCCAAGAATTAACGCTGATCCCAGGCAAGCTAGTGTGTCGTGGGCGGATTAACGTTAACCCGTAAAAGGGACTGGGGATTGGGGATTGGGGATTGGGGAGTGGGGAGTAGGGAGATGGGGGTGAATCCAGTTCAGAGGTCGATGAATGAGTCTTTGAGCCTAATACTTCAAATTATTACTCTCCCTTATCTCCCCATCTCCCTACCTCCCTACCTCCCTACTCCCCACTCCCCAATCCCCAGTCCCCAGTCCCCAGTCCCCAATCCCTTTCACCCATCGACGATCAGCGGCAAAAGTAGGGTTACGAAATAGTAAACCAAAGGTGCTGTAAAAATATAACTATCAGTACGGTCTAAAATACCACCGTGGCCAGGGATTAACTGTCCAGAATCCTTGACTCCAGCATCCCGCTTCAGCATAGACTCGGTGAGATCCCCTAAAAGGCTAGCAATACCAATCAGCAAACCCAACGCTAAACCAGTCAACAAAGATCTAGGCAAGTGCAGATAATAGGCTCCAGCTAAAGCTACAGCAACACTGGAAGTAATACCAAACACAGCACCTTCTACGGTTTTTTTCGGACTAATCTCAGACAAACGGGTTTTGCCAAAGAATTTGCCGATTGTGTAAGCACCGATATCGGCTGCCCAAATACATAACAACGTCAGCAGTGTTGCTGTAAAACCTTGTGGTAAAGAGGTAGAATTTGCCTTTTCCCAGAAATCTGCCCAGGTTGTAGGCCAGTAAGCTCCTAAAGGTAGATTGCTAAATGTGGCACTATCAATTGCTCGCAACCGCACCCAATAACTCGGTAAATAGCCTACGTAAAATAGCCCCATAATCGAAGCGGAAATATCGGCGATGGTGGCAAATTTGGGTTGAAACAGCAGGTAAAAACAAATCAGTGTGCCAGCTATTGGCATCACAGCATCAGCTAAACTGCCATCAAGGGTACAAATCACTAGCAAGACTTGGCTCGCAGCCATAGTGGTTTTAGCAGCGGGAGCAATGCCTCTGGCTCGCACCAAATTAAAATATTCCTGTTGACCCAAAAAGACGATAACCGCAAACATGATGGTAAAGTACCAACCCCCTAAAAGGGTCGCACAAAGAGCAAGAGCGATCGCAATAATTCCACTAATAATCCGAGACCAAGGCATAGAAGTACTGGGGACTGGGGATTGGGTATTGGGGATTGGGGATTGGGGATTGGGGATTGGGGATTGGGAAAACTCTTCCGTAATTCCCAGTCCCCAGTTCCTAGTCCCCAGTCCCTAATCCAGTTTCTCACCACTGAGGATAAAAATGGGATCGACGGAGGTAAAGGTTTGAGAAAAGCCGCGCGTTTCTAGGCGGTTAACCGCAGATTGGACGACTTCGATATTTCTAGCCCTTAATAGGGAAAAACTCTGGGAAATAGCATACAGACTTTCTAGATTAGCAGCTGTGGCTACAACCCGACCTGATGCCGGTAAATATTGCCAAGCAGCTTGCAAAATTTCTTGAATGGGGCGTCCTCCCTCAATACAAACCCGGTGAGGGGTCACCTTGAGATCCTGCAAACACTCTGGGGCGCTACCTTCAATGACTTCGACGTTTTTCACTTCAAAGCGATCGCAGTTACGCTTAATTAGATTAGCTACTTCTTCATCCCTTTCGACAGCGATAATCTTTCCTTTTGGACACAGCAATCCCACTTCTACGGGAATTGTACCCGTCCCAGCACCAATGTCCCACAACACCGAATTTGGTTGTAGCCGCAGTTGAGAAATTAACAACAGTCGGACTTCTCGCTGGCTCAGGGGAATTCCTGGCAAATGCTCGAACAATTCATCGGGAATACCAGGGGTAATATAAGGCCAAAGTTGGGAAGGCATAGAACTACGTAATTATACTAAAGATATTGGCAAACTAAATTGAAAAGCCATAAGCTATGAAGATTTTTCTTTCTTTAGCCCTATAACAAACCATAATGATTGGCGAAATATTAGGCGAACTTTACGAAGTTCAGCAGCTATTAGGAAAAAAAGCCGGACGGCGGACGCTGTTAGCTCGTGACTTGAAAACTCAGAAATTAGTCGTTATCAAGTTACTCTCTTTTAGTAGTGACTTTGAATGGGATGATCTCAAGCTGTTTGAGCGGGAAGCCCAAACCCTAAAATCTTTATCACATCCCTCTATTCCTGAGTATTTAGACTATTTTGAAGTAAATTTACCTACAATCAAAGGATTTGCTCTAGTACAGAGTTATATCCCAGCACAAACTTTAGAGCAATACTTACAAACTGGGCGGACTTTTACGGAAGCTGAAATCAGACAGATAGCCAAAGCTCTTTTAGAAATTCTTATTTACTTACATGGGTTGCATCCGCCTGTAATCCATCGTGATATTAAGCCTAGCAATATTTTATTGGGCGTAGACGCGCCAAGCACAGCTTACCGGAGGCATCGCTCTGGTAATAATGTCGGTGGAGTTTATCTGATAGATTTTGGTTCGGTGCAAACTGTCCTCGCTACAGAAGGTGGGACTAGGACTGTGGTGGGAACCTATGGCTATATGCCACAGGAGCAATTTGGCGGGCGCACCGTTCCCGCTTCTGATCTCTATAGTTTAGGCGCGACGTTAATTTATTTGGTGACGGGTACTCACCCAGCGGATTTACCCCAAAAGGATTTTCGCGTTCAGTTCGAGCAAGTAGCTAATGTCAGTCCCAGCTTTACCAATTGGTTAAAGTGGATGGTTGAACCCAGTTTAGAACGGCGTTTGAGTTCTGCTACCGAAGCGATGTCTACGATGGGCTTTGCCTACGCAGTTTTAGAAAAACCAGAGTCGAGAAACTCACCTGTTTTAGTTGTTGGTAAACCACATGGGAGTAAAATTCAATTAACGAAAAATGAAGATTTTCTGGAAATTATCGTTCCACCAGCCGATTTTGATCTATCAATAGCATTCACAGGTTTATTTGCGATCGCCTGGAATTCATTTATCCTATTTTGGACAATTGGCGCCCTCTCGGTCTCTTTTCCTACCAACATCCCCTTTGCTTTGTTCTCACTTCCCTTTTGGGGTGTTGGCTTTCTTCTGGCCTATACATTTTTCTTTCATTTATTTGGACGCATCTGCTTACGCCTCAATTCTGAACAAATTGCCCTCAGCTGGGAGTTATTTGCTTGGAAATTTTATCGTCCCCGTGCTTCGTCAAGACAAAGTATTACGAAGTTGGTTTACATTCCAAAGCATTTTACTCAAGACTCTCAAGGCACTAGAATTGCCATTCCAGCACAATTGGATATTTGGACAGGAGTAAAAAAATATCAACTTGGTAATATTACTGCTGCTATTAAATCTGAAGCAGAACTGGAATGGCTAGCTCATGAATTAAGCGATTGGTTGGGTATACCAATTACCAGAGTATAGAGCAAAAATCACTCTTAAAATTTGATCAAATTTTTTTTCTAATAAAGGATATTCAGCTAGGCAGCTTTCCTGAGCATTCCCTTCTTTGCTCATGAATGTTTATAGTTAATTACAGATGCTGTAGAGGAAACTTATATGTTTGGACTGGGATTACCGGAAATAAGTGTAATTGCCATAGTAGCTATTTTAATTTTTGGCCCAAAAAAAATTCCGGAATTGGGAACTGCACTGGGTAAAACCCTACGCGGCTTTAAAGAGGAGATGAAAACTCCCAGTGACGAAACCAATCCGGAACAAGATAAACAATAGTCAAGGGTCAAGGGTGAAAATCTTTGAGATGCTTGACTTTTAACCCTTGACTTTTGACTACAGCAATGTATTGACTACCGAAGAAGGTGCAACTCCATTTTGGGAATCAACGATCGCTGTACCAGTATTTTGTTGGTGTGTCTCTTCTTTAACTACACCACGCCCTCTAATTAATTTAATTGCCCGATTCACGCTTTCTGGTAAAATCACCACCAGGCTGTTATCTGGTGCCATGTCTAAGCCTTTATTAATCGCTTGTGTTTCATCCAAAATTGATTCAAAGCGACTCTCAGGCTTTACTTCGTTAATGCCTTGAATAATCAACTGGGCAGCCGATCCCCGCGCCCTTCCCCTCGTGTCATCATCTTCTTTGACGATGATGTAATCAAAAATTTGCGCTGCTAGTTTGCCCAAAGTCACAAAATCTTCATCACGGCGATCGCCAGGACCTCCAATGACGCCAATGCGTTGTCCCGTCGTCCAATTCCGCACAAAAGCGCCCACTGCTTCGTAACTAGCCGCGTTGTGGGCATAGTCTACCAAAGCGTGGTAGCTGCCTAAGTTAAATAAATTCATCCGTCCCGGAGTTTGACTCACGGAAGCCCGGAAGGTCTTCAAACCAGCACGAATCTGTTCAATTGTGACGTTTTGCACGAAGGCTGCCAAACTTGCCGCTAAGGCGTTGGCAATCATAAATGGCGCCCGCCCGCCCATTGTTAAAGGTATATTTTCTGCTCTTTCTATACGGTGTGTCCAATCGCCTTTGACAATGGACAGATAGCCATTTTCATATACCGCTGCGACTCCGCCCTTTTGGATGTGCTTCCGCACCAATTCCGAGTCGGGATTCATGGTGAAGTAAGCAATGTTGGCTTTAGTTTTTTCTGACATGGCGGCGACGCGGCGATCGTCGGCGTTCAGTACTGCATAGCCATCAGGAAATACGGCTTCTGCGACTACGCTCTTGAGGTTAGCTAGCTGGTCGATGGTATCTATATCGCCTATTCCTAAGTGGTCGGCGGCTACATTTAACACTACGCCCACATTTGCCGCTTCAAAACCCAGCCCAGAGCGGAGAATCCCACCGCGAGCGGTTTCCAGTACTGCTACTTCCACTGTGGGGTCTTGCAGGATGAGGTGGGCACTTTGGGGGCCTGTGTTATCGCCAGATTCTACTAAGTAATCACCGATATAAGTTCCGTCGGTAGTAGTATAACCTACTACTTTCCCAGTCTGCTTATAAATATGGGCTAGGAGTCGAGTAGTGGTGGTTTTGCCATTGGTACCTGTAACGCTGAGAATCGGAATTTGGCTAGATTGTTCGTTGGGAAACAGCATATCCATTACTGCGCCAGCGACGTTGCGGGGAATGCCAACGCTGGGGGCGACGTGCATCCTAAAACCGGGAGCGGCGTTAACTTCGACAATCACGCCATCTACTTCCCGCAGAGGACGGCTAATATCCGAGGTGACGATATCTAAGCCGGCGATGTCCAAACCGATAATTTTCACTACCCGTTGTGCCAACCAAAGGTTTTCTGGGTGAATTTCGTCGGTACGGTCTACAGCACTACCACCTGTACTCAAGTTTGCCGTTGCCCTCAAATAACAAATAGTGCCCTTGGGTGGCACACTATTTAGGGTATAGCCTTGTCTTTCTAGGAGTTGGTAGCTGGTGCGGTCTAGTTCAATCTTGGTCAGGACGTTATCATGCCCTTCGCCGCGATTTGGATCAAGGTTTGTTTCTTCAATCAATTCGGCGATGGTGGATCTGCCGTTGCCAATGATATGAGCTGGGACGCGTTCGGCTACTGCCACTACTTTGCCATTTACTACCAGTACCCTGTGGTCGCGGCCAACATAATATCTTTCGATAATAATTGAGCGGGAAACTTGTCTAGCAGCTTCATAGGCAGCTTCAGCTTCTTCCCACGTTCTGATATCAATGGTGATACCGCGTCCGTGGTTGCCATCGAGGGGCTTAATAACAATGGGATAGCCACCAACGTATTCAATGGCTTCTTCCAAATCGTCCAAGAAGTTGATCG
The DNA here is from genome assembly GCF_014698115.1 of Nostoc sp. FACHB-973. Taxonomy (GTDB): domain Bacteria; phylum Cyanobacteriota; class Cyanobacteriia; order Cyanobacteriales; family Nostocaceae; genus Nostoc; species Nostoc muscorum. Next base: position 108,629 of record NZ_JACJSJ010000006.1, read on the forward strand.
TTGTGCCTCTGGGTACTGGGGCACCAGCGGCTGCGAGGATGCGTTTGGTGGCTTCTTTGTCGCAAGCTAGTTCTACGCCGAGAATGCTGGTGTTGTCAGTCATTGTTGCCTGCATTCGCTTCTGGTTGACGCCGTAGCCTAGCTGAATCAAAAAGCGGGCTTCCAGAGCCATCCAGGGAATGCCTCTTTTTTCGGCTTCTTTGATGATCGCTTCCGTAGAAGGCCCTAAGGAAGCATCACGGCTGAAGTCTTTCAGGTCTTGGATATCTTGCTCTAGTTCTGCTTTGGGATAGCGACCGCGATCGACGATACTCTGGCACAGCCGCACCGCTGCTCGTCCAGCGTAACGTCCCGCTTCCTCATTCAAGTACTCAATCACTACTTGGTAAATTCCAGGGGTAGCAGTTTCACGAGTGCGGCCAAAGCCGACATGCATTCCCGCTAATTCTTGGAGTTCTAGTGCTACATGTTCCACGATGTGGCCCATCATCGTGCCTTCTCTCACTCGCATCAGAAAACCACCACGACAGCCAGGGGAACAATAGTGACCCTCCAGACTTGGCAGCGCCTCAACTAATCCTTCGTAAAAGCCAGGGATTTCATTCGAGGGCGTCTCGGCAAGGTTTTCTAAATCGAGGCGCATGACGATCAGCTTGTGGCGTCGAATGCTCCAGTAGTTTGGGCCGCGTAAGGTCTGGATCTTGAGGATTCTCATGGGAATAGGTAGATGGAGATTCGGAACCAAAATTCTAGTTTCTTACTGGAATTGACCGCTAAACTGTTCATCGCAAACAGTTTTTTCTTTTTACATGGTATTCTCATCATTTTTCTACAGCAAAAAATAAATGAGCGGTCAACCAATTTTGGATTTTAGATTGATGATAGCGAAGCTAAGCCGTGTCCGGGAGCGTCTTTTAAATTGAAAGAGACCACAAGGGTACTTAGCTCCTGGAATTATTAGATTTACCATAGCGTAGGTAAGCCGAGTTGGGATAACGCTAGGTTGCAAAACGAGCTTTTTTGAGATTTGTTTCGCCGACTTTGTGGCAAACCATAAACCAAAAAGCTGTTTTAATCTAAAATCCCCAATCTTAAATCTAAAATTTCTGGTCAACTCAGTGTAACCTCAGATACTTTATCCCGTCAGCTGGAGATTCGGTGTACAGCAGGCAATACAGTGCGCTGGTACAGGTGGAAGCGATCGCCATAGCTGAGGATATGCAGACGTAAGTTATGCACCGTTAGGGGTTCGTTAGCACCGACATGGGGTTCGTTGGTGTGGGTTAGCTCAGTGGGATCAACAATGGTGACACTGCCTTTACCCATAACTTGTAGCCAGCCATCACGTTCAAACACAGCACAAGTATCTTCGTCAATGCCAATACCCAAGCGATCGGGATGAGCTGCGATCGCACTAATCAGCCGTCCCATCCGATTCCGGTTATGAAAGTGTTGGTCAACAATGACTTCAGGAATAAATCCCAAACCCGTTGCCATATCCACTAAAGAACGATTTGGCGACTCTCCACTACCGCCGCCAGCAATCATATGGTGCCCCATCACTGCTGCTCCGGCACTGGTGCCTGCTAAGGTAAGTTGCCCTGACCTCACCCGCTGCCGGATAATTTCCATCGCTGGCGTATCTGCCAATACGCCACAGAGACGCAGTTGGTCTCCTCCTGTCAAAAATACCCCACTACAGGCTTCTAAGGATGCTTTGATCTGGGAGGCTTCACACTGTTCCCGTTCGCGGATGTCTAAAATCTCTACCTTCTGGGCACCCATTTCTTCAAAAATCCGAATATACCGACCACCGATGATAGCGGGTTCACGAGAGGCAGATGGAATAATTGTAATATAGCCTTTACTAGCACCGGCACGTCCAAAAAAAGTTCTTAGGATGTCGCGCCCGTGAACTTTGTCTTCTGCGCCTCCGATAACTAGAACGGCGGTTTTCGTTGCTTGGGGTGTCCTCATTTCCAGCGATTTAGCTTTTAATTCCGGCATTGTGTTTCTCCTGTCAACAACTTCAGGTGAATTTAAACAAGATCAGAAGCAGCCATGATTTTTGCGCTTTGCAACTTTTGAGAGGACACTTTGGTGAAGTTTGGATTCTCCTGGGCTACAGTTCCAAATTCTTGTTTAACGCACACGATGCCTCAGTTTAAACGTGTCCGCTGCCCTGACTCTGCTGCTAGCGCCTTGTTTTTCACCTTTACACTTCCAGACTGGCAAAATAGTCCTTACTTAGTAAGCTAGGGAGGACACTTCTTTGGTGGGGTTGCCCCCCATTTTGGAGCCAGTGCCTTGGAGAGACATTGCGCCCTTGAACTTTCGCAAAGTTGTTCGCCCTTAGCATTCCCAAAGGTTAGCAAGTGCCGTCGGTTTTGCCGACTTGTTTGCCTAGTATTTGAGTCAAGAGAATAAACTGGCATGAAATTGTCAGTTTTCCCCTTTGGCATTGGGGATGAACAGGTAAGACCACGCTTTTTTCTGAGGCTGGCTCGATGCATCCTGAAAGTTGTTAACTTGATATGATTATTAATTTAAATGTAGTTGTGACAACATTTAAACATAAATTAAGTAATTAGAAAAACTTTAGATCCCATCTAAAATCCAAGACTCCTGGTACTTTTAGATACTATTGATAAAGTTTAACTGTAGTTTGACCCAACATTGGCTTCTTGTGTTTGCTAGACATTCAAATTTAAGATTAGTGTCCTTGAATACGAATTACTGTGCGTTTTGATATAGTTACACTTTTTCCTGACTGTTTTCACTCGGTTCTCAACTCTGGGTTGCTGGGTAAAGCCTTAGCCAAACAGATTGCCCAAGTGCATCTGATTAATCCGCGGGACTTTACAACTGACAAGCACCGTAAGGTCGATGATGAACCCTACGGTGGCGGCGTAGGGATGCTAATGAAGCCAGAACCAATCTTCAGTGCTGTGGAGTCGCTGCCGATTCTACCTCGAAGAGAAGTTATTTTGATGAGTCCACAGGGTCAAACAATTAATCAACCTTTGTTGCGAGAATTAGCAACAAATTATGACCAGTTAGTGGTGATTTGTGGACATTACGAAGGAGTAGATGAGAGGGTGCTGCATTTGGTGACTCGTGAAGTATCTTTAGGAGATTTTATTCTGACTGGTGGTGAAATTCCAGCAATGGCTTTAATTAACGGTGTAGTGCGCCTTTTACCAGGAACCGTAGCCAAAACGGAGTCCTTGACAGCAGAAAGTTTTGAGGAGGGGTTATTGGACTATCCCCAATATACTCGCCCAGCAAATTTTCGGGGCTTGAAAGTGCCGGAGGTATTGCTGTCTGGAAATCATGCTGCTATTGCACGCTGGCGTTACGAACAACAAATTCAAAAAACACGCGATCGCCGTCCCGATCTCCTGGAAAAATGGGAGGAGGGGAAGGGGAATGGGGAATGAGGGATGAGGGAGCAGGGGAGGCAGGGGAGGCAGGGGGAGCAAGGGCAAAATAACTCAGCACTCCAATGTCCTATGCCCAATGCCTAATTACTAATGACAAATGACAAATGACAAATGACTAAAATTCGTATTGGTAACGGCTACGACATTCACAGACTGGTGAGCGATCGCGCTTTAATTTTAGGAGGAATTCAAATTCCCCATGAACTCGGTTTGTTGGGTCACAGTGACGCTGATGTACTTACCCATGCCATTATGGATGCCATGCTTGGGGCATTATCTTTGGGGGATATTGGTCATTATTTTCCCCCTAGCGATCCCCAATGGGCGGGAGCAGATAGTTTAATACTATTAACTCAAGTACATCAGCTAATTCGGGAGCAAGGTTGGCAGGTGGGAAATATTGACTCGGTGGTGGTGGCAGAACGTCCAAAATTAAAACCGCATATTCATAACATGCGTGACAAACTAGCGACAGTTTTAGAATTAGAACCAAATCAAATTGGCATCAAAGCTACCACCAATGAAAAATTAGGTCCTGTTGGACGAGAAGAAGGTATATGTGCTTATGCTGTAGTCTTACTATTGCAAGAATAACGATAGGATGATGTCAAAAAAAACCAGAATCTATTCTAGGTTTTTTTGAGGAATAAATCATTGAAAAGCAAAGCAATTGACCAACTTTGCTGCGCTTTTTTTACTGTCTTAGAACTATCATTTTCATGAATACGACCAGTTAGGTTGTTCGGGCATTATTGACGAATTTCAGATAATTTATCAAACCATCTTGGATCAGCAATAACTCACGTTCCGTCTACCTACAATAGCATTGACCCTAATTAGACACAATTACAGTAGATTTAATTCTATGAAATTATCATCCACTTTTTTAAAAATTAAGCGTTTTTGGTTGTCAATAATTCTGACTTCAGCAATAGCATTTCTAGTTAGCGCCTGTAACCCTAGTAACTTCAAAACCCCAGCTGCTCAAGTGCCACAAATCGTTACCGCAGTTTTGAGTGAGCCTTCAACTTTTAATTATGCTTTGAATGAGTCAGCATATAGTGTTTTTGGCTTTCTCTATGATTCATTAATGAATGAAAATCCGATAACCACGAAACTAGAACCTGGTTTAGCAGAATCTTGGGAAGTTTCTCAAGATGCACAACGGGTTGTAATCACCTTGCGAGAAGGACTTAAGTGGTCAGATGGTAAGCCAATGACTACTGATGATGTTGTCTTTACTTATAATGAAATCTACCTAAATCCGAAAATTCCCACTTCTTTAAAAGATTCATTAAAAGTTGGCGAAAAGGGCACTTTGCCAAAGGTGAAAAAAATCGATGAACGTCGAGTTGAATTCACCATACAAGAACCGTTTGCTCCTTTTTTAAGATATGTAGGTGGTATCCCAATTATGCCAGCCCACGTTCTACAGGAAGCGATTCACACAACTGAATCTGGTGGAAATCCTAAGTTTATTTCTATGTGGGGAACAGGTACTGACCCGAAACAAATTGTTGGCAATGGTCCCTATGTAATGGAAAGTTATGTTCCTAGTCAGCGAGTTATATTTCGACGCAATCCATACTACTGGCGCAAAGATGCTCAGGGGAATCCTCAGCCTTATATTGAGCGTATTGTTTGGCAAATTATTGAATCCACTGAAAACCAATTGATTAGTTTTCGCTCTGGACAATTAGATGATTTAGAAATTCCTCCTGAAGGTTTTAGTTTGCTGAAACGAGAAGAAAAACGAGCGAAGTTTAAAATTTATAATGGTGGACCAGATACAAGTACAAGTTTTATTTCTTTTAATCTCAATAAAGCTAAGAATTCTCAGGGGAATTTTTTAGTAGATCCCATCAAATCCCGCTGGTTTAATCAAAAGGAATTCAGACAGGCTATAGCCTATGCACTAGACCGCGAAACAATGAAAATAAATGCTTACCGAGGATTGGGTGAGTTACAAAATTCATTTGTTTATGTTAAGAGTCCCTATTTTCTTCCTCCAGAAAAAGGGTTAAAGGTATATAATTATGAACCCGAAAAATCGAAAAAATTACTGTTAGATGCTGGGTTTAAATATAATGCCCAAAATCAACTTTTAGATGCTGATGGCAACCGAGTTAGATTTACACTCTTGACGAATTCCGAAAGGAAAGTCAGAGGAGATATGGCAGCTCAAATTCAACGAGATCTTGCGAAAATTGGGATTCAGGTCGATTTGCAAATCCTCAGTTTCAATTCTTATTTAGAAAAATTGAAAGTTACACAAAATTGGGATTGTTACCTTGGAGGGTTTGCTGGAGGGGGTATTGAACCCCACAGTGCTAGCAACATCTGGAGAATTGCTGGTGCATCTCACGCATTTAATCAAGGGGCACAACCTGGAGATCCGCCGCTAATTGGTTGGGAAGTTTCTGATTGGGAAAAACAAATTGATAGCCTTTATATTAAAGGCGCACAGGTATTAGATGAAAACAAGCGGAAAGAAATTTACTACGAATATCAGCGCATCGCTTCAGAACAGTTGCCGTTTATTCATTTGGTGGAAAGATTGAATTTGCAAGGAGTCCGCGATCGCTTCCAAGGCATTCAGTATACTGCTCTTGGTGGGCCATTCTGGAACCTCTACGAACTGAAAGTAACTGATTAGTAATGGGGCATGGCGCATTGGGCATTAATTATTTGCAAAGGACTAATGACTAATGACTAATGACAAAGGACTAATGACCGATGACCGATGAAAAATCTTTGCGATCGCTCTTAGAAGCAGTTGCCAATGGTAAAGTCTCCCCAGATATAGCTTTAGACTCTCTCAAAGACTTAACCTATGAAAGTGTGGGTGAGTTTGCCAAAATTGACCACCATCGCCAGTTAAGAACTGGTTTCCCGGAGGTGATTTGGGGCCCTGGGAAAACACCCGATCAAATTGCTCAAATTATCGACGTGATGCGCCTCCGCAACCCAGTAGTGATGGCGACTCGCATTGAACCAGCAGTTTATGGCGCACTGCAAGCAAAAGTTACTGGTTTGCGATATTACGAATTGGCGAGAATTTGTGCGATCGCTCCTCCTACCATCGAACCACAATTTCAGGGCGAAATTGGCATTCTTTCTGCTGGCACCGCTGATTTAGCCGTTGCTGAAGAAGCCGCCGTCACCGCTGAACTTTCTGGTTTTCGAGTACAGCGCCTCTGGGACGTTGGCGTTGCAGGGATTCACCGCTTACTAAGTAATCGTCACTTCATCGATTCAGCATCGGTGTTGATTGTCGTAGCGGGAATGGAAGGCGCTTTACCCAGCGTTGTTGCTGGTTTAGCGAATTGTCCCGTCATAGCCGTACCCACCAGCATTGGTTATGGTGCAAGTTTTGGCGGTTTAGCACCACTCTTGACAATGCTCAACTCTTGTGCAGCTGGAGTAGGTGTAGTGAATATCGATAATGGTTTTGGCGCAGCAGTTTTGGCAGGGCAAATTTTGCGGACAGCCGAGAAATTGCGGTTGGCATCGCCTGAATCTTGAGTTAAGACATTAAAGTCATACCCAAGATTTCAGTATTTATCAGTAAATAATAGACCTGTTGCATAAATCACAAAATTTGAACCCCACCCCGCCAAAGCTACGCTTTGTCTCCCGTCCCCAAGGCATCGGCTACGGTGCATACACAACTCGAATTACCCCCCTTAATCCCCCCTTATAAAGGGGGGAAACAGGAGATCCAGTTCCCTCCCCTTCACAAGGGGAGGGTTAGGGTGGGGTAAAACCCAGATTCATCAGGTATTTCAGACTTGTGTATACACCGTAGCCTTGGTAAGGGGAGGGGATTAAGGGGAGCCAGCCCGGTCTTAGGGGTTTCCCCCATGAGCGACTGGCGTGTGGGGTGTTAGGGACTTTTGCAAGATATCTAATGTAAAAAAAGCTGATACTGAAATTTGCTAACCCAACTTCTCAATCACCAAATATGAGCCATTACAGCGATTTGATATCTCAGTTTTTTTGGAATTTGTCGGTAAATTCAACAGTGCTAGCACAAACAATTACTGACCCAGACTTGATGGGTCAGATGCAAAAAGCTTGGAACCATTTTATACAAACAGGTCAAGTGTGGGCATTGTTGATTGGTTTAGTCATTGGCTATATCATTCGGAATCTAACTAGCTACGGTTAAAACTAGTGGGGAGTGGGGAGTGGGGAGTGGGGAGTAGGGAATAGGAAATGGGGTATTGGGAGTGTGAGAAAGGCCGGAAGGGTGGGAAGCTTTTTTTATAATTTCCCCACACTCCCTCATCTCCCTCATCTCCCTCATCTCCCTCATCTCCCTCATCTCCCTCATCTGCCCCACTCCCCACTCCCCACTCCCCACTCCCCAATCCCTCATATCTATGACTAAAGAACAAACTTGGAGTCAGCGGTTTGAATCAGCATTACATCCAGCGATCGCTCGTTTTAATGCCAGTATAAGTTTTGATATTGAATTAATAGAATATGACTTGACTGGTTCTCAAGCTCATGCCAAGATGCTAGCTCACACGGGCATTATCTCCAAAGAAGAAGGTGAGCAACTAGTTGCAGGCTTAGAAGAAGTTCGCCAAGAGTACCGCCAGGGAAAATTTCAGCCTGGTGTGGATGCTGAGGATGTGCATTTTGCAGTTGAACGACGATTGACGGAAATTGTCGGTGATGTGGGTAAAAAACTGCATACGGCGCGATCGCGTAATGACCAAGTTGGCACTGATACCAGACTCTACCTGCGTGACCAAATCCAACAAATCAAAAATAAATTGCGGGAATTTCAAGGCATTCTGCTAAATATAGCCGAAAAACATGTTGAAACTTTAATTCCTGGCTATACTCACCTGCAACGCGCCCAGCCTGTGAGTTTAGCTCACCATCTCCTGGCATACTTTCAAATGGCGCAACGGGACTGGGAACGCCTCAGTGATGTTTCTCGCCGGGTGAATATTTCACCTTTGGGGTGTGGTGCTTTAGCCGGAACTACTTTCCCCATTGACCGCCATTACACAGCCAAACTATTGAATTTTGACAAAATTTATGCTAACAGCCTCGATGGAGTGAGCGATCGCGATTTTGCGATCGAATTCTTGTGTGCTGCTAGCATAATCATGGTTCACCTCAGCCGCCTTGCAGAAGAAGTCATTCTTTGGTCATCTGAAGAATTTCGCTTTGTCACCCTCAAAGATAGCTGTGCAACTGGTTCCAGTATCATGCCCCAAAAGAAAAATCCCGATGTCCCAGAATTGGTGCGGGGAAAAACAGGGCGTGTATTCGGTCATCTCCAGGCAATGCTGGTGATTATGAAAGGGTTACCCCTGGCATATAACAAAGACCTGCAAGAAGATAAAGAAGGTTTATTTGATAGCGTCAATACAGTCAAAGCCTCTCTAGAAGCAATGACAATTTTGCTAGGGGAAGGCTTAGAATTTCGTACCCACCGCTTAGCCGAAGCAGTGACCGAAGATTTTTCCAATGCCACCGATGTCGCAGATTATTTAGCAGCACGGGGTGTCCCTTTCCGAGAAGCTTACAATCTCGTGGGTAAAGTCGTAAAAACCAGTATTGCCGCAGGTAAACTCCTGAAAGATTTGACATTGGACGAGTGGCAACAACTACATCCAGCATTTGCCGCAGATATTTATCAGGCCATATCCCCGCGCCAAGTCGTGGCTGCCCGCAACAGTTACGGCGGTACTGGCTTTGCACAGGTAAATGAAGCACTCATAGCCGCCCGCGCTGAGATTGGGGAAGAGAGGGAGTAGGGAGTCGGGAGTGGGGAGTGGGGACGCGGGGACGCGGCGAGATGAGGGAGATGAGGGAGATGGGGGAGATGAGGGAGATGGGGGAGTGTGGGGAGATTAGAAAAAAGCTTCCCACACCTCCCCATGCCCCAATACAGTTCAGTTAAGCCCAAAACCCTCATGTAGAGATGCGATGAATCGCGTCTTCAAGACCAATATTCTACGTCAATAACCCTTAACCCAAGCGTATTGCCCCATGCCCCATGCCCCAAAATAATTGAGGGCGTACAAGTGTACGCCCCCAAATTCTAAAAGACTTAAAAAGTAAGTATATTAACAGGCAACTTACTCAGCATCAATTGCTGCTGCGCCCTCATCTTCCTCACTCTTCGGTGGTCTTTGTTGGAACCTTCTTTGCATTCTTCCTGTGGTAGTCCGTTTACGAAACTTCCGGGCATATGCCTGGTTCCGTAGCGCCTTTTCTTTTTTCGGGTTACGGCGCTTAGCCATGTTCACCTCATTAATAAACAACAAAAAAATCGCAACTAGGCATAACGTAGGCAATATCAGCTACTAATGTTATTGATATACTTGTAGCCTAGTGACTAATCTATACGCTTTAAACAGTGTTCTAGTCTACCGCATTCAACCTTCTTATGTCAATAAGAATATTGAATTATCTGGCTGGCAGCCTAGATAAAAAATATCGTTTCTGAGATTCAAATATCTCAAATATATGTAGATTAGCTAATTAGTTGTTGTTTTTGGAAAAAAACTAATATTATTTATTGAGCAAAAAGTTTAATTAGGCTTAGTTGAGTAATATAGCAATTCTAAATGATTGGTCATTTGTCCTCTCTTACAAAGTTCTGTTCGCTCTTAGCGTTGGCGAAGCGCCGGAAGCTGGCGCTCAGACTTTGCGCTTTGTTATTAGTTATTGGTCATTACTGAATAAACAAAGGACAAAGAACTAATGACTAATAACAAATATTATGTATATATAAATACAGTGCTTCTGAAGGAAACTTGATGTTAGAATTGGGAGTGTTCTACGTAAATCGTGGGAATAAAATCTCAACCCACAAACATTTTTGTATAAAACAAAACTCAACCTAATTTTCATTAGTTGAGCTTATGTAAGTGGTAGAGAAATATTAAATACAACACATTAATTTTGAAGATTGAACGTTATTGCTTTTTTTCCTTCAGCTGTACAGTCCACGCGTAACTTATGGCGTATTGGACAAACAGTATTGGGTATTATATTTCGTCATCCCATTACTGGCACTAGTATCATCCCAATTTTACCTGATGGTCGGATCGTACTGATCCGGCGGCGCGACAATGGCCTTTGGTCATTACCTGGAGGTATTGTGGATTGGGGAGAAAATATTCCCAACACAGTCCGCCGGGAATTGATGGAGGAAACTGGACTCGAATTAGTGAAAATTAACCGTTTAGTAGGGGTTTACTCCTCGCCAGACCGCGATCCTAGAATGCATTCAATTTGTATTGTGGTTGAAGCTGAGGTACGTGGGACAATGGAAGTCAAAGATGTTTTGGAAGTGATGGAAATCCAAGCTTTCGATCTCAACTTTCTACCTCCAGGACAGATGTCTCACGACCATACTCGACAGTTGCAAGACTACTTGAATGGCTTGACAACATTGGCATAATAATATTTTGTTATTAGTTATTAGTTATTTGTCATTTGTCTTTTGTCTTTTGTTTATTCACGAACGATTAATCACTAATGACCAATGACTAATGACTATTTATTATGGTGCTAAGGTTAACTACTAAATTAAAATGGATACACTATTCCGTAACTCCCGAAGAAAGCTTTCTCAAGGGCTATTATTTTGGCGTGAAGCAGGTGCAGAAATTCCTGTAATTTTTTTACATGGTGCTTGGAGTGATAGCAGTCAATGGTTATCTGTGATGGAGTCCCTTGCAGAGAATTTCCATTGCTTCGCACCTGATTTGTTAGGCTTTGGTGAGTCGGAGAATCCTAATATTCATCATTCGATTGATTTACAAGTCGAGTGTTTAGCTGAGTTCTTGCAAGCTGTCAAGCTAGAAAAAGTTTATTTAGTGGGGCATTCTCTTGGGGCTTGGATTGCTGCTAGCTATGCCCTAAAGTATCCAGAGAAAGTTAATGGTATGGTACTGTTAGCACCTGAGGGTGTAGAGATAGCAGGGCAAGAAGAGTATTGTCGGAAGATGCGGCGATTATTAAATTATCCGCCCTTAGTGATTAAATTATTGCGATCGCTAATTACCTTAACTAAAATCCTGGGTTGGCATGAAAAAATTACACAGGATTTGCAATTACGTCAGGATTTGTTGCGTTACCCGATAGCTTGTCAGTTGCTTTTCAAACGGCGACAAGCAGAAATTGAGGCGGAATTATTACAAAAACGGCTTTACGCGATCGAAGTCCCAGTGTTAATTTTACAAGGTGGCCAAGATACACCAGATGCTTTAGCCAAGAGTCAAGTTTATGCTCAACTAACTCCAAAAGTCGAGTTGAAAATGATTGCCCATGCTGGAAATGATTTACCAGAATCTTGTGCTGGGGATGTAGCGATGGATATTCGAGAGTTTGTTGAAGGGAATTGGGCGTTATTTTGACTTACTCTTGATTGATTTTAACTAGGATTGCAATTAGGCTGCAATGGCAAGAGTTATGTTATGCAAATTATCAATTAAGATGCATTTAATATTTATTTAACAAATAAATGCAATAATCTGCAATACGGCTTTATACAGATCCTTAAATTGGAAAAACTTTTCTGATGAAATTAACTCAAAAGCTTTGTATTGCTACTACTGCTGGAGTAGTGATGAGCCTGGGTTTACTAAAAGCTGCCCCAGTTCACGCGGTTACACTCAACTTTGATTGGACTGGTGATGCTCGGTATTCAGCTAAAGGCTCGTTTTCCTATGATGAAACTCAAGGTTACACAACCGTAGACACTTCAAAAATTCAATCCATCGCAGTTTCTTTTTTTGACCCAAGTAAAAAATTGTTGAATAGTTTTGCTCCGGTGACTAATGGGAGTATTGTTTATGATTTTTTAGATTTTAACTACGATACAGCCACGAAGTCTTTGTTTGGGTACTTTGATGTAGGTCAGGATAACGCGCAAAGTACAGATTATTATCTGTTCGGAACTGTTGGTTTAGGTCTGAGTCTGAGAAATCCTATTCAGGGAACAATAGATCAGAACAATGGATTAATTAATGTTACCTCTACAACCCCAATCCCTGAACCATTAACAACAGGTGGCACAGTTCTCACTGCTGGCATCGCTTGGTTGGTGAAGCGTGGAAAAGTTACTGCCGAGAAACCCAAAGCATAAGCCTCTTGGGTCACTCTAATGAAACTTTAATTTTTCGTTGGTTGAAACATTAAAATTCGTTAACTTTTCCCAGACTGATGAAAGCTGGTAACGGACATCAAGAGTGTCTGTGACCAGCTTTCATAACTTTGGGATAAAAAATTTAAAAGCAACTTTCAAACCTTAAACAATAACTGTATTTGAAGATTTATTTCCTAATTTTTAGGACTTATGCATTGACAGCAAATACCAAATACGGATGATTGAAAAACCAGGTCTGTCGTAGGGAACAGTGCTGTGCCCCTACAACGAAGGTCTATTCACCATCAAATGAATAATTAATAAAAGCCGGAAACGACATATTTTGTAAATGCACACCATGATTAATTTGTACAGTGCGTAAGTCCTAATTTTATGCCTTCAATCAATGATTTTTTCAATGAAAGTCTGATGTAGCAAGGATTATTTTTTCTCTAAAGAGAGTGATTAAGAAGTGATTAAATAGCGCTATTCAAGACTAATATTTTGTCAAGAATATTTACATATCTTTGGTAGAAACGACACTTTTTAAGTGTGAAATTGGTAGCAATTAGACGGATGATAAAGTCAGCAAAAAAATTCCACAAGGATATTTGAGTGTGAGATATCATCTGACAAAATACTACAAGGTATTAGTTCTTTTTCTTTGTACGACGTTGTTTGTCTTGTTCGGTCAGATAGTTATTGCTCAGAGTAACTATAATCTAGGCACTCAAGGGAAGCAAAGAGTAGAACTGATTGTGGGTGGCGATTTCATCGTCACGATGAACGAGGCACAACCGATTATCGAGAATGGTGCGATCGCCATTAAGGATGGCAAAATTGTTGCAGTAGACACACAATACAAAATCACGACATCATACAGAGCCGACAGGACGCTCCCAGGCGACGGTCTGGTGCTGATGCCGGGTCTTGTTAACGGTCACTCTCACTCAGCAATGGTTTTGTTTCGTGGTCTTGCAGACGATTTAGCGTTGGACGATTGGCTCCAGAATTACATCTTCCCAGCAGAAGGGCAGTTCGTTGATAAAAATTTTGTCCGCGTTGGCGAACAACTTGCCTGCTGGGAGATGATACGCAGTGGTACAACAACCTTTGTTGATATGTACTTTGAGCCAGATGTCGCTGCCCAAGTTGTTAATGAATGCGGCTTACGTGCCATTATTGCGCCCTCGTCAATAGATTTTCCCAGTCCTGGTTTCAAAGGATGGGATGATGCCTTTGCCTTGGCGATCGATTTTCTCAAACGTTGGAAAGGTAAGAACGAACGTATAATTCCAGCTATTGCTCCGCACGCTCCCTACACCGTCTCGCCAGAGCATCTTGTCCAGGCTATTCGAGCTGCGCGTCATTACGATGTCCCACTGACAATTCACCTGGCAGAAACACAAGCTGAAGTTAAAGATGTCCAGCAGCGCTATAACGCAACCCCTGTCAAACATCTAGACAATCTCGGCTTCCTAGACCCGCGTGTATTTGCTGCACACGTTGTCTGGCCTAACGCAAGTGAAATCGCCCTGCTGGCGAAACGCGGTGTTGGTGTTATCCACAATCCTGACTCGAATTTGAAGCTGGCTTCTGGCTTTGCGCCGATTCCGGCGATGCTGCAAGCCGGAGTTAAGGTTGGTTTGGGTACTGATGGAGCTGCGTCGAACAATGTTCTTGATATGTGGAAGGCAATTCGCCTCACCGCTCTCATCCATAAAGGGACTACCCTTGACCCCACTGCTGTACCGGCTAAAACAGTTTTGCGTATGGCAACACTTGGCAGTGCAGAAGCACTCGGCTTATCAAATAAAATTGGTGCGATTAAGGTGGGACTTCAAGCAGACGTGATTCAAGTCCAGTTTAAAGAACCACACTTGCTCCCGCTTTACGATGTCATCTCCCATCTTGTTTATGCAGCAGATGCCCAAGATGTTGATACTGTGATTGTAAATGGTAAAGTTCTAATGGAAAAACGTAAAATGCTTACGCTTGATACTGAAAGAATTCGCCGTGAAGCTACTTCTATTGGTCAGAGAATAAAAGCTCAATTCCGACCCTCTAATTAATAAATATTAGCTGCTCTAGGTCTAACTTAGAGCAGTTTTACTATTTCTCGCATTCCCCAAAAAATTAAATTTGGTTCCATAATTATCTGTGTTGCAATGTCGGGATATAAGGCTTGCAGATACTTTAATACTAAAGTGCGATCGCCACCTTTAATTGCAATTTTTCCATCAGGGAATAAATTCCACCACGCCTCAATAAAATCTTTAATTCCAGCTATGAAAGTGTAAATTACACCACTGTGAATTGCCTCTGTTGTATTGAGTGCAAAACGTGGTGGTAAAGATGCAATATTTTGAATTTCAACTAATGGTAATTGTCCTGTTTGTTGACCGAGAGTTGCAAATTGCAAGCCTAATCCCGGCAGAATCGCACCTCCAACTAAACACTGATTAACATCCGCAGCCGTAAAAGTTAGCGCTGTTCCTGCATCAATCACCAACATTGGAAAACCCCAAGTTTTCGCCGCACCCCACAAAGCTAAAGCGCGGTCGATTCCTAATGTGGGATACACACCTTGGAGTGGTATTTGGTCTAAGGTAATAACGCGAACGTTGGGATAACTTTGCCAAATAGCTGTTTGGCTGGGAACTACGGAGGCGAGGAGGAGGGGAGGGGATGAGGGGGATGAGGGAGATGATCTGTTTGTGTGACTCTGTGCGTTTTCTTCAGTTGTATTTTGAGTTGGGAAAATTGCCAGTAATAGATCATGGAGGGGTTGAGATTGAGCTAGTTGATATGTGACAGACTCAGGCAAATAGTCAGTATCCCAAGCACAATCTAGAGTTTCGCCCTTAAATAACGCCCAGTGCAACCGAGAATTTCCGATCTCCAAAGCTAGCCAAATATTCTCTCCGTGTTGCGCCAGTTGCTTCAAGTCGGGGAACCCGCCCAACGCACTGGCTTCTCTGTGCCTCTGTGGTTCGATCATTTGATTTTTCTTAACATGAATATAAATTTTTTAATAAAAATTTACATATAACACGTGTCACAATAAGACAAGAGGAATAAATACTCAATTTGTCAAGGAGGGGGTTATGGTAGCGCTCACCGAAAAAACTGAAAAACGGCTCACCATACAGACTGTAGAGATTGCTCAAGATACAACGGCAATTCGATCGCTCGATTGGGATCGCGATCGCTTTGATATTGAGTTCGGTCTGCAAAACGGTACTACATATAACTCGTTTCTCATACGGGGAGAGCAAACTGCCTTAGTCGATACTTCCCACGAAAAATTTCGTCAACTATATTTTGATACACTCACGGGACTAATCAACCCCAAAGAAATAGATTATTTGATTATCAGTCACACCGAGCCAGACCACAGCGGCTTAGTGAAAGATTTGCTGCAAATGGCTCCGGATATTACCGTTGTTGCTTCTAAGGTAGCAATTCAGTTTTTGGAAGATTTGGTACATCAGCCATTTAAACGGCGGATTGTGAAAAATGGCGATCGCTTAGATTTGGGTAACGGTCACGAATTTGAATTCGTGATTGCACCAAATTTACATTGGCCAGATACAATCTTCAGCTTCGACCACAAAACCAAAATTCTCTTCACCTGCGATGCTTTCGGGATGCATTATTGTTCCGATAGCACCTTCGACGAAGACTTAAAAACTCTGGAAGCAGATTTTAAATATTACTACGAATGCTTGATGGGGCCAAATGCCCGGTCAGTTCTGTCTGCCCTCAAGCGGATGGGGGAATTAAAAACCATCGGTATGATTGCCACTGGTCACGGGCCATTATTATCTCACAATGTTGACGAACTAGTTGGACGTTACCGCACTTGGAGCCAAACCCAAGCCAAGCCAGAAACAACCATTGGGATATTTTACGTTTCCGAATACGGTTATAGCGATCGCCTCGCCCAAGCAATTGCCAACGGTATCGCTAAAACCGGTGTCGCCGTGGAAATCGTCGATTTGGGATCAGAAGTAGATTTACAAGAGTTGCGGGAACTCGTAGGCCGCTGTGCGGGATTGGTTGTTGGTTTACCTCCGGCTTCTGGCGCTGCTAGCATCCAAGCTGCACTCAGCACAGTTTTAGGATCTGCCAAAGAAAAGCAAGCCATCGGCGTATTTGAAAGTGGCGGCGGCGATGATGAACCCATAGATCCTTTGGTGGGTAAATTCCGGAATTTGGGTTTGACAACGGTTTTTCCAGCAATTCGGATTAA
The DNA here is from genome assembly GCF_014698115.1 of Nostoc sp. FACHB-973. GTDB lineage: Bacteria > Cyanobacteriota > Cyanobacteriia > Cyanobacteriales > Nostocaceae > Nostoc > Nostoc muscorum. Next base: position 125,451 of record NZ_JACJSJ010000006.1, read on the forward strand.
GCAAACACCCACAGAAAACATCTACAAGCTGTGTGAAGAAGCGGGTACAGACTTAGGACAATGGGTAACACGCGATCGCAGCATCAAAGCCATGAAATCCCTTGGTGCGGACTTAGACAAAGCACTAGGTAGACTCAGCGGCGGACTATACATCATCACTGCCAAAAAAGGTGATGTTTCCAGTGCCATGTTAGCTTCATGGGTTGCTCAAGCCAGCTTCAAACCCTTGGGATTTTCCATTGCAGTCGCCAAAGACAGAGCAATTGAATCACTCATGCAAGTAGGCGATCGCTTTGTCCTCAACGTCTTAGAAGAAGGCAATTTTCAACCATTGATGAAGCACTTTTTGAAACGGTTCGCCCCTGGTGCCGATCGCTTTGAAGGAGTCAGAACCCAGCCAGCCGAAAACGGTGCCCCCATCCTCACCGACGCCCTCGCCTACATGGAGTGCGAAGTCGTCAGCAGAATGGACTGCGGCGACCACTGGGCAGTATACAGCACCGTCTACGCCGGACGAGTTTCTAAGCTAGATGCGCTGACAGCTGTGCATCATCGCAAAGTTGGAAACCACTATTAATTTTGGATTTTGGATTTTGGATTTTAGATTAGTAATCCAAAATCCAAAAATCTTGAATATTGCCTGAATTTTATCCAGGATTTCGATCTTCAATTAACAATCCAAAATCTAAAATCTAAAATCTAAAATTTTTTCGGCTATGTCAACAAACAAACCCCGTGACGTTCAGGTTTTCCCCATTGCTACAGATACAAAAATATTGCGATCGCGCAGTTGGTCAAGGCTGAGATTTGAAATAGAATATGCTCTGGCTAAGGGTACAACTGCTAACTCTTATTTAATTGAAAGCGATAAAAATGCTCTGATTGACCCTCCTGGGGAAACGTTTACAGAAATTTATTTAGCAGCGTTGCAGCAGCGTTTTGATGTTACAAAACTAGATTATGTAATTTTGGGACATGTCAATCCCAACCGCGCTGCAACTTTAAAAGCTTTACAAGAAATCGCGCCACAAATCACCTTTGTCTGTTCTAATCCAGGGGCGATAAATTTACGCGGGGCGCTGGAAAATCCAGATTTGCAAATTCTGGTGATGCGGGGTGAAGAAACTCTCGATTTGGGCAATGGGCATAATTTACAATTTATTCCCACACCCAATCCTCGTTATGCAGACCACCTTTGCACTTACGATCCCCAAACAGAAATTCTCTACTCAGATAAGTTATTTGGGGCGCATGTTTGCGGAGATCAGGTATTTGATGAAGGCTGGGAAATTTATAACGAAGACCGGCGCTATTATTTTGATTGCCTCATGGCTCCCCACGCCCGTCAAGTTGAAACGGCGTTGGAGAAACTTGCAGATTTGCCCGTGCGAATGTACGCCACTGGACATGGTGCTTTGGTGCGCTACGGCTTAATCGAACTGACCAAATCTTACCGGCAATGGAGCCAGCAACAAACTTCTGCTGACTTGACAGTAGCATTGATTTATGCATCAGCCTATGGAAATACAGCCACCTTAGCCCAAGCGATCGCTCGTGGCATCACTAAAGCTGGCGTCGCTGTAGAATCCATTAACTGTGAATTCACCGACCCAGAAGATATCCGTGTTGCTGTGGAAAAATCCGCTGGTTTTATCATGGGTTCCCCTACCCTTGGCGGTCATGCACCCACACCCGTACAAACAGCTTTAGGAATTGTCCTAGCCACAGCTACGAATAATAAACTTGCTGGTGTGTTTGGTTCCTTTGGCTGGAGTGGTGAAGCGGTTGATTTAATTGAAGGCAAATTGAAAGATGCTGGTTATCGCTTTGGTTTTGATACCATCCGCGTCAAATTTAAACCCGACGACGCTACCTTGCAATTGTGCGAACAAGCCGGCACTGACTTTGCCCAAACATTGAAAAAAGCTAAAAAAGTGCGATCGCAAAGTCTTCCCGCCACCACTGTTGAACAAGCAGTTGGGCGAATTGTCGGTTCACTGTGCGTTCTCACAGCCAAACAAGACGATATATCCAGCGCCATGTTAGCTTCTTGGGTGTCTCAGGCTAGCTTTAGTCCTCCTGGTTTAACCATCGCCGTTGCCAAAGACCGCGCCGTAGAAAGTTTGACACATTCAGGAAATAAATTTGTCCTGAATATCCTCAAAGAAGGCAATCACTTGGGGTTGATGAAGCACTTCCTCAAACCCTTTGGCCCAGGACAAGACCGATTTGCTGATGTCGCCGCAGAAGTTGCTGAAAACGGTTCTCCCATACTGACGGACGCTTTAGCATATCTCGAATGTTCGGTAAAAAATCGGATGGAATCTGGCGACCATTGGCTGGTTTATGCGACTGTCGATAATGGCAAATTGTTAGATAATGAGGGCGTCACAGCCGTGCATCATCGCAACACAGCAACTCATTATTAATTGGAGACTGGGTACTGGGGATTGGGTATTAGGAAATTCTTCCCCAGTTTCTAGAAATGAAGTTTGGACATCAATGATGCACCTAGCGAGATTTGATGAGGGATACTGCAATAGTGGCGATCGCCTTACCGAAAAAGAATGATAGATTATTCTCTGAAAAAATAATGTAAGTATTTTTGTTTGTTTATACTTTATTTCTCAACACTATATAATAAATTGCGTTTTACCCTTATCCTCGGTTTGGGGTAAAGCAATCCCTTTGAGGTTGGCTTTCATGGCAAAGAAAATTGCATTTGGTTGGTATGGCGGCAAGTACAGTCATTTAGACTGGCTTTTACCCTTGTTGTCAAAAACGACCCACTACTGCGAACCCTTTGGCGGTTCAGCAGCCGTGTTGTTAAACCGGGAGCCTTCGCCTGTGGAAACCTACAATGATATTGATGGCCAGGTAGTCAACTTCTTTCGTGTACTACGCGACCAAAAAGACCAACTCATTGAGGCGATTGGGTTAACCCCATTTTCGCGTGAAGAATTTCGGATTGCTATTGCCAAAGAAGAAGAGAGTTTGTCAGACCTGGAAAGGGCTAGACGATTTTTTGTCCGGGCGCGACAAGTGAGAACAGGCTTGGCACAAACCGCCAGTGTTGGACGATGGGCGCACTGCAAACTTACTAGCCGCGCTGGAATGGCTGGTGCAGTTTCCCGGTGGCTTGGTAGTGTTGAGGATCTGCCCGAAATCGTGCAACGGTTGCTACGCGTGCAAATTGAGAACGACCGAGCAATTGATATTATTCGACGGTACGATAGTCCAGAAACATTATTTTACTGTGACCCCCCCTACCCGCACGATTCCCGTGGGGATAGCAAGGCTTACGCTTATGAAATGACCGACGACCAGCATCGGCAACTAGCGGATGTTTTGCGTTCAGTCAAAGGTAAAGTTGCCCTTTCAGGCTATGATTGTTCGTTGATGCAGGAACTATATGGTGACTGGAACTGCATTAAAGCGCCTGTGAAACACTGCCATTCCATCAAGGAGTTACGGCAAGAAGTACTTTGGCTCAATTATGACCCTCAAGCCTCCACACTTACTGTTGAAGAAATCGCTCCATGTCCACAACCCCAGCAGCTATCCTTGATGTAGCCTTACAAAAAGCCTCTTCATCGATAGTTCAACCGATTGTCACCAACCCCAGCATTGCCGAAAAAATTGACTATGTATCGCGCTATGTAGGCAATCGTGCTGTAGTTCGTTTGTTGCTGGCCTGCTCTTTGGCATCAATTCACCGTGCAAATGTTGATATCCGCAAGCCTTACACCGAAATAGGCACACCAGATGCTTATTCTGGACGCTACTACGATGAAAGTTACATCACAGCATTCATTAACAAGCACGAGTTGCCTTGTAATCCCACTACCGCGTTCCTCACCCCTGCCCTGCGGAACCGCAACATCACCTTGACCCCAGCAGTTAATCTGGTGGGACGACCGCCCAAACTCTACGAAGCCGCCCTGCAATTACTTGATGATGTTCATGAAGGCAGAATAACTGCTTCGGAACTGCTAGCCCAAACCCTTCGCTGTCTAATTATTGCTCGGAACGAGAAGCGGCAGCGCATGGAAACACTACTAGCCGACCTGAAGAAGTCGGAAGACGCAATACCTTTGTCAGCAGAGGAAATTATCACACTCCTGAAACAGCATTTGGCTTGCCGAGGTTCAAGCCGTCTTCCTGTACTAATTGTTGCTGCTGCCTATCAAGTAGCAGAACAATATATTGGGGAGCGTTTTTTACCTCTAGAATTCCACAATGCAGCAGACGAGCAGACAGGTGCTTTGGGAGATTTGGAAATTACTTTAGTTGATGACGAGAAGGTGATTACCAGCTATGAAATGAAGACCCGACGCGTCACGTTAGCAGATATTGACCGTGCTTTGCAAAAAATCAACAGCACAGGCAAGCGGGTTGACAACTATATTTTTATCACGACGGATGCGATCGAAGAAGCTATTCAGGAATATGCCTCAAGTATGTACGACCGTACAGATGGCATAGAGATTGTGGTTTTGGATTGTATCAGTTTTGTACGTCACTTTCTGCATTTGTTCCATCGGCTACGATCGCAATTTTTGTCAGCCTACCAACAGCTAGTGCTAACAGAACCAGACAGTGCCGTTAGCCAACCTCTAAAAGAAGCTTTTTTGGCATTGAGACAGGCTGCTGAAAGTGCCAGGGAATTTTGACCGACAAGATACCGTAGGGGATTCTGAATTGGTAGAAAGGCAGATTTGCACTGGTGATCGCAGCTTATTGACCGTGCAAATTTTAGATTTTAGATTTTAGATTTTAGATTATTTGGGTTCATGCCCCGCTATCGCGTGGGCGGAACAAAATTGCATCAACCTTTTGGTGCGGCACTACGCAATACATTTATAAAACTTATGGGAGCAACCATCATCAGTAGTTTTAAGTCACTTAATGCTGAGAAAGCTTAAATATAAACAGATGGCTGAAAGTATTGCCTAAATGGCAACATTATTTCCCAGAGTTTAGGTATTGTCAGTGTTAAGTTTATTGATTGTCAATTCCACACTCAGGCTGATCTCTTAAGTACGTAGTTTTTGTATCGCAATTTATATTTACTCTGCAATTTACTACTGAATTTACCAATTGCGCTCTCATCTGCTCAAATATATATAGTTAGGAGGAACAAATTTGGTATACCTAATAATCTGTGCATACCAAAATCTACGCTAAAAACAGAACAGATTAAACATGCAAGCAAGAGGTACTATAACAACGCAAAACTACGTTAGAGACTCCCAGAGTAGTGAATTTAGCTGCACATGGTTAATAAAAACACAATATGTGGCTTTTCTGTAGTTGACTACTGGTAGATTTGAGTTACTCTTAAAGCGATCGCTTCGTGTAGAAATCTACCTTCACAGAAGTGTACAAAGACATAAGTTAAATTTAACAATTCCGTCCCAGATTTTGAACTTCCAAACTGAATAGTTTGATACGACGCTCAAAAGGCTGATGTACTACCCTAAACAAGGTAGTCAATTACTGACTCAATTTCATCTGTCTGGTAATTGTAATGAATAGTTTACAATACCAGTGGATGGAAAAATCTAAAGAAAATATAAAAGTGACTCAAATGACTGTGGTGTCTGGAGGACAAAAGTGTTTCTGAGACTAGCACATCAACATCGACAATTCGTACAAGACTTGGTAATGAACCTCCAAGCCTTGGCGGTTGTATTAGAGCGGCGTGGCTATCCTGCGTCCTGTTACACCTGTGGCGACCAAATGAATAGTGCATCATTTATGGTTAGCTTGGGTGATAACCACCTGATTCGGTTTTTAGTGTCGGATTACGGGATTACCTGGACAGAAATGCGGGATGACCGTGAATTAATGAAGTTAGAGGGTGCGGAGGCAATTAACCAATTACAGGAGTTGGCTAATCTTGTCAAGCAATCTATGCATACTGATACAGACTCCAAAACTCTTGCTAAGAAGTGTTAAGGTTCCAAAGACCGATGGCAAATTACAAATTGATTTTCGGTAACCGGTGATTGGTAATAGCGGCTTGCTTAGCGATCGCTAATTATTCATTCTCCGTTACCATTCAGTGATTGGCTGGTGCTTAGCCTATCGCATGTTTTTTAGTATCTGCCAAAACTTAACGAGCCAAATTTTGAACCTTGAGCTATCAGGTGTTGAAACGCACCACAGTCACAGGTGGCGTATATGGCTGCCCAATTCTGGGACATGTTCCCGTGTCCTACTTGACTTGAAAAGCGATCGCTCCTCTTGTGGTCAAATTTCATCAAAATATTCGTCAGGGCATTATGTAATCAGAATTCAAAGTTTCAAATTATTGGAACAGCTTTGCGGCAAACGCTTTTAATCCCTTCGGGTTCAGCAGTCGCTCATGGGGGAAACCCCCAGACGCTCGCAGACTCGCTTGCCGGCGGCGCTATCGCCCTTGGCGTCTCCCCTTGGGAGAAGACCGCGCTGCTTCACCAAAATCCAAAATCTAAAATCCAAAATTGGTATTCCTAAAGTCCGTTGCCAATCAAAATAAAAGGTGCCCAGTAGTATGGGTGACTAAAGTTACTAACTCGCGTTGCAGGTCTATTGTCATTTTTTGCCTTCGAGTTTCCGGTAATTAATGAGATTTGAGCTTGTCGTAGAGCCTCGGTTTTAGTCAGTTTCTCAGAAGAGAGAATATTATAAAAAGCACTCATTAGTGCTTGTGTACCACCATCATCCACAGACCATAACGAGGCGATGGCGGCTCTAGCGCCGGTTTGCTGCATTTGATAGCCAAAGCCCAAAATTTCTTCACCGTTACCTAACTTGCCTCCCAAGCCGGTTTCGCAGGCACTTAAGACTACTAAATCGACATTGGGGAGTGACCAAGTAGCGACATTTCTAAAGTTAACGCGATCGCCATTCCCGAATAAAATAAACGAATCTTCTGGTTTACCCACCACAAAAGCTGCATGAGTCGCTAAATGGACAATTGTATAATCATCCATTTGGGGTACAGCGACTTTGGGGGTAAAAGCATCATCTAAAAGCTTCTTAGTTTCAGGAACCGCCGCAGCTACACTTTCCACTTCTCGCGTTGCAAAAGGCAAACCAGCGAAAGCAACCTGCCGATTCCCGACTTTGATTTGATAATTACCTTTAGTAAAAGCACCAGCTAAAACTCGCAAATGAGATTGTTTTGGAGTGTTTAAGTTAGTCAAGCTAGCAGATGTAATGTGATTGACACCAAAGCGCTGCACTAGCCATTGTTTGCCATCATATAAAGCAGTTAAAGGAATGTAGCGTAACTGGTCATCTGGAGCGTAAATCAGAGTTTGTGTACCTGAGAGTTTCAGGTCTTTTTCTATTGGTTTAATTAGCCAATCATACAATTGGCGTGCAGGTGCTTTGATATTTTGACTGGGATTCATTAAAGCTTGGCGGAAGTCTCCAATTGTTTGATGAAGATTTTCGCTTGTCACTGCAACAGTGCGATGAATTGGTGGAGAATCGGGAGTTACTAATACCAATTCCAAACTATCTTTTAAAATCAGTGGGTAGAGTAGTGCAGCTTTTTGGGGCAATCGCGCTAAATTATCTCGAATTTCATTGAGACTTTCTAAATCCAAATTTTGCCGCCTAGCTGTACGGCTAATTTGTTCGATCTGCGCTCTCACTGGAGGACTATCGAGAAATTGGTTAAATTCATCCAAAAGTTGCTGCTGGTTTAATACTAACTGTTCGATGCGTTGTTTTTGTTGTGGCGATCGTTCTTGGAGAGGAATTTTTCGGAGTTTTGTTAATTCTTTACCCAATACAATAGCATTATCTACGGTTTGATCTAACTTTTGTTTAATTGGTTTTTCTTCTGCCACTATCTCAATACCTTTAGCAGTACGTTGATTACCTGGGACATTTTGGAGATACTCCTCTATTTCTTCAACTTTAAGTAAATCCATTGTGCGTTGCGCTTCAGGAATACGTTTTTGTTTGAGTAATCGTTCACCCAAAATTCGATATGTCTGACTAACAGTAATGCTGTAAGCATCTGGTTGTGGTGCAGTTAGTGTTGATGGATTCAAACGAGCTTTCTCACGATTAATTACGCAACCTTTGTAGAAAAGAATTGCTAACTCTCGTTTATTTTGGATATCGAATAAGTAACCTACATTACTATAGGTTTTGCCAAGTCGGACTAGATCTCCGAGTTCTTTATTAATCAATATCGCTTGCTGATAAGATTGGAGTGCTTCGGAATACTTTCTTTGAGTTTGGTATACTCTGCCAATGTTGTTGAATGTTACAGCTTCCCAAGAACGCTCACCGTATTCTCTACTGATGGCTAATGCTTTTTCTAATCTTTGCAAAGCTTGTTGCGATTGACCTTGCTGAGATTGTTTGATAGCTTCTTCGTTGAGTCTTTCAATTTCTGAGAGTTGATTATTCTGGGGTAAAGCTTGAGCTTTTTCTCCCAAATGCCTAGACGCACAGCGGTGAGGAGGTCGCAGTCTTGGCGGTTCCCGTCGATTGCGAACCTCCGAACCCGAAGGGCTTGTCGTTAGACATCGCAACTTTGTATTCGTACTGACTTGGTGATTTTCTGGGTAGACCATCCCAAAACCTAGTACACTAAGTAGAGTCAAAGTTACAACACTAACATACCGGAGATTAGGCTGCATAACAAAACACTCCCTATACTCGGAAGTGTAAATCTTAAATCAAGAAGTCCTGGAACGCAATTAATTTTTAAACTACTCTATATTTATAAAATTTGTAGGTTCTGAAAATAAGTACCCAGAAACTTGAAAATGTCAGAAACAAAACCCAATCAACCAAAGTTATCACCAACTAGTGCCCTTGACAAGCCATCAAATCATGAATTTGAAAACTGGTTTGAATATCCTGTAAGAGTGCAACCCCACCACACTGACTATGCAGGTATTGTCTGGCACGGTTCCTATCTAACTTGGATGGAAGAAGCACGGGTTGAATGCTTGCGATCTATCGGTATTGAATTTGCTGATTTAGTAGCTTTAGGTTGTGATTTACCAGTTGTAGAATTGTCGGTGCGGTATCATCGTTCAATTCAATTGGGTATGGCGGCGATAGTTAAAACCCGTATGGCTGAGGTTACTGGCGTCCGGATTAATTGGGATTATGCCATTGTCTCAACTGATGGACAACAATTATACGTCACTGCCAAGGTGACCTTAGTAGCTTTAGATCGTGAAAGAGGCAAGATTATGCGTCAGTTACCGCCAAGTTTTAAGGATGCATTAGCTAAGATTTCAGCGTTCAATAATAGTTGACCAACAAAGGTTGTACACGAAAATTGTGTCTGCTAATTTTTCCAATTCACCTTTGTTAATCAAGGTGAATTTTTAATTTTTTATAGCAATTTAAAAAATGATTGCCACAAATGTAATCACACCAAGTAAAATACACGAAGCCGATTCTCAATCCAAAATCTAAAATCTAAAATCCAAAATGGTATTACTTCCCACTTTGGATCTGCGAAATACTTTGGGCAAACTGCATTATGTGATGCCAAATATCGTGCGGAGTAATGCCAAAACCGATGTTTAATAAAACTAGGATTGCCGCAATAGTTAATGCACTACTCAGGGTTGCTTTCAGCAACTTCCATAATATTATGAAGACAATCCAAGCTACAATCAACGTAGCAATCATAAATATATAAATTCCTTAACAATAGCCGTTATTTGACAACGTGTTTATTCAGAAAAGATAAACTTTTATCTGAGTAAAAATTACTAGTGCTAAAGCTATTAGACCTAATTTTCAGTAGATCCTAAAGCTCAGATTTTATTGTGTAACTGTGCCAATGCCATATTACCTGAAAATGAGGCAAAAATTCAGATCAGAGGCAACTTATTTGGCAATTTGGCAGAATTACTGTAAAGATTTTTTTAAGATTTGTGTATCAATAATCACAAAATACAAGAGTTAGATTAGGACTCCGATTTGATTTTTGAAACATACTGAGACTGAAAAGGCTGTTTTATCAGGGTTTAATTTGAAATTTTGTTCATAAATCATACAGGAGTCCTAATAGTTGCCAAAAAAATCTATTCGGCAACTAGTAACTTAATGATTACTGTATCAACTCGAAGGAGTCAAAAAACTTTCCGACATCACTGGTTTGAGGATTTTTATCGCTTCCAACTAAGAGCATATACAATCGTTGATTAACAATAAAAACTCTACCCGTCAAAAAAATTCCTTGTTATGACAAACGGATTGAAAAAGCACATCATCGCACGGAAATTCGTGAAGTTTGGACTGTACCCATTGCTGCTATTGGTAAGCTTTATCAACCTAAATTATCGGCCGGTTTGCAATCCCTAGTTATGGTTGTCCGTGTGCGTCATCTTTGGAATAAAACTACTCGTGAGGTTCAATTTTATCTCACTTCTTTAAACAGTAATGCTCAAATTATCGGTCGGGCTATCCGCAAGCATTCGGGCATTGAAAACGAGGTTCATTGGACACGGGAATTGTACTTTCAAAGAAGATGCTTGTCCCATTCGTTCTTTCCACAGTCCGCAAAATTTTGCCCTTTTACGACGCTTTGCTCTCAATGCCCTTAACCGCGAACAGAATTACAAACGTAGTCTCCGTCAAAAAATGAAACTTGGCGTAGCGTCTCGTTGGCGTAGCCTCTCGCAGAGAAGAGAAGTTATCGCATTTTGGTTTTGAGGAGTGCGATGTCAGACGACAAGCCTTACGGCTACGCATTTGTGATGTTGGGGAAGTGCGATGTCTGACGAGAAGCCGCTGCGCGTCTACGCATTTATTGTTGATGAGATGAAGGGCGATGTCTACGACGGGCTACGCCTACGCGTTTAGTTTGGGTTTGAATGGGATTGAGCTATAAATTCCTAGATTGAACTACCAACGCTCTAACATCAAGCCATCAACATAATCAAAGTCTGTATCATCCGTAACTAATACCCAGCCCTGCTCTAAACATTGTGCCGCAATCCAAACATCATTCATTGGAATTGGTCGTCCCTTCCGTTTCAAAGTCAGTCGGGTTTGAGCATAGACTGCTGCTGTTTCTCGACTTAATGGTAGAACTACACAAGCCTCAATAAACTCCAGATAACGAGGTAAATTTTGTAATGGACGAGTAGAGTTTTCCGCGCCAAAAAGTAACTCCCCCACTACGATGGTAGGTAAAACCACCTCTGGTAATGCTAGTACTCGTGCAACTATCCCATTGTCCCCATTCAAAAAACGCACCGCCACGGAGGTATCCAGAGCAATCTCACCACTCATTTACATCCACCTGACGACATTCTGTAGCGATCGCCCGTTTTAATTCTTGGGCTTCGACATCACTTAAAATACCTGCAAATTTTGCGAGGGGATGAGTTTTGCGTGTTGCTTTTACTCTACGAACAAAATTCAATACTGACTGAACTATATCATCAGGAGCTTGTTCGAGTTCCTGGATCAATTCTTCACGATTTGTCATGCATTCAATTTGTCTTGGCTAGTTCTTTCTATTTTCAGTATATCCAAAGTCCCAAAGCGATGTCTAACGACAAGCTTTACGGCTACGCATTTGTGATTTTGGAGAAGTGCGATAGCGAAGCGCTGACTTGTCAGTTCGCATTTTTGTTGAAGTTGGGAAAGTGCGATGTCTGACGACAAGCCTTACGGCTACGCATTTTTGATATTGGGGAAGTGTGATATTTGACCGTTAGCCTTCAGCATTAGGCTGAAGGCTAAACAGGAATTAGTTAAGAGCCAGAAAATCTGCCTTTTGGGTATCTGAGTGAAGGTTTTTATCGCAAAGAAATTAGACGGGAGTCAGTTTCTAACTTTTCAATTGCTGTTAAAACTTCTTGTCTTGCCCATTGATCTGCTGCCAAAATGTCATCTAAAGAGGGATTTGCACGGTTATCATTTTGATGGCGATCGCACACCCATTCGATACACCGAGGAATATCTAAAAACCGAATTTTTTCTGATAAAAATAAAGCCACGGCTTGTTCATTTGCGGCATTCAACACAGCGGGCATGGAACCGCCAGCTTTACCCACAGCATAAGCCAATTGCATACAAGGATACTTTTGGTGATCTGGTTCGCGGAAGGTTAAATTTCCAGCTTTCACTAAATCTAAGCGTTCCCAGTTAGTGTAAATGCGATCGGGCCAAGATAAAGCATACAGTAAGGGTAAACGCATATCTGGCCAACCGAGTTGGGCTAAAACTGAGGTATCTTGCAGTTCAATCAGCGAGTGAATAATGCTCTGGGGATGAATGACAATTTCAATATCGTCATAACCTAAGCCAAACAGGAAGTGAGCCTCAATGACTTCCAGTCCTTTATTCATCAAAGTAGCAGAGTCTACTGTGATTTTACGCCCCATCGACCAATTCGGATGTTTCAAAGCATCAGCAACGGTCACTTCTGCTAACTTTTCTACATCCCAATCCCGAAAAGCCCCACCAGATGCAGTCAGTAAAATCCGTCGCAAACCATTTTTTGGCACACCTTGTAGGCATTGAAATATCGCAGAATGTTCGGAATCAGCAGGTAGTAATTTTACACCGTGTTTTTCGATTAGGGGTAGAACTACGGGGCCGCCAGCAATTAGAGTTTCCTTATTTGCCAAGGCGATATCTTTACCAGCTTCAATAGCTGCGATCGTTGGTAGCAAACCAGCACAACCCACGATTCCGGTGACAACCGTTTGCGCTTCGCCGTAGCGGGCAACTTCTATGACTCCGGCTTCGCCAGCCAGTAGAATGGGTTGCGGATCGAGGTCTTTAACGGCTTCTTTGAGTGCTGGGAATTTATCTTCTAAGCAAATTGCTGCTATTTTCGGTCGAAATTGCCGAATTTGAGCAGCCAACATTTCGACATTGCTCCCAGCTGCCAATCCCACAATCCGAAATTGATCTGGGTACTGACTAACAATATCTAAAGTCTGAGTCCCAATAGAACCAGTAGAACCAACAAGAGTAATCGCTTTCACAATTATTTCAGGATTTACAGACAACTTTCACTATAAATTGCTGAGGACTCATTAATAACACCAATGACTATAATCTATACACTGAGGGGAGTGGGGAGTGGGGAGTGGGAGAGTCGAGGAGACGCTCTTACGCGGGGAATGACTAATTCTCAATGCCCACTTGCCCTGAGCGAACGCGAGTGCGTCTCGTAGAGAAGCCGAAGGGATGCCCAATGCCCAATACCCAGCATAATTTTCATTTAACTAGACAAAATTTGTATTTATAAATACGATATCTTTAAATATAAATGCTGACAAAATTGGTAAAAATGACCAAAATAGAAAATATTTTCCAGTAATTGCCGATTTGTTCAGTTTGTTACTTATGTTGGTGGAGGATTGAAGATGCATAATTTCACTCATAAATTACTGTGCTGTATTCATAGATAAGAGGATGGATAAAGTAGTATTTTGAAATACTCAAGTCTATGGTCAAAGTTCAGATAGCTATAAGAAAAATTTTATGGAAAACTGATTTCCTATATCCAGCCGCAATATGGCTTGCCAGTCGAATATTCATTTGGATAGCTATGTTGCTGGTTGCACCAAGGCTACCGTTACCAGCAGATGCATTTTTGCCGGGTTTTGGCTGGCAGGTTTTTGATGCATGGGATAGTATGCATTACCGAGCGATCGCTACTTCCGGTTATGAATTCGTCGATGACGGTAACCAGCATAATCTAGCCTTTTTTCCGTTGTTTCCCTTGAGTATCTGGGTTTTGATGAAGCTGGGCTTGCCGTTTGAATTAGCGGGCATTTTGGTAAACAACCTGGCATTTTTCGCAGCCCTTTACTGTTTATACTTTTGGGTTAAGGAGCATTATGGCAGCAGTGCCGCCCAATGGGTGAGTGCTGTGGTTTGTTGCTATCCCTCGTCTATGTTTACGGCGGTGATTTACACAGAGGGACTGTATTTGTTTTTGAGTACGGCGGCTTTGCGGGCTTTCGATCGCAAGCAATATCGCTGGACTGCCCTTTGGGGCGCTATGGCCACAGCAACACGTCCCACAGGTATGGCACTAATTCCGGCCTTGGCGATCGCAGCCTGGAAAGAACGCAGACCACCCATTGCCTATATTGCTGGTTTTGCTACTGCTACTGGCATACTTTTATTCAGTTTGTATTGTGCAATTTCTTTCGGTAACCCTTTAGCTTTTATCCAAGCACAACGGGGATGGCGACCTTCCCTTGGGTTTGATTGGCAGGGTTGGTTAAACATGCTGATGCAAATTGCAGTTGGCAGCAAGAATTGGCAATTTGGTTGGGTGCAAAACCCATCTGGCGGCATCAAAGACCCCTGGTATCCCTTGTTGGTGGCTGTAATTGTTGGCGGTGGCTATCTTTTATGGCGCTTTCATAAACATTTTCTTTTTGGAAAATTAGCTTATGGCTTTTATGCTTTAGTTGTGTTTTTGTTAGTCTTGGCAAGCGAGCAGTGGATAAATAACTTCCTGAACGTGGTTATGGTCTTAGGTGGTAGCTTTGTGTTGTGGCGCTTACATCGACAACTCACCCCAGTTACAGTTATCTATGGCTTTTGCGGTATTGGTTTACTGCTAGCCTCTGGAGGTACTATTTCCTTGAGTCGTCTGGCCTATGGAATTGTACCTCTGAGTGTAGCCATTGGTGTGTTACTATCTCGCAATCCTCGCCAAGGATATTTTATACTAGGGTTGTTTGTGACGTTATTAGCCAAAATAGCTGTAGGATTTGCTCAAGAGCATTGGGTTGGTTAATGGATCTTAAAAGAGAAGTCAGAATGGGCTACGCCCCGCTGCGCTAACAGAATTCAGAATTCAGAATTCAGAATGCAAGCAGCCTCCACCCAAATTCAACTTTATGTTTAACGAGGGAGTAGGGTATTTTCTCTCTTCCCCCTACTCCCTGTTTTGGTCATCAATTGAATTTAACTTTCCTAATGAATATATCCAATCAGACGAAGATGGCGCTTGCGGTATTACTTATAGGCGTGGGCGTCATCTCTTTTGGCTCTATTTTTGTGAGATTGAGCGAAACTGAACTCAGCCCCAATGCCACTGTATTTAATCGCTTCTGGGTTGCTAGTCTGGTCTTCGGGTTGTGGTATGGATATAAAACGATATCTCAGCAATTTTCCCAAAATCAACCCATAGAACAGCAATCCTACACTAGTCAAGATTTCTGGCTATTCCCAGGCGCTGGTGTTTGTTGGGCTGCTACTTTGGTCTTTTTGGCTTGGTCGCTGACTCAAACTAGCGTCGCTATCTCTAGTGTTTTACATAATCTCGCCCCCATATTTACTAGCTTAGGGGCGTGGCTGTTATTTCGTCACGGTTTTGGGAGTCAATTTTTGATCGGGATGGTCGTCGCTCTTGGGGGAGCGATCGCTATTGAATTTGAACAACTCCAAATCGCCACAAACGAACTTCGAGGAAGCTTTGCTGCCATCGCTTCAGCAATTTTCATGGGCGCATACCTGCTGATGGTAGAAAAATTACGAATTAAATTTTCTCCAGATATAATTCAGTTCTGGATCTGTGCGATCGCTGCCCTAACCATGTTCCCCATACTTTTATTCACTCAAGATCAGTTTTTCCCTTCTACAGTCAGCGGGTGGCTTTGGGTGATTTCCCTAGCAGTGATCTGCCAAGTTGTAGGCCACGGAATTTTGACCTATAGCCTTGCTAGGTTTTCCTCTGTGGTTGTCTCCTTGGTGCATCTGTTAGAGCCAGTATTTAGTGCCATTTTCGCTCTTGTAATATTTTCGGAAAAGTTAAGTTTTTTTAATCTAATGGGTTTCGCTATAGTTTTAATCGGTCTATACTTAGCCATATCTAGCCAGGTTGCAGCTAATTCGCCGTTCCAGGAATCAGTCAAAACTATTTTTGTTAAAAATTTGCTAAAAATATGACGACAAAACAGGCATTCCTACAACAAAAGTTATCCTCAACACCAGCTTTAGTAGGAACTTTGTCATTATTTTTTGCCCTAATTCCCATATCTTTGGCACCATCTCTGACCAAATTATGTCAATTAGAAATTGGTGCAAATGCTGTAGTATTTCATCGCAGTTGGATTGCTACAGTCGTCTTTGCACTGTGGAATGGACTTGAGGCTTTCCGCTACCAACAGTCGGATAACCAAGCAATCGAACACAAGCCTTTGACCAAAAAAGAAATCTGGCTGTTGTTAGCAATGGGAACTGCTGCTGCAACCTACCTACTTTTGTGGGCTTGGTCGCTGAGTCAAACTAACGTTGCCAACGTAGCTTTATTGTCTAATTTGAATTCCTTATTCGTTGCTTTGGCTGGGTATCTGTTATTCGGTCAGCGTTTCGATTATCGATTCGTTGTTGGTTTGGCCATCGCCTTGGGGGGAGCGATCGCATTTGAAATCAATAAAGTGCAATTTGCCACTGACCAATTACTCGGTGATGTCTTAGCATTTCTGACTGCGATTTTCATGGCAACGTGTATGTTGCTCATAGAACAACTCCGTTCTCGATTTAGCACCGCAACTATCATGCTGTGGCGCTGTGGAATCACAACAATGTTTTTATTACCCGTCGTTCCATTCCTCGAAGATAGACTACTCCCCTATTCGTGGATGGGTTGGTTTTTCATTATTTTTCAAGCCCTTTTCTGCCAAGTGTTGGGTCAGGGACTTTTAGCTTACAGCCTCAGCAGAATCTCTTCACGAGTCGTCGCCGTCACTCTTTTGGCGGAACCAGTTTTAGCTTCGATTTTTGCTTGGTTCATTTTTTCAGAACAAGTGGGCTTGTTTGACTGGGTGGCTTTTGCCGTAGTTTTAGTAGGTATTTATCTAGCCCAATCTAGTCGATCTGTTGTGAAAGTAATAGATGAAAAATCGTAGCCTCACGACAAAATTATTTTTAACTATTAATAATTTTTTCCACAGCAACAGAAACATCTGGAAATGCAAAAAGCATGTGATAAAACTGATACACACGCTGAAGTCATATTCGAGTATGTAATTATGTTAAGAGTAATTTTGTTGGCGTTGGCGCAGCCCACCGTAGGCATCGCTACTTTTCTTATTCCCTTGACTAGCTATACCCATAGTCAAGTAATTGCTAGTACCGCTAATTATCAAATTTCTCAGAATAAATCAACAAAAATCACTATCGAACGTCTAGGAATAGGTGGCGTAAAACTTTCTATGTCCGAGGCACAAGTCAGAAAAATTTTAGGTAAACCTGTAAAAGTAGAAAATGCCTTTGTACCTGCTATTGGTAAAGTTCGTACTCTTAAATATCCAGGCATTACAGTTGATTTAGCTGAAGATGCTCAACCAGGGAAATTTACTGTTTACCAAATTAAAACAACCAGTTCTAAATATTCCACCATAGATAAAGTAAAAGTAGGCGATACACAAACAAAAGTGATTAGAACCTATGGAAAAACTGAAATAACTCAAGATGGTAAAGTTACCAATTTAAATTACATAGTTGAAGAACCCAGCCCTGGAGGGTTAAACTTTACTATTCAAAAAGGCAAAGTAACAGAAATTTTCTGCTTTTATCTGATGAATTAAGCAGTTTTTTCCAGAAAACACCAATGCAAATCCAACACCCCCACTTCATCTGGAAAAATCCGAAAATTCAAGATAAACCTCATCAACCGAGATACTGATGGGTTAATCAGTTGAGAGTACCACAGGAGGGTTGAATTAACCCTCCCCGTATGTATTGGCGAGGTAACTAGATTTCTTTTTCCCCCCTTGATAAGGGGGGATTAAGGGGGGTAATTCGACTTATGTGTACACCGTAGCTTATAAAAGGGAGGGAATTAGATGTTCTAGTTTCCCCTTTCTAATGTTATTTTTGCCATCGCATTTATCGATTTAGCGTTCGCATTTGTTGATTTAGCGATCGCATTTGTTGATTTAGCGTTCGCATTTGTTGATTTGGCGATCGCATTTGTTGATTTGGCGATCGCATTCGTTGATTTGGCGATTTCCCCTACACCCCTACACCCCCCCCAACGGGGCTTGGTCAAAATCGCCTAATCCCCATCTCTAAACCTTCACATACACCCCTCAAAAAATCTAAATCCAAACTAGCAACTGTGTCACTAGGTTTGTGATAATGTGGATTCCGTAAAAATGCCGTATCTGTGACCATCATTGCCGGATAACCCAAATCCCAAAAAGGTGCATGATCGCTAAGTCTGGTTTGCGGAACTATTAAACCTTTATTTGGTACGGGTAGCCATTGACTAGGTACACCGACTTGGCGAATACTACGACTCATGCCAATTAAGTCACCAATTGTCCGCCAATTGCCAATTAAAGCAATAAAATCGCCGCTATTTGGGTAGAAGCGCTCCAAAAAAGGCGGGTAACTTTGAGAACCGGGTGTAGAATCTTTATAGCCCAGCATTTCTAGTGAAATCATTAAACGTAACTGCTGCTTTTGTTCGCGCAACAAAGCTGCATAGTCAGCGCTACCCAGTAAGCCATATTCTTCCATATCGAAAGCAACCAGCCTTAGGGGATATCTTACAGGTTCGGCAGCAAATTTTCTGGCTAATTCCAGCAACACTGCTACACCTGTGGCATTATCATCCGCAGCTGGTGTTCCAGGAACAGCATCATAGTGGGCACCAATTAAAATAGGTGGCAAATCCTTTTTTTGCGGTCTAGCTTGGGAAGGTAAATTTAAGATCAAATTCTTACAAGGTTTACCTCTAACTTGGAAGGTGTGGATTTCCACACTTCCCCATTGGGAAAATTCCTGGCGGATATATTCTTGGACAAAAAAATGCCCAGCTGTTGCCATATAAGGATCGCGTTCTCGCGCTATCTCATTGAGGGAAGTTTGTAATCGTTCTATTAAACTCAAATTTTTAAAGTTTTCAGGTACTCAAAAAAGCACAGCAAGCATGATTAAGGTGGATTTACCAAATTGCAGATAGAGTAAACAGAAGTAGCTAGATAACAACAATTGAGGCTGCTTGGACACACCAAGCATCGTCAATGCTATCCTAGTCTTGCAACTATCTCCTCTAGCTGAACTTCTTAACTTTCTACCTTAATGACGACTATTATACCATTGAGGTGTTTTCACCCTGTAGCACAAAGCTAGAGGTAGTTCCACCCAATCATAATAAATATATAAGACGCTTTAGGAGAAGAGTAACGCATGGGCAAGGTAGTCGGCATCGACTTGGGTACAACCAACTCAGTAGTCGCCGTGATGGAGGGTGGCAAGCCGGTGGTGATTGCCAATGCAGAAGGAATGCGAACAACCCCCTCCGTAGTTGGCTTCAGCAAAGAAGGCGAAAGGGTAGTTGGGCAAATGGCACGGCGACAAACCGTCCTCAACCCCCAAAATACCTTTTTCGCAGTGAAACGCTTTATTGGGCGCAAATATGGCGAACTGAACCCAGATTCAAAGCGTGTACCCTACACCATTCGCAAAGACGAAATAGGTAATATTAAAGTCGCCTGTCCCCGCCTGAATAAAGATTTCGCCCCGGAAGAAATTTCCGCAATGGTGCTGAAGAAATTGGCAGACGATGCTAGTCGCTATTTGGGTGAACCTGTGACAGGGGCAGTGATTACAGTACCCGCTTATTTTAATGATTCCCAGCGGCAAGCAACCCGCGATGCTGGCAGAATTGCTGGTTTAGAGGTACTACGGATTCTGAATGAACCAACTGCTGCATCTTTGGCTTATGGATTAGATCGGGGTGACACGGAAACTATCTTAGTATTTGACTTGGGTGGTGGCACCTTTGACGTGTCGATTTTAGAAGTGGGCGATGGCATATTTGAAGTGAAAGCTACCAGTGGAGATACACAACTCGGTGGCAATGATTTTGACAAAAAAATAGTAGATTGGTTAGCAGAGCAATTTTTGGAAACAGAAGAGGTAGACTTAAGACGCGATCGCCAAGCTTTGCAACGTCTGATGGAAGCTGCGGAAAAAGCCAAAATTGAACTTTCTGCTGTCAGCATCACGGATATTAACTTACCTTTCATCACCGCCACAGAAGATGGCCCCAAACATCTGGAAACTCGTCTTACTCGTTCCCAGTTTGAAGGCTTATGTGGTGATTTGATTAGCCGATTGCGGATACCAGTTAAACGCGCCCTCAAAGATGCCGGACTTTCACCTAGAGACATTGAAGAAGTTGTGTTAGTTGGCGGTTCCACAAGAATGCCAATGGTAAAGCAGCTAGTACGGGACTTGATTGGTATAGAACCCAACGAAAATGTCAACCCCGATGAAGTGGTGGGAGTGGGTGCAGCAATTCAAGCAGGCATACTTGCAGGCGAACTCAAAGATGTGCTGCTTTTGGATGTCACACCGCTATCTTTGGGATTGGAAACCATCGGCGGCGTCATGAAAAAACTCATTCCCCGCAATACTACCATACCAGTACGTCGCTCTGATATATTTTCTACATCGGAAAATAATCAAAATACTGTGGAAATTCACGTAGTCCAGGGCGAAAGAGACATGGCAGCAAACAACAAGTCTTTAGGACGGTTCAAGCTGTATGGCATCCCACCAGCGCCACGGGGGATTCCCCAAGTCCAAGTATCCTTTGATATCGATGCCAATGGAATTTTGCAGGTAACAGCCTTAGATAGAACCACTGGTAGAGAACAGAGTATCACCATTCAAGGCGCTTCTACCTTGACAGAATCCGAAGTAAATCGGATGATTCAGGATGCTCAAAAATACGCCGATGTCGATCGCGAACGTAAAGAACGAGTAGAAAAGCGGACTCGTTCGGAGGCGTTGATTTTCCAAGCAGAACGACAACTTAGAGAAGTAGCTTTGGAATTTGGTATGCAGTTTGCCCGCAACCGCCGCCAAAAAATTGATAATATCTGCCAAGAACTCCGAGAAAGTCTCAAGGAAAACGACGATCGCGGTATTGACCAAACCTACGCCGATCTGCAAGATGCTCTATATGAGCTAAATCGAGAAGTCCGCCAGTATTATGCTGAAGACGAAGACGACGATTTGTTTGGCACTATCCGTGACATCTTTACTGGTGGCGATAAAGAACGGGAACGCGACTCTGCCAGAGATACATTTCGGGAACGTGACTCCTATGGTAGAGACTATAGCAGAGACCGAGACTCTGGCAGAGACTATGGCCGAGATAATCGTTCTTCTTCCTATGAAAATCGTCCTCCCCGCAAATCCCGTCCAAGTTACCAAGATAACTGGGATGATGAAGAAGACAATGATTGGTTATAGTTTCTGATTGGAGTGGGGAGTCAATCAATTTTGGATTTTAGATTTGAGATTTTAGATTTTTCCTGAAATCTAAAATTCCAAATTAAAAATCTAGAATTGACGAAGTTAGAACTCAAAAGTAAAAAAATAAATCTTTCAACTTCTAACTTTTAATTCCTAACTCCTATTTAATCCAAAATCCCAAATCTAAAATCTAAAATTTAAATAGCTGACTATGCAAAATTTGCAGAATTTCCGCGATTACTACGAAATTTTAGGAGTATCTAAAGACGCCTCCAACGAGGAAATTAAAAAGGTTTATCGGCGGTTAGCAAGACAGTATCACCCCGATCTCAATCCTGGAAATAAAGCAGCCGAGGATAAATTTAAGGATATCGGCGAAGCTTATGAAGTGCTTTCAGATCCAGCCAAGCGATCGCAGTATGACCAGTTTAGCCGCTATTGGAAGCAAAAAGGCTTTGCAGGCAACAAACAGACGCCAAAGGCTAAAAGCTGGCAAACTGGCGCTAACGGTCGCAACGATAATCAGGATGTAGATCCAAGTCAGTTTGCTGACTTTGAAAGCTTTATTAATCAAGTTATCGGCGTCAAAAATCAAAATGGGGCAAATACCTCTAATAATGGTGCTTCCAGCGATCCGTTTCGTTCACCGAGAACAAAAGTTGCCTACACAGTTAACACCCCACCCCGCACTACTCGTAGGGACATAGAAGCCAGATTAACTTTACCATTAGAAAAAGCTTATCAAGGTGGTAATGAACGCATTCGCTTAGAAGATGGGCGATCGCTAGAAGTTACTATGCCTCCGGCGATGGTTACAGGTCAAACTATTCGTTTGCGAAACCAAGGCGTTGGTGGTGGCGACTTATACTTAAAAATTACCGTCGAGCCTCATTCATTGTTTAAGCTAGATGCTTTCAACATTCTCTGTCAAGTACCTGTGACTCCCAGCGAAGCAGTTTTAGGAGGTCAGGTAGAAGCACCCACTCTTGATGGCCCTGTAAAAATGACCATCCCTCCCGGAGTTAGATCTGGCCAAAAATTTCGACTAGGGAATAAAGGCTACCCTAATGAAGATGGTAAACGTGGCGATCAATTAGTGGAAATTCAAATAGTTACACCGAAAAATATTAGTCAAGAAGAACGAGAACTTTACGAAAAATTGCGGCAAATTGAGACCTTTAAACCCCGTGCTGATTTAATACGTTAGTCTTCATCTTGAAAAATAGTTTCTATATCTTGTGAACCATGCAAGATACGTACAATTTCTATGCCTTCGTCTATTGGACGATAAAAAATTAAATAATTTTAACTGGAAAATTTCGCAAAAACGCACCCAATTCAGGTCTTTGTTTGCCCATTTGCTGAAATTTCGCCAGTTTCGGAAAACTTTCTCGCAGAGTATCAAAAAGTTGATTGGCAGCTTTTAAATTATTCTGCGCTAGATATTTCCAGATATTCTCAATATCTTGCGATGCTTGACTAGAAATCCGAAATCGACTCATAGAGCATCGCTGTCAGTTAAATTTTGCTGTCCTCGTGCTTTAATATCTGCAAAAAAAGCTAAAAGTGACTCTTCATCATATTCGCTATATTGTCCAGCCTCAAGTTGCTTAATACCAATATCAATCTGACTGCGTAATGCTTCTAGCTTGAGTTTTTGCAGTTCTTCTTCAAGGTGCTGGAGTTGATCTATCATCTGCTGAAACGCTTGTGCTTCATGTACTACAACCTCAGCTTTACCATTCACAGTTAGTACAAGGGGGGATTTTGTGGCCTTGATCCTTCCTACGTAGTCCTTGGCATTGCGCTTAAAGTCAGTGAGAGTTTGAATATTTTCGAGATTAATTTTGACGTGCATCGCATCTAATAAAATGCTTTATTAAATATTTTATCAAATGCTAGAGTTGTTGTGTCTTCATACCGTCTTCACCAATTGACAAAGGATTTAAAATATAAAAAATATCTTTTGAGCGAAGTGACTCAAACAGCCGTGAATCAGAAAGGGACAATGGCACAAAGCAGTAAACCAACTTATTACTCCCTGCTAGAACTGCATCCCTCGGCATCGGTAATCGATATTCGTCGGGCTTATCGGCAACTAAGCAAACGCTATCATCCTGATACTACAGATTTGCCTGCTGCTGTAGCTACTGCCAAATTTCAGCAACTCAATGAAGCTTACGCCACCCTGAGCCATCCAGAACGTCGATTAAGCTACGATTTAAAAATTGGCTATTCTCGCTTTGGAGTGATTCAAGCACCTCCTGATTTGAATCATCCCGTATCGCGTTCTCATGACTTCTCAAAATCAGCTTATCTGGATGCCAGCGATCGCCCCCTCTCATCTGGCGAAATTTTCGCTTTATTTATGCTGGTGTTAACATTTGTAGGTTGTTTGTTACTAGCAGTTGCCATTGGCTTAACTCGTGGTGACCCTGCTTTGCAAACACATTTGCAGCAACCAAATCCATCTGTACAGCACAATTCAGAATTCAGGAGTCAGAATTCAGAATTCAGAATTGGGAAGTAAAACAGGTTTAATGTCTGACACTAAAACTAGTTTGTGTACTTCACGCTTCTTGATATCTCCTGTAATTACCCTGATGGTAATTAAATATTAAAAAATTTCCTAATCCAAAATCCAAAATCTAAAATTCCTATGTCTTTTCTTCCCTCAGATACCCCCTTATACAATCATCCCCTGCCACAAATTGAGCAGTGGCTAAAAGACCAAGGTTGTCAACAAGACGAAACACAGCGGCATTGCTGGCGTGTGCAGCGGCCTAGTTGGCAAGCTGAACTTTGGCTTGATGTTGAGCAAATCGTAGTGCGATACATCCAATCTGGGGAAAATGGACAAGACATCCAACGCTCATTCAAATATTCTCTAAGTCGGGAAGATATAGAACAAGCGGTGTTTTCTGGACCGTAAACTAAGTGCTGAGTACAGCTAGCCCTAAAAAGCGCCAATGAAAAGCGATCGCTTGCAATGAAATTTACTCCTAGTCCGGCAAAAAACCATGCAAATACTGAAGCACAAATTGGCGGCTAGGTCTGATTGTAAATTTAGACTAAAGTCGATAGCGATCGCCTTTTCACAAATTGTAAAATTTCCTTGTCAAAATGCTTGGCAGTAGGAATCACGGCTTTACCCATCAATTAAGGAAGGGTGAGATGAGCAACAGCTACACTTTTGGGCGTAAGAAAGCAGGTACATCAACTTTTTCCAATCCGTCCCTTGTCTCACCACATACCCCAACACTGGCAAACCCAACAGGCGGCTTTAGTTTACCAACAAATAATCTAATTCAAACAGCAACAGAGCAATCAACCAACCTCAAAGAGGCTCAGTCTGCCGACGAGCAATCCTTATTATCAGAAGCCGTTGAGCAAAGGTCTTTTAGTCACGACATTAGTCGTATAGCGTTGCGTCGTCCCCAGGCAAAACTGACGGTGGGAGAACCAGGGGACAAGTACGAGCAGGAAGCAGATTGGATGGCAAATCAGGTGATGCGGATGGTTGTGCCCCACAAACTTAACACTCCTACCGTACAGCCTGTACAAGACTCCTTGCGACGCAAATGTGCAGCCTGTGAACACGAAGAAGACAAAGTACAAACTAAGCCATCTATACAATCGGCTAATAATGTAGGCTTACAGGCACGGAATAATATTGAGAGTCAGCTCAATAGTAGTAAAAGCGAGGGAAGTTCGTTGCCAGATGAAGTGCGATCGTTCATGGAAGCCCCCTTTCGGACTAACTTTGTGATCTTACAGCGACAGGAGCAGGTGCCTGCCAGTTGCCCCAACCGCGAGCCGGACTTCAATGGAGTCGAAGGGATTATCAATAATGCATACGGCGGCAGCCGCAGCAATACGTACTCGGTAGATCAACTTTTCGATGCTTGGTCGCACGTTCGTGTGCAGAGGGAGAAGCCGGGAGGAGTCAACTGCTGTAGTCCTGAACTGCCTGCTGCCGAGCACTACTTGTACGCACGTTATACAGTTGCCAATCGCGACTACTCCCCGTTTGAGATGAAAGCCCTCATCTGGGGGTACGGTTACTTCAAATTCCTCGTCCCTAAGACGGGTATATGCCCCAAATCGCCCGACACTCAAGGTTCCCGAGATTGGGGTTATCGCGGTGCAGATGATGGTGCCACCGACCTGTTTCACCAGGAATTGGCTTAGCCGACCTTGTAGGGTGGGCATTGTCAGCTCCGCGATTAGTGCTAGAAAACTTTAGGGTAAAGTCGAATAGAAATCGGCTCATACTTTTCTTCTTCCTCTTTCGCGGGGCGACCCCGCTTCTTCAGGTTAATCCCAAGCTGTTCAGCGATCGCGGCTCTGAATTCTTGGCTTTCTTCTGATGTGACTCGCCTTGCTTTTTCAAAAGGAAACTCAGATTCCTGATTCATATCGCTGGCACTCCCTTTTTGTCGCTTTTCTCGCACTAATGATCCTATGTCTGCTAGTCTGGTTGCAGCTTTTGCACAGCCTTTATGAGTTGTTCCAGAATGATAGAAATCGATATCATGCCAATAGCCATCATTGAGTTTTTTAAATTGCAGAGCGATCGCCGATCTTGTAGCTTCGCTAAGGCATCATACGAAAGTGGCAGAGAAAAAAGTGCGATCGCCTATTTTGTAGGTGGGTATTCCCAAAAATGTCCAATCACGTCAAAATACTTAAAAGCAATACCCTCCGTACTGACTTACACCTTCCCAAATCGGCGTTCCCGTTGCTGGTAAGCACACAAGGCGCGGTGAAACTCAGCGCGGTTAAAATCTGGCCAAAGAGTATCGGTGATGTAAATTTCTCCGTAAGCCATTTGCCAGAGCAGGAAATTAGAAAGGCGCATTTCTCCACTGGTGCGAATTAACAAATCTGGGTCAGTAATTCCCGCTGTGTACAAGTGGCTTTCAAATACCTGTTCATCAATTTCATCAGGTTGTAGTAGACCTTGCTGGACTTGTTTGGCGATCGCCCGACAAGCTTGTAAAATCTCTTGGCGTCCGCCATAATTAGTTGCCACTGAAAACCGGATGGCGCGGTTATTTTTGGTTTCTTCCATCGAACGGGAAATTTCTTGTTGGAGCGATCGCGGCAAAGCCTGTAAATTTCCCACAAACTTTATTTGCACGTTCTCTTCAACCATTTCCCGCAGTTCTTGACGTAAAACTTTTTGGAAAAGAGTCATCAAAAAATCTACTTCTTCCTGGGGTCTTTTCCAGTTTTCGGTGGAAAAAGCATAAGCTGTTAGTGCCTGGATTCCCCAATCCTTGCAACAACGAAGCAAATCCTTGAGAGCATCGACTCCTCGCTTATGCCCCATAATGCGTGGTAGACCTTGACGTTTAGCCCATCGACCATTGCCATCCATAATCACCGCAACGTGCTGGGGCAATAGTTCTCGTTTCAAGTCAGTGGGCAAATCTTGCAGTTTAGTTTGTTGTGCTGTCATTTTTTATCTCGAGAAGCGGTCGATGGTAATCTGAGTAAACGTGAAACCAATGCTAGTGTCTTCCCACCTATCTGACGAGCCAAGCTCAAAAGACCAGGAGCAACAGCTTCCCGATCCACAGTTGGGGACAAGAGATCCTCTAATGACTCTTTGAGCTTTCTAATCGTCAGTGGTCTATTTAGGGTTCCTCGTTCCGCTAAGGAAATAGAACCCGTTTCTTCTGATACAACGACACAAATGCAATTTTCGACCCGCTCAGTAATTCCCATTGCCGCCCGGTGGCGTGTTCCCAACTGGCGCGAGGCTGTGCGTCCCGAAAGTGGTAAAATTATACCCGATGCCACAATCCGCGAACCACGGATTAATGTCGCTCCATCGTGTAACAAAGTTTTCGGCTGAAAAATTGTCTGGATCAGTTCTTTAGAAACTTCCGCGTTTAGCTTTACTCCTGGCACAGAAAAATCCCGCTCATCAATTGGGCCTGTGGTTTCCAAAATTAGTAAAGCTCCAATACGGTTTTTTGACAATTCTTTAACAGCCTCAACAATTTCATCAATTACACTATCAGATTTGGGGATTGCCAAGCGATCGGGTTGAAACAGCTGACGAAATTCGCCGCGCCCCAATTGTTCTAAAAATCGCCGAAACTCTGACTGTAGAGCAACTGCCATCGCTACAGCACAACCAATCACCAATTTTTCTAGTACAAAATTTAGCAGAGGTAGGCCGAATCTGCCACTTAGTGCTGAGGCTAGCATCAAAATAATGAATCCTCGCACCATCCATAGTGTCCGGCGCTCACTAATAATAACTAGTATCATGTACGTCAGCGCCAGCACAAATACAATATCCAGAGTCCCAAACAGCAAGGACTGTGACCATCCCAGGTTTATCAGCCATTGCTTCCACCAATCTCTCATGACATCTGGATTACACTTTTGCCTCTAATTACAGTTAGGAGTTAGGAGTTAGGATTTAGGAGTTAGGAGTTAGGAGTTATGAAATAAACTTTTAATTCAAAACTCAAAACTCAAAACTTAAAATTCACTACTCCTAAGTTCTAACTTTTAACTCCTAACTCTTGATTTTTCAGTCTTTGGGGTAGGCGATCTTGTCGAATTAAGTCTTGATAAGTTTCACGTTGCAAAATTAAATTTGCTTCCCCATTCGCCACTACCACTGCTGCCGATCGCGGCAAGCGGTTGTAGTTAGATGCCATACTGTAATTGTACGCACCAGTTCCCATAACTACGAGAATATCTCCTGGTTCTGTCTTTGGGAGTAGGGCATTTTTAATCAGGATATCTCCTGATTCACAATGTTTCCCAGCAATTGTGACGGTTTCGGTTAAGGGAGAGGACATTTTATTGGCAACCACTGCCCGATAAACTGATTGGTAAGTAATCGGACGGGGATTGTCAGACATTCCCCCATCAATTGCTACGTAGGTACGAATTTCTGGGATCACCTTGGATGAACCAATAGTGTAGGCTGTAACGCAAGCTGTGGCAATTAGCGATCGCCCCGGTTCACAAAGTAATTTTGGCAAAGGTAAATTTTCGGCTGCACAAGCTTCTTGGATTACTTCACAAATCGGCTTCGCCCATTCTTCAATGCTAGGGGGATCGTCTGATTCTGTATACTTAATCCCTAAACCACCACCGACATTTAACTCTGTCAAATTTAAACCATACTTCGCCGCATCCCGCAACCACTGTACCATCAGAGCAGCTAAATCTCGATGCGGTTGCCGCTCAAAAATTTGGGAACCGATATGAGCATGTAACCCTACGCAGTTAAGGAAAGATTGTTGACTAACAAAAGTAAATAATTCCTCTAGCTCATTGGGATCGAAGCCAAATTTGCTATCTAGTTGTCCAGTGCGGATATATTCATGTGTGTGACATTCAATACCCGGAGTCAGGCGCAACAAAAATCGAGGCTGTAGGTCAGGGGAATTTGCCGCCTCCACAATTTCTACCAAAGTGCGTAACTCATGCCAGTTATCCACCACAATAGTGCAACCGACTTCTGTGGCAAAAATCAGTTCTTCACGAGATTTATTGTTGCTATGAAGATAGATTTTCTCAGGATTGACACCTGCTTCTAGCGCGGTATAAAGTTCACCACCTGATGCAACATCAATTCCTAAACCTTCAGAGGCAGCGATCGCACAAACTGCTAAACAATTCCAAGCTTTTGAAGCATACAATACTTGAGATTCGCCTTTGTAGTATTCTTTAAAAGCATCTCGGTATTGCTGACAACCCAAACGCAGGGTTTCTTCATCTAAAATATATAAAGGTGAACCAAACTGCTTAACTAGGGTTGTGACATCACACCCACCAATTTCCAAGAAGTCATGATTATGAACTCTGGCTGTTAAGGGTAAAAGTTCCTGATTAGGCGAAGAATTTGCTTTGCTGTTGCGCCTTTGAGGTAAATATTGACTTCCAGAATGTTGAACCCCAGTGGGGTGAGTCGATACCATAACTATAATTAATTGTCCTTGTTTCAAATACGGGGGTGAGTAAGTCTCCCGTTTCTCAGTTTACCTTTTTCAGCAAGAAGGGTCACACTGAACCTAAAAGGTCACTGTTGAACTGCATCGGGCGTGAGTTGAGGATAGTCCTCTGACCAATGAGATGTCAAAAACCCTCAAGTGGATGAAGTTAGCCTGTGGACTGGTCTGAGTGCCGACTTCTCCACCAAACAGCACCAAAGTCAGGTTAGTAACAGTTATCTGGTATAGAAAGTTCTAGCCTTGGCTAACTTTGAGTGAGTCTCGCGTAACAGTTTGTAATATTATTCAATAGATGTGATTTCATTAGACTTAGAAATTAAATCATTAAAAACAGAGCATCTGACTGCATTGCTGGAACTAGATCTAGCTTGTTTTGGTGGTCTGTGGACAATGGAGGCTTACCAACGAGAGTTGGACAGTCCCAATAGCGATCTGCTGGGTTTGTTTTCCCCTGTCTCTAGTTCCAGACTGCTGGGAATGGGTTGCTTTTGGTCAATTTTAGAAGAAGCTCACATTACAATTTTGGCGGTTCATCCCCAATATCAGCGCCAAGGTTTAGGACAGACTTTACTATATTCACTGATCAAAACAGCTTGCGATCGCGGTTTGGAGCGAGCTACTCTCGAAGTCCGAGCTTCCAACTTGGGGGCTATATCTTTATATCAAAAATTTGGCTTCAAAACAGCAGGGCGCCGTCGGGGTTACTACCAAGATAACGGTGAAGATGCGCTCATTCTTTGGCTCCCAGACCTCCAACACCCAAAATTTCAAGCCACTTTAGACCACTGGCATTCCATTGTTAATGGATCATTGTAGATATTTTCGATGCCTGACCGAATTTTAGATTTTAAATTTTGGATTTTGGATTGAAGTGAAGATTCTTGCATCCAAAATTTCAAAAGGTATCAGAGCAAGCGAATTTATACTCGCTCCGCGAGAAGCAAGCTACGTGGAATAAATCCAAAATCTAAAATTACTTGACTTGCCCCTGAATTGATTGCTGGGGTCAATCTAAAATCTAAAATCTAAAATCCAAAATTGTCTGACGCTGCTGCTAAGGCATCCTACCAAACCAGCGCTCAACTCAATTCCATAGATATATTAAGCGATCGCCCTTATATTATCATCGTTTGATGACAATATAAGGGCGATCGCTATATCAATAACTCTTGCAAAAATCTGTCAAAGATTACTGCCGAGTATCAAGGGAACACACTAAAAACTTACCATTAAATTTTCTCATTAATCAGTCAAACAATTTTGGATTTTGGATTTTGGATTTTGGATTTATTTGACCTGCAACGGGTGTTAGCGTAGCGGGATGTTAGTCCGGCATGAAGCAAAAAAATCTAAAATCTAAAATTTAAAATCTAAAATTGGCTCAACTTCAGCAAAACTTGGAATTAACCATTGGTACTTCCCTGAAACTCTCTGGTTGTGGTTCTAAACCCTTGTCAGCAAAATGCTTATTCATCAGCGCCGGGACTTGTGGTGCTTGAATGTGGCTGTAGCGGGTTTTATCGGGCATAACTAGATTTGGCCCGGCTTTGCAGTTTTTCATACAACCAGTGCCCTTGATTGTAACTTGGTCTTCTAAACCGCGATCGCTCAAAGCAGCCTCCAAAGCCTGACAAACGGCTTTACCACCGCGTTTCATGCAATCAGACTTTTGACACACCAAAATAGTTGCTTTCGTCTTCGCTGGTTTTACCTTGGCATTATCAATTGATGGTGGTTCTTGTGGTGCAGCGATAGTTTTAACTGTCGCCATTTCCGAACGCGCCGCCATCACACGTTCAGCTTTGAGTGTAACCTTGTCTTTTTTTATATCGTATTGTTTATAACCAACAACTTGTAGCCAAGTACCTGGTGATAGCCGCAAATCAAAAGCAGCCCGTAAATGCTTAGCGAGTTTAACGTAGCATTCACCCTCATGAGTCCCCAGCAGTAAACCTTTGAGCTTATACCCATCTTTAATAACAAAATCTATAAATCTGCCCTCAAGGCAAAATTCTGATACTTCCAGACTGTGACATGCACCCATTTTTTAACTTCCTCTTAACTAATACAAGCTATCTACAGTGATACTTTCAGCACCGGGTTGAAAATTGGCGATGTAGATTAGAACTTTTGGTAACGACTTTTCCAGCAGCATTCAAGAGTCCAAATCTGGTCTTGACGAGAGGCTGTGAATCGCCGTATCACACTCCAAAGTTGAACAGCCGCAGTAGCAGAGCTAATTTCAACTTGTAGTGGCTGATTAGTCAGACAACTACAGGGAATATCTAACTCCTTTAGGCGTTGATAGACTTGCCATCGGTCTGCCCAATTCACCACTACAACGTGCTTGCTTTCTATTTCTGAACTAAACGATTTCAAGAGAATTGCCCTCAAAATGCAACAAACTTGCAGCAAATACCGCGATTTCATTTCTGACTTTTGAAAGTCTTAAGAGTTTAGCCTCTTAAAACCAGCATACCTTAAGTGCAAACAATTCTCATTAACTTTGAAAAAAAATAATTACTGGGCATGGGGCATTGGGCATTGGGCATGGGTTATTTCTCCCCCTGCCTCCCCTGCCTCCCCTGCCTCCCCTGCCTCCCCTGCCTCCCCTGCCTCCCCTGCTCCCTCATCTCCCCCACTCCCCTTCACATTATTCAACGAACAAATAAACTGGAGAATTTTTGTAGCCTACAATTCAAAATTTAGTCATAGAGAATAGGCCTTGCCATTATTGTGAAAATGTTAATATATAAAGACTAAGCAGTTAAAAACTGTAACTGCTAAAGAGCGAGGAGAACAATGTCTGAAACGCAAACTTTGTTACGAAATTTTGGTCATGTATATGACAATCCCGTACTTTTGGATCACAGCGTAACTGCCCCAGTTACCGAAGGATTCAACGTTGTATTAGCTAGTTTCCAGGCACTTTACTTGCAGTACCAAAAACATCATTTTGTAGTTGAAGGTGCAGAATTTTACTCTCTGCATGAGTTTTTTAACGAAAGCTACAAAGAAGTACAAGACCACATCCATGAAATTGGAGAGCGCTTGGATGGACTGGGTGGTGTGCCAGTTGCAACCTTCAGCAAACTAGCAGAATTAACTTGTTTTGAACAAGAATCCGAAGGCGTATATTCCGCCCGCCAAATGGTAGAAAATGACCTAGCTGCCGAACAAGCAATCATTGGCGTAATTCGTCGCCAAGCTGCTCAGGCAGAGAGTCTAGGCGATCGGGGCACACGCTATCTCTACGAAAAGATTTTGTTAAAAACTGAGGAACGTGCTTATCATTTATCTCACTTCCTCGCCAAAGACAGCTTAACCTTAGGGTTTGTCCAAGCTGCTCAAAGCTAAAACTCTCATAATCTAGATTTTTCTACCTAGACCAAAAGAAAAAGTCTGTCGCATTAACTCTTAAAATATTATAAAAAATGGCAGAGAGTAGTATATCTATTTCTCTGCCATTTTTAATCTAAGTCAACATATTTACATCATATTTAACATTGAAAATATTTAGCAATTAGTTAGCTAATGTAGATTATGATCTCAGTAATGTATTTGTCTTAAATAAACAGACAGATATCTGCCGCAGAAAATCAGTATTTGTTGAAAATTCTCATAAAATTAAATAAAAAATCTTTGCAAGAGACAGAAAAAATTTAGCATCACAATTCAATAAAATTAGAAATACAAAATAGGGATTGGGGACTGGGGATTGGGGATTGGGGATTGGATATTGGGTACTGAGAAACTATTCCTAAATATTTATTTCCTAGTCCCCAGTCCCCAATCCCTAGTCCCTAGTCCCTAGTCCCCAGTCCCCAGTCCCCAGTCCCCATTCCCCAGTCCCCAGTCCCCAGTCCCCATTCCCCAATCCCCAATCCCCAATCCCTAAATTAACATGAGCAACATTACAGAAATTCCTTACTTAAAAATTTTAGAACAGGTTCAGCAAACCCCTGAAGCTATAGCTGTCTTACATGGGGAAACTAAACTTACTTACGCCCAATTGCATCGCCTCTCCAATCAAGTTGCCAATTATTTGCAAACTCAAGGTGTAGGGCCGAACACTTTAGTAGGCATCATGACACAGCGCGGCCCTAGTATGCTAATTGGAATTTTGGGTATCCTCAAAGCTGGTGGTGCTTATGTTCCCCTTGACCCTTCCTATCCAGGAGAACGCATCCGTTACATCCTTGAACATGCCAAAATTGGTACTTTGTTGACTGAGTACCAAGTAACTAGTAAACTCGCAGAATGCTTGGATGCGACCTTGCCATTGCATACCGTAATGTTCTTAGATGATGGCGAAACGTTCCAGCCCAACCAAGAATTATGCCTCATCAGTAAAAATACTTGGTCTACTTTCTCAGACCAAGACCCATCTTATACCAACGATCCCGATGATTTAATGACGGTTCTATATACTTCTGGTTCTACTGGTCGCCCTAAAGGTGTCATGCTCAACCATCAAGGCTATATGAATCGCCTCAAATGGATGCAAGATACTTTCCAGCTAAAACCAGGAGACCGAGTTGCCCAGAAAACATCATTCTGTTTCGACATCTCGGTTTGGGAACTCTTTTGGACATTAATGGAAGGAGCTACTATTTGCCCCATAGAAAGGGAAATCGTCATCAATCCTTGGGAATTCGCTCAGTGGATCGAAGATACCCAAATCAATGTCATGCATTTCGTGCCTTCATTGTTTGGGGAATTTATCAGTGCTTTGGAAGATGAATCTTGGGAATTTCCTGACTTGCGCTGGTTAATTTTTAGTGGTGAAGCTTTACCTTTACCTTTTATCCAACGTTGGATTGATAAGTATGGAACGAGTACTGGGTTAGCAAACCTATATGGCCCAACTGAAGCATCTATCGATGTGACTGCACATATCATCGAGGAACGCCCTGATGAACAAGTTACTAATCAAATTCCTATTGGCAAAGCCATTGATAATGTCTACATCAAAATTTTAGATGAACAAATGCAGCCGGTGACAGCTGGGCAATTAGGAGAACTTTGGATTGGCGGTGTACAACTCGCCAAGGGTTACTTGAACGATTTGCAACGCACATCAGAAGCTTTTCGCCCAAATCCTTTTCCCCAAATTCCTGGAGAGTATCTTTATCGAACTGGTGATTTGGCTAAAGAACTGCCAGACGGTAGTTTTGAATATCATGGACGTATCGACCACCAAGTTAAAATCCGGGGTTTTCGCGTAGAACTGGGAGAAATCGAGAGCGTTCTCAATACTCACCCAGCAGTGCGCGAGGCGGCAGTTTTGGCTGTGGATTACGGGGCGGGGCAGAAAAGATTAGTAGCTTGGTTGTCTGGAAACAAAGTAGATAATCGCCAAATCAAGGAACATCTCTCTCGTCTACTGCCTGATTACATGATTCCTCAACGTCTGGAATGGCTGCCTAGTCTGCCTAAGAATCATAATGGCAAGTTGGATCGTAAAGCTTTAGTGACACCGCAACCGCAGAGTCAGTCACAACAAAAGCAGGAACAAAGCAAAGCAGAAAACACAAACCTGTTGACGATCGATCCCAAGCAAGGGTCACAGCCCCCCGATTCCGTTGAAGAAGCATCGACATCGCCTTCTCTGCCTACCTTGCCACTAGGACCGGCTCAACGCTGGCTAGTGAGCTACTTTGATGCTCCTTATCAGTGGATGGGGTACACACGATTTCGCTACTGCCAACCTTTGAATCTGGACGTTTTCAACAAAGCCCTCAACTTTATGGTGGCACGTCATCCTGCCATGCGTACTGTGTTTATCCAACGCGATGGACAATGGCAGCAGCAAATCATGGGTCTGGAACAGCAATTGACTGTAGACTTTTTTGATGGTAGTCAAATTACACCCACCCAGCGCGATGCAGAAATTCGCTCTCGGATACAGGAAGCCAGTCAAGAACTGCGCCTCGATCGCTGGCCGCTATTAGCGACAATCGTAGTCAAGATTGATGAATCATGCTACGACATTGCAATGATTGCACACCACATAATCGCTGATATGCTAAGTACAACTGTGCTATTCCGGGAACTCTGGCAAGCTTATAACCAAATTTTGCTAGGTGGTGTGCCTAGCTTTGAAAATCCCTCCCCACCGTCCTATACAGATTTTGTGCGTCTGCTGGTGGAACAAGACAAAGGTGAAGCTTTAGCAAGTCATGTTGATTACTGGAAATCTCAATTTCCTTCTCGGCAATATGCGTTTCATGTTCCCTTTGACCATATCAAGGGAGCTAACATTGAAGCTTCTGCCGCTAGTGAACGATTCACTCTCAGCAAAAGTCAAAGCGATACGCTATTACGCAAAGTCAAACAGCACTATGGTTGTAATTTGTATACTCTTTTACTTGCCCCTTTATACCAGCTGATGGCTGTTTGGTGTGGCACTTCTTGGGTAGTGGTGAGCCATCGCAGCCACGGCAGGGATGTGGATGATAATCATGTATTCTGGGAAAGCATTGGGAATTTTGCTGTGAATTACCCTGTTGGGGTGATGATAGAGTACAAGGAAAAGTGGGAAAAAACCATTAAGCATATCAAAGATAAATTTGAGGAATTGCCGATGAACGGCACTACTTTTGATTGGATAAGCGATCGCTTGCCTAACCATATTTATCCTGATGCTAATGTGACTTCCCTACGAGCCAATTATTTGGGAAATCGCACCCAACCGAAGTTTGAGTTTTTTGAGTTTATCGAAGAAGACCGCGATCGGCGTTTGTCTCCTCCTGAACAAAAACGCACGACTTTGCTAGAGTTTTTCTTTTACATTATGGATGGCAGTTTCTATTTAGAAATCGAATACTCTCGCAATTTTCATCTGCCTGCAACCATCAACCAACTCGGCGAACAATACTTGGAGCTTATGCGTGATCTACTTGCAGTCACATCTCCAGTGGAAGAAGGCATTCAGCACGGTAAATAATATCGTGTTCGGTTAAAGACTTATCATTAAGACAGCAGGGGGCAGGGAGCAGGGAGCAGGGGGAAAGAGGGTTTCCTGATTTTTCAACAGATGCGGGAATTATAACTAAATTAGGCGAACAT
Organism: Nostoc sp. FACHB-973; assembly: GCF_014698115.1. Taxonomy (GTDB): domain Bacteria; phylum Cyanobacteriota; class Cyanobacteriia; order Cyanobacteriales; family Nostocaceae; genus Nostoc; species Nostoc muscorum. The sequence goes on from NZ_JACJSJ010000006.1 coordinate 161,753, forward strand.
GATATAATCCCATGCGATAACGGTATCGATGCCGTGAAAAGTCAGGTACACCAGAACGGATGAAAATGTGATGGTAGAGTCGATGGGGGCTATTACGTCCCGCACCTCTCTGTTAAATCTGGACGTGCGTATTTATACGCGTCCAGCTTACGATATTCTTAGGTTGCCCTTATGCCCATATGGGTGTAATCATGACAGGACTCGTGTATTGCTAGAAGATTTTTAGTTTTCCAGTTGCTATGATTACCGTCAATGTGGTGTAAGTGTACTCGTTCTTCGCTTGTAAACTTCATCCCACAATGCCCATATGTATGGTTTTGCTTCTTTAAAGCTCTAGAGGTTTGACCATCATATAACTTACTGTTGCGTTGGCTCCAGTAGGTTAAGTCTCCATCGTAAGGCGATTTCTCACCTTGGACGTTAATGTGTTTGTTCTCGGAGTAAGGAACTGCTGGAAACGCTTTTTCTATCAACTTAGTTGTTGATTTTTGCGTCAACTTTGACTCCTGATTAAATACTTTCCAAGCTCTGTCATGTATGAACCGAAAGGAAAACCTTGAGGCATCCATCTTACAGAATCTATGGTAGTTTCTCCATCCCCTAACTATCGGTGCTAGCTTTGAGGCTTTAACCTTATACCAATTTTATATGAAGCTGCATATAATAGAGAACAGGACTTACGCAACTGGCACAAATAGCGGGCGGGGTGTAGCTCCGCCACGCAACAATTTAAATCAAACCAAGCACATAGGAACACTTGGGCGTTTTAGTTGCTGAATTAAAT
>NZ_JACJSJ010000060.1 GCF_014698115.1 Nostoc sp. FACHB-973
GGCATGGGGCATGGGAAGAGGCAGAGGGGCAGGGGGCAAGGGGGAAAATGAAAAATTACCTCTTTCCCCTCTGCTCCCTGCTCCCTGCTCCCCTGCTCCCCTGCTCCCGCGTCCCTCCGTCCCTTCAGGAGTAATTGCTAGAATCGAAAGCTAAGGCCGCCCCTGGAGCTTGCCAATCCCACCATATTTTATGATGATCTTGAACAAAGGCTAAAATCGATGATCGTCTGCCCTAATTGCAATCATCCCAATCCTGACGGCGCTGTCCAGTGTGAAGCTTGTTATACGCCGTTACCAGCAACTACTCACTGTCCCAGTTGTGGGGCAACGGTGCAGGCAGATGCTGCGTTCTGTGGTCAGTGTGGCTATAACTTGCACTCAACAGGAGTTCCACATGTTCACGCCCCAGTGGCTGCAACAGTGACTCCCGATATGTCCGTGGAAGTACCGCCGTTAGTTCCACCCGATCCCCTTGTAGAACTTTTACAACCAGATGTGTTGGGAATTAGCGCCTCTGGCAACTCCCATCCTCCTGTTACCTCATCTTTACCACCAACAGCGGTGGCGGCTCCCCCAGTAACTCCGCCACAGCCATCTGTTACAGAAAACAGCCCCCCAACACCACCGCCAACTGTTGCAGTTCAACCCGTGGTATCTAGCCAAGGTATTCCTACACCACCACCTTTGGAACCACCACCACAAGAGCAAGCCGAAATATCCGCACCAGCAGCACCACTAATGACAACTGCTGCGAGAACGCAATTGCAGCAGGTGAATGCCCGATTAGTCCATGTTCAAACGGATATGCTGATTGAATTGCCGCAAAATCTGTCTGTGATTCATATCGGCAAGCCCAATGACCGGATTCCTCCAGATATAGATGTTTCAGGATTTCCCAATTCAGAAATTGTCTCGCGGATTCATGCAGATATTCGCGTGGAAGGAGACGCTCACTATGTTGAAGATGTGGGAAGTTCCAATGGCACTTACATCAATAACTTGCCCCTCTTACCGGGGAACCGTCACCGCTTGCGCCCAGGCGATCGCATTAGTTTGGGCAAAGGAGACATGATGACATTCCTGTTTCAACTTGCTTAGCGATTGCCAATTTTAGATTTTGAATTTTGGATTTTGGATTGAAGAGAAAATCTAGAATCTAAAATCCAAAATTAAATGTCCTCAAATTCATCTGTGGGGAAAATCTAAAATCGGAAGAATTCAGGAGCGGAGCTTTTGAAAGCTCCGCCGACCGTCAGAAGTTAGGAGTCATAATAGTTAAAGAACCAAGAGAACATTTAATAAATTAATATACCAATCACGCTAAATTCCTGATTAATGAGACTTACACATCCAGTACAAAATTTAGAGGCAGTTCATGAATTGCCCCTACGATAAATCAAAGATTTCAGGTCATTTTTGCGTAAATCCTGATTAATTCTGAGTTCTGACTCCTGAGTTCTGTATTGTAATCTAAAATCTAAAATCTAAAATTGATTTATTTATGAAGGAACCAAGAAAAAATTTTGAAACCTTGCTCACAACAGAAGCTCCGCCACTTGTAGAACGCATGGGGCTAAGGTGGCTAGTTGCAGCGGCGATCGCTACTGCTTTATTGTGGCAAGTTCCAGGAGGAGATTATATCTTATACCCATTTACAATCTTGGCAACTTGGTTTCATGAAATGGGTCACGGCTTAATGGCACTCCTATTAGGAGGACAGTTTCAGAAATTGGAAATTTTTAGCAATGGTTCCGGTGTTGCAACTTATGGCATCCGGTCATCATTGGGACCAATCGGACCAGCAATGGTAGCAGCAGCAGGACCAATGGGGCCACCTCTTGCCGGTGCAGCCTTGATTCTCGCTTCCCGCAGTTTTACAGCAGCTTCCTTGAGTTTGAAAATTTTAGGGAGTTTTTTGTTATTTTCTACATTAATTTGGGTGCGTTCTGCGTTTGGGTTGGTGGCAATTCCTTTGTTGGGTTTAATAATTTTGGGTATTGCTCTGAGGGCACCTCGTTGGGCACAAGGGTTTAGCATTCAATTTTTGGGTGTACAAGCTTGTGTGAGTACATACCATCAACTAGATTATTTATTTAGTAGCTCTGCTGGCCCCCTTGGACTCTCAGATACAGCACAAATGCAGCGGTATTTGCTTTTACCTTACTGGTTTTGGGGTGGGTTAATGGCGATCGCATCGGGAGTAATTTTAGTCCAAAGTCTCCGCGTTGCCTATCGTTGAGCATAATAGTATATTTAGGCTCACAACCCAATCATGGCAAAAAAACTTACAGGGAAAGTTGCATTAGTCACTGGTGGCTCCCGTGGTCTAGGGGCGGCGATCGCCAAACGTCTGGCGGACGATGGCGCAGCAGTAGCCCTCACCTACACTACCTCGCCACAAAAAGCCGACGAGGTAGTGCGTGCGATCGAATCGGCAGGTGGACGAGCTTTAGCGATACGTGCTGATAGTGCCGATGTCGAAGCGGTAAAAAACGCCGTCGCCGAGACGGTGACAGCCTTTAGTCGTCTCGATATCCTCGTTAACAACGCCGGGATCGCTACCATAGCCCCCATCGACCAGTTCTCTTTGGAGGACTTTGACCGACTCGTTGCGGTTAACATCAAGGGTGTCTTCGTGGCTACCCAAGAAGCTATCCGCCACATGGGCGAGGGTGGGCGAATTATCAACATCGGCAGCGTCAACAGTGACCTTATGCCCGTTGCTGGCGGCTCTGTCTATGCTTTGACCAAAGGTGCGATCGCTAGTTTCACGCGTGGTCTCGCCCGCGATCTCGGACCTCGCGGCATCACGGTCAACAACATCCAACCCGGTCCAGTGGACACAGATATGAACCCGGCGGACGGTCCCTTTGCCGACAGCATAAAAGGAATGATTGCCCTCCAACGCTACGGACACAGCGACGAGATTGCTGGGATGGTTTCCTATCTCGCCAGTGCCGAGGCAGGTTTCGTTACCGGCGCAAGCTTGAAGATTGACGGTGGTTTCACAGCCTAATGGGTGGGTATGGGGATGAGGGAGATGAGGGAGATAAGGGAGATGAGGGAGATGAGAGCAGAATAAGAAATCCTAACTCCTAACTCAGCACTCGAAATCCCCAATGCCCATCATCCCTGAGTATTTTCAAACAAGACTAAGCCATACTTCTCGCCAGTGGGTAGAAAGCCAATTCCTCGATAAACTGCTTGTGCTGCTTGGTTGTCCTGGCTTGTAAATAGGATGGCACGTTTTACTCCGTGCGATCGCACTTCTAACAACGAGCCTGCTACAACACTTTTGGCGTAGCCTTTACCCCGCAGCGCTGGCGGTGTCCATACTCCACCAATTTGGACAATATCTGGCAAGCTGGCATTAAACGCAGAGTAGGAAACTGGAGTATTTTCTGCTAGCAATATCCAATGCATAGACGTAGCTTGACGCGCTTCAATTACCTGACGGCAAGCTGGTCGTAAATTCGGAGTTTCTGTTTGTCCTAAAGCTTCGATATTATAGGCAGCGCACCATTCACTCAGTAATTCCAATTCATCTGCATGTGGTAAACGACACTGCACTTCTTTTGCTGCTAAGGCTGGAGGTATTTGCAAGTCTGCTAGCGTTAGAGAAAATAATATCTCAGACTCATCAAGTTGAGTTAGTCGGTTGCTAAGTCCCAAAACGCTTTTTGTCGCTTCAACTTGTGCTGCTGGGCCACTAATTCCAGCAATGGGGTGTCCAGATTCAGTTACTGCCACTTGCACCACCTCTGCTAAATGTACAGGGGCTTGAACTATTACCATCCCATTCCAAAAGTGCGCTGCAACTGCCACGATAGCTTCATTTATGTAGGCAGCTATATAAGTTCCTTGAAATCTTGCGCCCTGGTCAACCAGTCCCGCAGCTCGCCAATTAGAGCGCAAAAACATTGAAGTATCCGCATGTTCCGAGAGGAAAGCTTCCAGTAATGGCTCATCTCCAGGTTGTAGGACTTTCAAGGTAGGCACAAAAAACTCCTCAGTGGGCATCGGGCATTGGGCAAAAGAGTAGAGATCCTAACTCTATTCACAAGTATCAAAGACTCATTGATTGTCTATAGCAAAAAGTACCCTTGAGAGTACTATTCATGCCCAATAGTATATTCCATTTCATACCAATTCTAATTGTACAAAATGCAGGATTCATACCATTTCACTTTTAAATTGATACAAATACCTTGGTAGGGTAGCACAGCTGTGCTACCCTACGGTAAATCTATATTTCTCAAGATTTTCGTGAAATGGTATCACGCATGAGATATAAAGAAAGAGTTTCTAGCTCCTGCCTCAAAAACCGTAAATTTTTACTTTATGCAAAAGAAAAAAACTGCTGTATATTTTTCGAGGCTATAGAACTATTATTTTATTTTTGAAAAGATATGTAGTAGCGTGTCAAGACTAAAATAGTGCATTAAAATTTTCTGAAAAATTAAATTTTAAAAACATAATCAAATTTTTATATTGCACTATTTTAGCCTTGACACGCCACTAGAAATACTTAATTCTGTTCAAAAATAAAACCGGATTCCTCTAGTACAGTAAGGCAGGAATAAGAAGGTGAAACACTCAAAAAATCAGTTTTTTGCTCTTAAATTCTATATTTATTCCTGCCTTCTTGTACTAGTACACTACCTTTAGCTTATGGACTCTTCGTAAGCAGACTGAATTGTGGTCAGTAACTTTGGAATATCAAATGGTTTATGAAGAAAATAGGCGATACCTAAAGATGAGGCTAATTTCTCTAGCTCGGTGTATGACGAAATTAATACAACTGCCAATTTGATTCTATGCAATTGCAGGTGCTGATAAACTTCGGCTCCTGTTAGTTCTGGCATCTGATAATCTAAAATCAATAAGTTTGGTTGCGATTTCAACACCTTTTCTAATGCTTCTTTGCCATCTCTTGCTTGAGTTATTTCCCAGCCTTCATCCTCAAGTACAATAGTAAGACAAACTCGACTACTTTCTTCATCGTCTGCAATCAGTACTCTAGGTTTCGCTGAATTTTGATCTTTCATAACTACTTCCTTCCCAGTGGGAGGGTACATCAAACAAGCATTGTTGAGTAACTCTAATACAATCCGAGTTAGGATAGCTAGGTCAGCCCCTTCTGGAGGGAGACGCACTCGCGTTCGGGGAAGTCAAAAGTCACGCATTCAAAAGTCAAAAGTAAGAACCCCATAAATAAATTTAGGGGCTTGTACCTTTTTCTTTCTGGTCAGTAACTACAGGCGGTAACTCGGAAGGAATTTCAATAAAATGAGGAAATTGGCTGTCTGACTAATGATGTGCTTTTTCTAGTAAAATTTAAAGTCCTCTTGTTCATTTCTGAACTCAGGTTAGGCATCTCTTGCCAGCAGTGGCGGCAGAACCAATAGGTTTCTTGTAAACGAATGTGACGAAGCATTTGGTTTGAACAGCAAGGGCAGTTTGTCATAAAATTGTTGTTTTATTAAAAAAGTTAAACACAAAAAAGTCATTCGCTTTTGGCTTCGCTGCCAACACCTTTAATTTATAAACAGAAAATAAAGAACTGATAAAGAAATGAAAGTAGTTAACAAGTTTTAAAAAATCTCAACAAGCACTGAATTAGCATAGGCTAGCAAGAACCGCAGGCATCGCTCATTTCCTAAGAGGATGTTTGAAAAGTCATCTGATTGGTAGCAAAACGTTCTAGATCCCCCTAAATCCACGCCACTTGCTCATGGAGGAAACCCCCAAAACCGCAGTGGCTCCCCTTAAAAAGGGGGACTTTGATTCCGGTTCCCACCTTTTTAACGGGGGTTAGGGGGGATCAATAAGTGCAAAGATACAGCGAACCACTTTTCAAACAACCTCTAAGACAACGTGAGTTCGATGAACCTCTCCCCAACCCTTCTCCGTCTCGGCTATAAATCAATACGCTTGGGTTAAGGAAATTTATTTGTTAAGGCAGGCAGGGGAGGCAGGGGAGGCAGGGGAGGCAGGGGGAGAGAAAAAAGCTTAACTGAACTGTATTGGGCTATAAATGATGCATTTTTGTTTAATCCGTTAGTAAAGTAAAATCCCAACCCAGCAGTTGAGCAACTTGAGCAGGGAGGGTAACTGGATTAAAGGGTTTGAGGATTACACCTGCAACTTGATACTGTCGCAAAATTTGCGAATCGAGCCATCGCGCTTTAGCACTGAGCAGTACTACAGGAATAGCTTGAGTTTCTGGATTATTTCTTAGTTTATTCATAAACTCAAAACTAGCCATATCACGGATTGAGATATCTAATACAATCGCATCAGGATTATGGCGTACTGCATTCTGCAATCCTTCTAATGGAGAATCTGCTGTCACCACATCCCAACCAGCTAAATCCTTGAGGCAAAATTCTACTGTCTCACGTACATTGAGTTCATCATCAATGAGCAATATCGTTTTGCCGATTATATTTACCTCCCCTAGCATATTCATGTCATTTAATACACTTTTGCAGTGAGATAAATTATTTTTATCTCCAAACAAAAAATATAGATTACAAAAATAAAAAACTAATAAAGATATAGGCTTTGTTACAAATCTTAAAAATTAATCGTCCCACCCCAAAATTTTAGTAACTTCGTCGCAAATAGAGGTGGGTTCAAAGGGTTTGGTAATAATCCCGGCAATTCCCATTTGGGCGAAACGGGCACGATCGCTCCCTTGGACTTTCGCTGTTAACAAAATCACTGGAATCCTTTGGGTTACAGAATTTTCCTGAAGTTTTTCGTATACTGCAAAGCCGTCAATATCAGGCATAGATACATCAAGTAGAATGGCATCAATGGGTTTTGTCTGGGCGATTTTCAGTCCTTCTTCCCCTGATGCAGCTGTCAGGGTGTCCCATCCTCCCAAATCTTCTAAACAAGCTTGTACTAATTCGCGGATTCGTTCTTCATCATCCACAATTAACAATCTTTTAGTCATTTGTCATTAGTCATTGGTCATTGGTCATTAGTCATTGGTCATTTGTCATTAGTCATTGGTCATTGGTCAATTATTCTTTCTTCTCCTGCCTCCCCTGCCTCCCCTGCTCCTCTGCTTCCCCTGCCCCCTGCCTAATTTCCCGGCAATGGCAGAGTGAAGAAAAACGTGCTGCCGACACTAACAGTACTCTCAACCCAGATTTGCCCACCGTGCTGATCAATAATACTACGACAGATTGCCAATCCCAAGCCTGTGCCACCTTTGGTACGAGAATCAGAGGCATCTACTTGCTGAAATCTGCCAAAGATTGCTTCTAACTTATCTGCTGGGATACCTCGTCCTTGATCCGCGATCTGGAAAAGTACGTGGTCTGTTTGCTGTTGGACACTCAGGGTAATAGTAGAATCGGCAGGTGAAAATTTAATCGCATTACCTAACAAATTGGTGAGTGTTTGCACAATGGCATCAGCAGCAGCCCAAACTTGAGCATTGCTGGGGTGGATCTTAAAGGTAATATTTTGCTGATTGGCGATCGCCTGCACTCCTGCTACTGCTTGTTGAATTAAATCAGCGGCATTGCAGGTGGTTTTTTCTAAGACAGCTCGATCCGATTCTAAGCGTTCCAAATCGAGAATATCGTTGACTAGACGCACTAAGCGATCGCTGTCGATGGCTGCAATCTCAATCATCCGCTTGAATTTGTCTGGTTTTTTGTCGTAGATACCAGTTTGTAGTAAGCCGAGTGCGGCGCGAATTGCAGTTAAGGGAGTGCGGAGTTCGTGACTAACGATGCCAATAAACTCACTCTTCATCAGATTAATCTGTTCTAGTTCAGTGATATCTTCGGCAATACCAGCAATCCGAACTACCTCGCCTAATTCATTTTTGATCCCAAATGCGCGATCGCGAATCCAACGGATTGAGCCATCAGGGCGGATAATGCGATATTTTTTATCGTATTGCCCTGTTTTCATCTGTTCAATGAGTTCAAGTTCGACGCCCTGGCGATCTTCTGGGTGAATTGCATCTAACCAATCTGAATAGTTGTGATACAAGTCCTCACAACTTTTTTGCCAGATGGTTTGGTATGCATTGCTCACATATAGAACTTGCTGATTTTGAATATCAGTCATCCAAAATACTGCTTGGATGTTTTCTGCCAGCTGACGAAACTTTTCTTCGCTCTCGCGTAAAGCTTCTTCGATGCCTTTACGCTTGGTGATATCTTGGTGAACCGCAACCAGAACGTCGCCGTAGTCGGGATGCCTGAATACAGAAGTCGTCACACTACACCAAAATGGTGTACCGTCTTTTTTAAGATTCTGGATTTCATAGGTGGCTTCAGTATTTTGTAAGAGAGCAGACAGAGTGGCTTGATTTACATCTTCAGTAGTTACCGATTTGGTGACACAGTTTACAATCGAAACGTGCTGACCGTTGAGTTCACTAGAGTCATAGCCAAACATCTGCTCAAATTTAGGATTGGCATAGATAATGATTGCATTATCTATTCTCACTAAGCAAATGCCTTCCCCCATATTGCGGGTGATTACAGCCTGAAGCTCTAGCATTTGCGCCTGTTCTAAAAGTGTGAGTTGGGTTTGTTGCTGCTCTATCACTGTTTTTTGCAGGCGATCGTTTGTCTCTGTCAGTTGTGCAGTGCGTTCTTGCACCCGTTGTTCAAGTTCGGCATTTAGTTGTTGTAGGTCAATTTCTGCCTGTTTGCGCTCCGTTAGTTCTATCTGTAACTGTTTGAACAAAGCTGCTTGCTGGATAGCAATGCTTACTTGCGCTCCTAACTGCCGCAACAGAGTAATTTCTGAAGATTGCCACTCACGAGGAGCCGCACATTGATGAGCCGCCAGTAATCCCCACAATTCATCTCCCAAGGAAACGGGAACGACGAGATTTGCCCTCACCTGGAGACTTTCCAAAAATTCAACGTGACAGGGACTAATTCCGGCAGTATAAATATCAGTTTTCGCAGTGACTAGGCCTTGTTTAAAGGGTTCGACGTTTTCTTCACCAATGCAAGGGTCGTAAATCTGGAGTGGTAAAAGAGCCATCCATTCTGGTGCAACAGACTCAACAACAATCGTTCCACCCCAACCTGGATAAAATTGAAAGATAGTGACGCGATCGCACTTCAGAAAATGCCGCACTTCATCGACAGTGGTTTGCAAGATATCTTGTAAATTGAGCGATCGCCGGATACGCTGGCTCATCTCCATCACTAAACGCTGTTGTTCAAATTGCTGTTGCAGCGTTTCTTGTGTTTGTTTGCGTTCGGCTTTGCCGCGCTTGCGCTCGTCAAGAGTCATCCGCAATTGCTCGGCATTTTCCTGAGATAATTGTTGATTGAGTTGTTGAATCTTCTTTCTGCTGTACTGAAGATTGCCAGTGACCAGGTTAATTATCAAGGCAACCAGTAGGAAAAGTCCTAGCCGCAATACATCTTCTGGTTGATTAATCCCCAGTTGATATCGAGGGGGAATCAAGAAATAATCAATTGCTAGTGTGGAAAGGACAACTGTAACGATCCCTGGTCGAAAGCCACCATACCAAGTACTTGCGATGATAGCTATGTAGAAAAATGCACCAATGGTTCGAGAAATCAGCAGTTCTAGCCAGAGTGACAGCAGCAGGGCGATGGCAGTTAAGCCAATAGCAACACCGTACTTTAATAATCGCCGATAATTTCCGATCATTCTTTACTTCTCCATGCCTGAGGGCGCCAGCGCGTTCTTTGAATCCGGCTCAGTACCCGTGTCACAAGTTCTGGTCCTAGCACTGGCTTGCTGATAAAATCATCAGCTCCGGCAGCAAAAGCTTGCTGAAGGAATTCTGCTTCAGTATGAGATGTAACTACTAAAATAGGTAAATCTCCCCATTGGGCATCTTGGCGGACGACTTGGCACAACTCTAAGCCATTTACTATCGGCATTTCTAAATCTAGTACCACCAATTGTGGAGATGTTGCAATTAGCACCTGCCAAAATTGTTGTGATTGGGAGAGAGTTGTTACTTCCAGCCCCCAAGGAGTTAGCAACGCCGATAATCCAGCCAGCATTACAGGGTCATCATCTACGATTAAAACTTTGGCTTCGGAAGTTTTAGGTTGAGGTAAAACACGAGCGATCGCCTGAAAAATCTGCTCGGTTGTCGCCGGTTTATGCAAAAATTGTCTAGCTCCTAAACGCGATACTGCCAACCGATCTGCCAGAGTATCTCGTCCTGTAAAAACAATTACTGGGATATTTGGCGATCGCTCTACTATCTCGCTCAATAATATTAATCCGTCTTCCTCTGTTGTCGGAAAACTCAAATCCAGTAAAACAGCGTCAGGAGTTTTTAAGGAAAAAAGCGATCGGGCTGTTGCTAAGTTTGGTGCAACCTTCATCCTGATACCCCATGAGTCAGCTTCTGCCTGCAACCGCTCCGTCAGCATCACATCATCATCGATGACTAACAGACGATAAGGTTGGTTTATCGGCAAGTTTTGAGCGGTGGAAGTGACAGCAGGCTTGGTTAACTCTTGCTGTAATGCTGTTACCAGTTGCGAAAAATCAGAGATTTGATCTGGAGATAGGGAGGAATCTTCAAGTAGGAAATGCTCTATTTTCCGTGCTAGCCGCGAACCCTCTGGATAACCGAACGACCCCATCGAACCAGCTAGCTTATGGGCTTCACGCAATGCATGTTGTTGTAAATCTTCATTTAAATTCCCTGCTAAGAGTGCAGTTTTTGCCTGTTCCAGCACTATAACCTGTCCAGCAAAGGAATTCCGAAATCGCTCCAGCACACGATTTACAGAAGTCATATCTTTGGGGACGGGTTTTTTCTTTCCATCTTGATTCTTTTCCCCAACAGAGATGGAGCGATGAGGTGCAGGCTTGATGCGATAGCCCATGCCATATACGGTTTCTAGAAATTCTTCTGCTAGGCCTGCTGTTTTCAGTTTCTTTCGCAAGTCTTTAATATGAGTCGTCACTGCATTTTCAGTCGGTGCATCCCCAAATCCCCAAAGCCGATCTAGAATTACTGCACGACTAAAGATCCGATCTGGGTTTTGCAAAAATAACTCCAGCAGTTTATATTCTGTTGCTGTGAGGAGAATTTCCTGCTCATTACAAGTTACTCTGCCCGCATTTGGATCTAAACGGACATTTCCCCAGGTTAAAGTGGATGATGAGATTGCCTCATTGCGTCGTAATAAAGAGCGAATTCTTGCTAGTAATGCTTCTGGATCGAATGGCTTGATGACGTAATCATCTGCTCCGGCATCTAACCCTGCCACAATATCTGCATTAGAATTTTTCCCTGTTAGCAAGAGAATAGATTTACGATAGCCTTGCGATCGCAGTTGCCGACACAAGGTAATGCCATCCAGTTTTGGAATTAGCCAGTCCAGCAATATCAACTCATATTCAGTCGATAGCGCTAGTTCTAATCCAGCTTGTCCATTGCTTGCGATGTCGATAGTATAACGATTTGCACTCAACAACTCGAAGAGTGCTGTACTCAGTAATACATCATCCTCTACCAACAAGATTTTCATAAGTTGTATCTAAAGAAGATGCTTATGACACCTTCGCGATCAGAGCGCATATTATCTGCATGGTCAAACTGCTGTATAATTTTAATATACTGTTACAAAATTTACAACAAGTTAATTTAAATTTTGCTTTTTTAATGGTACGTAGCAATCCTAAATCAGTTGTGAGAAAATACGAAACTAACTATTAGTTGTTGTAAATACTAAGTGTCAGGTGTATCAATGTGGATGCGATCGCTATCAGATTTTATTGAAAACAGCCTTGGACTTGGGGGAAGTTCAAAGGGCGATGGCAGTCAGCCCCTTCTGGAGCGAGACGCACTCGCGTTCGGGGAAGTCAAAAGTCACGCATTCAAAAGTCAAAATTTACCAAGCCCCTAAATTTATTTATGGGCTTGTAAAAAGGACGCCGTATTTCTTGGGCGGTGCGTCTCGAAATACATTTTTTATTTTTCCATAAATAAATTTAGGGGCTTGTACCTTTTTCTTTCTGGTCAAAATGCTGCTTGAAGGATATGCTCATGTTGCATGAGCGTCGATACTGGGGGTTTCATCAGGATTTATCAGTAAGTGGAAGAAGATATTTTTTAAGCAGGGAGTAGAGGGTTTAAAGCTTGGTTACAAAGGAAGTCAAGGATTCCTAAATCCACAACAGTGTGCGTCTGTAATTCAATGGCTCCAAACCAAAGCTCAGCTTTAAATCATGAGTTGGAAACAGAACAATGGTTAATAACTTGTGAACGCTTCGCTCCTAATGCCCCACAACAAAACCCTCTAGAAAATATCTGGTTGCAAGCAAAAAGATTGATTCGAGAATTTTATTTTTTTTGCCATTCTTTCTCCGTAGTCAAGGGATTGTTTGAATTGTCAATTGATTGTCAAATTTTTGACTTTTCTAAACTTAATGAGTATGGTGTTTTCTCATGAATCATTTAGGATTGCTATAGATAAGTCGGGATTATTACATATTTTCAGGAAGATTTGTGATTTGACTGATTTTCAAAGGCTTTGACAAATTTGATTGATTTTATTGTCAAAACTATCCTCAGAGTCATCCTAAAATCTCTTCTAAGTATTTAGGAAAAATTCATTTTTATAAATTTATGTGGTATTGTTTAAAATACTCTCTATAATTTTATTACTGATATAGCAATCCTAAATGATTTATGAGAATATACGGAGATTACAACGTGATTTATAAAACTTAGTTTTAAGCTATATATTATGCAATATATATAATTCTAGCCTCCAAATTAAGTCATAAATGAGTGTTTAAAACTACGTTTGTAGGTTAAGTATTTTCTCACATATGATTCAGGATTGCTATACAGATTTTACTTACGTAGGTCGATCAAAATCTTCCAGGGTTAATACTTGTTTTTCCTTCCACCTTGAGTATTGTTTGATTCTGGAAACAGTTGCAAATTCAAGCTTTGAAGCTTATAAATGCCTGGAATTGAGAACTTAGGTTGTCTAAAATATTGCCCTAAGTATTGACAATTCATGAATAATCGAATAACAAGGTGGCAGCAGCTTAAAAAAAAAGCGTTAGTGCATTCCTACCTAGAAACTAATTAACGCCCTTCATGAAACTTCATACGGAAAAGATAATTATGTCAGAAAATACCGAATACAAAGCTTCTAAGTTAGGAAATCAGGCTATCGCGTACAAAGAGCGCCTAAACTCTTGGGCGATCGCTCGTTTACTTCCCGATGCCCAACGGGAAATTGTGGCTCGTTTCCGCAGTCGTTCTGATGCAGAGGGCTATATACAGCACCTGCGTCAGGAGATCCCAAACGCTTCTTTCTTGATAGTCTTTGATTGTCAACGAGAAGAAGCTGTAATTTAAATTACAGGTTTTTTTCAACTTTTGGATGGAGATTTCCTCCATCCGATAAAATTTTTGTTTTTCTGTGTGCGCTCTCTAGCTTGAAAATAAGGAGTAGGGAGTGGGGGTCAAATAATTTTGGATTTTAAATTTTGGATTTTGGATTAAAAGAAACCACACTGGGTGGGGGCTTGATAGCGCAGGGTTAGCGAGTCAGATGCTCCTGGGTCGCTAATACTACAAAATAATCTAAAATTTAAAATCTAAAATCTAAAATCTAAAATTGGCACGGTCAAGAGATTTTCCTATTAAAGTGCGATCGCTGCAAAAATACTTGCTCAAATGTCACAACTCTAGATTCCAATCCAAGCTTCACTTCAAAATTCTCTGGTTGGTAAACTCAAGGGGATAAGGAGATAATGGGAAGGCAGACAAGGGAAGCTCTATCTTTGATGGAGTTTTCCGCAAGTCCTCTCCCCATCTCTTTGTCCCCTTATCCCCTTATGGTAAAGGTTTTCGTTAAAAATACAAATATTCTACTTCCAAAAAATTCAGTAATTCTCCCCTTGCTATTGATATTTTAGATTACTTAAAAGTGAAAGTTAGTACAAAAAGCCCTGAAAGTGCTGGAGGGTTAATAATTGGTCAAACAGCACCGACGTGATTGGTTAAAAGCTGTGAAATTTTGCCGCGAAAGAAAATTCCTAGCACTGTTGCTAGGGATTTTATTCTCAATTTCCGTAATCTTACTGTGGCAAAAACTCCCGTTGCCAATCACTGAGTTCTTAGCAGAATTTGCAATGATTACCGGGTTATTTGTTGTCGGGTTATTGGTTACCAGCACCGTGACATTATCAATTTATTTCGCCCTAGTAACGAAAGCCAGTAACCAAAAGATAGCAGCAATAAATCAGGAGTTAACTCAGAGAATTTTTGAACAACAACAGGTAGAAATTACCCTCCGCACCAATGAAAATCGTCTGCGGCAGCTGTTGGAAACTGTCAAAGTCATTCCTTGGGAATTAGACTTGAAAACTGGGCGATTTATCTACGTTGGGTCGCAAGCGGTAAACTTACTAAATTATCCCATCGCCCAGTGGTACGAGGAAAACTTTTGGGTCAATCATCTACATCCACACGACCGAGAAAAATCAGTTCGTTTTTGTCAACAGGCAACTGCTAGGTGCGAAAATCACGAATTAGAATACCGAATGCTAGCAGGCGACGGGCGAGTTGTTTGGCTGCGACACATTGTGACGGTAGTTCACGAAGCCGGAACTCCTACAATGCTCAGGGGATTTATGTTTGACATTACTGATTTGAAGCTGGTCGAAGAAACCTTGAGGCTCAGGGAGAGGGCGCTTGCTGCTACTAATAATGGAATTATTATTGCTGATGCCAGGCTTGCATATAATCCGGTTATTTATGTCAACCCTGCCTTTGAGCGGATAACAGGTTATAGTACCACAGATGTGATTGGGCAGAACTGTAGATTTTTGCAAGGCACAGATACCGAACAACCAGCACTCCAACAACTGCGGTCATCCATTAAAGCGGGAACAAGTTGTAAAGTGGTTCTCCGCAATTATCGCAAAGATGGCATGTTGTTTTGGAATGAATTGAGTATTTCTCCTATCCATGATGAAAATGGCAAATTAAGTCACTTCATTGGCATTCAGACAGATATTAGCGATGTCTACGACGAACTTCGCTTACGCAAACTTGCCGAAGCCCGTCTGCGTCACCAAGCCCTCACCTTTGAAAACATGCATGATGGCGTGATGATCACAGATTTAACAGGAAGTATCATTGACTGGAATCCCGCTGCCGAAAGCATGTTTGGCTATACCAAAGCCGAGGTTTTAGGTAAAACTCCAAGTATTTTACATAAATCTGAAGAAGCCGCAGGATTAAGCGCCAAAGTTCTCCAAACAATCAACCAGCAAGGACGCTGGTCAGGAGAAATACATTTTATTCGCAAAGATGGTAGTGAGGGAATTTGCGAAACAACTGTAGCATCTTTACAGGATGAACAGGGACAAACTGTTGCCACTATTAGTGTCAATCACGACATTACCGAAAACAAACAAGCTAAAGAGGCATTGCAGAGGCAATTACATCGAACTTTATTACTCGAACAAATTACTCAAGAAATTCGTCAAAGTTTGGACACCAGCAAAATTTTTGAAACGGCTGCTACTCAAATTGGACAAGCATTTAGAGTCGATCGCTGTCTAATTCATTCTTACATTAATGACTCTATTGCCCTAATTCCCCTAGTAGCAGAGTATAATGTGCTTCCCGGTTACTGCTCAATATCGAACTTGGAAGTTTTAATAAGTAACAATCCCCATGCTAAGCAGATGATGGCACAAGAAAGTGCGATCGCCTCCCCAGATGTCTACGTTGATGCTTTACTTCAGGGGGCTGAGTCTACCTGCCAAGAAATCGGGCTGAAATCCATGCTCTGTGTCCGTACCTCTTATCAAGGAGAACCAAATGGTGCTATAATTCTTCACCAATGTAGCCATTTTCGCCAGTGGACACAAGACGAAATTGAATTAGTAGAAGCAGTGGCAGCTCAGTTGGGTATTGCTTTAGCACAAGCTCAATTACTAGAACAAGAAACCCGCCAACGTCAAGAACTCACCTTGAAAAACTTTGCCTTGGAGCGAGCAAAACGCCAGGCAGAAGCCGCAAATCTAGCAAAAAGTGAGTTTTTGGCGATGATGAGCCACGAAATTCGTACTCCCATGAATGCGGTTATTGCCATGACAGGTTTGCTGTTGGATACTGACCTGACGCCCCAACAACAAGACTTTGTGGAAACAGTCCGCAGTAGTGGAGATGCTTTGCTCACCATCATCAACGACATTCTAGATTTCTCCAAAATTGAATCGGGGAAATTGGAATTAGAAGAACAGCCTTTTGATTTGAGAGCTTGTGTGGAACAGGCCATCTACCTTTTAGCCCCGAAAGCCGCCCAAAAAGATATCGAATTAGCTTACCTAATCGAGCCGCAAGTTCCCACCTACATCATCGGCGATTTAACACGTCTGCGCCAAGTCTTGATGAATCTGCTCAACAATGCCATCAAGTTTACTGAAAACGGAGAAGTGGTACTTTCTGTTGGACTAGGGACTGGGAATCGGGGATTGGGGACTGGGAATCGGGGATCGGGGACTGGGAACCGGGGATTGGGGACTGGGAATTTAACTCAAGAAACTTCTTCCCAATCCCCAGTCCCTAGTACCCAGTCCCCAGTCCCTAGTAGCCAATCCCCAGTCCCTAGTACCCAATCCCCAGTCCAAATTCAATTTGCCATCAAAGATACAGGTATTGGCATTGCACCAGAAAAAATAGAACGGTTATTTCAACCCTTTACTCAGGGTGATGCTTCCATGACTAGACGATATGGCGGTACAGGACTGGGACTGGTAATTAGCAAGCGGCTCAGTCAGATGATGGGCGGTACCCTTTGGGTAGAAAGTCAGGGGTTTGTTGGTGGCGATCCCGGCTCCACATGGAAAAGTAAAAAATTATCATCTTCTTACCTTTCCCAAGGTTCAACATTCTACTTCACCATTAAAGCCCAAGTAGCTGCTATGGCAGAACAAGCTGAATTTAGCAGTTTGCTAGTGCAGCTGGCCCGAAAGCGGCTGTTGATTGTAGATGACAATCTCACCAACCGCACAATTGTTAGCTTGCAAGCAGAGTCTTGGAAGATGCAAACTTATGCTGCCAAATCTGGTAAAGAAGCTTTAGCTCAACTTGCTCAGGGAGCGCAGTTTGATATTGCCATTTTGGATATGCAGATGCCAGAAATGGATGGTCTCACCCTGGCTCGTCAAATCCGCAAGCAATCTGGCTTTTCAAATCTGCCTTTGGTGATGCTGACCCCTTTGGGTAAACTAGAAACCTCCCTCGATTTTGGTGATGTGCAGTTTGCTGCCTCTTTGAGCAAACCAATTAAACAGTCTCAACTCTACGATGTTTTTACCCGTGTTTTGGGTAATCAGCCAATTCGGGCGAGTATTTCTCATTCTCATTCTCCCTTGGTCGATCCGCATTTGGCACATCGATCGCCACTGCGGATTCTTTTAGCAGAGGACACGGTTGTTAATCAGAAAGTTGCTCTATTAATGCTACAAAAAATGAGTTATCAGGCAGATGTAGTAACCAATGGGCTAGAAGTGTTGAAAGCTTTGCAAAAACAGCCCTATGACGTAGTGTTAATGGATATCCACATGCCCGAAATGGATGGGTTGGAAGCAACTCGGAGAATTTGTCAACAATGGGAAGTTGGTTTTCGTCCCTATATCATTGCGATCACTGCCAATGCCATGCGGGGCGATCGCGAAGCTTGTCTGGCTGCTGGGATGAATGACTACATTAGTAAACCTGTTCAGCTGGAAGAGTTAGCCCAAGCACTCAGCAAATGCCCACCTCAAAGAAGTAAACAAGACCTGGTAATGTCTGGGGAATTGCAACCTGTGGCGAATATGCTCCAGGAAAACCCAAACCCGACATTCAATAGTGCCAATATTGATGCCAAAACTCTCAAATCCTTGCGGAATATACTCAGAGGAGATCGTGCTGCATTTGCAGAACTAATTGAGTGTTATCTTACAGAAACTCCCAGACTGGTGCAAAATATCAGCACAGCGATCGCTACTGAAGATGCCCAGACTCTATGGAAGACAGCACACCAACTCAAATCCAGTAGCGCCTCTGTAGGGGCGATGACCCTGGCGCAACTTTGCAGGCAATTAGAAGCACAAGGACGGAGCAACAAATTACAAACCAGCCTAGACGCCATATCACAACTACACCAAGAATATGAACAAGTTAAAACTGCCTTACAAAAAGAACTTGCCAAGGAAGCATAATGAAAGCCACCCCTCAAGAAAGCCAATCATTAGTTTTAATTGTTGATGATGAGCCGTTTATCCGCATGATCTTACGCAATTTCTTGGAGCGGGAAGCGTATCAAATAGTGGAAGCTAAAAATGGCATAGAGGCTTTAACTGTGTTTAAGCAACTCCACCCAGACATAGTACTCCTTGATGCCATGATGCCCGACATGGATGGGTTTGAGTGTTGTACTCAGTTGCAAATTCTTGATTCTAGTAAATACACTCCAGTATTAATGATTACAGGACTTGAGGATGAAGAGTCAGTTGACCGTGCATTTGAAGTAGGGGCAATGGACTATGTTACCAAACCGATTCACTGGCCAGTTTTGCGACAACGGGTAAAACGCTTAATTCAACAATCTCAGTTACAACAAAAACTCGAAGCTGTGAATCTGGAATTGCAGCGATTAGTTAGTATCGACGGATTAACTGAAGTCGCAAACCGCCGGGGGTTTGAAGAGTATTTTTACCAAGAGTGGCAGCGGATGAAACGAGAACAACGCCCACTTTCTCTGATTCTTTGCGATGTTGATTTCTTCAAATCATATAACGATACTTACGGGCATCGAGTAGGCGATCGCTGTCTCATCAAAATTGCTCAAGCCATCAAAGATATTATCAAACGTCCTGGAGATTTAGTTGCTCGTTATGGTGGCGAAGAATTTGCCATAATTTTACCTAATACAGACATCCAAGGGGCGACTCATGTTGCCGAAAAAATTTGCGATGCTGTCCGGACATTGGCAATTCCTCATCAGAATTCACAAGTTAGTCCTTATGTAACCCTGAGTGCCGGGTTTACCACAGAAATTCCTCAAACAAATTCTGACTTGGAAGAAATGATTGCCGCAGCAGATCGGGCATTGTATCAAGCAAAAACAGCAGGACGCGATCGCTTTGTCCAAAACATCCTAGCTACCCAAAAGTAACGAACTGCAAACATACAGCAGAATTCAGAATTCAGAATTCAGAATTCAGGATTCAGAATTCTGAATTACAGCGTTTTTCATCTATTTGAACCACAATCCCTGGTAGGGGCGCCAAGCTTGGCGCCCCTACAACGTGGTCTATTTACCTGAAAATTGCTGTATATCAAGCCCGCTACGTACCAGGCTTGATATTACTCATCATCATCTTCTTCTTCAAAAAGGCTTTGGATGTCTCTTGCCCCATGCAGAACACGAATGACTTCAATCCCTTGGTTTATGGGACGGTAGAAAATTAGATAATTCCCTACTGGAAAACTCCGCAGATTTGGCACTAAGGAATCACGTTTTCTTCCCATACCTGGGTTTGATGCCAGCATTTTGAGTTGGCTGTCAATTTTTTGTAGAAGCCGATCTGCTTTTTCAAAGCTGTCATTAGCAATAAAATTCCAAATATCCAGTAAATCAGCTTCCGCTAACGGTTTTTTGAGAATGATCGCCATTATGCGGATTCTTTCTCCTGCCGTTGTTGTTTTGCCAATTCAATGATTTCATCCATATTTAGAGGTGTAGATTCTCCGCTATCAATCCCTTGCTGTATCTCCCGACGCAACTCTCCAAGGCGTATTGCTTTCAAAGCATCCTGCTCTTTGAGAAGCCGTAGCCCTTCACGTATAACTTCAGAAGCCGAAGTATACATACCGCTTTCAACTTTAGATTGCACCCACTTTTCTAATTCCGGGGTTAAAGAAACGTTCATCTGCTACCTCTTGATAGGCTGATAGCAATAATCCTACCGGGAATAACAAAAAATGTCCAAATTTGTTATTACTGACATCGAACCTAGAAGCTATTTTTCTAATTGAACTATCGCCTTGAGAGTAAGGGTTAATTATAGTCTCAGTTGATGCACTAGCATTCAGTGTACTCTATCTACCTGCAATGTGCTGTAATACCTAATCCCCAATCCCTTTGACACACTCAATACCAATTATGGGTACACAGTCAATAAAATCCTGCCAAAACTCTTCACCAAATTCCTCTAACCCTTGAGGAGAAACTATTGGTTTTTGCCAGCGAACCTCTTGGAAACCAACACTTTGGAACGCCCATTCATGAGTTTCTGTACTGAGGTAATAGTTATCAAAGCTGAATTTTTGCTCATTAGCAGAAATTGTATATGTTATCGGCGTGCCTTCTATTAATGGTGAGTTTATACTTTTGATAAATCCATATTTTTGGGTTGCGAGATAGGACGTAGGAGGTTGAGTAGCATTATTATTGATGGTGACAAAACGACCACCTGGTTTCAGGTTGATAAATATGCTCTGACACATTTTGAGTAGTTGTTCTCTCGTTTGAGCATAATTTAGGAGAAAGGATGCCACCACCAGATCAAAGCTACCAATTTTACCGAGTTCGAGTACATCACCAAGGATATATTCAATATCTTGGGGTTCTCTGGCTTCTTCTTCTCTTGCCAGTGCAATCATTTTTTCAGAAATTTCTACTCCAATCACCTTTGCTGCACCTTGGAGTTTGAATTGTCTGGTGTAGAATCCTTCTCCGCAAGCCAAATCGAGGAGTGATTTGCCAACCAAATCGCCAAGCAAATTAAAGTATGTATATGCCTCAATATGCAGACGAAAGGGCAATTGTTTGGATTTTTTATACTGCTCGGCTATGGAGTCATAGTAGGCTGTCATTGCTATTTACTCGATAGAAAAAATACCTAGATCAATTAGCTTTTTGTCTTGGTTTGTGTGTCCAAGGAAGCAAATAATAATTCCCTGTTTTCAGGTTACTATGGGCAGAGTAAATTTACGACGATCGCCAACCCAATGCTTCACTGATTTGTGCTGCTAGTTTCAGAGGACGAAAAGGCTTGGCAAAGACAGCAGCTACATCTAAGCCTGTAAAGCTATCTCGATCCGCATCCTGGACTTTAGCAGTTAGTAAAATTACGGGAATTGACTGAGTGACGGGGTTAGCCTTGAGTTGTTGCAGGGTGGCACGCCCATCCATATCAGGCATCATCATATCTAGTAGAATAACATCAAGTTTAAAGTTGGCAGCTACATTCAACGCTTCCCGACCAGAACAAGCAGTCAACACATTCCAACCAGCACCCATTTCTAATCCCAGTTTGGCGATCGCCTGCACATCTTCTTCATCATCAACAATCAAGATACTTCTATTCATAGTGTCACTTTCACATCATAGGTGATGCTGGTTGGCTTGATCGGTCTGCAATTATTCTAAAATGCGATCGGGGAAAAGTCGGGGAAATTAGCTAGATAAAAGCTGCTATGTAGAGCTAGTTAAAGGTAACAACACATAAAATGTGCTACCTTCACCTAAAATGCTCTGAACCCAGATTTTACCGTTATGTTGTTGCACAATATTGCGACAAATGGCAAGTCCTAAACCTGTTCCTCCTTTGTTACGGGAATCAGATGCATCTACTTGCTGAAAACGCTCGAAGATAATTTGTAATTTATCTTCAGGAATTCCTCGTCCTTCATCTTGGATTGTAATTAAAACATAGTTGGGTGAGGAAGTCAGGGAATGCTGATTTTCTTGGGACTCAACGGTTTTATATTCTGAGAGGATAGCACCAATCCACACGCGATCGCCTGGTTCAGAAAATTTAATAGCATTACTGAGTAAATTTGTCAATGTTTGTAGCAGGCGATCGGCATCTGCCCAAAGTTCAATTGTCAAAGGATTAAGAATTAGTTGAACTTGTAATTTATCTGCCATTGCTTGCATTGCTTCCGTTGCCGTAATTAGCAAGTCGGCGACATTGCACTTGGCTTGTCGCATGAAGATTTTGCCCGATTTCATCCGCTCTAAATCGAGAATATCGTTCACTAAACGTATCAGGCGTTCAGTATTAGTTGTCGCAATGCTCAGGACTTTTTGTCCTTGTGGGGTGAGAGTTCCTAGTTGTCCTGAACCCAACAAATCTAATGCTCCCATTGTGGAAGTTAAAGGTGTACGCAATTCATGACTGACTAAAGAGATAAACTCGTTTTCTAGGCGTTTGCGTTCAGTGATGTCATTGACAATTAATAAAGCACATGGTACTCCGGCTAGGTCAATTAATTCGATAGATATTAGTATAATTTTGACTTCACCAGACTTAGTAGAAAATTCAAATTCTTGATTGTAAAGTGAGCCAGTTTCGGGCAAAAGTTGGATTTTCTGGGCGAATGCTACTGTATTTTTACCCAAATCAAGTTCAGTGGCGGTGTGTCCAATTACTTCTTCTAAAGAATAGCCACTGATCCTTAAGAAACTGGGATTGACATCAAGAAAACGAGCTTCGGAAACTGTAGCGATCGCAATTGGATTGGGACTAGAGCGAAAAACCTTAGTAAACTTCTCTTCTGCTTTAGTGCGATTGTCAATTTCCTGCTGCAACTGCTGATTTTGGGCTTGGAGTTGTTGTTGCAATTGCCGAATCGTCAAGTGATTTTCAATGCGTGCTAAAACCTCTTCTAGTTGAAAAGGCTTAGTGATATAGTCTACCCCGCCAACTGCAAAAGCTTTTATTTTATCTAGCACATCACCCAAAGCGCTGATAAAAATTACCGGGATTTCACGAGTGCGATCGTTTGCCTTCAAATTTTGACAGACTTCATAGCCATTCATCTCAGGCATATTCACATCCAACAAAATCAAGTCAGGGGGAACTGCATTTGCTCCTCGTAATCCCGTAGAACCTTTAGTTACACTCCTAACTTTATACCCCTGTTCCGTCAGCATGGCAGATAGGAGGTTCAGGTTTTCTGGTGTGTCATCAATTACCAAAATGTCAGCTTTGGGGAATTTGAGTGACTCGTTAAGCATCACAATATCGACTTTAGCCAGAATAGGTTACTCATTATTCCTAGAAATTTTCACGTTAGTTCAGTTTCTTAATAATCAGTTACAAAAAAAATACCAATTACCCGATTATTTCCCCTACTTCTCCCCGATTCATCACTAATCTAATAAACATTAAATCAAGTTTGTAGCTCACCTTTACTAAATTACACAACTAAGGAGTAACTTATATGCAAACTTCAACCATGCGTAAACCAATTATTCTAACACCAGGAGAAGGTCATCAATTTTCAATACTTGGTGGACATTTTACAACCAAAGCAACCGGTGAAGAAACAAATGGAGCTTGGACAGTTTATGAAATTACAGATACACAAGAAAATGGCCCACCGCTGCATACTCACCCCTGGGAAGAAGCATTTTATATTCTTGAAGGGGAAATAGACATCCAAGTTGGTACAGAAACAATTTTGGCATCACCAGGCTCTTTCGTTAATATTCCTCACAACGCACCACACGCCTTCAAAGTTCGTTCTGCTACTACTAAATTCTTAGTTTTAATTGCACCCAAGGGAGCGAAAAACTTTTATGAAGAAATGGGTGAAGTAGCTGATAGCTCCTCGTTCAATATGGAGAAAGTACAGCCTGTTTTAGTCAAGCATGGATTGCAGTTTATTGCATAATAAACCGACCAATAAAAAATACTCAACTACTTCTTGTGGGGTGGGCATCTTGCCCGCCCATACCCCAAAGCTGGCAAGACACCCACCCCACAAAATTGAATAATTTATTTGTTGGAAATCCATAAATTCTTTATTCTGAATTCTGACTCCTGACTCCTGAATTCTTCCTGATAAATCTACTTCTAAAAAAGTCATATGTACTCAATAACAAAGAAGCAACTCAATTCCATGCCAAAAGCCACTCGCCTGTTCGCTGCTAGTGCCCTCAGCTTGAGCCTCAGTGCCAGCCTTGTTTTTTACCCCAGCGCCAGTCAGGCGGGTAAAAATGATGCTGGAGTGCCTACCGAACTGCAAGGTGAGTGGCGCTACGGTCGAATCTCATCCATCCAATACCAAGACAGCTACACAGGGCAGCCAGCAGCCCCGAACGGTTCTAGCGATCAATTTCAACTCGCCTCTAACGGTAGCTACCAGCGAAACAGGCTGATTCAAATCACCACCTACAACTGCTCGTCTAACTTGTTCATAGAGGAAAAAGGCAAAGTTAAAGTTGAGGCTGGACGCCTGACTTTCCAACCCAGCGACAGCACATCCAAAGGGCAAATCTGCAATAGCGGGCGCACCTACTCTAGCCGCAATACAGCAAAGCCTGAAACCTACCAATGGTCGATTCAGACGAATGAGTACGGCCAGCAAGTTCTAGTGCTTGAAACTACTGACGGTCAAGGTAAAGCTCATTATGGGCGACCTCAGTAAGAGCGCATAGCTATGCGCCCCTACACACCCATACAAACGTTTTGAAATTTTGGATTTTTCTTCAATCCAAAATCCAAAATCCAAAATTCTCTCAGATTTGTCTCCCCTAGTTTTCCCCCATTGTTTCGTAATCTACAAAATATCGAACTGAGGTTATTCATATGATTCACCATATTTCAATTGCTGTTAAAAACCCTAACCATGTTGCCCAAGTTCTTGGGGAAATTTTAAAAGCAAAAGCTGTTCCTTTTCCTCCTAACCCAGGTAGTTATATGGTTATACCTTTCGATGAACATGGTACAGCCATTGAACTTTATCCTTTAGGTTCTCAAATAGAGCCTGGTGAAGGTGATGATGAAGCTGTATTTGTGCGTACTGCTATTAGTTCGAGATTTACAGATATTCATGCAGCTATTTCTGTACCCACCAGCCAGAAAGAGATTGAACAAATTGGTGCCCGTGAAGGCTGGCGCGTAGTGCGTTGTAACCGCGATTCTTTTTTTGATGTGATTGAGTTCTGGGTGGAAAACAGATTAATGATTGAATTTCTAACACCAGAAATGGCCTCTGTGTATTTGAAATTTGCCACAGAGAAAGAAAATTTGAAATATTTTTTGGCAGAGCCGGCATTAGCAACGATTTGATAATCTAACAATCCTATTTTCTTCAGATCCCCGACTTCTTAAAGAAGTCGGGGATCTGAATACTGCGAAACTCTATTGATTAAACAGCAACAGGAGTAGGTGCAGCGAATTTAGCATATCGCTGGATGTAAAATTCTTTGGAGTTAGCGATCGCCTTTACAGATTCACGCTCCTTTAGGGCGTGCTTCCATTGTCTCAGACGGGTGAATTCAGTGGGTATGCCAAAGCCACGATACTCTTTAAGTGCAGCCCAGCGTTCAAACCAGGGGAAATAGGTCAAATCAACCAAACTGATGGATTCACCAAACCAGTAGGGGCCTTCCCCAGATAGCTTTCCTAGACCTTCGTTTTCAATAAACTCCAAGTGTTTGTATAGTTCCTGCTTCGCTTCTTCTTGTTTTTCAACATCTGAACTTCGCAGAAGGTTAGAAAAAGCAGAAACAAACCTGGTATTAGCAAAATCGATCCAGATGCGAGCCTGCGCCCTAGCAATAGGATCGCTGGGTAACAGAGGTGGATTAGGAAATACCTCATTTAGATACTCGTTAATGATTGCTGACTCCCAAACTCGCTCATTATTATGAGTGATTGCCGGGACTTTACCATAGGGGGAAACCTTCCTAAAGCCCTCCGGTGGATTCTGCAAATCAATCTCAATCAAATCGAAGTCAATGCCTTTCTCTTGAAGTACCAAGCGGGTACGGTGAGCATAAGGACAAACAACTGCACTGTATAGTTTGATTTCAGCCATTTTTAATTCCTTGGTAAATAGGACTTGTTGAACAGTATTGAGAATTGAATTTTTATTCAATATCTCAAATCTTAAAATAATTCGTAATTGATAATGACGCTCGCGGACTCGCTACCGCTACGCTAACGTAATTCGTAATTTATAAGGCAGGCGATTTAGAATCCAACTAATTCCAGACAATCAATAAAGTCTTTATTGGTGGGAGATTTAAACCCAAAAATTACGAATTACGAATTACGAATTAGTAATTAGTTAAAGCCAGGGTATTTCTTCCGGTGCATAACGGAAGGCGCGGAAAACTGAATTTTGTTCCCCACGACTGACCGGCGATTTCTCACCTGGAATATTCCGAGCTGCAAAGTGGGGGTTGATGTATTCCCAAACAATTTCTCCTGTAGTTGTCACCTCGAATATCCGACCGTAGGCACCTTCTGTAATTAAGGTATTGCCATTTGCTAAACGTTGCGCTCCTGATATGTAGGAACTAAAGAAATTTTGGGGCGGGCTATCGGTGTATTCCCAAACTATCTCTTTTGTTTGACGGTTGACTTCAATCACACGGGAGAAATTCAGAGCAGTGTGACGGCGATGTGCGCCATTATCGAAAATCAGGATATTACCGTTAGCTAATTCGTTGGGGAAATGCTGCTGTGCTAGTACATCATCTCCTAGCGTCCAGATGATTTCTCCGGTTTGGCGATCGATAATCACCACTGTGGATATATTACGAAAGCTGACAATAATGTTGCCGTCGGCGAGTTCACCTACAGTATTTCCATGAGTCCATTCGTGTCGATGATCCTGGGGAGTAATTGTAAATATATCTGGATCGAGATGTTCCCAGGCGTGCCAAGTCCAAACAATTTCACCTGCTGGAGTCACTTCGTAAAGCACATCAGCATAGATATCACCATTCGCTTCTGTACCTGGTACGCCGCCTTTAATTCGAGGAACCAAAGACTGGGGTATTTTTTCAATGGCTAGTAGAATTGCGTTGCCATTGGCTAATCTGCGTCCATCGTGATGGTGGTCTGGATGCTTATATTCCCAGATAATATTCCCCTTAGGATCTGCTTCTAAAACAACACCACTTTTGAATGCAGCCCACAACGCAAAACGTAGTGGTTCTTCTGGTGGAGTCTTACCGTTATAAAACAAATTGCCATTAGGTAAGAGATAACCATATAACCCTGGTGCATATGGCAAATTCCATTGGTGTACTACTTCTCCTTCCAAATTCAAAAGGTAGACTTCACCTTGACCTGTCAGGGGCGTAAAAAGTGTGTATCCCTTGAAGACTTTTTCGGGATTGTAAGCCTTTAAACCAGTACCCCGACGACGAATAGTATTTTGGTCAACCAATGTTGCTGTAAAAGTCATATTCTACCTGGTAAATATCTAGTACTCTGTCAAGCCAAAAATGATTGGTGAAGGTGGGGAGTAGGGAGTGGGGAGTAGGGAGTCAGGAAAGAATTTTTATAGACTTGTTACAACTTATCTCCCTCATCCCCCTCATCCCCCTCATCTCCCCACTCCCCACTCCCCACTCCCCACTGTTACGGCGCTGGGTTCGGTGACTGAGCATGAACTTTATCCAACTCTTCCAAAATGTCTTTATCAAGAACTACATCCACGCTTTCCAGATTTTCCTTGAGTTGTTCGAGTGTTGTAGCACCAATAATTGTGCTAGGCACAAACCAACGACTCCGCACGAATGCTAAAGCTAGATGTGCTGGACTCAGTTGATAGCGCTTGGCAATTTCCACGTAAGCTTTTACTGCTTCGCTGACTTTTGGTTTTAGATACCGCTGACCAAAATTTTCAAACAAACTGACTCTTGCTTTCTCTGGTTTACCATTTAAGTATTTGCCAGTTAAGAAGCCAAACGCCAAAGGACTATAAGCTAGTAACCCAATTTCTTCGTAATAAACTGCTTCTGCTAAGTGTCCGTCAAATACTCGATTGAGCAAGTTATAGGCATTTTGAATCGAAACAATTTTGGGCAATCCTAACTGTTTAGCAATGTTACTAAACTGAGTGACTCCCCAAGGAGTTTCATTACTCAAACCGATATAGCGAATTTTACCTGCTTTAATGACATCGGCAAAAACTTCTAGCTGTTCTGCTATGGGTACCGTTTCTCCTATTTGAGTGGGATCGAAGACTGTTTGTCCAAACCGTGGCACGTAGCGATCGGGCCAGTGAATTTGGTACAAATCTATATAATCTGTTTGTAATCTGTTGAGACTATCATCTACAGCTTGTTTAATATTATCACGGTCAATTGCTTTGGCTCCACCACGTACCCATTTAAAGCCTCTACCAGGGCCGGCAATTTTAGTAGCGATAATAACTTTATCTCTTTGTTGATGCTTTAACCATTCGCCGATGTAAGTTTCAGTTAATCCATAAGTTTCGGCACTTGTAGGTACTGGATACATCTCAGCCGCATCAATAAAATTGACTCCTTGGGCAATAGAATAATCTAGCTGCTCGTGGGCTTCCTCAATAGTATTTTGCTGACCATAGGTCATGGTGCCGAGACAAATTTCAGAAACTTTTAAATCACTGTTGCCAAGTTGGTTATACTTCATATTCTTCAGTTAAAGAGAACGGCAATTCTTGATAATTTCTCACAAAAAAATTATTCCATAACTATCCCATTTTTCATATAAATTTGGCGGATTAATTTTTCAATTGCTGACAGATTTTTATAAAAAATAATCGAACCCATGATACAACATAATGCTCCGAACATTAAAGCAAATCTTGCACTGATTATACTCGCTAATCCACCTATAAATAAATTACCAAAGGGTATTATTCCCATTACAGACATATTATAGAGGCTCATAATTCGACCTCTTTTTTTATCGTCTGATATTGTTTGTAAAACAGCGTTGCTTGATGAGTATTCTAAGATATAGCCACAACCAATTACTGTAATGGTCATTAAAGAAAACAAAAAATTATTTGAGAGTGAAAAAGTAATTAGTGCTATGCCAAATATAACAGGTGCGTAGGCGAAGCCCATCGAAGATATCGCAATAATTTTCTCAAGCCCTATTGCACTTCTTTGGTAACTCAAATAAATACCACCACATAAGGCTCCAAGTCCTGATGCTCCCGTTAAAAAACCCAAAGTGCTAGAATCTCCATGCAGAATTTCCACGGCAAAAACAGGCATAATTCTGAGATACGGCATTCCCATGAAACTGAATAATGCTATCAATAGCAAAATTGATCGAATAGGCAAAAAATCGTATGCATAAATAAAGCCTTCTTTTAAATCTTTCCAGATATTATTTTGATGATTTGTTTGTCCAATTATTGGCTTGTCAAGCTGAATTGCCAATAAAGCAAAAATTACAGCAATATAACTAATACCATCAATTAAAAAACAGTGACCAGGAGAAAGATGAGCAATTATTATACCTGCGATCGCTGGGGCTATGATCCGCGAACCACTAAGTAAAGAAGAATGGAGAGCCGTTGCGTTGGTAATATCTTCTTTTTTTTTAATTATGTCTATGATGAAGGCATAGCGAGTAGGTGTCTCAATACTAGCAATAAAACCTTGTAATATACTTGAACCGATAATATGCCATATACTAATTACCCCTGCTAAGGCAAGCATTGCTAAAATTAGCGAAACAATCATCATTATAAATTGGGCGGTAATTAAAATAGTACGTCGATTAAACTTCTCTATCCAAACACCCGCTAAAGGACTAATTATCAAATGAGGAAATTGGCTGATAAAGCCAAGCAATCCTAACAAAGCTACTGAATTTGTTAGAGAATAAACTAACCACGCGATGGTAGTTTCTGTCATAAAACTACCAATCATAGATAACATTTGCCCGCTAAAAAACAGACGGAAATTCCTAGACTCGAAAGACTGTAAAGTTTGCATTACACTCATTTTGAGTAGATGTTCATCATGTAGTTTTTGTCATACAACTCTTTTTTCTCAAAACAACACTTGTCTGCTAATAAGCCAATATAAAACTCTTAGGAAAATCTTTCTCTGTTAAACTACGGCAAATCGCTGTGCAGTAAGTATTAAAGCAGTACAGATGTTGATTATTCCATAGATTAATCAGATAAGTCAGCTAAGTTGGTGGAATAAAAAATCCCAAAATGTAACACAAAATACTTGCTTTTATGAAATTTTTGTGGGATGGACTTTTTGAACCTCAGTGCATACTACGGCAAACCAATCTAATTACAGTAGTATATCAGAAAGTCTTAAGATTCTTCTAGAATTAAGTCTTAATAAATATTCATAAAATGAACAGTGAGAGAAATTCTCTTGTTGTTAGAAAATTGCTATGCAGTCACTACTTTGGGTTGAGGTTTAGCGAATAACTGGACTAAGTGATGCGGCAAAGGGGCTTGTCGCTAGACATCTAGTCTCAACTCCAGTAGGTACAGCTTACATTTGAAACATTTGTACTTGGCACCACTAACCTGATAACTGCGTCAACTATCTTGCAGCTAAATTACTGCATCAGTTTTCCTGGTGTAGCAATTTAACGTTTGATGGAATGAAATATAACTAATTAACCAGAAGTAATGACAACTCAGTTTTGGGAAAAAAGCAGAGAAATTAATGCGGCTCTAACTAACTTACTATTTACAGCAGTTTTCATGTATTTGAACCACATCTGTTGTAGGGGCACAGCATTGCTGTGCCCCTACCGCGTGGTCTATTTACCTAAAAATAGCTGTAAACCTGTCCAGAAACGCGTACTCATAGGTTTGGGCAAGCTGAGTCAACAGCGAGGTTGGTGGCTTTTAAGAAAGCGTCTGCTGCCATTATTATGTTTGATATCATTCTTTGTGGTATTGCAACTCAACAACTTTGCCCCTGTTGTTGCCCAAATACCTCGTCAGGAAATTCGAGGGGTGTGGCTAAGTGGTAACGATTTTAGCGTTTTTAGAAATCGTTCACAGGTGCAAGCTGCCATGACCCAACTGCGGCAGTTAAATTTTAATACTGTTTATCCCGTAGTCTGGAATGATGGTTATACACAATACCCCAGCGCCATAATGCAAAAAATGGGTATTCCCTTTTTCTTCAAAGGAACAGAGGGACAAGATGTAATTGCAGACATTATTACTCAAGCCCGCAGCCAAGGGTTACTAGCTATACCCTGGTTTGAATTTGGTTTCATGGTTCCCCTAACTTCGGAACTGGCATCACAGCATCCAGATTGGCTAACACAAAAGCAGGATGGGACTCAAACTTCAATTACTGCTGCGGGTGAAGTAGGGTGGTTGAATCCCTTTCACCCCGAAGTGCAAAAGTTTATCCGCGAACTCGTAATGGAAGTGATCGCGCAATATAATGCTGATGGCGTTCAATTTGACGACCATACGAGTTTACCTGTAGATTTTGGTTACGATAAGTACACGATTAGTCTATATACTCAAGAAACTGGGAACCCTCCTCCAGCCAATCCCCAAGCCCAAGCATGGATAAAATGGCGGGCAGATAAAATTACTGCATTCATGGTAGACCTCCACCAAACTGTGAAAGCCAGAAAACCGAATGCTATCTTCTCAGTTGCTCCCAATTACTATGATTTTGCTTACAAGCTGCAACTGCAAGACTGGCTCAACTGGGTACGGTTGGGTATTGTCGATGAATTGGTTATGCAGGTGTACCGTAATGATTTAGAAAGTTTTATCGGTCAAATTACCCGCCCAGAAATTTTAGAAACCCAACAAATCATCCCGACTGGTATCGGTATTATGGCGGGGTTACGAAATCGCCCAGTTTCCATCCCACAAATCCAATCCCAGGTAGTAGCAGCCCAACAGCGTGGTTTAGGTATCGGCTTTTTCTATTATGAAAGCCTTTGGGATATCGCGCCTGAACCAGCAGCGCAACGTCAATCGGCATTTGCGGCTCTTTTTCCCAATTGGGCGTTGCGCGACATCTCTGAAAATACACCCCGCCAGCCAACTTTTAATACCATATCCTTACCTTTATATCCAAAACCTTCCCTTGGTCAACGTGTTCGCGGCTATTTTCTGGAAGTGGCGATCGCAAATGGTCAGCCAAGACGTATTTTATTAGATACAGGGTCAACAGGGCTAAGGGTTCCCAAGGAATTTTTAGGTAATGCTCCCATCGAAAGAACCGGTCAAAATATCAAGGAAGTCTTAAGTGATGGTACTATCCTGGAGGGAGAATTAGTTTATACTAATGTCCGGTTTGGTTTGATTCCCACCACAGAACCTGTTCCCGTACAGGTTGTTACTAGTCGCCAATGTACTGCCCAAAAACCTAATTGTTCCGCAAAGAGTGGTGTGCCATTTTCTGGTATTGTCGGTGTCAACTATTTTGAAAAGTCACTTCTCTATAACCCCTTGAGAAAATTACCAGGCAATCTGAGTAACGGATTTATTGTGATGGGAAATGGTGGTAGTGCCAACAATGGCAGCCTAATTCTCGGTTTAACTCCCCAGAATCAAGCAGGTTTCAAAATGGCTTCTTGGAGTCAACAACCTGAAATAAATGGTGTACCTGGTAAAAGATGGGACTCTCGACTGAGCAAAGTTTGTTTAACACTTGCTGGGAGTTCTGCGAAAAATGCTTGTAATGGCAGAATGATTGCTGATACTGCAACTATTAATGGTTTGACTGAATTCAAGTCAGCTTCTACAGGAGGTAAACTCAAACCAGGAGTATTAGGTTCAGCAAATACTGTGAAAGTAGCAATTAATGGCATTTTTGATTACAGTGTGAAACCAGGAACCCGTGACGGATTTAATCGCTGGAATTTGAGTATCTCGCCACAGTCAGAACTGAGTATATTTGTAAATCCTGGAATTGCATTTTTTGATAAATACGATGTACTCTTTGACCAGGTTAATGGAAAACAAGGTTTTCGCAGTCGGCGGTAATATCGTGTCCGGTATCAAGTTCGCTTAATTACTTGTAATTCAAAATTCTCCGCTTCAGCCTTAATTACAAGTATTCATCCGAACTTGATATAAATAGGACTTACGCAAGAACTCTCTGAAACTCTTATTTCTCCGTGCCCTCTGCGTCGCGCCAGTTGCTTCTCCTGTGGTCGCCGCTGCGCGAACAAGTCGGGGAACCCGCCCAACGCACTGGCTTCTCTGTGGTTCGATTTTCCGTTAGCTGTGCGTAAGTCCTGATATAATTACCTCTCTGTTTCTTCTTCGGTATAACGACGCGGTGTATAAACCCAAACATTACCATCGCTGCGTTTGATAATTCGGGTTTTTGTGGAACCGACGAGAATAATTGTCCGCATGTCGGCGGTAGTTGGTGCTAACTCCTCAAGTGTTATCACTTTCACAATCTGTCCTGGTCTGCCGAGATTCCGCCCTAAGACTATTGGTGTATCTGGTGTTCGATGTTGCAACAAAATATTTCTCGCTTCTGCCAGTTGCCAAGTACGGTCTTTGGAAACAGGATTGTAGAAAGCAATTACGAAATCAGCTTCGGCAGCAGCGGCAATTCGTTGTGCGATCGCCGACCAAGGCTTTAAGATGTCAGAAAGGGAAATTGCACAAAAATCATGCCCAAGGGGCGCACCAATGGCTGCTGCTGCTGCCTGCATCGCTGAAATGCCTGGTGCAACATGAATGTCAATACTCTCCCATTCCGGTTTAGCGTAGCGATCGCATACTTCAAAAACCGCTGTTGCCATTGCATAGATCCCAGGGTCGCCAGATGAAACCACGGCTACATATCGCCCAGATGCAGCTAAATCAAGTGCCATCTTTGCCCGTGATTCTTCTTGGCGGTTGTCGGACTCATGTCGTTGCTTACCATCTCCGAGAGAACCGATTAAATCTAAGTAAGTTTTGTAACCTACCAAATCAGTTGCCGACTTGAGTATTTCCTTGACTTCCCCAGACATCCACTCTTGACCACCGGGACCTGTGCCAATAATCGCTAACCTTCCCCGTGGCTGACCTATGGTGTTGGCGTCAATTGGCTGTTGGGCAATGGCGATCGCAATATGACCAGAACTAGATAAAGGAACTGTGCCTGTGGCGGCGATCGCTGCGGCTTGGGCAGGGCTATAACCTTGTAATATCAGATTTTCTAGCTGATTTGAGGTGAAAAAGCGAACAGGCACTTTCAAGGCGCTAGCTACGGCGTGGATAGCAGGATCAACAGCGGCGGTCATGGGTGCAAATATGCCGGCAACTGATGCTCTTGCGAGTGCAGCATCAGCTAGTAGTTGCTGTACTAAAGCTACTGCTTGGTCTGTATAGCCAATGATGCCATCAATGGCGATCGCTATAGTTGCAGGGTGATAGACAAGGCAGTTGGGCATAGGAGTCACCAAATGTTCTGTAACCTGAATGGTCAAATCTCCATTTGCATCTACGGGCAGTTTGCTATCACTCAACCAAGGTGCTGCGCCTTCTACCTTGACTTGCGCCCCGGCTAGCAAATCTGAGATAAATTTTTTCGCCTCCTCTGGGTTCGCTAAATGGTATCCGGGGGGAGGAGACAACAGCGCTGTGCCCAAACGTAAATCCCCTGTGGTGGTAATTGCAGGTTTGACATCAAGGACTTCAGCAATCCGGCGTGCCAAATCATTTACCCCACCGAGTCCGCCCAAAAGGGGGACAACAGCGCTACCATCTTCAGCTACAGCTAGCACTGGTGGTTCCTGTTTTTTGTCAGAGAGCATCGGAGCTAGCGTCCTAATCAAAATACCAGCCGCACAAATACCAATTAGCGGCGTTCCCTGAGCAAATAACTCTCGCAGCGTCTCACCAAAATTCTTGAAGCTGACATCAACCCCAGACGTGCGACCCTCTAAACCGTATAATGTCGTTCCTGGTAGGACAGTGATTATTTTGCGTGCTAGTGCAACGCTATTTTGACCTAATACTACAATGGCGGGTGCAACGTTCATCATCATAAAAGTTCTTTTATTATAGATATCTGGCAAAAGTCGATATCCTTTTGATTTTGCAAAGAGGTCTTTTTCGCATTACCATTAAGCTTTGGATCTACTGGAATCTCTTCACCTCTTAGATTGGCTGCAAAAGCAGATTCTTCATAGATTAATCTATCTTCCATTTCTTGTAAGTGATACTCTTCTCGATAAATTTTTGCTTTGCTGCGTTCTGAAGCTTTATTTCCTACTTGCACATCAAACTTAAATTTATCAATAGATTGACCAGTTTTTTCAACATAATCGCGTAATGTTTTTAAATTTGGAAAGCAACCATTTTTATCTGGATTGCCACTGAGACGACGCAACGCAACTTGATGATATTTTGGTTCAATTTCTGACCCGATAAAATGGCGTTCATGATCTCTCGCAACCACTGCCGCAGTACCAGATCCCATAAATGGATCTAAAACAATATCATTTTTGTTAGTTGTAGCTAAGATAATTCTAGCTACCAAGTCTTCTGGAAATTGGCAGGGATGTATAGTTTGTTCTTCATGGTTGTGTTTAACATTCCGAAATAGCCAAATATCACCGGGATTTTTACCTTCTGGATTGCATGAAAGTTCCCCCTTCCGGTTTCCCCGATAATGTTTCTTATTTTGATATTTTTGGGGAACTCTAATAGGATCTAGATTAAATTTATAGTTATCCGATTTAGTAAACCAAAGAATAGTTTCATGTCTACAAGAAAATTTTTTCTGAGCATGAAGGCCATGTTGCCTAGCCCATATAATTCGATTGCGAGGAATTAATCTGCATGACTCTAAAATTGGAAAAAAGCGAATATCCAGAGGAATCAGCATTCCTCGGTCTGAAAAAGCACCAACTTGCCAAAATAGCGAACCTGTATTTTTGAGAACCCGGCTACATTCAAGCAGAACGGCTGTTTGTTCTTTCAAATAAATCTCAAGAGCCTGCCTTGATTCGTATTCTTTACCTAGATTATAAGGTGGAGAGGATACAACTAAGTCAACACATTGGTCTGGCAGATTACTCAGCAGTTGTAAGCTATTTCCTAAGAGAATCTGGTCTAAGGGTAGATTCTCTCTATTAGTCTTCATTACAATACCTACCTTGCAAGTAATACTAGAATTTTGTGAATATAACCTAAAATAGGTTATAAGACCATTGTTGATAAAAATATCAATAGTAAGTAGAGTAGAATAGCATACTTACTTTAACGATCTACCTTGCTGTCGTAGACATACCTAAAGGTTATGGAGAGGCGATCGCATTTTTGAGAAAGGGCGATTGCTTGTTAAATTGGATACTGCGAATTGGAAATTAGGGATTGGGGAGTGAAAAGTAGAAAGTAAAGATTCTTTTGGCTTTTTACTTTTTACTTTTCCATGCCCCATACCCAATGCCCAATCCCTAATTCAATTAGCTTTACGCTCTTTGAGTACTTGATCTAACAGGTTTCTTGCAGGTTGCGCTTTAGCCAACGCTGCTTGATGGTCACTATGAGCGCGAACAAGGCGAAAAAGACTGCTCACACCTGTTTTGAGTTGCTCAAGTTCTTCACCACTAACTAATTCTCCATCGAGCATCCGCCCAATCAAGGGTTTGATGTCGCCCACTTCTTGGCGGACTTTTTGGAGCTTTTCTACGGAACTCAGTAAGCTTTTTAGGGAGTTCAAGATATCATCAATATCCTGGCCACCTTCCACTGATTCAACTTCTTCTTCAATTGTTACTGTATCTTCGTCTGAAATTGTAGCCAATTCCTGTGCAGAAGTTTCACTTTTAATCCCGTTTGACCGTGCCATCAACGTTTCCTCAAGGAATTTTTCTTAGTCTATCGCTTATTCCAAGTTTCTCAAGATAATAAAGAGGGAGAACGCACAACAGACAGGTATGGGGTTAATCTAAAATCTAAAATCTAAAATTGTTTGACCAAAAGAATGGGATTCAAGCCTCGCCCTAGAAGGGCTTGTCATTACCAACATCTTTTAAACTGACTGGGTAATAAAATCAGCAGCCCAACACATATCCTGTAATCGCAACCAGCCTCGCCATAAGGTCTGCCAACCAGGTAGACCATCGGATTTGCGGCCAAGAAAACCACCCAAACGAGCGATCGCTAAAAAGAATTCACCCAGAGTCAACTCACAATTTGTCATTGTCCTTTTTTTGACTACGCAGCCAAGGTATTTGTCCTGCCAATCCCAAAATTTGTGGATTCAGAGGTATCGGTACTACTGCTAAAACTTGTGTGTAGCATCATTCCTCAACATGAAGCCATCTCCAATATGCCCTAATCCCAAAACTAACCGATGATGAGTGTAATCTAGTTCTGTTGTGTCTTGGATGAATAAAATAACATTGGATTTTATTTCAGTCGCGCTTTGTTTCGTCTGCGTGATGTGAGGTTGAATTAATGCGTTATGAGTTACATCGTCTTGGGCAAATAATCGGTACGTAGCACGAATTTCATTCCAGCCTTGCATCATATCTGGTAAACTCCCTTGCGGGTTGGCAGCTATGGCTGCACCGATAGCGTAGGCGTAGCCCGTCGTAGACATCGCTCTTTGTGTACGACGAGTATCCCCTAATTCGCCATCTCCCCATTGCTCAACTGCCCAAGCATTGAGGTCTGTGAAATTTTTCAACTTCATACTCTGACTCTATTACATCCCTACCTCACTTTAAAAGATGTTGGTAATGAGAAGGTCTTAAACCCCTGGTTTCATTCACCAGTCGCACAAAAAACATTGCTGAATTCTGGCTCCTGACTTCTGAATTCTGTTTCGATAAAATTTGGCGAAGGCTCACAAACAAGTGGTATCACTCTACAGCCTCTCTATCTTCAATAGTGTAAATGTCAGTTTCATCATACAAAAAATCAAAACAATAAGTACTCAACCGATCGCGATATTATTTACTCCATCTGCAAGCTAATATCAATAATTTCATCGAAGCAGAAGTTACGAACTAAATTTGCTAGTTCTGCTGCTAAGTGAGACTGAGTTGGCTCAATTTGCTCAATTAGTTGGAAAATTCGCTCGGCATCGACTTCAATGGCTGCTTGATTTAATTCTGCTATCCATTGAACAGGCATAACCTGAATTGCACAGTGAAGATCCAAAATGGGAGATTGAACATTATCTGGCTTTTTATATGTGGCATTTTCACTGCTTTCTTCTGCATAGATATAATGCACCTGCAAGTATTCAGCCATTTTTTCAAAAATCACTTGTTCCCGGAATGGCTTACGAACTAAGTCGTCACAACCTGCGGCTAAGATACTTGCTTGTTGTTCTTCAAAAGCACTGGCAGTTAGGGCAATAATAACGGTACTATGATTGACATCTGTATTTCTTTCTCTGGCTCTAATTTCTTTAGTTGCATCATAGCCGTTCATCACAGGCATCCGCATATCCATCCAAATGAGGTGGGGTTGCCAATTTTGCCAAATTGCGATCGCTTGTTGTCCATTATTAGCTGTTTTGGTATTAAAACCAACACTTCCCAGCAGTTGCACAATTAAATCGCAGTTTTCTTTGCGGTCATCTACTACCAGAATCCGATAATCTGGTTGGTTGGCTGCCAGTTTAATTACGCGCCCTTTACTTAACTTGGGTGTAGCTTTTAACGCTGCTACTAAATTCACTTGGATGTCAAAGCTAAAAGTAGATCCTTGCCCAGGGCTGCTGGTAATGTGGATGTCGCCCCCCAACAATCGCACAAACTGGCGGCTAATTGTTAATCCTAGCCCAGTTCCCTCCTTAGTTTGGATACCGCTTGTTGTCTGCACAAAAGGCTGAAACAAGTTATTCATTTCTTCTGGTGCTATTCCCCGCCCAGTGTCTTCAATTTCAAAGATTAGGGATTGGGGAG
This sequence comes from Nostoc sp. FACHB-973, assembly GCF_014698115.1. Taxonomy (GTDB): domain Bacteria; phylum Cyanobacteriota; class Cyanobacteriia; order Cyanobacteriales; family Nostocaceae; genus Nostoc; species Nostoc muscorum. Next base: position 38,662 of record NZ_JACJSJ010000060.1, read on the forward strand.
TGGGGAGTGGGGAGTGGGGAGTGGGGGGAGTGTGGGGAGTGTGGGGAGAAAGAGAATTTATACTTCCTCCTCCCTCATCCCCCTCATCCCCCAACCTCACCCGCAACGTTACCCCGCCAGTTTGAGTAAACTTGACGGCGTTACCCAAAAGGTTAATTAGGACTTGGCGGAGTTTACCTGCATCTGTTTGGATGTAGCGGGGGAGATTGGGGGACATTTCAAAGTTGAGGAATAGTTGCTTTGCTTGTGTCCGCACCTGGAACATTTCTTGTAATGTTTGCAACAAAAAATAAAGGTCGAAGTCTTCGGGGTTGAAAATGATTTGTCCGGCTTCAATTTTGGACATTTCCAAGACATCGTTAATCAGGTTTAATAAGTGTTCTCCACTACGGTTAATGGTAGCTAAAGATTCACGCTGATTAGAGTTGAGGCTGGTGTCTCGTTCCATTAATTGGGAAAAACCGAGAATCGCATTTAAAGGGGTGCGGAGTTCGTGACTCATGTTGGCCAAAAAAGCACTTTTGGCTCGGTTGGCAGTTTCGGCTGCTTCTTTGGCAACTCTCAGGGCTTCTTCTGCTTGATATCTGGCTCGACCGATCGCTATTATTTCCCCTACGAGTTTGAATAAATTAATATCTTCTTGGTTCCAGGTTTTGGTATGATGAATCATTGCCGCACCAACAAACCCGACGACTCTGCCAGCATGAAGCATGGGCACAGCGAGTAAAGATTGAAAGGACATACTTTCAAACAATTGTCGCTCAGGTAGATGGGGGGGTAGTTCTTCCACACGAGAGATTTGGCGATGTCTACCACGGAGAATCGGCTCGTAGAAATAGGGGAAAACTTCCACAGGCGAACCTCTGGCAATATCAATTAATGGCGGAACATCTTCACCGCACCATTCATGGATGAGATTAAATTCTTGTTGATCGTTGGAACATTCAAATATACAACTGTGTTCAACATCAATAAATTGAGCGATCGCTCGCAGTGTAAAATTAATTGCTGTTTCTAAATCTTGGTCGATAAATTGCCGAGATATGCTACTGATTAAACTTTCTGCTTGAGTACGACGTTGCAGGGCTGCTTCTGCTAATTTGCGATCGCTAATATCACGAGCTACGCCAACAATCTGATAGTTACCCTGGGCATCTTGTGTGCGGACTGCATTAGAAGTTAGCCAAACCCAGCCTTTAGTTCGATGTTTGGCGCGGTATTCAGTATCGGAAATTCCCTCGCCTGTTGCGAGGATAGTTTGGGCTACTTCTAGACATTTTGGCACATCATCAGGATGAGTAAACAATGCCAAGGAATTACCCTCCATTTCGCTGGGGGCAAATCCGGTAGTCTTTAAAATATTTGGGGAAATATAGTTGAAAACACCATCAGGAGTGACAACAAAAAGCACGTCATTGACTTTTTCAACGATAGTGCGAAACTTTAACTCGCTTTGCTGGAGTGCGGCTTCCGCTTGTTTGCGTTCGCGCAGCGCGGCTTGCCGTTCGCTAATATCTGTAAATACGCAATCGAGACAAGATTCTTCGGAGTTGAGGCGCAGTGACAACAATAGCCAAACCAAAGAACCATCCAGGCGATGCATTGCGACTTCAAAGTTGCAGACTTCGCCGTACTCTTCTACCTGTTTTAAAATCGATGCCCGTTCGCTGGGATTTACATATAAATCCGTGATAAAATACTTGGCAATTAAGTCAGAAGCATAGGCAAAACCCAGGATATTTGCACCGCGATCGTTAGCATCAAGAATTAAGCCATCTTCGGGACGAGTGCGAAAAATCCCCACTTGGGAATTCTCAAAGATGTTGCGGTACTTCATTTCACTACGACGCAAAGCTTCTTCTGCTTGCTTGCGTTCTGTGATGTCGCGTCCCACACCTGCGATCGCAATTTCACCACTAGAAGTATTAATTGTTGAAGTATTAAAATTAAACCATCGCCAGCTACCATCTTGGTGTCGCAATCGCAGTTCAATATTAGTTAGCTTTTCCCCAGTCATCGCCCTTTGTAAGGCGGCGGCGCTAGTTGGTAAATCTTCCGGGTTGGTAAACTCTACCACAGAATGACCTTCGATTTCCTGCAAGCTGTAACCCATAATTGCCGTGACATTCGGCGAGTGATAAGTAAAAATTCCCTCTGGCGACAGGACAAATATCAAATCATTGGCATTTTCCACGATGCTGCGGAATTTTAACTCACTTTCTTGCAGGGCTGCTTGGGCGCGTTTGCGTTCTGTGGCATCGGTGCCCACTGAAAGAATCTCGATTAAGTTTCCTTGTTCATCTAAAATGGGTTTATTCGCCCAGACTATCCAAACGCGATCGCCATTTTTGCACAAATTCTCGTTTTCGTTAAATAGATAGTTTTCTGGGTACAGGCAAATATCCACCATTAACGCTTGCAAATCGCGTCCAGAAGTTTCGGTTTCTGGAACAATTGTACCGACTACATTGCGTCCTGTAATTTCATCTACATCGAAACCAAACAGCCTTTGACCGTAGTCATTTAAAAATATAATGTCACCATTGCTATCCCAACGCAGAATGATGCAGTTGGCTGTTTGCACCAAATCACGATATTGTGCTTCCCTTTGGCGTAAGGCTTCCTGGGTGCGTTTGCGAGCAGTTATATCCCGCACAATTGCCAAAATATGACGCTTGCCATTATAAATGCAAGTCGTTCCTTTGACTTCCACATCGATTAAAGTGCCATCTTTGCAGATATCAACTGCTTGTCCATCAAATTGCTCGCCAGCTCGTGTTTTCTCTACAAACTCATGGAAAACAGAATGTGAATCTGGGTGAATATAAACAGATGGATGCAAAGCCATAAATTCTTCGTAGGTATAACCGTGCATCTGGCAAGCAGCAGGATTAATCTCGGCAACTGTTTCAGTTTCTATTTCAGTAATAAATAGTCCATCATTGATAGCTTCAAAAATACTGCGGTATTGCAACTCACTTTGTCGCAGTGCTTCTTCAGATCTTTGGCGTTGAGTAACATCGCGGAAACTCCAGACTCTACCAATAATTTGTTCGCCGATGCGTTGAGGACAGGAGTAACGCTCAAATATTCTGCCATCCCGCAGTTCTAAGGAATCGTAACTAACTACTTCCGGGTTTTGGTATAATTCTCGAACGCGTTGTAAAAATCCATCGGGGTCTTTTAGTTGGTTTGCCAGATGCGCTAGCCGTCGGGGATGATCTGGTTCTGTCAAAAGTTCTGGTGGAATTGACCACATTTCTAAGAACTTTTGATTGAAACTAGTTATATTACTAGAAGTATTGACTACTAAGATACCATCTTGAATTGATTCAAAGATAGCATTTAACAAAGATAAAGAATTTTCTAGAGCTATTTGGGTTTTTTTGCGGTCTGTAATATCGCGCCCCAAAACAAGTATTGCCTTGCGTCTACCATCCTGGTGAAACAGAGGAGCTTTAATCATATCTAAACTGCTCATTGTTCCATCAGGTCGCGGTATAATTTCTTCTACCCGATGCACAGATCCAAACTGCCAAGATTGTTCATCTGTTTTGCTGCAATAAAGCAAAGCATCGTGATAAAAATCGCTAAATTCTGCGAGTTCTGAGTCAGTTTTGCCTCGATAATCAACGTCTTGTAGTTCTAAAAATTCGAGGTTAGCTTGGTTTGACAGCAACCATTTTCCCTCGCCGTCTTTTAAACAAATGATATCCGGTGTAGCGTTAATTAATGTCTGCAACCGCTCCTCAATCTCTTGCAAAGATTCTTGAGCTTGTTTTGTTTCAGTGATATCTCGAATTACCAGTATTGCACAGCGATCGCCACTCAATCCGATGCAGCTACCAGAAATTTGTAATGTTAAAGTGCGATCGTCCTGCTGCAACTGATAATTTGTTGTTTCATACTCCCCATTCAGTAGCCGCACATGTGGATAGCGGGGTAAAGCAACTAACTTTCCAGCCTGGGTTAAGGGTAGCAAATCAGTGAACCTCAAGCCGCAGAGACTACCGTGGGCTTGGTTAACCAGAAATGCAAAACTAGAATTGCACCATTGAATGAGTTGGTCTTCTCCTACCCAGACTACAGCATCAGCGATCGCATCCAGTGTGACTTGCATCTTGTTCAACGTGGTTTGCAATTGCTCTACCTGCTCTAGCTGTTGTCTACTCATCAATAACTCCCCTTGAAATAATCTGCAATAATTATCAGTTCAATCCTTTACAAATTAATAATCATGTGCTGTTGATGATACTAATAAATCTGTATAGCGATTGTATCGTTACTCCACGACTGGAATATTCGACTACAGTAAAACTACACATTACCTTCAAATTTTCCGGAACTCACAGCAAATTTCACTTCCTCTGGGCGGCTGTGTCTTGGAAAGTTCTGATGGTCGGAAACCTCCGCTGCGCCTCTGCGTGAGAAAAAAACCGTGGGATTCTATCCCAATACTGCTCGGATAAGCAGGGGAAGCAGGGGAGGCAGGGGAGGCAAAACTCAACGCCAGCCTCCATTTCTCCCCCGGCTATTGAACAGCTTGCCTCAACCAAGAAATTCCAAAACCTACGCAGTATTGCATTCTATCCAGCCGACCATTTATTGCAATGGGCTAATGCCCCTGGGAAAATATCTTTGCCCCATTGCTCAGCAATGCGCTCGAACGGTTGAAAGTCATCATGGACGATTTTACCAGCCCGCTTGATTACTTGGAGCTTGTCACCACCCCCCATGACATCGCGCCGCTCCTCAGCAGTCACACCATAACAGTTATCGTCTCCACCAGGACAGCGGGGGTGTGACAAACCAATAGCGTGACCAAACTCGTGAGCCGAAGTGATTTGTGTATTTGTTACCTGCTCTGGGTGGCGTCCTGTTGAATCGACTACCTGCTTCGTCTCTGTCTTCGGCTTATTATCGTTCACTTTTAAGTTGCCTTCTTGCCCCATGTTAGAGCGACCTTCTCCTACATCTGAGAAGATGTGTATTAACTTGTGTTCGCCGCTATCGACAACACTAACAACAACCTTAGTTTGAAGTGCCTTGATGGAACCAACAGGACAAGTAGGTCGTACCGATCCCTTCCCCGACCAAGTTTCCTCAACGACTTGCTTAAAGTCAGCCTTGAACTGTTGAAGGCCAGCCTGAGTTTCTTTTTCCCACTCAGGCGTGCCAGGGGATGCTGTGCCAAACTTAGCACTTTCTACCTCAAACCTCACGCGAAAGAAAAGAGTGACAACGCCTGCATCTGGATCTACTGCACCATCAAAACGTCCATCGAACAGATCGGATTTAAAGTATCGAGCTTCTTTGGGCGCACCAAGAAAGCTCATAACGTCTGCAATTTGGTCACTAGGCAAGGCAGCCAATTCACCGTTGTGAGCAGCAACGAAGTCCAGCCAAGGTTTTCCCTTCTCTTTTACAACTCGCATAGCAGTGACTAGCCGTGGTCCTCCTACAAATCCGCCAGCCTGCTCATCGTTACGAACATCTTCTGGCAAAGCCTGCAACCGAGGCAGGAGATTGAACATTGCGTGTCCCTGAATGGCTGCCAGAGTTTCCTCATTTTCCTTTTTGCACTGAATAATAAGGCCTGAGGGACTCTCAATATTATCTCCAACTTGTAAACCTTTATCAGTAGCCAATTGTATGGATGGCTTAGTTTCTAGTTTCTCTTCTTCCTCCTCACAGGCTGCACATTTGCGCTGCAAGGAATTTTGTACAGGCTTTACGCTAGCAGCGTTAAGTTTGTCTGGCACAACCATCGGCATCACCTGATTTGCCATCCAATCTGCTTCCTGTTCATACTTGTCCCCTGGTTCTCCCACCGTCAGTTTTGCCTGGGGACGACGCAACGCTATGCGACTAATGTCGTGACCAAAAGACGGTTGCTCAATGGTTTTCAAGGATTCCCCGTCAGCAACCTGGGTTTCTTCAAGGTTGTTTGACTCTGAGGTTGCTGTTTGGATATTATTCGTTGGTAAACCAAAGCCACGTATTGGGTTCGCCAGGGTCGGAGTATTTGGTGAGACAAGGGATGGATTTGAAAATGATGTACCTGCTTTCTTACGCCCAAAGGTGTAATTGTTCATCTCACCCTTTCTCCATTGCTGGGTAAAGCCCTGATTTATACTTTGAGGCATTTTCAACTAGAAAATTTTACAATTTGTGGAAATGCGATCGCTATCGACTTTAGTCTAGTTCCCAGTGCAAAACTCCAAACTTTTACGATGATTGATGTACATCTGTTTTCAGGGGGCGAATTCAATAATATAGCAATCCGATTTGATTTGGAGAATCACTCGTAGAGGTAAGGGACTCTTTACTGGGGACTGGGGAATGGCGACTGGGAAGAAGGAATAAAGGTGTACCTAGCTTCCTAAAAATCAAATATGAGTCCTATAGCGGTTCCCATTCAGATGCGGTACAACATTATATCGCCAGGTGTAGGGGCACGGCACTGCCGTGCCCCTACAGGTGTACCTCACGCTTGTCGGGAAACGCTATATATATTTATTAATTATGCCCAACGGCAGCTTGATATAAAGATTGGAGCGTTAGCCCATCACTCGGATATTCCACTACAGCAAAATTACATGTTACCTGAAAGCGATCGCCATCAAAAGCTGTGAATATTTGCTGGCGTAAAGTAGTTAAAATCTCACTCAGGCGATGGTTAATTTCTGTTTTTGTTACGCCAGAAATTCCCACTACAAAATCTCCGTTACCCCAATAACCTAGCACTTCACCACTGCAAAATGCTGATTGAAATAAACGACTCCATCTTTGTAATACTTGATTACCAGCTTCGTGACCATATTTAATATTAATTTGCCGTAAATCATTCACACTCAAAATCGCCAAACAAACAGATTGCTGATTTTTCTTGGCTTGAGTAATCAAATGTTCTAAATTGCGGCGAGACTGAAACTGATTCGCTACTCCAGTTAAAGGATCTTTCGTAGAAAGAGACTGAAGTAAACGGCTGCGTTCTAGGCGATGGGTAATACGTGCCAACAATTCTGCCCCAACCACAGGTTTAATCACATAATCATCTCCCCCCACAGCAAACACCTGCTGGACAATTTTGATTTCTCGATGAGCAGTGAGAAACACAATCGGTAATTCTTGCCATTGGGGATCAGTACGAACTGCTTGACAAAGTTCAATACCGCTAATTTGCGGCATATCTACATCTAAAATCACCAAATCCGGTGTCGTAGATTGCAGCACCTCCCAGAAACGTAACGGATTGTCCAATGCCGTCATCCGCATACCCCAAGGTTCTAACATTGGGCGCAGTGCTGCTAAAATCAGGGGATCGTCATCTACTGCCAATATATTTACCCGCAGAGAACGAGTACGTTGTAATAGTTGAGACGAAACATCCCACACCTGAGCAGCTGTTACAGGTTTGGCTAGAAAACCCCGCGCCCCGCACTGAGCAAAAGTCACGCGTTCCACCAACTCATCATTACCAGCCAGCACCAGCACGGGTACGGGTGGGGTACGGGTTGCTAATTCTGACAGCAGTGATAAACTTTCTTGCCGCCACCCTGCCTCATCTACATTTATTACTACTAAATCTGGGGATGTGGTTTGCAAAAAGTTTTTTGCATCGTCTATGTTTGTAATTTTCTGCCAACACATTCCCATGCATTCAACGAGTTGTTGCAATTGAGAACCTAGTTGGGGATTAGAGTCGATTAATATTAATTGACTACAAATTTCTGGGGCGATCGCACTATTATTTTGATCGTCTACCTTTTGCCCCATTTGATTAATTAACTTACCCAAATCTTCAATCAGCGTCAGCAATTGCCGCTTTTCACCTACAGACAAATCACCATCTTTGCCTAAAATCTGTTCAATTTCCCGCGCTATTTGAGTACCATTGTCTTGTTCAAACATTCCCAAGACACCAGCTAATTTGTGCGCCTCTCGTTCTGCGGATTTGTGTAACTCCTGAGTCAGAGTTTTGCTAGAAACTGCTGCTGCTAATTCTTCCAGCACCGCCAACCGCTGCACCATCAATCCTTCATATTGTTTCCACAAACCACCCATCGCTTGCTGAAACTGCTCCTCAACATGAGGATTGGGGATAAATTTTTCTTTCCTCCCCTGCTCCCCCTGCCTCCCCTGCCTCCCCTGCTCTCTTCCAGGATTCAGCCGATATCCCAAACCATAAACGTTTTCAATCCAATCTACTGCTCCGGCTGCTTTCAACTTTTGCCGTAAGTATTTAATATGTGATTTTACAGTCTCTTCCTGGGGTGGATCGTCAAAAGTCCACAAATGCTCAATGATATCGCCGCGACTAAAAACACGCGATGGATTCCGGAGAAATAGCTCCAGCAGACTGTATTCTTTGGCGGTTAATTCTATTAGTTTGTTGTTATAGGTGACTTCGCAACTACTGGGATCTAGTCGTAGTGCCCCTACTTCTAGTATGGGGGTAACGGGGCGATCGCCTCGACGTAACAGCGCCCGTATCCTTGCTTGCAATTCTCCCAAATCCAAAGGTTTGATTAAATAATCGTCCGCACCTGCATCAAGTCCCTGAATCCGCTCTTGAGTACCATCTTTCGCCGTCATCAACAGAATCGGAGTGAAACACCCACCAGAACGCAATCGCTGACACAATGTAATCCCGTCCAGTTTCGGTAATCCTACATCTATGAGCAGCAGATCGTAACTGGCATTTTGGGTGTATTCCCAACCCATTTGCCCGTCTTGTGCCACATCCACAACATAGTGTTGTTTAGTCAGAGACTTCAACAAGACACTTGCTAAAACTTCTTCATCTTCAATTAGCAAGATTCTCATCGCACCCATCCAATATATAACTTGCTACCTTCCCCAAAAAAATAGTAGACTAAATAACTAATTTTCTACAACAAAAAAATATAAATAAACCAGGAGTCAGAATACAGAATACAGAATTCAGAATACTCTTCGTACAGAATTCATACTGAATTCTGACTCCTGAGTTCTGAATTCTTCTTATAAATAATCTCTGTAACACTTATCAGTTCTACTCACAACTCCTCTGGAGGCTGGGCAATAAATCCGGTTTTTACTCCACGCTTGAACCCTGCGCGTTCATAGAAGCGCAACGTCTCCTCACTTTTTGAGCTAGTCAGAAGCATCACTTTGTAACACTGTTGCTGCCATGCTAAATCCAAAGCATAATGCAACACCCGCGTACCAAATCCCTGTCGTCGATAATCGGAGTGGGTGACAACATTTTCGATAATGCCGTATGGACGTGCGCCCCGTGTCAAGTTGGGAACAATGATTAAGTTACATGTAGCGACTAACTCACCACCAATGTCGGCAACTATGTAATATAAATGTGGATCGCCGAGAATTTTATCCCAAATGGACTGTAACACGTCGTCAGCAGGTAGAGGTGCATCAATGGGATTGAGATGCTGATACAACGCCAGAAGTTGGGGAAGTTCGTGGCGTGCAATTAGGCGAACAGTGATTACAGGTTTAGACAAAGCTGTAGTTGGGTAATTATTGGTAATTGTGCCAAAAAGCGTGTTTGATGATTTGCATCTTCACCAAATGTCAAATTGCGCCAATGTCAATTCAGTATATTTAGATTGTGTTAGCCCTTGCTTAGCACACCAGTCCAAGATTTTGGTGCTTTAGCTAGGTGTATTTTAAAAATTAAGATGAGTTTTATATGTGTTTTTGAAATACTAAGATATACTCTACTACAAACTACTTAAGTATACCACTTAGCTCTGGTTACTTAGTCCTTTTACCTAAGAAATTTACTTTATGAATTTTTTCCTACAACCCTTCCTGACACAGATATACAACCAACTAGAGGCCTTTTCTAATTCAGAAAACTTCTGGAATTTGTTAGATACTGTTTTTGGTAGACAATACAATCGTGCTAATGCTGTCAAACTGCGATCGCACTTGCAAACTGGTGATTTTACTGAATTACCTAAAATTGAGGTAATTAATAGCAGCATTCTGGGTAATGCAAAGGGGGCTTATGCTGCCAGCAAGAATACAATTTATCTGTCTGATAAATTTGTTGCTAGTGCCTCTGGTGAATCCATTAACGCAGTTTTATTAGAAGAAATTGGACATTTTATTGATGCTTATATCAATAAAAAAGATGCGCCAGGGGATGAAGGGGCAATTTTTGCAGCATTGGTACAAGGCAAATTTCTAGATAGTGAAACCTTACAGGCACTAAAGGCTGAGGATGACCACGCCACGATTACCCTTAATGGTGAGCAAATTCAAGTCGAAGAGGCTAACTATATTGGCGACAACAATGCGAATAATCTGGCCGGTGGCATTGACAACGATCTTTTAATTGGTTTTGGTGGTAATGACACCCTCAATGGCGGTGGTGGAATTGATGGACTCTATGGCGACGATGGCAATGACTCGCTCATTGGTGGCGTCGGCGATGATAACGATAGCACCTATTTGGGATATTTTGATTCAACGAGCCGCTACGGCGGACTTTATGGCGGTGCCGGCAATGATACCCTCAACGGCGGAGATGGGGCTGACTACCTTGACCCAGGTATCGGCATTGATAGTGTCATCGGAGGTACAGGCATTGACACCCTCAACATCGACTATACCGGAGAAACCACACCCCTAACAATTAACTACCTCAATGATACTTCGGCGATCGCCACCGACCGAGTAAAAATTCAGGGAGTGGAAAGCATTTATATCGTTGCAAGTACAGGCAACGATAGCATCAAAATCTCAGCAACCACTGGTAAAGATGTAGTCTTTGGTGGAATTGGCAGCGATTTGCTAGAAACGGGTTTAGGCAATGACCTACTCGTAGGAGAAGATGGCAATGACACCCTCAATGGCGGTGGTGGAATTGATGGACTCTATGGCGACGATGGCAATGACTCACTCATTGGTGGCGCCGGCGATGACAATACCAGCACTTATTTGGGATATTTTGATTCAACGAGCCGCTACGGCGGACTTTATGGCGGTGCTGGCAATGATACCCTCAACGGCGGAGATGGGGCTGACTACCTTGACCCAGGTATCGGCATTGATAGTGTCATCGGAGGTACAGGCATTGACACCCTCAACATCGACTATACCGG
>NZ_JACJSJ010000061.1 GCF_014698115.1 Nostoc sp. FACHB-973
TGGGGGAAGTGGGGGCGAGGGGCAAGTGTGGGGAGTATAAAAAAGCTTCCCACCTCTCCCACACTCTCAATGTTCCATACCCCATACTTTTCTACGAAAGGCTGCGCCAACGGCTTCTCGTAGAGAAGCTACGCGTAGCTTGCTTACCCGCAGGGGTACGCTCAGTACAAGTGCCCAATGGCCTATTCTCTAACTGTTGACTCTTTTTTTATCATTATCCAGCCGATAAAGGCAAGTAGCGCACCGAATGCAAGAAATCCTACATCCCAAGCTAACTGATTTGGACCTGGTTTAACATGATGGATACCAAGAATTTGGTGGTCAATCAGTCCTTCAAGTAAGTCGAATAAGCCAGCACCAATCAGTATTGAACCAAAAAATGTTTGTGATGACCAAGGAACATCATCACGCCCTCCGGCACGCCATAGTAAGATGATTCCTACTACAGTTAATAGCCAATCGAAAGCATGGAATAAGCCGTCCCATACCATGTTCAAATCTTGATTGGCAACATTTGTCAAAGGTCGAATGTTGCTCAACATGTGATGCCACTGGAGTAACTGATGCAGTAGAATCCCATCAATAAACCCTCCAAGACCCAAACCAAGAACAATTCCCGCAATAATCAGGGGTGTCCGTCGGTTGAGGTTTGTACTCTTCGCCTCCATCGTCAACCTCATAGATCGGATTTTCACTAAAATAGAATTCTTTTGGCAACAATATCTTCTACCTTGAGGCAAGTACGCTGATTCGTTGAGGGTGGAGACTTCGGCGTTAGGTTAAAATTAATTAATCTTCAAATTTAATTTGCATACCGGCTTTGGCTGGGTCGAAATGTTCGGGAAAATGGGTATTGCGATCGCAGTCTGCTTTTTCCAGGTTCGCTCCTTTAAGATCAGCTTGGCGGAGATTAGCTGACATTAACAATGCTCCTCTAAGATCGGCATCTCTCAAATTAGCTTGACTCAAATCGGCAAAGCTCAAATCAGTTCCTCTTAAATTAGCACCGCTCAAATTAGCTTGACTCAAATCAGCATAGCTGAGGTCAGATCCTTTCAAATTAATACCTTGTAAATCAGCATTACCTAATTCTGCTTTACTAAAATCTCGTTTTCCTGCTGCATACCTTTCGACAACAGTAGTAGCATTATTAATTGACTGTTGAGAATTTATTTCAGACATATAACAGCCTCACAGGCTATATCATTATTACTTTTAATAAGGATTACACCATAAAAAATGTCTAGTTAGACATTTGAGATCACAAATTTTTCAATACTTCTTGCTCAAGGAACTGGTATTGCCTAAGCAAATGCTTATGGAACAGTTTTGTCTGGTGGGTTATTGCTGAGAGTACAACACCAAAAATATAAAATGGTGCGTTATGGATATTAGTCCTAACGCACCCTTAGCTAAATATAATACATCAGTTCCTTCTGTTGTCGGATTGCTCTCCGTTCACAAAGGTCTTGGAGTGTGTATTTTTCCAATACACAGTTAGCAGCTTGACGTGCTTCCTGCCAAACTTCCTGAATTAGCTCACCTTCTACCGTAGTGGGAGGCGGTTCACAAGTAGAGACAACAGCTTCTGACCCTTCCATACAGGAAAAAGCATCCAGTACTGTGATTGTCCTGGGGTCTCGTGCCAAAACATAGCCACCTTTGGCTCCGCGTATACTTTTAATTAAACCTCCACGCCTTAATGTTGCCAGGAGTTGTTCTAAATAGCGGTTTGGTATGTCTTGTAATGCTGCTATCTCTCGAATTTGCAAGGCGTCACCGTTAGGGTAGCAAGTTGCCAACTCTAACAGGGCTAGAAGTGCGTATTCTGATTTGTTAGAGATTACCACAGGCGTAATATTTTAAACTCACACCTAAATATACAAAGTCACTGAATCTATTTCCCTAAGCTATTGCTAAGAAAAACTTGACAATCAACTGATTGTTGACCGGCTAACTCCACTTTAAAGACTTTCAACCATAGAAACAATTACTTTTTTTTTTTAATTCCATAAATAAAAATGATTAATTAGTTGACAGTCTGTGTGATCTCAAAGGGACTGGGGGCTGGACAGTGGGCTAGAGGAAAACATTCACCAATTCTGACTCCTGGTTTATTTTTGACATATGGATAAAAGTAAACATTCCCAGACTAGCCGTGGTTGAGCGTAAGCGAGTAAGTATTTACGAGCTTGTTCTAGCTGCTCGATCGCCTTGGCTTGATGCCACTGCTGCCAGTAAAATTGCTGAAGATAATCAACTAACCACAGTTGTGCTTCTGTATCTAAATCTTTATCAATTTTCTTGGCTAACTCCAAAGCGTTGCGGTGAGATTTGGGGGCTTTTTTTAAATCTGCGAGTAATTCAGGGGGAATAGCTTGTAATTGCTCGTAAGAAGCGATCGCACTTCCTGCACTGCCAGATGCTATGCTCAATACTGCTTGATGTTGCAAAATTTCTTCATGACCTGTTTGTGTGAGTACAACAGCTAAAGACTGTGCATCTAAGCGATAAAAAGGAATGCGTTGACAGCGTGACACCAAAGTTGGCAACACAGACTCAGGTGTAGGTGCAATTAAAATTAACGTTGCTTGTCCTGGTTCTTCTAAAGTTTTAAGTAAAGCATTCGCCGCAGCTTCTGCCATTGTTTGGGCTTCTTCCAGCACTACCACATTCCTTGGTGCTTCTAAAGGTGGACGACTCAGAAATTCAGTAATTTCCCGAATTTGCTCTAGTCGAATTACAGGTGGTGCCTTACGCTTAAGTCCTTTCTCAGCTGCTTGTGCTGCTGTAAATCGTTGTCCTTGGTATTGATAGGTTGGTTGCACCCACAACAAAGCCGGGTGGTTACCTTGACGCAAACGGTTTTGTAAAGCTGTAGTGATTCCCATATCACTAGAAAATAGCAATTCTACAAAGCACCTAGCTGCTAAACTTCTACCTACACCATCAGGCCCCACAAATAAATAAGCTGGAGCAACCCGGTTTTGTCTGACAGCTTGAGTGAGCAATTCTATGGCTTGTTGTTGTCCTACAAGTGGTGCAAATGGGGCATTGGTCATTAGTCAATTGTAATCTACGCAACAGCAGATGCAATATTATAGTTTTTGTGATTGTCAGGATGATTTTCTAAAATTTAATGGTGAATTTTTAGGTTTTAAGTTAATAAAAATCATCTTTTTTTTAGTTCATTTAGTTATCTAAAAAGTATCATTTTAGCTAATTTCAACTAGAAGCAGTTTTTATAAAGAAAAGCAAACATCGTCAAACAATTCTTGCCAGCTTAGATAATCTAAATACATAAAGGATGAATAAAAAAGCTTAGATTATTAAATTATCGCCTGCTAACTATCTGCAAATTTTCACAAAGATTTGCAGTTAAATTATGTGGCTACTTTAAACATCCTTCAGGGCATCTAAATGTGAACTAGGCTGTTGAGCCAAAAGTGCAGCAGCTAAATATTAAAAAAATTGGGGATGATGGAATTACCACTATCACCGATAAAAATACTTACACTTTCTACTGAATGCTTCTTCTACCTGATTTTCATTTAGTGAAAACTGCAAAGTTAGGTGAAAAAATACTGAGTATTTTGGCATTTTTACAAGTAAAAACGGTGATAAAAAACCATAACACCGAAATCAAGATAAATCAATATTGCCAGAGGAGGCTGAGATGGAAATCTTCGATTACGTGATTCTAGGAGCCGGATTGGGTGGACTTTCCGCCGCAGCTTGTTTAACCCGACAAGGCTACCGAGTAGCAGTTTTAGAACAACATTATCTACCTGGTGGATGCTGTCACACCTTTGATTATGGAGAATACAGTTTTTGTGCCGACGTTCATTACATTTCTCAATGTGGTTCTGGTCAGACTATAGGCCAATTTCTCGACTATATTGGTCAAGATATACCCTTTAATAGCCTCGATCCTGACTGTATCGATCGCGTCATTACACCAGAGGTAGATTTTAAAATTCCTTTGGGGTGGGATAATCTGCGATCGCGTTTACTTTCCACATTTCCAGAAGAAGCTGGCGCAATTAACCTTTACTGCGATGAAATTCAGCGACTCCACCAAGAAATTCGCAACTTGGTGCAGGAAGTACGCTGGTTCGATCGCAAATTATCTGATTGGTTGAAGTTACCAAAATATTTTAATTTATTTTGCAAGCGGAAGTGGACACTACAAGATTTGTATAACGATGTGAGATTATCGCCTAAACTACAAGCAGTGTTGGCAGGACAAAGTGGCGACTATGCGCTACCTCCAGAAGAAATTGCCCTACTCACCCATACTTCCCTCGTTTGGGACTACTCAGAAGGCGCTTACTATCCAAAACATCACTTTAAACACTTTGTTAACGCCATTGCGGACGTAATTACCGCAGGTGGAGGTGTAATTAAGTATTCAACCCCGGTTAACCATATTCAAGTTAGCAACCACAGTGTTCATAGCGTACTTGCCGATGGAATCACTTATCGCGCCAGCAAAGCTTATATCAGCGACCTCGACCCCAAATTAACAGTAGAGTTAATGCACGATTCTGAAGCTTTGAGTCACAAAGAACGTCAACGCCTTACCCGTTACGAATACTCAGCGAGTGCTTTTAATATTTACCTGGGTTTAGATAGCCGCTTCGATCCTCAACGCTACGGCATCGGTAACTGGAATACTTGGTATTATCCCACAGGCAACCTCAATAAAGAATACCAACAACAATTGCAGGGAGACCTCAGCCATCCGTGGATTTTCCTCTCGTGTCCAACGATGAAATCCAGCGAACCAGGGATGGCGCCAGAGGGACATCACATTTTAGAGATTGCTACCGTCTGTTCCTATGAACCATTTGAATATCTGCATAAAACCAACCCAAAAGCCTATAAAACCAGAAAGCGGGAAGTTTATCAACAGATGATGACAAGTGTGCGAGATTTGATTCCAGATGTAGATAACTACGCCCGAATGAAAGTTTACGGTACACCCACCACCAGCGAATTTTATCTCGGACAACCCCAGGGTAATATTTATGGTGCAAAATTAGTACCCAAACAAGTTGGTTTAAATCGTCTGGGATATGTGACGGAATTGCCGAACCTGTTTTTAGTAGGGGCGAGTGCTGGGTATCCCAGTGTACCGGGTGTAATTGGTAATGGGATGGATGTAGTGGAACTGTTGACAGGGCGATCGCCACGTCAGAAACTTGAAAGAACCCAGCCTTTGGTAGGAGTTGGGTGATTGACTTCTTTAAGGGGTAGGAGAGCGATCGCCAATATCTGACAAATTACATACTCTATTTGTTTGCACGACTTGTGTGTACACCGTAGCCGATGTATTGGGGAGGGGATTAAAGGGTGGGGTGTTAGGGACTTTTGCAAGAGACTCCATGAGCTGCCTTCACAAGGAACAATGAAAATTTCTTTTCCCTACTCCCCACTCCCAACTCCCAACTCCCTATTTTCAAGGCAGGTCTGTTGAAGTGTCTGTAAGCAAATTATCCTAAAAAAAAGCCCCTGGTATTTCTACCAGAGGTGAAGCATATAATACCATTTCACTTGATGTTTGTCTGAGATGCCCCTGTTTGTGCCTCTGCCTAAGCAAGAGGCTAGACTGTTCCTAAAATATTACACCAAAAAGTGATTAGGTATAAATATTAGCCAACATTTGCCAATAGCAACTCTCGTTTTGCTGATTTTTGGACTTTTACTTGAGAGTCATCGTCAACATCGATAACCGCTGTGTCTCCATCTATAATTTCACCAGATAGCATTGCTTCGGCGAGAGAATCTTCTAAAAGGCGCATAATTGCTCGGCGTAATGGTCTGGCACCATAGCTGGGGTTATAGCCTTCTTGTACCACACGTTCTTTGAAGCGATCGCTAACTTCTAAAATGATTCCTTTTTCCGTTAAGCGCTTAGCAACATCACGGAGCATAATTTCAGCAATTTGCTTGACTTCATCCTTAGAAAGCTGGGTGAAGACGATAATCTCATCGAGACGGTTGAGAAACTCAGGACGGAAGTAAGCCTTCATTTCTTCATTTACCAAGTTGCGAATGCGGTTGTAACTAGCGTCCGCTTGAGTGTCAAAATCAAAGCCTAAACCACTACCACCTTTTTCAATCACCTTGGAACCGATGTTAGAGGTCAAAATGATTAGCGTGTTCTTGAAGTCCACTTTCCGACCTTTGGCATCAGTAAGTTGACCGTCATCCAAGATTTGCAGCAGCATATTGAATACATCGGGGTGCGCTTTTTCGATTTCGTCGAAAAGCAGCACTGAGTATGGTTTGCGCCGCACTAATTCAGTTAGCTGTCCGCCTTCATCGTATCCTACATAACCAGGAGGCGAACCAATTAATTTGGAGACGGTGTGGCTTTCCATGTATTCGGACATATCTAAGCGAATCATCGCTTCTTCCGAACCAAAGAAATAAGCAGCCAAGGCTTTAGCCAATTCTGTTTTCCCAACGCCAGTGGGGCCAGAAAAGATAAAGCTAGCGATGGGGCGATTGGGATTTTTTAAGCCGACGCGGGCGCGACGGATGGCCCGAGATACAGATGTCACTGCTTGCTCTTGACCGATGAGCCGCTGGTGCAGAGTGTCTTCTAAGTGCAGGAGCAACTCTGATTCAGATTCAGTTAGTTTGTTGACTGGTACACCAGTCCAAGAAGCCACGATTTGGGCGATGTCTTCTTCGTCAACTACAGCACTATTGACAGATTTTTCATTTTCTGCTATGCCAGCTTGCAGTTGAGTTGTGAGTTCCAATTCTTGGTCGCGCAGTTGTCCGGCTTTGTCAAAATCTTGGACTCTGACTGCTGCTTCTTTGGCTTTGGTAACGCCAGCGAGTTCCCGCTTGAGTTCTTTATTGGGAGAAATTTGAGAGTTCCGCAGGCGAACGCGGGAGCCAGCTTCATCAATCAAGTCTATTGCTTTATCTGGCAAAAAGCGATCGCTAATATACCTGTCTGACAACTTGGCTGCTGCTACCACCGCCGCGTCAGAAATTGTGACTTTATGGTGCTGTTCGTAAGCACCGCGCAAGCCGTAAAGAATTTGTACGGTTTCCTCTACTGATGGTTCACCGACCATAATCGGTTGGAAACGACGCTCTAAGGCAGCATCACGTTCGATATGCTTGCGATATTCATCGAGGGTGGTTGCGCCGATACACTGGAGTTCACCCCGTGCTAAAGCGGGTTTGAGGATGTTAGCTGCATCCAAACCGCCTTCTGTACCACCAGCGCCAACCAAGGTGTGAATTTCGTCAATCACCAAGATGATATTGCCCACAGAACGAACTTCTTCCACGACCTTTTTGATCCGTTCTTCAAAATCGCCGCGGAAGCGAGTTCCAGCCACCAAAGACCCCATATCGAGGCTGATGACTTGCTTATCTTGTAAAGTTTCAGGAACATCCTGATTAACAATACGCTGAGCTAGACCTTCAGCGATCGCAGTTTTACCAACTCCTGGTTCCCCAATCAATACTGGGTTATTCTTAGTGCGGCGACCGAGAATTTGGACAGCACGCTCGATTTCCTTCTCACGACCGACTACAGGGTCAAGTTGGCCTGCTTGTGCTAATTTGGTCAGGTTTCTGCCAAACTCTTCCATAGTTAGCGTTTGGGTGCGTTTTTGATTACCACCACCAGCGAAAGCCGGCGCATTTTCACCCAAACGGCGAATAATCGCACTGCGGACACTCTTGAAGTCAACCCCTAGATTTTGCAGTACTTTGGCGGCCACACCTTCGCCTGCCTCGGTTAATCCTAAGAGTAAGTGTTCAGTATTAATGTAATTCTGTCCCAAACTATGAGCTTCTTTAAACGATTGCTCAAAGAGGCTTTTTACCTTGGGAGTAAAAGGAATTTCTGGTGGTACAAAGCCAGAACCCCTGCCAATAATCTTTTCTACCTCGCGGCGTGCGTCTTTGAGAGTAACGCCTAATTCGGCCAGCACTTTAGCAGCAACCCCAGTTCCTTCTCCCATCAAACCCAGGAGAATTTGTTCAGTTCCTACGAAGTTGTGTCCCAGGCGACGTGCTTCCTCCTGAGCTAGCATAATTACTCTAATGGCTTCGGAAGTGAAGTGTTCAAACATAGCGGGTTCTTGCTCCCTTGCTGCTTCGACTTTGGGTGAGATAAAATTCACCCTCATCTAAAGATTTTTGTATTTTCTTAAGGACTAATGTAACTTTATTTAAATTTAACTGGCAGTGGTGAGAGCCGTAAGACCTGAGGTGTAGTTGCCGTCTGGGGCATTGGGAGTGCTAAGTGGGGGAGGTGGGGGAGATGAGGGAGATGAGGGAGTGTGGGGAGTGAGGGAGAATAATAACTCCTAACTCAGCACTCATAACTCAGCACTCTCAATGCCCCTTTGTCAGATAAACTAAAAACTCAGGACTCAGCACTTGATACTCAGGACTCACGATGAGTGAAGCAATGGGCGGAAAAGATCAACAACATCCTCTTTATAACCGCGATCGTCCCCTTATTGATATCTTACTCGCTCAACAGGCGACAGAATATAATTTAGCAGAATTAGCTAGATTGCGAATTCGTTATCAAGGCTTTCCAGGGGCGAGAGACATTCAAAAAGATTTAGATAAAGTCTTGCAGCAGTGGGGTTTGACGGAAGCCCAGCTTTTTGAAAAAACTCGCCAACTACACGACTTGGGCGGTATTTATAAAAGTCGCGGCAAGAAAGATGAACAGGATTGGAATTAGGGCATGGGGCATTGGGTATTGTTTATTTCCCCCCCTGCCTCCCCTGCTCCCTCATCCCCCACTCCCTACTACCCACTGAGCACTGGAATGGCGATCGCCATTCCAGTGCCTTTGCCTAACTCAGATGTGACTGTGAGTTTGCCGCTATGTTTTTCTTCGATAATCTATCGGGCTCTGGCTTTTGTCCAATTTTCTGTTAAGAAAGATGTTTATAATGGATAGCTTTTTAAGGGGGGGGTGGGGGAATCTCTTATCGATAATCTTGACTTTGAATACTCCCCAAACGTGCAGCATCACGAATGTTATATTCTGGACGAGTAAAGCGATTTAACTGCATTTCAAAGAATTCTCGATTAGCTTGTAAATGCTTGGGATTTGGGTCATCTAATGGATATAAAAGTGCAGTTCGCAAGGCTTGAATTACCGCAGAAGTTACACAATACATTGAACGTTGAAAACTAACTCCCAACTGAATCAACATATCTTCTTCACCCCGGCAATGTTGGCTGTAATAATCAACAAGATATGGTGGCAAAAAATGCAACATATCTTGCATTAATAATGTGGGGGGAATGCCAGCAGTACCTACTGGAAATACATCAGCGTAAAGAATGCCAAAGTGAAAGTCTTTTTGGTCTTCTGGTACTTGACGTGCTTGAGCATTATAAGATTTTGTCCCTCGGAAAGGTGCGGTGCGGTAGAAAACAGCTTCCACATAGGGTAACGCTGCTTCATACAGCCACATGAAACCCTTGGATTTGGGGATAATTTCGTAGCATTTGCCACGAATATAAACGTGATGGTAAATGGGACGACCTGCGATCGCAAATATACCATTAACTAGGAAGTTCATTGCCTCCGGGACGCTGCTAATGGTGCCTTCGTCATACCTGTCGGACATTTCAAAAAACACCGGCGCCATGACTTCCCAGAACAAACCCAGATTGGCGTAGTATGACATCTGGCGGCACTGTTCCAAAAACATATCAGGGAACAGTTTGTAAAGCCCTAGCATCACTGGGTTGCCTTGGAAGTAAGCTTTGATTGCTTTATCGGCGTTGGCTTTGTATTCGTCGGAATCTAGGTAGGGGTCAAATTGCCCGCCCATACCCCGGTGCCACAACATCGCCCGCATACAAGCTTCGGCAAATTCCATGTTAATGCGATCGTGGAACAAGTGATGCAATAACTTGGGCATTTTGAAAGTTTCACCTTTCTCTATAAATGCCAAAAGTTCTGGATGGGCTGTGGCTTCACCGCGCCAAATTCGCAAATCGGCATCATCACCAGCGTAATGATTATGTAGGTCTAAATACTCTTTGGGCAAGAAGTATTTAAAGAAAGGCAATGGGTCTAAAAATACGTTTTCAGCAATATAAAGTAAGTCACGCCAATAAAAGTCCATCGGCACAGCATAAGCTTTGTATAACCCGATGATTTGCATCAAATTTTCTGGGGTATCGGGTAACATTGCCCCGCCTGCTTCTAGGCGATGAATTACTTCAGAAAATTCATGTCTGGAAGGAGGTAATTTAGTCGCTGTTTTAATTGCTGTCATGGTAGTCGGTAATTGGTGTTATTAATTCTTGACGAATATTCAAGGCATGAAAAATGCTTAAAACATCATGTGTCCAAACTGGCAAGATTAGCGTCATGGCGATTTCTTCAACGCTGTAAATTGTCCCAGCAATACAAGTTATCCATAAAGTGACTCCGGCATAACTAAAGCCAAACAGGGCAATAATGGCAATAAAAAGAGTGATTCCCCAAAATTTTGCCGAGTAGGTGTGATAGCTGGCGGGTTTACCATATTTGACTAAATTCACCACCCACCACACGATTTGCACAAAAACAACTATCAACAAAGGGACACGGTAAGCAATCAAAATATCTCGATGTATTAGCCACGCACTGATGAAGATACAGCTAAAAAGGCAGACATCAGCCCAACTGTCGGCTTGCCGCAACTGGGCATTACTAACATTTAGTCGTCGGGCAATAATACCATCGAAAATATCTGAGAGGAAGGCTGCTACAAAACCAACGATGAACCAAACACTAGTTTTACCATCTAAGGCATCCCACAAGAGGAATGGAGATATTAAAAAGCGAAATAAAACAAGACCACTGGGAACTAATGTGAGATTCATCTTTTCTCCTTAGCAATGCCTACATAATTCTCTTATTTTACGAAGAGAATTCATAATTCAGGAGCGGAGCCGGAGACGCTCCGCCTCCGGTCAGAATTCAGCATGAATTCTGTAAGACTGGGTGATAGCGCAGCGGTAACGAGTCCGCGAAGGTGTGAATATTGGTTTCAAAACTTGGTTTTTGTAGGCAAAACAAATTTTAAACATTATTGCTGATTAAAACTCTATCGCTTTGTGAGTAGAGTATTCTGAATTTTTAATTCTTAATTCTGACTCCTGTTTATACTCCAGTGCTACTTGAGAGTTGGTGGTTTTTTCTATGGAGGGAATTGCAGCTACCATTGTTGTAGTTGTGGATTCACTCCAACGTACTAACCAAGTGGGTTGTATTCCCAAAAAGATGATAAAAGCTGCCAAAATTAAAGCTGGGATTTTCTCAGACCAAAGGACTTTGGGATAATAGGCTAAGTTATCAAGTCTGCCAAAACATGTGCGGTTGAGAAGAATGACAAAATAAACTGCGGTTAAGCCACTAGCTACTACACACAAAATTGTTGAGATGGGAAAGACAGAAAAGCTGCCTTGAAAGACGATAAATTCAGCGATAAATCCTGTTAAACCGGGAATACCTGCGCTAGCCATACCACTTAAAACGAGTAAAGCACTAATTAGGGGTAAACCACGGATGGGACTCATTAAACCATTGAGTTTATCTAACTCGCGGGTGCCGACTTTGGCTTCCACGACTCCCACCAAATGAAAGAGGATGGCCAGGATGATACCGTGGCTGAACATTTGGGCGACTGCACCAACAAGCGCTAGGGAAGTGCTAGCGGCACTAGCTAACAATACATAACCCATGTGACCGATGGAACTGTATGCTACCATGCGCTTGATATCTTTTTGAGCGATCGCAACTACCGCTCCATAGATAGCGCTAATTGCTCCCCAAATTGCCAAAGTCGGTGCAATAATACTCCAAGCATTGGGAAACATACCCAACCCAAATCGCAACAGTCCATAGGTTCCCAGCTTTGCTAAAACGCCGCCCAGAAGTATGGCAATTGGCGCTGAAGCTTCAACATAAGCATCCGGTAACCAAGTATGGAAGGGAACTAAAGGAATTTTGATGCCAAAACCTACTACTATTCCTGCTAGTAAAAGGATTTGTTTTGCTGTTGAGAGGTTTTCTGTAGAGACTGCATCAAAAGCAAAATTGGTAGAACCACTCAACCACACCATCCCTAAGAATGTCGCCAGAATTAATGCTCCCGAAACAGCAGTATAAATCAGGAATTTAATTCCAGCATAAGCCCGTTTTTGCCCTCCCCAAATAGATATTAGTAAGTAGAAGGGAATTAATTCTAGTTCGTAGAACAAGAAAAATAGGAGTAAATTTTCTGCTAAGAAAGCACCTGCAACTCCTCCACTCACTAATAAAATCATCGAGTAGAACAGCCGGGGACGTTCAGTTTCTTTACTGCTGCTGTAAATAGCAATCCAGGTGAGCAGGCTATTTAACACCAACATTAATATAGAAAGCCCATCAACACCTAATTGATAACTCAAACCCAGAGTTTCATTCCAGGGTAAATACTCTTTGAATTGCATTCCGGGATTGCTGATATCAAATTTCAACAGGATAGCAATGTTCCATGCAAAAACTATTCCGGAAAAGTATAGTGCTGCTAAACGAATGCGATTATTAGGGATATTTGCAGGTAATACTGCTATCAATATAGCAGCAAGAATTGGTAGCCAAATTAAAACACTTAACATGATAATTTTGTCCTTTGCTCTTTGTCAGTTGTCCATTGTCATTTGTCAGTTTTACTGTGTTCTAATGACCAATGACAATGGATGAAAAAACTAACTAACCAGGCTGACTTTACCAGTATCCAAATCGTAGTAGCCACCAACTATCTTGAGTTTGCCTCCATTAATTAACTCAGATAAAACTGATGATGATTTCAACGTTTCAACTTGCACCAAAATATTGGCTTTAGCAGCGTTTTCTAAGCGATCGCCTGGTTTGTCTTTAGACCTTTCTACACCTAGTCTTATCGCTTCAATTAAACTCCCAATTCTTCCTGGGACTTGAGCGCCTTTGATTGTGGCATCTACAGCACCACATCTTTCATGCCCTAGCACCAAAATCACTTTTGAACCTAATACTAAGCTGCCAAATTCTAGACTACCAATTTCTTCTGATGTCGCAATATTACCAGCTATACGGCAGACAAATAAATCTCCCAGTCCTTGGTCAAAAACAATTTCCGAAGGAACTCGTGAATCTGCACAACCTAGAATCGAAGCAAAAGGTTTTTGACCTTTGGCAACTTCGGCTAAACGTGAATAACTTTGGTGGGGGTTTTTACGTTTGCTTTTAACAAACCTATCATTGCCATCTAGTAATTCTTGCAGTGCTTTATCAGGGGTTATGTCATCTTCTTTTGCTGGAGATTCTTGTGCTAACAATTTTTCCGGTGCAACTAAGTTGGAAGCAAGTCCAACTGTTACCACACCTGTACCGA
Source organism: Nostoc sp. FACHB-973 (assembly GCF_014698115.1). Taxonomy (GTDB): domain Bacteria; phylum Cyanobacteriota; class Cyanobacteriia; order Cyanobacteriales; family Nostocaceae; genus Nostoc; species Nostoc muscorum. The sequence continues at coordinate 13,419 of NZ_JACJSJ010000061.1, forward strand.
TCGCACCTGCACCAAACTTCAGTAAATTTCTTCTAGAAACATTGATTTGGGGATGTTGTACGCTCATGGAATTTTCCTCACAATATTAAAGTCAGGTTGTCAAAACGAGTATTAAGTACCCAAGTGCTGAGATTTAGAAAATCAAATCTAAAAACTGTACTCCCCAAAATGGCCAACTTACCCACATTCCTAAAGCACCCACTCCTAAAAGCACGGTGAAGGCATAAAACTGGGTTTGACCAGAGGTGCTGTACTTGAGACTTTCGCCACCCAAGAGGGAAAATAAACCAACCAAATTAACAATGCCATCGACTACAAAGCGGTCAATTGTATCGGCAAGTTGGGAAATTTTGGCAACGCTGAAAATAATCGTCATCCGATAAATATTAGGTGTGTAAAAATCGTATGCGATTAAGTCTTGTAGACCTTTCCAAGGCAAACGAATCGGTTTGGGAATATTGCTGAAATAAATCACACCAGTGATACTGCAACCAAAAATACTCGACCAATTTAAAAGTAGTGCGACATCTTTATTTAGGCTTGCCCAATCTGGTATAAGTGATAAGTTTTGCAAGATGAAAGGAAGATTTAGATTAAAGCCAAGTAGAATCATCATCGGCAGAATCATCGGCCAGTGAGCTTCAGGCGATCGCTCTGTCATTTGTGTCGCTTTACCGCCAAAAAGCAAAGCGAATTCTCTGGTTAAACTCACGGCTGTCAAAGCATTTACCGCGATTATTACTCCCACTAACCAAGGTTGAGTTTCCCACAACCCATCTGCTAATTCCATCAGCGCCCAAAAGCTACCTAGTGGTGGAAAACCAATTAACCCCAAACTGCCGACAATAAAGGCGATTCCGGAAATTGGGCGACGTTTCCACAGTCCACCCATTTGGGTTACATCTTGGGTGATGCTATTCCAGATAATTCCCCCAGTACTCATTACCAATAGTGCTGCGGAGAGGGCGTGGGTGAGGACTAACAATAGTGCTGCTTCGTCTTGTTGCACTCCCACGGCGATGAATACTAAACCCATGTATGCACTGACAGAATAAGATTGACAGCGTTTCATATCGATTTGAGCGATCGCTATTAACGAAGCGCCAAGCGCCGTCACTGCACCAATCCCTACCATTGCTGAGGAAACGACGGGTGAAAGGCTTAACACAGGTTGCAGTTTAATCAACACCCATGCACCACTAGCAACTACTACCGAGTTCCGCAAAATCGTGCTAGGAACAGGGCCTTCCATCGCCTCATCCAACCACAGATGCAACGGGAACTGGGCACATTTCCCCATCGGTCCCGCAATTAAAGCTAAACTCACCAATCCGATTACTGTTGGGTTGACATTGGCTGTACTCGCCCACTCCGCTAATTCTGTGTAATTCCAAGTTTCAGCTAGAGGCCATAACCCCAACACACCCATCAGCAAGAATAAGTCTCCCACCCGTTTGGTTAAAAAAGCGTCTCTTGCACCTGTGACAACCAAAGGCTGACTAAACCATAAACCGACTAACAGGTAAGTTCCCAGCGTCAGGATTTCCAAAATTACATAGCTGAAGAACAAGTTATTACACAGAACAAGGGCGCAAAGTCCTGCTTCAAATAATCCCAATAGGGAATAAAAACGTCCCCAGCCCCAATCCATTTCCATGTAACCGATGGCATAAATCTGCGCCAGCAAATTCAAGCCAGTGATTACGACTAAAGCGCCGACACTAATGGAAGAAATATCCAAAGCGATGGTCAAGTCTAAACCAGCGGTAGATAACCAAGGGATAAATACTTCTTGGGGTGGATAGTTCCAAGTTGCTTGTAAAGCGATCGCACTATGTACAAGAGCGAAAAATGTCATTACCAAGTTGACATAGCCCGCTGGTCTTGGTCCTGTTTTCCGAATTATCCCCGGTGACCAAGGCACCGCTAACAACCCACCTATTAAGGCATAGCACGGAACTAGCCAAACAGTCTCTAGTAGAAACTGAGCCATCAATCAACCTCTATAAATTTCATCAAAATTTCGCGGTTTTGAATCAACTTGAGTTGATCCCTGTAAACCTAGCATTCGCAAATCAGGCGAATTTATATTTATTTAATCTTGTTAAAAATAGCTTACCCTTATATGCGTCCAAATGGAATTACTTTATTTAAATAAATCTAAGATAATTATGGTAATTAAATCTTATATGTTTACCATTGATTACATAAATAATAGCTATTACTTTTTATCTATGAATTGGGCGTGGTATTAACCTATAGTCATCATTAGTTTTATCGATTGACATTAAATAGGGGCGTACAGCTAGCCCGATGCCCCTATTTAATAGACATTTAAAGGAAAAGAGACGTGATTCATTGGGTCTCTACAAGTCAACTAAATGTAAACTATACTTTTGCAATTTTGTCAATCTGCCAAAAATTAGAAATAATAACAGGCGCTTGGTCAAATTGGCTGATGGGGGCGGGTTTCATGTCCCGGTAGTCCAGGAGTTGGACGAGAATGAGGTAGGCGATCGCTAAAATAACAGAAATCGCACCTGTAAGAATGGCAACTAATTTTGAACGACTCATCAGTATTTCCTATAATGCAAGTTATTGTACTTTAGCTAATATCTACGATTTCCAAGATTAATCTGTCTGATGTATAAAATCTCTTTATTTTTCTCTGTGTTCTTTACGCCTCTGTGGTATACAAGTTATTTATTTGACCAGTCCAGCCACAGATAACACACAGATAAGAGGTTACACAGAAACTTATTTTCGAGAATTTTTATCCACCTTCAAAAGCCAAAAAGCTTATCTACTAACTATTTCACAATCCAAAATACTATAAATTTCCCTTAAGCATTGGCTAAAACTCCAGCAAGCTGATGTGTACACTAACTCTAACAAACTAACTGGGAGAGGTCTTTTAATTCGATTAATCAGGCAGATACAATATGACCTGTCGAACTCACGTTAAGGGACTTCCAAGGAAAAAAATATTCCATAGTAAGGGCGCACAGCTGTGCTACCCGAAAAATGTACAAATAATTTGGGATAATTTATTTTCTGGAAGTCCCTAATATAAAATTGCTAAATACTCGTCAACTCCATAATTTTCTCAAACTGAAAATTCTGAGCTAAATCTGTCAGACAATTTCGCAGTGCAGCATTTTCAAATGGTATTTGCTCAATCAATTCTAAAATTAGATCGTCGCTGCATTGAGCTGCGGCCTTATACACCTGTTTCACCCATTCAGGTGACATTGCAGATATCAGAGGAGCTAAATCTGTAAGCATCAGCATTGATTCTGCTCCTTCTTGATTTCGGTTTTGTGTCTGATAGATTTCTTCTTGATAAATATATTGGACTCCTAAATATTTTCTCAATTTTTCTAGTAATTCTTCTTCACGGAATGGCTTGTTAATAAAATCATCGCAACCTGCTTCGATCATTGCCTCTCGTTGTTCCTCAAAAGCATGAGCAGTTAAGGCAATAATTATAGTCTTGCGATTTTTGATTTTGGATCGCACCTTTGGTGCGGTTCCAGCACAACTTAGATTTTGGATTGCGATTTTTTCTCGGCACAAATGCTCGTCTACGCTGATTTGTCTGTGTTCCCTTGCTTTAATTTCTTTTGTGGCTTCGTAGCCGTTCATAATCGGCATCCGCATATCCATTAATATGAGGTGTGGTTGCCATTGCTGCCAAAGTGCGATCGCTTCTTGACCATTTGCAGCTTCTTCTACAACAAAACCAATGGATGTGAGAATTTTTATTAGTACTAAACGGCTATCTTTAACGTCATCAACTACTAAGATGCGGCATTCGTTTTGAGCAGGCGCTAAACTCGAAATTCGCCGTCTCATTTGCTTGATGTGTACTTCACTGGCTGCTGCTAGGCTAATTTGAATATCAAAGGCAAATCTACTCCCCTCGCCAACAGTACTGGTAACGCTAATATCTCCCCCCATTAGTTGCACATATTTACGGCTAATTGCTAAACCCAATCCTGTTCCCTGCTGGGATTTCCTTCCGGTTTCAGTTTGCCCAAAAGCTTCAAACAACAAGTTAATTTCTTCTGGGGCAATACCGCAACCAGTGTCTTGGATCTCGAAGCAGAGATGAGGGGGATGAGGGGGATGAGGAAGATAAGGTAAGATTTTCTCCCTCATCTCCCCCATCTCCCCCATCCCTACCCGCAACGTCACCCTCCCAGTATCGGTAAATTTAATTGCATTTCCCAGGATGTTCAGCAAGACTTGACGCAGTTTACTTTCATCGGCTTGTACGAACTGGGGCAGGTCAGATGTATATTCAAATACCAATTCTAATCCTTTGGAGGTGGCGCGGAAACGCAGCATTTCTTCGAGGTTTTCCAAGAGGCGAATTAAGTCAAAACTGCCCAGATTCAATGTAATTCTGCCAGCTTCGATTTTAGACATTTCCAGAATGTCGTTAATTAAGTTGAGAAGATGTTCGCCTGCACGATTGATGATTGCTAAGTTTTGTTGATGTTCGGTAGATAAAGCACCATCGTGGCTCATGAGTTGGGTAAAACCAAGGATGGCGTTGAGTGGGGTACGTAGTTCGTGGCTCATGTTGGCGAGAAATTCGCTTTTGGCGCGGTTGGCAGCATCAGCAACAATCACAGCTTCTTGCAGTGCTTGTGATTGCTTTTGCATTTGTGCGAGCAATTGTGCCTGCTGTAAAGCAACTCCCAACTGATTGCTAATTTGAACTACGATGTTGACTTCTTCTGGCTTCCATTGGCGGAGATCGGAATTTTGATAACTCGCCAGTAACCCCCAAAGGTGATTACCAGATAAAATAGGCACAATAATGTAAGCTTTTGCCTGAAAGCGTTCTAAGAGTTTGATATAAGAGGGACGAAACCCAGCGTTGTAGATATCAGGAATGGAGCGGAAACTTGCATCTTGTGTGTATACACCTTGAAAGAAGGTATCTTGCCCTTGGTTATCTGCCCCATCCAAGATTTTCGTTAGGCAACGACCATTTTCTAAGACATTTTCTGTGAGATGGGGGTCATTTTTTTGTTCTTCGATTAGCGAAATCCAACCCTCTGCTACTGACTCAGAAATAAATTCCCCACTCCAGTTGCCATTGAAACGATAGACAGCAACCCGATCGCAATTAAGTACTTGCCGTAATTCTTGGGTTGTGGCGGCAAATATAGTCTCTAAATCCAGTGTTTGACGCATCCTTTGAATCACTTCGGCGATCGCTCTTTCTCGCTCTGCACTCTCGCGCAAAGCTTCTTCGGCCAATTTTATCTCGGTAATATCTGTAATCATACCGATGTAGCCTTTAATTTCTCCATCTTCTCCAAATTCGGGCAAAGCCTGACAAATTACCCAGATGATTGTGCCATTTTTATGCCAGAAGCGATGTTCGTATTTATATTTACTGCCAAATGTTCTTGCTTGATTCCATGCTATTAACAGCTGCTCGCGGTCATCTGGATGTATGGCATTTGCCCAACCTGTACCCAGAGATTCTTCGACGGTGCAACCAGTAATTTCACTCCAGCGTTGATTAAAATATAATACATTACCTTCAACATCAGTATAAAATATACAAGCTGGCGAAGCTTCTGCTAAAAGTTGATATCGCTGTCTACCTTCCTGCAAAGCCAATTCTGCCAACTTGCGATCGCTGATATCTGCCCAATAACCAACGCATTCTATGGGATTACCAGCTTCGTCACGAATTAATCTCATCTTTTCGTAGAACCAATGATAAGTTCCGTCAGCGTGTAACCACCGATATTCGTAGGATTTGTACTCCTGCTCAACTAACTGAGAAAATTTTTTGGAAATTAGTTCAACATCTTCTGGGTGGACGCGATCGAGCCAAAAATTAGAATTCTCAATAAATTCCTGCGCTTCGTAACCAACCATTGCTCTAACATTCTTACTAATAAAAGTAGTGCTAAAGTCTTCTGATGTTTTGCTGCTATAAATAACTACAGGACTAGAAGTGAGCAGATATTGTAGACGTTCATTGACTAAACCCAGTTGTTGTTCAACGCGTTTGCGCTTAATTAACCCACCCAACTGAGCAGCAACAGCACTTACTAGTAAGAGCAAACGCCGATCAATTAATACTGAACTATGTTTAAAAAATACTAAAACAGCTAATACTTCGTCACCAGCCAAGATAGGAACGCCAAAACCAGCTTTTAATCCGACATTTGCGGCTTGTGGCGATCGCAAAAAAATCGGCTCTCTCACTTGGGAAACATCCTCTATCCATTCTGCCTCCTGGTTCTGCCAAACTCGCCCTGGTAGTCCCACTCCTAAAGGGAATTTAACACTTTTGCTTTGGTGGCAGAATTCTTCTAAACTGTTTTCCTCTCCATACCAACCCAGACTGTGTTCTAAAACGGTGCCATCTTCATTGGGTATCCAGGCTTCCCCAAAATCCCAGCCAATGGTCTGACAAATTAACCCCAAAACCACTCCTAAGGCGTTGCTGACATCACTGGCGCGAGTGATGGCTTGTGTTGTTAACAGCAACAAACGGCTTTCATTTTCTGCTTGCTTGCGTTCAGTAATATCTTTGGCGGTGCCTAGCACATACCATTGTCCGTCAATGTCGATCATTTCCGCACTAAACAAGGTCGTCCTGATTTCTCCGGAACAAGTGCGAACATCAACTTCGTGGTTGCGAATGGCTTTAGTTTGTTGCAGGATCTGGGTGAGGAGATTATATTCTTCTGGATTTGCCCAAATATTCAATTCTCCATCGGTGCGATCGATCACTTGAGAACGAGAATAACCAAAAAACCGACAAAAGCTGTCGTTAACTTCGATATAGCGTTTGTCAGGAACAGTAATTAAAGCAATTGGATCGGGAGATGAGCGAAAAGCTGATGCTAACTTTTTTTCAGAAGCGCGTCGCGCTGCTTCTGCGCGTTGGCGGGAGCGTACTTCCATTACCAGAGAGGCTAAATTTCCCAGAGAACGAGCAAAATTTTGATCTTCTAATGTCCAATAATGGACACCCCCCACCGCTTCCAGACATAAAACTCCTACTGTTTTTCCCTCCAACCTGATGGGTGTATCGAGTATGGAAGTGATGCCTAATCTTGAATAAGACGCCGAAAATTCTTTCGTTCTAGGATCAATGTGGGCATTATCTGCCGCAATTATCTGGTCTTGCTGCAAAGCTGCAAAATAAGCTGGATAGTCTGTTACCGATAAGGAAACTCCTTCGCTATGTTGATTCTGACTCGCCTGAAATAGGTCAAGACACTGGATTTTTGTCATTGTTTCGTCATACAGCCACACACTGGCTCGTTCCACTCCAATATTTTGGGTGGCTGTTTCTGTGATCGCACTCAAGGCTGCTTTCAAATCACCCTGATAAAGCGTTTGATTTTGTGCTAATTGTGTTAGTACTAAGTTATGAGTGCGGAGCTTAATCCCACTTTCTTCCAGAATTTGAAAATTTGTTGGTAAAGCTTTCTTAACGCTAATTTCTGGAAAAATTTCTTGTGTTTGTCTATTGCGAATATTTAACTCAACTCTCAGGCGTTGACGTTCTTGAATCTCTTCTTTTAACTGTTTTTTTAGTCTTTGAATATTGAGTTGATTTTGGATGCGGAATAAAACTTCTTTAGGTTTGAATGGTTGAGTAATATAATCAACATCGTTAAAATCAAAAACGTTGATTTTTTGACATAATTCATCTGAAGTGCCAAAAAAAACTATCGGAATATTTGGAGTTTTGTAGTGATCTTTCAACTGATGGCAAACTTCATAACCATCTATGTCTGGCATAATAACATTTAGCAAAATTAAATCAGGAGGACAAGGAAGCGCTGTATTGATTGCCAGTTGTCCATAAATAAGACTTTGCACTTGATAACCTTGGTCTTGAAGGATATCTGATAAAAAATCCAAATTCTCTAAGTTATAATCAACTAATAAAATTTTGATTTTTTGAGCATCCATGTCAGTGATTGAGTTAATTTTTAATTACAAATCATTTTGGAATCAGACTGAATAGTAAACCATAAATTAAAGATTAGACAAAATGAACAAAGTCAGCGCCAAGCACACGCTAGGCGAGTACAACTAAGATAAAAATATCTATCCCCTACTCCCCACTTCCTATTTTTAACACATAAGAACATGTAATAAATTACACAAAAAGAATATTAAAATCTTTTACCTCCTACACACTGTAGGGGTTCAGCATTGCTAAACCCCTACTCCCTATTTTCAAGACAGCCGATCATGTAATAAATTACACAACGAAGGCATGAAAATATTCCTTTCCCAGTCCCCAGCCCCCATTTTAAAGACAGCTAATCACGGGAAAATCCCACAAATAAGGATAAAAAAGGAATATATCCTACAGACGCCATTAATAGCGTCTCTACCCACTCCCTACTCTCTTTTTCAAGTTCAGGGTGGTTTCATACAAGCAAAGAAAAACTAAAACTGCGTTTCAAAGCCTCTCCCCCACTGGGGGAGAGGAATGGAAGTGGGGTAAAAAGCCATGCCACAAAACGAGAAATCAAGACTTATGTATTTTTCTTTTTTCGTATGAAACCACCCTGCTACTCTCTTTTTCAAGGTAGGTCTGATATACCAATCATACTGGATTAGTTCTAAATTCTGAATTCTGCTATTTTTTTTTATCAAAAGTAATTTTAATTTGGATTAAATTTTAAAAATTCACCGATATTCATCAATTTTGGAGCTTCTTTACTGACAATTAATGGCAACTTCCCATCCCATTTTTCTATTGCTTGCCTTTGCAGTATTTCTGGAGTCAAACCGTCACGCAATAATCTGTGTGCCTCCGCCTCTCCTCTTGCTAAATTCACTTGTGTTTCAGCCTCTTTTGTTGCTTTTAAAGCAATGAACTCTGCTCGTTTCGCTTCTTGCTCAGCAATTTGCTTTGCCTCCACGGCCTCACTAAATCGTTCTGAAAAATGGACATGAACTAGAGAAATATCATCAACTGCAACGTGATAACTATTTAAGCGTGTAGTTAATGCATCATCTACTTCGCCTTTGACTTCTCCTCGTTTAGTAATAATTTCTTCAGCAGTATACTTTGCCATTACTGCTTTTAATACTTCTTCAACCGCTGGATTAATAATTCGTTCAACAACATTTTGCTCATCTCCAATTTGTTGAAAAATTGCATTCGCTTCCTGAGGAATAATATGCCAATTTAGAGCCACATCTGTAAAAACATTTTGTAAATCTTTGGAAGAAGCTTCCGCAGAGATTTGCTGTTTTTGGACTCGCACACTCAATTTTTCGACAGTATTATATACAGGAATAATGAAGTGAATTCCTTCTCCTAATATCTGGTTTTGGACTTCGCCAAATTTCATTAAAACGCCACGTTCTCCTGCATTTACAATCACGCAAGGGGTGAGCAAGAGAGTTATCAAGAACAAAAGAGCAGTCAGTTTACCAGCACGGTTAAAATTTGTATTTTTTCTCATTTATCTGAAAAATTTATGCGTCTTGCATACAGACAGATACAGCAGAATTCAAAATTCAAAATTCAGAATCCAGAAATAAAACAGGGTTTACAGCGCTTCCGGCTATTATGCAATATAGTTTTCTCCTTGCCCCTCTCCTATCATTGCTTTCAGCTTTTAGGATGTACCTCATAGCTGCCGGAAGTGCTGTATACCTGGCTACCAGACGAATCTTTGTATATTTCACGTTCCTTGAAACCTTCTGTATTTAGGAGTTGTATGCTTCTTCTCGTCATGCTCTTATAACTTTGGCTCTAAGTCAATTTCTATTTCACTTTAGTCAAGGACATAGAATAGTATTGTCTATAGGACTCCTATTTGATTTTTGAAATATACGTAGGGTGTGAAAGCGTTGCTTAACGCACCTTCCCCAAAGCTTTTGGTGCGTTACGGCTTACGCCTAACACATCCTACACATACTTAGATTTTTTCAGGAATCAAATCGGATTCCTATATGAATAGTCAATCTCTAAGTGAGTGGTTTATATGTTCAACAAAATAAAACTTATCTCTGTATTGTCCGCATCTGTGTGTTCAAATTAATTTTGAACCGCAAAGGCGCAGAGAAAGCAGAGAGTTAATCAAAGATTTGATCGCCAAAACTAAGATTTTATAATACACTTTAACAGCACTAGGTAGCTTTAGTATATCTAAAATACTCTAATTCTATCGAAAATTCGTAGTACTTAGAGAAGCTAAATTTGCCCTTCAATGACTAAACTCATCAGCTGCCGATCCAATTCAATGAGGTAATCTCGACCATAAGCTCCATTTTCTAAGCCTGTGACGAGATGGTTGGGGATGTCTTGTGTAATTTCTTCGCTACAAGAACCGGCGGACAGTGCGATCGCCGCCACTGTATCCACATCACCGGTAAAAGCGATACAATCTTGTAAAAGTTGGCTCATGCTGTCATTTCGCATTACCGCAGTAATGGCTGCCCTGACACTCATCCAGCCCTTGGATTTTACTTCACCTTGCCAGGGTTTAGACCACTGCCCAGATACATAACCTTCTAAAAACTGTCCTAATTTGCGTTTTGCTCCCAGTCGATAGATAAAGTAATGTGACATCAGGGCAGCGGCAACAGCAGCGTTGATTCCATCTGGTGTATTGTGAGTAATTGCGGCTTGAATTGTTGCCGCTTCGATGACTTTCTCTGGTGTCGCATAAACGCCAATGGGGGCTGCACGCATCGCCGCCCCGCTTTTGTCACTGTCAGGGCGAATTTTTGTTAAAAATTCTTCCCCACTTTGGATTTCTACCAGAAAATTGTAGAAGTTTCTCGCATAACCTTGTCTAGGATCGCGTTTGAAGGCTGTAACGAAGCTTTCGGCTAAAACTTCTGGCGTCCACGGTGCTTGAGCAACAATTACTTCGGCAATGGCAATGCTCATCTGGGTATCGTCGGTGTAGCTACCAGGAATGAGTCGAAAACGCGGGTGTTGCACGTATCGACTCAAATCGTTGTTAACAATCATCTCGTCAGCATATTCAAAGCCTGCACCGTAGGCATCTGCGATCGCTAACTCTAGCAGCATATTGGTACTACACTAAAAATGGACGCGCCAGGAAAAAGCTAGAAATTGTTTTAGCATCTATTAGCTCTCCCTGAAGAATAGCTTTTTCTAGTTCCTCAGGAGTCAAAAATACAGTTTCGATATCCTCGTCTCCATCTTGGGCTGGTGGTGTTTCCAGCTTTTGTAAATCTTGAGCCAGAAAAGCATAAATAATTTCATCAGAATAACCAGGCGCTAGGAAAAATTCTCCTAGTTTCTGCCATTTTTCGGCACTGTAGCCAGTTTCTTCCTGAATTTCCCGTTGTACCGTCTCTAAGGGATCTTCATTGCGTTCCAGAGTTCCCGCCGGAAATTCTAATATCCGTCCCTGAACTGCAAAACGATACTGGCGCACAAGTACAAGTTTACCTTCTGGGGTCACAGGCACAGCTAGGGCGCCGCCGGGATGACGAATACACTCCCATTCTCCTTCTGCTTTATTGGGTAAACGCAAGCGATTAACTTCAAAGTCAAACTTGCGTCCTTTGTAAAACAAGCGTTGTTTCAACAGTTGTGGTAATTCTCTACCTAATGGCATAGTAAAAAATCTGATTATCTGTAAATAGTTGAAAATTAATATGGATAAATATCCAATTTCATTAGTTTAGAAGTTTTAGTTTCATGGCTGAACTAAACAACTTCTATCCCATCTCCAGAATGCATTCAGGACTACTTTTGTTGACAAATTCCTGATTTGATTACCTCGCTATTTCTAGACTAGAGGTTAACTAAGGAAGAAGCTGCATAAGTTGTGGTTTTTGGAAACTAGATTAAGACTTTCACCTTTTTAAATTAGGTCATTGCCTGTGGGAATATGTCTATATTTTACAACTTATAGCTATAGAATCCGCAAAGTTTTGCAATACGGAGGCAAAATTAGCACTCTTGTAAGTTTTTGGATGGTAATTTTAATTGCCCATCAATAAATGTACATCTGAACAGTCTACCTTTTTGAGCAGTTCTTTAATAAGACACCCAGAAACTGGTTCTACCCAATCTGAGGCAATTTCTGCAAGGGGTAATAACACAAAAGCTCGATCGCGCATTCCAGGATGGGGGATTTGGAGGTTTGGTGCATCCACAATAAAGTCATCATATAATAACAAATCCAAATCCAGGGTACGCGGTCCCCAACGTTCTTGACGCACGCGCCCAAATTGTCGTTCAATTTTTAGTAAACTTTCTAATAACTCTTGGGGTAGCATTTCCACTTGTAATGTGACGCACCCATTTAAGTAGTCTGGCTGTGGTGGACCTACGGCTTTAGTTTTATACCAACTGGATCTGGCTTCTAAAGAAATGCCTGGGGTTTGGGCTAAAGTTGCGATCGCAGCTTCTAAAATTGCCTGTGAATCTCCCATATTACTACCAAGGGCAAGGGCAGTTTTGGCACGCTTTACCTTCGGCAAGCCGTTTTCAGGTTGTTTTTGCGGATACTCTCCTGCACTTTTTTTGGTAAATGTCAATAGTTTTGATATTCCGAATACTGATGAATCTTGCAGTATTTTTACAAAACCCAATTCATTAAATCGAAAAAACATTATTTTTTGAACAAGAATTCATAAGTCGGTCGTCAACAAGAAGGGAGTAGGGAGTAGGAACTAGGGAGTGGGGAAGACAGGATTGAACGTAGCTCTGAGACCTTGGGCCTTTGCAATCGTCTTAAAAGACGGGGCTTATATCCCGGTGGTTGGGGTCGCTATTTTTTTCCCGACTCCCGACTCCCGCCCCAACGGGGCTTGGTCAGCATTCAGGGATTACCAATAAATAAGTTACCACTACTTGTGGGCTAGGCGTCTCATCCAGGCGTAACTAAGGGCGGACAAGATATCCACCCCACAAGAATAATTGGATATTTTTTACGTAAGCTTTAATATACCAGCCCTTAGGCTTAGTCAGTTAAAATTATTTATTTGTATAAAAAAATACTTATTTACTTTCAGTCTTGAATTCTTTATTAATAGTGAATTGAGTTAATTATTTATAAAATAGTATACTAACACAACGTGGTGCTATGACCCCAAAGCTTAATTGATGGTGGTTAAGTAGTTACTACTTTGATCGAGAAACTGACATGGGGAAGCTCACCTCCTGGTTCAAGCCAAGACCAACTAATTTGAGTGACTCTAACGAGGAACCGCGATTGCCACCTGGTAATCATCATCAACACGAGGAATCCACAACAAATGAAAGCTTACCACCAGCACATGTGGCACAGGCGAGGCAGTTACTGAGCAAAATGAAAATTTTACCATCAAGAATGAGGGCTAATCAGGCAACTGGTAATAAACCAATCTATCGTCGGATCTGGTTTTGGGCAGGCTTGGGTGTGGGTGGTGGGATAGTTGCCTTGATCTATGGTGTCAGTGTAATAGATAGCACCTTGCCGGATAAAGCTGAACTCAATGCTGTGGTTAGAGAGCAAACACTGACCATCAAAGCTGCCGATGGCACTATATTACAACAACAAGGTGAAGCAGCCAGAGAGCAGCTAAAGCTGGAGCAGATACCAGATAATTTAAAAAAAGCTTTCATAGCCTCAGAAGATAGAAGATTTCAGCAACATAACGGAGTTGATCCTCAAGGAATTCTCAGAGCGGGTTTGAATAATTTGCGATCGCAAGGTGTGGTAGAAGGTGGTAGCACCATCACCCAACAACTAGCCCGGATTCTGTTTTTGAAACAAGAGCAAACAGTCTGGCGCAAACTCAAGGAAATCCGCTTAGCACAAAAAATCGAGTCAGAATTAACCAAAGATCAAATTTTAGAGCGTTACCTAAATCTGGTTTATTTGGGAGCTGGCGCTTATGGTGTTGCAGATGCCTCCTGGGTATACTTTAGTAAATCTCCAGATCAACTTTCTTTAGCCGAAATGGCAACGATTGCTGGATTAGCTCCTGCACCTAGCTTGTACGCCCCAGATAAGAATCCAGTAGCTGCCAAACAGCGGCGAAATCTGGTATTGCTACGGATGCAAGAAGAAAAATTTATTACGCCAGAGCAAAGGCAAGCAGCCGTCCAAGAACCGCTAACCCTGAAAACCAGTTTACCCAAGCGACTGCAAGTAGAGTCACCCTACTTTACTACTTACATCCAGAAAGAATTGCCCAAGTACGTTTCTGCTGATGTGTTGTCCGCTGGAGGTTTAGTAGTGGAAACTACCCTGAACCCGACTTGGCAGAAAGCAGCAGAAGAAGCCGTTGCCAAAACCCTGCGAAATCAAGGACGCTGGGAGAACTTTAAAGAAGCGGCAATGGTTGCCATTGATCCCCGTAGCGGTGAAATCAAGGCAATGGTGGGGGGAAAAGACTTTGGCAAAAACCAGTTTAATCGGGTTACCCAAGCACAGCGGCAACCAGGATCGACATTTAAAGGATTTGTTTATGCAACTGCGATCGCTACTGGTAAAAGCCCTTACGATACCTATGAGGATGCACCCTTAGTCGTAGACGGCTACGAGCCGAAAAACTATGGTGAAAACTTCCACGGCTCAATGAGCATACGAGACGCTCTCACCCGCTCCATTAATATCATTGCGGTGAAGGTGTTGATTGATGTAGGCTTTACGCCAACGATTAAACTTGCCCATGATATGGGGATTAAATCTGAACTTAAGCCGACTTATTCCCTAGCTCTCGGCTCCAATGAAGTAAATCTCCTAGAATTAACCAGCGCCTACGGCAGTTTTGCAACCCTTGGATTGCACACAGAGCCTCATGGTATCAGTCGGATCATCAACCGTGAAGGCAAAGTGATTTGGTCAGCTAATTTCAAATCGAAACGGGTTCTTGATGCTGACAGTGCCGCTATCATGACTTGGATGCTACGCAACGTCGTGGAAGCCGGGACTGGTGGCGCCGCCCAATTAGATAATAGACCAGTTGCTGGCAAGACCGGCACCTCCGACGAAGCCCGCGATTTGTGGTTTATTGGTTACATTCCCCAAGTGGTGACAGGAGTTTGGCTAGGTAACGATAACAACCGCCCCACATACGGCAGCAGTGGTAGCGCCGCTTACACCTGGCACGAATTCATGGAAAAAGCTGTAGAAGGAATGGCTGTAGAAAAGTTTCCCAAACGACCAAAGTTAGAGGGTCGTAAAGGCACTATCAAAGCACAGTCAATTAAACCCAAACAAGTGCTGAATCGTTCTATTGCCTCCAAAGATGATGATTCAGAGCAGGAAACTTCGAGAAATTCTGAAGAAAATAGTGGTTCATCAAGGAGGCGTAGAAGCAGGAGGAGATACTATCAAGAAGAACAGCAATCAAGTAACAACTATACCCCAAGACGGAGAAGACGCGATCGCAGCAGCGAAGAATCAACTTCTAGTAACTCTTCCTCAGAATCATCTCGCCCACGGCGACGCTCTAGAAGAGTAGAATCAGATTCTCCCCCACCTCGAAGAACTCGCCGATCCTCCTCTCCAGCAAATAGTTCGGGTTCCTCAGGTTCTTCATCATCACAGCCATCTTGGCGGGATAGACTTAGACCTTCTGGGCAATAAATTGGGCATGGGGCATGGGGCATTGGTTATTTCCCCCCCTGCCTCCCCTGCCTCCCCTGCCTCCCCTGCTCCCTCATCTCCCTCATCTCCCCTCTGCAATATGAAGTTGCTCAAACTACAGGGGGATGTTAGGTGATACGCTGATTTTATATTGTGTTAAATAGTGTTACCTAAGCTTGGAGAATATACCCATGCATTTATTGATGCAAACAGCAGCACCAGCCGCAGCAAATGGCCCTCATTTTCCCGTAGCTTTTACCTTGGTGTATGTCGTTGGTTTTATTGCTGCTGTCACCATTGGTTCAATAGCTTGGTACAACTCAAAACGCCCCGCAGGCTGGGAAAGCAAAGAGCGTCCTGATTTTGTGCCTAAGGTAAATAAAGAAGAAACTCCGGGTCTCGGTGAACCGAAGTCATAAAGAGTGTTGAGTAGAGACGCGATTAATCGCGTCTGTACAAGAGAGACGCGATGAATCGCGTCTGCACAAGAGTTAAAAACTCCCAACTCATAACTGAAAATTCCCTGTTAGTTTTGAACTTCAACCCAACGGCGGTAAAGCTTTTGAATTTGTTTGAGAAGTTGAGTGTGAGCCGGTTGGGTTGACCCATTCGGCTTCGCTATATCTTGCAATTCGGTCAGGAGTCTAGCTTCTTCGATCGCAACTTCACCATCGCTGTAAATTAAGCCACTGATGGCTTCAATCAAATTTTCACAATCTTCCAGGCTAGGGCGATCGCCTAAATACTCCCTCACCCACTCATAGCACTCTTTTGGCTGTACGGGAACTAATTCGTACAGCCAAGGCTTAATTTCTGGATCGCTAGCCAAGCCTTTTGCTTGAGCTATTTCCCGGAGATATTGCCGTTCCTCTGGTTGAATTCTGCCATCGAGCCAAGCGGCTCCAATCAGGATTTTAACTAAGTTTTTCACATTGGAATGGGTAACCATTGTTGCCTCCTCTGGTAGATTCAGGCTTCCACCAAATCGTACAATCCCAAACAGTAATCACTCGGAATTATTGGTTTTTCTTAAGCGCACCATAAAAAAGCCATCCATATCCTCTCGATGAGGCCAGACTTTGAACCAGCCTTCGGGTGTAGTACGTGCAGAATCAAGGAACTCAAGGCTGCTGGGAGACTCAATTTGCCAATCAGGCGACTCAGCTAAAAATGCTGCGATCGCTTCTTCGTTTTCTGCTGGATGCAGTGTACAGGTGGCATAAACTAGTACACCACCAGGCTTGACAAAAGTCGATATATGTGATATAAGTTCTTTCTGAAGCGTAGAAAGTTCCCGGACAGATTCAGGTGTCTGTCGCCAACGAGCATCAGCGTGACGGTGCATAGTTCCCAAGCCAGAACATGGAGCATCAAGTAATACGCGGTCTGCGGTGTTGTGAAATTGCGTAAAATGGCGGCTGTCACCAGTACAAATTTGAATAGATTTTAAATTTAGGCGCTGAGAATTTTCTTGAAGTTTGCGAAGACGAGAAGAAGTGCGATCGCAAGCCCAAATTTTCCCTTGATCTTGCATTAACTCAGCGATGTGAGTTGTTTTACCTCCTGGTGCAGCACAAGCATCAATCACCACCTCACCCGGTTGGGGGTCAAGCAAATGACCTACTAACTGGGCACTGCTATCTTGTACAGTCCACCAACCTTCTCGGAAACCAGGTAATTTTTGAATTGACCCAGCACTACCAATTAATCGTAGCGCTTGGGGCAAATGACGAACCCGCCTCACCAAAACACCAGCAGATTGGAATGCCGCCTCAACTTCCTCAATTGAAGTGCGAAGTGGGTTGATACGCAAATCGATTGTTGGTGACTGGTTCATCCATTCACATAGTTGTTCTGTCTCGACTAAACCCAGTTGTTCTAACCAAACTTGAATAATCCAGTCAGGAAAACTGTGTAAAATACCCAGGCGTTCTACTGGGTTTTCTGGGAGTTGTAGGGGGTCAGTGTGGAGAGATGAGGGAGATGAGGGGGATGAGGGAGATGAGGGAGTATTTTCTCCTCCTGCCCCCCTGCCCCCCTGCCCCTCTGCCCCCCTGCCCCCCTGCCCCTCTGCCCCTCTGCCCCTCTGCCCCTCTGCTTTTCTGAGATACTGGCGTAATAAGCCGTTAACAAAACCTGTGAGTCCGGAAAAACCGTTTTCTTTAGCTAGTTCGACGGTGGTGTTAACAGCAGCTGAAGCGGGAATACGCTCTTGATAGCGGAGTTGGTATAAGCCTAGATGTAGGATGGTGCGGAGGTCTTTTGGTTGTTGGTGAGATTTCTTTTGGGCGAGTTGGTCAATGAGAGTATCTAGGGTGCGTTGCCTTCTGACACTGCCATAAACTAATTCTGTCACTAGGCGGCGATCGCTATCAGGCAAATTAACTTTTTGCAGCACTCTATCTAGGGCAACATCAACATAAGCCCCCTTGTGAACATCTCGCAGGGCGATAAAAGCTAGTTGACGGGCATTTGTCATGTAAACATAAATCAGGAGTCACGAGGCTTTTGTATTCTACCCCCTCAGTCTGCCGATTTTAGATTTTGAATTTTGGATTTTGGATTGAAGAAAAATCTAAAATCCAAAATTCAATCACTCTTGTACAGACGCGATGAATCGCGTCTCTTCCTATCGAGGCATATACGGGTCTACACTGGCGATTTCAAATTCACATGCTCTAGAAACCACTTCTGCTGGTAATTTACCAAAGCTAATTAATGGTAAATAACTGGGGTTTGCCATCAGTTCTTTTGCTAATAAGAACCCAGTAATTGTCCAAGTTTGATATTTCCTAGCTTGTTTACCAATCAGTCGTCCCTTCTTACCATCGTAATACTCTGGCCATTCATCTCCACACAGGCGTGCTTGGGCAATTTCCATTGCTCTTTGTGCAAGACTTGTTTTGTTGGTTTTTATCGCCGCAGCTGCCAACATCCACATTAAGACTGGCCAACTACCTGCATTGTGATACGACCAAGGTATATTTTTCGGGTCACATCCGGTCACAATTCTGTATTCTTCATTTTCTAAAGCTGGAAAACAGATTTTCATCGGCATATCTCCCACCAAATCTTCCCATCGTTTCTCAATGAGAGTCATAATTGCTTGTGACTGTTCTTCAGTAGCTAAGTCAGAAATGATTGCCATCAAGTTTCCTACCGCAAAGAAGCGAGTATCTAACTGTGACGGACCAACATTACCTGCAAGATAACCGCCTTTTTTAGGGAGCCATTTGTCTAATTTATCATAGGGAATGGAGTCTACATATATATTGAATAAATTGACAGCAGCTTTACCGTATTCTTCACTTTTGAAGCGATAAATTGCATTCAGACGATTAATATCTATCCAATAATGTTGACGAATGTGAGCGCATAAAAGAGGCAAGCGGTTATCAATTGCAATGACAACATCTTGATTCCCTTGACAAATTAGCAGTTCACGAGATGCACGCAAGGCTGTGTAAAACAGAACTTGCAGTTCTAAAGGATGCCCATAGATACCCATACGACGGTCAATCATACAAGCGCCATCTGGAACCAATAGCGTTGGGTACATATCAAAACGATTTGCCAAACAAATCTCCATGATTAACCTGATACCATTTTGGAATTCAGGTTGATGGGCTAGAGAAAAATCTTCTGTGGCGACTACATAAGCACGCAACAAAATAATCCACCAGAGACAAGAATCAACTGGTGTAACTCTGGCGATCGCATGTTCGCCAAAATCCGCTTCTAGATATTCTTGCCCATTTTCAGAAAGCACTTTAAAGCTAGCTGGAATTAATCCTCGACCAGGCTTATAGGCATCTAACGCTCTTTCTTTGGGCTGTAACTTTAAGGTTTCTTCTAAGAAATTGCGAACAATATCTGCTCTACCTTTGATCAAAAAAATTAGAGCCGAAGATACAAAATCTCGAATAAAACACTGGTCATAATTAAGAGCCTCTACAGATAAATCATAAGCGGCTACTGTACCAACGGGGCGTCCTTGATAGTAGATAATTGTTTTTTCTAGTGCTTCCCACGCTTCTGCTACTTCTTTTGAATTTTCAGTAGATTTTAATTCGTTTAGGTGCATCGCCAGAATAACTCCATTTGGATTGTGAATTTGTGGTAGATGCGTCTTCATTAATTAGGGCTTGCTATTTTCAGCATAACAAAAACACATTTTTGAATAGCAAATATAATTTAGCAAAATTATCAAACAATCAGGAATAAAGCTGCTGATATCTATGCAACTTTCTTAAGAGTTCATTTGCTTTTAATCAATTATTCTTTTGGTCAATTACGATTATTGTTCTTCACCGCAAGCAGTAATTTAATTTCTCAAACAGTCACATAAGATATATTTTTAGATTATTTATGCTTCCGTTTTCATGTCCGGAATCTTTGCTTTACCAAACAAAAACATATCTTCAGTGCTGTTTAAGGTTTGCATGAAGTTAAAACTAGTTACAGTATCTTTACTTAATTAGGATTAGTTTTTGACACTAGGAAGTCAGATTATTCCCCCATAACATAATAATTTATAACGTTTTGTCATAATATGCAAGATGAATGGTCAAAAAATTTAATATGTCAATACTTCTGAAGGGCTATATATTTTACCCTATTTACAGATGATATAAAGTGCTTGTGGAAGTAAAGCCAAAGCAAAGTAAACAGAACTAAGATTTACAGCAGAATTCAGAATTAAAACAGTCTTGACGCGAGTATTTGAGACTTAGATTGTATACTTTACCAACTTGAAATGTCCTGTAAGTCTTATGCACGAGGCGGACATAGAAAGGGGAGAGGTACGTAGACACCGAGTGGGTTGTCATTAGACATCATGCTGTCAGCTTAATTCAGTTGGTAGCTTATTTATCAAAGTTTATATAATTTTCAGTGTTCAATTGCTGTTGAAATTCTTTATAAGCTTGATTAATTGCTTGCATTGAGGCTTTTGCATTCGCACAAGTGTTGACATCAGGATGATACAATCTGGCTAATCGACGATAGGTAAGTTTGACAAAATTGGCATCATCAATTTGATTTACGCCTAATATTTCCCACCATTCTCCTGATAGTACAGTGTCGAGTGTCAAATTATTCAAGCTTTGTATTTGACTCCAAATTTTGATGCTCCCACCATTACCGCCACTTATCAGCGTCTTACCATCAGGACTGAAAGCAACGGGGCTACATCCAGAAATAGTTTGTAGTAGTTTTCCAGTGTGTAGATTCCAAAGTTTAATCGTACCGTCTCGGCTGGCACTAACGACGGTTTTTCTATCGGGACTGATAGCAACAGACAAAACTGCCGTTGAGTGTCCAACTAAAGTGCTGAGTAATTCTCCAGTATGTAGATTCCAGAGTTTAATTGTGGTGTCTGTGCTACCACTAATAAGAGTTTGACTATCAAGACTAATGGCAACTGTATTCACTGCTGCCAAATGTTCAGTGAGAATACACCGCTGTTGCCAAGTTTTTAAATCCCAAAGTCTGATAGTTTTATCAACACTGCCACTTGCAAGAGTTGTGCCGTCGGGACTGATGGCGACAGATAAAACTGCATCTGAGTGTCCATTCAAGGTGCGTTTTACTGTTCTTGTGTAGCGTCCCCAAATTCTAATAGTTTTATCAGCACTACCACTAACTAGGATTTTGCCATCAGGGCTATAGGCAACTGAATTAACAAAGCCATTATGGCTGTAGGGAGAATTTAAATAAAATAATGTTTGAATAAATTTTATTGTGTCCATCTGCCAAGTGCTGATTTTGCGGTCAACACTGCCACTTGCAATTTGTTGTCCATCGGGGCTGATAGCAACAGATAAAACTGCCTCTGCTTGTCCAGAGAAAGTGTAAAGCCATTTTCCTGTTTTCAAGCTCCACAGATTAACTTGTCTATCATCACTGGCACTGACTAAGGTGGTACCATCAGGACTCAGGGCGATCGCATTAACTGCCGCTAAGTGACCCTTGAGTGTGCGTACACATCTCCAGCTTTCAGGTAACTGGGTCGTCAGAGATTTTATTTCTGGTTCAATATTGCCACTAGAAGATTTAGGAGTAACAAATTCTGGTTTCTTCTTTAATTCAGCCTTCAGTGCTTGTAACTCATCCTCAACTTCCAAAGCAGCAAATTTCTGGTTGAGATCCTCACCGGGTAAAAATGCTTCTAATTCCATCACTGCTGTCGAATAGTAGTCCATCTGCAAGACTCTTTCTTCCATTCGCTCAAAAAGCTGTGCTGGAGTTTTGCTAAATTCAGATTCATCTAACAACTTAGCAATACCATAGGCGGCGAGTCCAACTACTGCACCAACTCCCGCCATCGGTACTGCACCAATTCCAAATACCAGCCCTACTTTCGGTGCGACTAAACCCATACCACCGACAACGCTATAAACACCAGCACCGCCGACTGCACCAATTCCCATTGCACCAAAAGCAGCAGTATCTCCCTCTGCTATGGCTTTGAAAGCACCATAAGCTGCTGCACCAGCCACAGCACCAGCACCAACTACAGGAGTTGTCCCAATCCCAACTGCGCCAAATCCTCCGGCTAATCCCATCCCGCCTACCGTTGCGGAAACGCCAGCACCTGCTATGCTTCCGCCAGCGATGAATGCTGCACCTGTTTTGGAGTTTTGTTTCACTGGTTTTTGTTTTTGAAGAGGAACAAATTAGGAAGGAAGAATATAGCAGTTCCCGCTATTGTGAGGTACGTTCTCAGTCCTGAAAGAATACAGGAGATAGCGGAGAGTAGAGAAACTGTACTTCATAACAGCAGGAAGCGCTGTAAAAAGTGCGATGTATTTTTATAGTTCTTCATCTGTGACAATACTTTCTAGAGCAATCAGGTTCCGTACAAGTATATCTAATGTTGTTTTCTGGTGCTGAAGCTGAGTTTTAAGAATAAGCACAATTTGATTTTGAACTTTTTTATTCACTACAGCTTGAAGGATTAAATCATCATCATTGTTTCTCAAAGCTGTCTGAGCTTTTTCGTTCCAGTAGCTAGCTTCTTTCTGCGCTTTCTCAAAATCTTTCTGAATACCTTCTTGATTAGCAACAGCTTTTGTTACAGTTTCTTCTATCTCGTTAATAGCCTGTGCTAAAAGCACTTTAGTGTCTTTTTTAGCTTTAGTTTGCTCTTGATTTTTAAGTGGTAATAATAATGCTTCTTTAAGTGGCTGTAATTCATCAGCCCATACATCAACATCTTGATCTTCAAAGCTGATGAATATCGGTGAAGCCTTACTGATGTTGGGCTTGCTGCGTAATACGTCATTCTGTGCTTCTGAAACCTTTTTTTCCCAAGATGTCACACTACTTTGAATTGCATCTACTTGTGGTTGTTGCTCCTCTACCAGGGTTTTTAGCCTGCTAGCAATCGCTTCGTATCGTTCCTTTTGGAATTTTGCTTGACGAATTAAATCCTGATTATTTCCTTTCAAAGCAAGTTGATATTCTTGTGCCCATTTATCAGCTTCCACTTGAGCCTTCGCATAGTCTCGTTGAGCAATTTCTTGGGCTGCTTTGGAGTAGCTTGCTCCTTGGCGTAACTTTCGTAGTGCATCCTGTGATGATTGATTTTGATCGTAAAGTCCCATAAGTTTATCTGAGTAGCCTTATTACCCAGAGCTTAGACTAATTAATACTGTCGCGTCTTCGCAAAAATTACTTAAGTCTTGACTTTTGGTTTTAGTGCAATGTCAGAAAAGTATCAGTACAATATTTCATTAATTACTAGCGAAATAAATTAGGTAAAACTCTGCGTTACTTTGCGTTTACTTTGCGTTCCTCTGCGTTTAAAAATAGTTGAAGTTCTTATATACTCCTTCAATGGATTGCAACATTACTATTCACCAATTTTGTACTTAATATAAATTATAAAATTAATACCAAGAAGATGCCGATTTGCTTAAAAACATCAAATTTTTGGGCTGCACTCGCGCTAGCTGCTGGTGTGCATTGCTTCCCCATGCTCTAGCCTATCTGCAAAGACACGCAATGCTAACGCTTGAACTCTAGCAACTGCTTCTTCTCGTGTCTCCCCATAAGCCACTACACCAGGAAAACCAATCACTTCAACTAGGAAGCGTCCATCTTCTTGTTCAATCTCGATCGCCAAGTTCATAGCCACTGAAGGTATTGTAATAAAAGCGATTCCTGGATAAAACAAAAAATTTATATGACCTCAGTTTCTCCTCACAAAAAAGCCAGAGCCTTAAAACCTACTAGCCGTCGCCCTGCGAAAGAACTTTGTAGCGAGTGCGGATTGTGCGATACATACTATATTCATTATGTCAAGGAAGCCTGCGCTTTTATTAATCAGCAAATAGGTGAACTTGAGGAACAAGCGCATAGGCGATCGCGCGATCTCGATAATCCTGATGAGCTATACTTTGGTGTTCATCAAGACATGATGGCGGCACGGAAACAGCAACCAATCGAAGGCGCACAATGGACGGGGATTGTCAGCAGCATTGCCATTGAAATGCTCAATCGCGGCTTAGTTGAAGGTGTTGTCTGCGTCCAAAACACCAAAGAAGACCGCTTTCAACCCATGCCCATCATCGCCCGCACCCCAGAAGAAATACTAGCAGCGCGGGTAAATAAACCAACACTTTCACCTAATCTTTCGGTGTTGGAACAAATAGAAAAATCGGGGATGAAGCGGCTATTAGTAATTGGTGTCGGTTGCCAAATTCAGGCGCTACGAGCTGTAGAAAAACAACTTGGTTTGGAAAAGTTGTATGTTTTGGGTACGCCTTGTGTAGATAATGTTAACCGCGCAGGACTGCAAAAATTCTTAGAAACTACCAGCCGATCGCCCCACACAGTCGTACATTACGAATTCATGCAAGACTTCCGGGTTCACTTCAAACATGAAGATGGCTCAACAGAAACCGTACCTTTCTTTGGCTTGAAGACTAATAAACTCAAAGATGTCTTTGCCCCATCTTGTATGAGTTGCTTTGATTACGTTAACTCCCTAGCAGATTTAGTTGTCGGCTACATGGGCGCACCCTTCGGTTGGCAGTGGATTCTAGTTAGAAATGACACTGGTAAGGAAATGCTGGATTTAGTAAAAGACCAGTTAGATACTCAGCCTGTGATGTCCAAAGGGAATCGTAAGGAAGCTGTACAACAAAGCATTCCGGCCTACGATAAAGGGGTAACTCTGCCGATGTGGGCTGCAAAACTCATGGGTGTGGTGATTGAGAAAATCGGCCCTAAGGGTTTGGAGTATGCGCGGTTTTCCATTGATTCTCACTTTACTCGGAATTATTTGTATGTGAAGCGGAATCACCCAGAGAAGTTAGAAGAGCATGTTCCGGAGTATGCTAAGCGTATTGTCGGGCAGTATGAGTTGCCGGAGTAATATCAACAAATTTTAGATTTTAAATTTTGGATTTTGGATTGAAGATTCAAGATCCAAAATTTAAAAAGGTTTGAGAGTAAGCTGGCTCCATTGGCACTACCTGCACCACTGTTGCTACACTGCGGCGAAATGCTTGGAGGCTAGAAATTTCAAGTATTTGCATATATTTCAATACAGTTCAGTTAAGCCCAAAACTCTCATGTAGAGACGCGATTCATCGCGTCTGAAAAATCAGTATTCTACGCCAATAACCCTTAACTGAACCGTATTTGCATATATTTAGGGTAGCAAATGATAAATGATCTCACGCGCGAAGAGTAGAGACGTAGCAGTGGTACGTCTCTACAAGGATTTCGGGTAACACAGAATTAATTTCTGGAGATGTCTAATCCTCACCCAGCCCTACCCACTGCATCGATCGCCGCCTCCAATGCGATCGCCACATGAGTCCAATGAGTCCCCCCTTGGCAATAAACCACATACGGCTTGCGCATTGGTCCATCCGCGGACAATTCCAAAGTACTCCCCTCAATAAATGTCCCCCCAGCCATCACTACCTGGCTCTCGTACCCCGGCATTTCATCTGGAATGGGGTCTAAGTAGGAACCGATAGGAGAATGCTGTTGTATGGCTTTACAGAAAGCAATTAGCTTTTCGGCAGAACCCAGTTTAATTGCCTGAATCACATCTTTCCGCGGCGCTAGAGGTGCGGGATTCACTGGATAACCGAGTCGATCAAATACATAACCAGTTAAATATGTCCCTTTCATCGCCTCTCCCACCATCTGCGGCGCGAGAAATAGTCCTTGGAACAACAAGCGATTTTGGTCAAAGGTAGCACCGCCATAACTACCGATACCGGGAGCAGTGAGGCGACAGGCTGCGGCTTCCACTAAGTCGGCGCGACCGGCGACATAACCACCAGCGCTAACAATGGTGCCACCAGGATTTTTAATCAATGACCCCGCAATTAAATCAGCACCTACGGCTGTGGGTTCCCTGGTTTCGATGAATTCGCCGTAGCAATTATCTACAAAGCAAACGGTGTTAGGGTTTTGCTGTTTTACCAAATGGATAATTTTTTCAATATCAGCAATTGATAAACTCGGACGCCAAGAATAGCCACAAGAACGCTGAATTAATACTAAACGCGTGTTATCAGCCACGCTAGTACTTAAAGCTTGCCAATCTATAGTTCCTTGGGGGGTTAGCTCCAATTGGCGGTATTTTATGCCAAACTCGATAAGGGAACCTTGACCTTGACCCCGTAAACCAATGACTTCTTCCAGCGTATCGTAAGGAGAACCAACTACTGCTAGCATTTCATCTCCAGGACGGAGTACCCCAAACAAAGCGCAAGCGATCGCATGAGTTCCTGAAACAAACTGCACTCGCACTGCTGCTGCTTCGGAACCCATAACTTCGGCAAAAACTCGATCTAAAGTTTCTCGCCCTAAATCATCGTGACCATAACCACTTACACCAGCAAAGTGGTGTGCCCCCACACGGTGATTACGAAATGCATCCAGCACTCGTTTAAGATTATGCTTGACCTGAGTGTCAATACCAGAAAAAATTTCTAACAGTGCATGTTCTGCTTGCCGCAGCTGTTCCAAGCTGTTCATTAGTTCCTCGTTCACAAAAAATTATAGATATGCCGATTTTCAGATCGCGCAAATTCGGCCGAACAATTCCAATTCAGGTTACTGCATGACAATTGCTACTTCAACTAAACCTCAAATCAACTGGGTTAATACCCTGTTTTTCATTGGTCTGCACATCGGTGCGCTGTTTGCCTTTGTTCCTGGTAACTTTAGCTGGACGGCAGTTGGCGTCGGTTTGTTGCTTTACTGGGTGACTGGTGGTTTAGGCATTACTCTGGGATTTCACCGCCTTGTTACCCACCGCAGTTTTCAAACTCCCAAGTGGCTAGAGTATCTCCTGGTTTTCTTCGGAACACTCTCCTGCGAAGGAGGCCCAATTGAGTGGGTAGGTACACATCGTATTCATCATTTACACTCAGATACTGATGGCGATCCCCATGATTCTAATAGAGGCTTCTGGTGGAGCCATATGGGTTGGCTGATTCACTATTGTCCCTCTCACGCTGAAGTTCCCCGTTTCACCAAAGACATAGGCGAAGACCCAGTTTATCAGTTTTTAGAAAAATATTTCATTTTGCTTCAGATTGCTCTGGGTATATTGCTTTTGTTTCTGGGTGGCTGGCCGTTCGTTGTTTGGGGAATTTTTATTCGCATTATCTGGGTTTACCACTGCACTTGGTTGGTAAACAGTGCTACTCATAAATTTGGGTATCAAAGCCATGATTCTGGCGATCGCTCTACTAACTGCTGGTGGGTAGCCGTACTAGTTTTCGGTGAAGGCTGGCATAATAATCACCATGCTTTTCAATACTCAGCTCGTCATGGGTTGCAATGGTGGGAAATTGATTTAACTTGGATGACAATTCAATTGCTGCAAGCAGTTGGTCTAGCGACCAATGTGAAGTTGGCTCCAACTAAGCAGTAAGTTATTTGTACTTTGTCATTAGTCATTAGTCATTTGTGGTTGTTCTTTAACCGTCCCAATTTTAGATTTTAGATTTTGGATTATTTTTCGGTTCAAGCCCCGCCCCTTGTAGGCGGAACGAATCTAAAAGACGCTCGTTCGCTCTTAGCGTCTCCCCTTCTTCCAAAGGGAGAGGCTAGCGCCAAGGGAGAAGACTCGCTTGCCGCCGGCGCTATCGTCAATCCAAAATCCCCAACCTGCAACTCAAGAGTGGGTGCAGTCAATCCAAAATCGCAAATCTAAAATCCAAAATTGTTTGACCAATGGCAAATGCCCTATGACTAATGACAAAGAACTTTCTGTGCAACCAAGTACATGCGCCAATTCTAAAATCGCCTTTAAAAATTATTTACGGGTGCGCTTGTATAGGTTAGGTTGCTATAATCCGAAACGCTAATATTAAGCAACTTTGCGGCAAGTTATTTTTTGATGACTTGGTGGAGGAGTTTGTTGTATTTCAGGTGTTCATGACTACATCAATAATTAACAGCCAAAAATTAACTGACGAGTCTGGGAATTCCGACTTCAGGCTCAAAGATATTGTCAAAACCCTGCCACGGGAATGTTTTGTGCAAAGCCGTCGCAAGGCTTGGACACAAGTAATACTGAGTGTCTTGGCTGTTGCTTTGGGCTACTACTGTCTGACCATTACTCCTTGGTTTCTTTTGCCCCTAGCTTGGGTTTTTACAGGTACTGCTTTAACAGGTTTTTTTGTAATTGCTCATGATTGCGGCCACAGGTCATTTGCCAAACGCCGTTGGGTAAATGATTTGGTAGGACACTTTTTTCTGATGCCGCTAATTTATCCTTTTCACAGTTGGCGCATTAAGCATAATTATCACCATACTCATACCAACAAGCTGGATGAGGACAACGCTTGGCATCCAATCAGACCAGAAGTGTTTGAACGTTGGGATAAAACCCGACAGTCTGCTTTTGAGTTGTTCATTCGCAAACGCTTCTGGTGGGTAGGTTCCATTGGACATTGGGCAGTTGTGCATTTTGATTGGCGGAATTTCAAAACAAAAGACCAATCGAGCATCAAGCTTTCTGTAGGTGTGGTAGTATTATTTGCTGCGATCGCTTTCCCAGCCCTGATCGCCACTACAGGTATTTGGGGATTTGTCAAGTTTTGGCTAGTGCCCTGGTTGGTCTACCATTTTTGGATGAGTACTTTTACCATCGTTCACCATACTGCTTCAGATGTTCCTTTTGTGGCAGCAAACAAGTGGAATGAGGCTCTAGCTCAACTATTTGGCACTGTTCATTGCGATTATCCCCGCTGGGTAGAAATCCTCTGCCACGATATCAATGTCCATGTACCTCATCATATTTCCACCGCCATTCCTTCTTATAATTTGCGGCTAGCTTACAGCAGCATCAAAGAAAATTGGAAGCCTTATCTGCATGATGAATGTCAGTTTTCTTGGTCTTTAATGAAGCAGATTACAGACGAATGTCAACTGTATACAACTGATGTCGGCTATAAGACTTTCAAAGAATATTACGCAGAACGATAAACGGTGTTGAAAACTTTATTTACGCTCCTAAAGCTAACGAGAGCGTTTATCTTTGTGTGTGTTTAAATACAATCTGGCAATTATTTACTCACTAAAAATGTTGATTGAAGAACAATTCAGAATTCAGCAATCTTGACGCTTGCGGACTCTCTACCGCTACGCTTTCAGTGGGAAATTGAGACCCGCCGCTGATTCAAGAAAACCAAATTTTCATTTTCGTGGGGGTCTTAAACCAGGTTATTCAGACGCTAGTCGTACATAATTCATTCTGAATTATGATTCCTGAGTCCTGAATTCTGTTTTGGTAAATTGCCAGAAAATTTACTCTTGGATGTTACGAAAATCAGTATCGTGGGCATACTAGTGAAAAAGTAAAAAGTAAAAATCAGTATTGGCTTGATCTTGCTTTTGCCTTTTTACTTTTTACTTTTGCTTTCTGTAGGTAAGATTATCTTGCCTCAAATAAAGTTCCGATTTATATTCAACAAAAGAATCCAGTGCAATCAAATATCATCACGCTCAACGATCCTCACGATCGTCAATCATCTGGGGATACTACCAAACTGCCTTTTACTCTTCAGGATTTAAAAGCTGCAATTCCTGCTGAATGCTTTCAGCCGAATGTGACAAAATCACTTTTTTACTTCTTTCGTGACATCCTGATTATTGGTCTGCTTTACGCGGTTGCTTACTACCTGGATTCTTGGTTTTTCTTTCCAATTTTTTGGTTAATGCAAGGAACGATGTTTTGGGCTTTGTTTGTAGTCGGACATGACTGCGGACACCAATCTTTTTCTAAGCATAAATGGCTAAATGATTTGATTGGACATCTTTCTCACACACCGATACTTGTTCCTTATCATGGTTGGCGAATCAGCCATAGAACTCACCACAAAAATACTGGTAACATCGATAATGATGAAAGCTGGTATCCTGTAAGCGAATCACAGTATCAGGAGATGCCCCTAATACAAAAGATAGGCCGATATTATGTTTTTCTGTTGGCTTATCCTGTGTATTTATTCAAGCGTTCTCCGAATAAAGAAGGCTCCCACTTTTTACCCAGCAGTTCGCTGTTTAAACCATCAGAAAAATGGGATGTCATCACTAGTACTGTTCTTTTGATTGGTATGGTAGGTTTGCTTGGCTTCCTTACCTATCTATGGGGTTGGATGTGGTTGCTGAAGTATTACGCTGCACCTTACATCGTGTTCGTAATTTGGCTTGATTTAGTCACCTTCTTGCACCACACTGAACCAGACCTTCCCTGGTATCGTGGAGACGATTGGACTTTTTTAAAAGGTGCGATTTCGAGTATTGACCGTGATTATGGTTTGATTAATCATATCCACCATGATATTGGTACTCATGTTGCTCACCACATATTCCTTAACATCCCCCACTACAATTTGCTGAAGGCGACTGAGGCCATAAAACCAGTGATGGGTGAGTATTTCCACAAATCAGAGGAACCAATTTGGAAATCATTATGGAATTCCTGTGTGAACTGTCATTTTGTACCTGATACTGGAAGTAAGGTTTACTACACATCCAACAACAAGTTAGCTAAAGGCTAAGTTTGAGATTTGCGACTTATTAAACAAGTCTCAAATCTTGTATTAAGTTGTCAGTTGTTAGTGGTTTTTTACTACTAACCACTGATAACTCTCTGATGAAGATGAATTTTTATAAAAATTGCATTAAAGATTAGGCAAATAGCTTAATATAACTTCTCTTCTGCGGGCGATCGCAGATTACATTATTAGTACTGCAAACTCTGTTAAAATTTTAGCGTCCCGCTTGCAGTAAATCTCATCGAAAAAATATTCATAAATTTTCCTGGCTATTAGGTCATTAAAATACAGAGGTAAAATAAAAATAGCTCGATGACACCCAAGTATCCCTGATTCAAGGTTCTACCCTCACAGGAAGATCTTTTTCTTCCAACTCTTGTAGTGGTGGTGGCTAAAGACTAGCATATTGGCGATCGGAGGTGATATCTCGTTACATCAACCCTAACACCAGCGAAAAACTTTTGCTTCAAGTACTTTAGACTCTATTCAGGATGAGTTAAGTTTATTTGCATGTAGTGACTTCAGTCAATTTGCTGCTAGGGTTATAAATCAACAGAGACTATACTATAGACAATTTAGCTAAAACCCTTTTCAGATTTTAAATTCAGAGGTATCAATGATTATAACTAATTTTAGCAAACAAAGAAATGAATTAAATGAACCTAAAGTACTCAAAGCTAAACCGCATTGGCAAGGACAAAACTTGAGCGATACTGCTGTCAAAGGTAAAGATACCAAGATGCGAGATACTGCACCTGATAGTTCCATTTTGAATACCTTGAATCGTGGTCGAGTTGCTATTTTTATTGATGGCTTAAGCCTATTTCATACAGCTTTACAACTCGGCATCGAAATTGACTATGTTAAATTGCTTTGTCATTTAACCAATGGTTCGAGATTGTTACGTGCTTTTTTCTATACTGGGGTTGATATCACTAATGAGAAGCAACAGGGTTTTCTACTGTGGATGCGTCGTAATGGCTATCGTGTAGTGGCAAAAGATCTCGTTGTGTCAGCAGATAATTTCAAAAAATCAAATTTGAACGTAGAAATTGCTGTAGACATGATCACTTTAGCCCCTTACTATGATACTGCGGTATTAGTCAGTGGTGACGGAGATCTAGCTTATGCTGTGAATGCTGT
The DNA here is from genome assembly GCF_014698115.1 of Nostoc sp. FACHB-973. Classification (GTDB taxonomy): domain Bacteria; phylum Cyanobacteriota; class Cyanobacteriia; order Cyanobacteriales; family Nostocaceae; genus Nostoc; species Nostoc muscorum. Next base: position 45,190 of record NZ_JACJSJ010000061.1, read on the forward strand.
CAGCAGAATGGGGGTTAGAGTGGAAGTTGTTAGTCTACAAACGACAACTAGCGAAAGCTTAATTGATGTTGCTGACTGTTTTATTGACCTAGATAGTATTAAAGCACACATTCAAAAAGACTCTAATCTTGGCTATAGTTACCGAACCCCGACAAATTCAAACCTCTAATATGGGGAGTTGAGAGTAGGGAGTGGGGAGTGGGGAATGGGGAAGATAAGAGCGATGAGGGGAGAGTTAGAACTTGAAGCATTGGCTTGAAGACTGCCATCTCTAAGCCAGATTCATCCAGTTATAATACTCATTTATCTACCTCATTTTACCTACTCTCAACTCCCCATTCCCCACTCCCCGCATCTTTTTAAATTTGCGTATTTTAGGATGGATATTTTAATAGTTGAAGATGAACCAGAAATTGCTCATTTAATCCAACTTTCTTTAGAAAAAGAAGGATTTTTCTGCCGTATTAGTCGTGATGGCATGAATGCTTTACGGATGTTTCAGGAACAACCACCTGATTTAATCATTTTAGATTTAATGATTCCTGGTTTAGATGGGCTGGAAGTTTGTGCCAGAATTCGCCAGAAACCAGGTGCAAAAGATCCTTACATTTTGATGCTTACTGCTAAAGGCGAAGAAATCGATCGCGTCATTGGCTTATCTACTGGTGCTGATGATTACATGGTTAAACCCTTTAGCCCCAGAGAGTTGGTAGCCAGGGTACGGGCGCTATTGCGGCGTAGTCTCCGCCAAGGGGGACAGCATCAAGTCAATCGTACCCAACACTTTATAGTAGACGTAGATCAGCGCACTGCTAGTCGCCAGATCAATTCCCAGCAGCCAGAAATTCTGGACTTAACTACCCTAGAATTCAATTTGCTAACTACCTTTGTCAGCAATCCTGGCCGAGTTTGGAACCGCACGCAATTAATTGACAAACTTTGGGGAGATAACTTTTTTGGTGATGAACGCGTGGTGGATACTCATGTAGCTCGGTTGCGAAAAAAGATTGAGCCTGACCCGGCAAATCCCACTTTTATTAAAACTGTTGTTGGGGTTGGCTATAAATTTGAAGACTCGCCAATAGCGTAAGTGTTATGAAGATGGGGTTGAGAGGACGCCTATTTTTTTCTCACTTAGTAGTAATGATAGTGGGGGTAGCTAGTCTAGTTATTATCAGCAAAATTTCCTCCCCTCGGTTCTTTGTCTTGCATTTGGAACGACTAGAAAATCAGGGGTTTGATTTAATTGATGTCCGTACTGAATTGGTGACAGGATTTGAAATTGCTTGGCAGCGAAGCACTATCTGGTCAGTTTTAGTTGGCAGTACCGCAGCTGGAGGATTGAGTTACTGGGTGTCCAGAAGGATTATGCTGCGGTTGACTGAGATGGAACAAATCACCCAAAAATTTGCTGCTGGTCAGATGGATGCACGACTACCTATGTCTGACATTCCAGAACTCAATGGATTAGGTGCTAGTTTCAACCGGATGGCAGCCAGTTTAGAAGGCGTGGAAGTGCGGCGGCGAGAAGTGATTGGAGATATGACCCATGAACTACGGACACCGTTAACAGTTGTGCGCGGTTATTTAGAAGAACTAGCTGATGGAGAAATTGAAGCGTCTCCAGAAATTTATCGACGTTTAGCTAAAGAAACAAGGCGCTTAGAGCGGTTAGTGAATGATTTACAAGAACTGTCGAAGGCGGAAGCTGGTTATCTGCCAATTAATATACAACGGGTAAATCTGCGTCCGTTGTTAGAGTCATTAGTGGAAAAATTTACTGACCAGTTGTTGGAAGATGGGCCAGTTTTGCACTTGGAATGTCCTGCGGTGCTGCCTCCTGTATTGGCAGATATCGATCGCACAGAACAGGTGTTAGTTAATCTGCTTGGTAACGCAGTGCGTTACACCAACGAAGGTTCAATTACTATTCGTGCTGAGATTGAAGCATCTAAACTCTGGATTGCCGTTAGGGATACAGGTATTGGTATCGAAAGAGAAAATTTGCCCCACGTGTTTGAGCGCTTCTGGCGAGCCGACCAATCACGCGATCGCCATTCTGGAGGCACTGGTATTGGCTTAACGATTTCCCATCGTTTGATTGAACTACAAGGCGGCCAGATTCAGGTAGAAAGCGAGTTGGGAATTGGCAGTACGTTTCGTTTTTTTCTGCCTTTGGCTTGAGTCAATCAATTTTGGATTTTGGATTTTGGATTTTCGATTGACTCTATCCACTAGCGCTGAGTCTTGGGGATTTGTTCCGTCTACAAGGGATGGGGCATGAACCGAAAAACTACAATCCAAAATCCAAAATTTAAAATCTAAAATTCCTAGTCTAAACATTTGAAATACAACAAATTGACATCAGGTAGTCACGGCTGTGTCATACCCAATTGCTAGTTTGAAAGTATCCAAAATCTTGATTTTTTGACAGGCGTCAAGATTTGGAATTTGCATAGAATATAACCTCCATTTGGCATTTTGGATTGTATGCCTACTTTTGTTTTGGCTGCTTTTTTGGTTAGTTTACTCACCGTATCTGGTTACGCTGCGATCGCCTATCTGTTTCCTCAAAATCGTTCTCAAGACTGAGCTGATGCAGTTTCTAAAGCTGCTGCTACTACCCGAAAATTTTCGTCCTGCTGGAGTTTGGCGATTAACAGCTTGGCTTGGGGATCTTGAGTCCCAGATAAAGCGATCGCTGTTTGCCATCGATTTCGCCAATATGAATCTTGTGCAAGTTCTGTCAACAGTGCCAGTGCTTGATTTTTCAAACATGATTTTAACAGTTGGCCAAGGGCGACAATCCCTGCTTCTTTAACACTTTGTGTTTCATCCTTCAAAGATTCGACTGCAACAGCTAATAAAATTTCATCTTCCTTGGTTTCCATGAGCAGAGAAATTACCGTTTGGCGAACTAACCAGTTGTCAGACTGCATAAATAGCCCTTGAAGTAAGGGAATCGTCACATCCCCAAATTCAAAAAGGGAATTGGCAGCTTCCGATAGTACATTAGGATCTTGGTTATGTTCTAGTATTTCTTGCAGAGCGAGAAATGAAGCTTCAGTCCGGTAGTTACCCAAACCCATCACCGCAAGGCGACAAAGTGCAACGTCTTTTTCATTAGCTAGCTTTTGGAGTATGGGAACAGCAACTTCAGATGGAAATTCTGCCAGTTCATCCAAGGCAGCTTTGCGCTCATTCAAGGCTTTGGCGCGTAAATTCAACTCAATCTGCTCGATGTGATTTTGATTCATGTGCTTAAGTAATAGTAGTATGTCCAGTCAGAATAGCACTTTCCGCTTCAAACCCAATCCCAGTCTCTTTGACGCACAATAAATTCAAAATTCACAGAACTGTCACAACGTAATTATGTCAACCATCCAAACAACTGTAATTCTGGCGATGACGGCTGATGGGAAAATTAGTCCCGTAGATTCTAAAGCACCCCGCAATTCTTATCCAGTAGATCAAGCACACCTGGAGTATCAAGTCTCTCTAGCCGATTTAGTCCTAATGGGAGCAGGGACGGCTCGGAATGAGGGGGCAGCCTTTACAATTGAGAATCCCGAATTATTGGCGGCACGCAAGTTTCGGGGTCAGTTTCCTCAACCCATTACCTGTGTTGTCACAGCTTCCCTTAATCTACCGCCGGACATGCATTTTTTTCGCCAGGACATTGAGCGATGGATATTTACCACACAGACTGCCATAGAGCGCAGTTCTGATGCAACAACCCTACACCAGCTAGCCAAATTAATCGAACTGGGCGATACAGACCTTGATTGGGATAGAGCCTACGACTTGATGGCAGAGCAGGGTATCCGCAAAATTTTTGCTTTGGGAGGCGGCTCTTTAACAGCTTCTCTCGTGCAAGCAGGGCGAGTTGACGATTGGTGGTTGACCATTTTGCCTGTTATTTATGGAGGAGAAAGTGCCCCTACTCCCGTAGAGGGTGAGGGTTTTCTTCCCAATGATGCTCCTAAACTCGAACTGATTGAAACTCGTCAGATCGGAAGTGAGTTATTTTTGCACTACCGCACACTCAGCTGACAATTTATTATGAAAACTGGGCGTTGCTGAATGTGAATATGAAATTCAAAAATCGACTCTTCTCAGCTCTTACTCTCTGCGACTCTGCGCCTTTGCGTGTTAGCGTTCGCGGAGCGTCTCGTAGAGAAGCGGGGCGTAGCCCGGTAAATTCATATTCTCAATCAGCAACACCGAAAACTCTTATCAAAAGCGCCCCCCTTTCGGAGAGCGCTTTTTATTCTATTTAATTTTCACTCAACTTAGGTAGTGATTAACCGTTGATAGCAGGAGCGGTTAGAGCTACAGGAGCAACATCAGCTGCTGCCAAGTCTAAGGGGAAGTTGTGAGCGTTGCGCTCGTGCATTACTTCCATACCCAGGTTAGCGCGGTTGATGATGTCAGCCCAGGTGTTGATGACGCGACCTTGTGAGT
>NZ_JACJSJ010000062.1 GCF_014698115.1 Nostoc sp. FACHB-973
CCAGGTACTGTGGCGAGGCTGGTTAAAATTGCACGACCTCTGTGAGGGGTGGCAGCTTGCAAAAGAGACTTAACGGGAAAAGTCAGGTTAATTTATAAGCCTTGAGCTTTGATAGCGTTGTTGATGGTTGAGAATCATCTGTGATTTGGGAATTGGGATTAATATTTTTAATTTTTTGCACAGCTAAATTTTTAGATTCTTCTAAAGATAACAATTGCTGAGATAAGTCATTGACATCAATTGCGATCGCTACAGGACAAGAATCTGCCTGATTTTGATTTTTAGGGATGAATTTAACTACCTCGGTGTCAAAGTTACTGCTTGGCTCAATTGGTTGCCAGTCGTTTGAAGGATATTTAATTGTGATGCCAGACTTAGGCTTGTTGTAAGTTTCAAAACTAGGTTGGGGATTAATAATTTTAGATAAAATCCACAAAATTAGAGGAATAATTACGGCTGCTATACTCACACTTAGCCAAAGTTTCCCCGATCGCACTTTAGGTGATAGTGTTTTGAGAGCTTGCAATACTTCATTTGCTGACTGGTAACGCTGGCGGTAGTCATAGCGCACCATTTTATCAATGATATTTGCTAGTTTAGGGCTAACTTGGGTGCGTAGTTTACCGCCGTAGGCATCGCACCAAACAATCTCCCCTGTTTTTGAATCTGTCCGTATTCCTCCCGGATAAGGATTTATCCCCGTTAATGCTTGAATAGCAATAATTCCCACTGCATAAATATCACTGGCGAAAGTAGGTTGACCTTTTGCCTGTTCGCCAGGCATATAACCAGGAGTCCCAATAGCAACAGTCAAAGTCATCTTTCCTTGAGGATTTACAACCTGAGTACTAACTTCTTTAACTGCACCAAAATCAATTAAAACAATTTTGCCATCTGAGCGACGGCGGCGGATATTCGAGGGCTTGAGATCCCGATGGATTAAGTTCTGTTGATGAACAAAAGCTAAAACTTCTAAAATCTCTTGTAAAAGTTTAATGACTATAGGTTCACTCAGTTGTTGACCTGAGATTAATTCTTCAGCTAAATCGTGACCTTCTATATATTCCTGTACTAGATAAAATTCTTGGTTTTCTTGAAAGAACGCCAACAGGCGCGGGATTTGGTCATGATGTCCTAAGCGTTCTAGCTTTTCTGCTTCGGTGTCAAACAATCTTTTGCCAATTGTCAAAGTATTTGGGTCAGTGGACATTGGTTTAAATTGCTTGACAATACATTGAGGCTTCCCAGGTCGTCCGGTGTCAAAGGCTGTGAAAGTAACTCCAAATCCACCTTTGCCGAGTTGTTCCAGAATTTGGTAGCGTCCACCGAGAATTTGACCTATCATCCCAGTCACCAATGTATCCTGCAATTTTTATACCATTTTCTCGGATTGCGAAAGTGCGATGAACCGTATTGCCCTGTGACTGTGTAAAATGTGCTATGAGGCTTCGTTTCCAGTAGATAATTGACAAAACTACTGGTATCCCGTATATGATAAACGGTGTAGATGACTTTGAATGGGATAATAACAAAGCCATTGCCAATTGGCAAAAGTATGGTGTTAGTTTTTCTCAGGCAATCAAAGCGTTTAACGACCCCTTTGCCATAGAACGGTTTGATGAGCGTGAAAATGATGAGGAAGAGCGTATCAACCTGATTGGTATGTGTGATGGAGTACTGTTGCATGTAACCTATACCGAACGGGGGGAGCGTATCCGGTTAATATGAGCCAGAAAGGCACAGAAACATGAACGAAACGACTATTACCGCGAGAATGCACAAGGATGGGACGGTGGTTGAAGTATTGCCTGATGGTAGCCAGCGACCATTTCCAGAACAGCTTATGCGTCACACGACTGAAGAAAAAATTCACGCGGCGGCTGTTAGTGACCCTGATGCTCGTCCGATGACAGAAGCTGAGTTACGCAACGCCAGACGTGTTCCCCGCACTAAAACCATACGCCGCGCATTGCGATTGACCCAGGAGGAATTTGCAGCGCGTTACCAGATCCCGCTTGGCACGTTGCGGGACTGGGAGCAAGGACGCAGCGAGCCAGACCAGACTGCAAAGGCATACCTCAAGGTTATTGCTGCCAATCCCGATGCCATCTATCAGGCATTGCAGGTTACTCCCCATTAAGAGTCTTGATCTTTGGCAAATCATGATTTGCCGATCGTAGTAGAATTCAGAATTACAGCAATTTTCAGGTAAATACACCACGTTGTAGGGGCGCCAAGCTTAGCGCCCCTACCGGGGATTGTGGTTCAAATAGATGAAAAACGCTGTAAAACAGCTGTGAATGCTTGTAGAGACGTTGCATTGCAACGTCTCTACACATTGGAAAATCCCGCCAATAACTCACTACTCAGGACTGCTGGGGTGATTTCATTCCACCACTGTTACGGAAGCTCCCTCTGCGGCTGGAGGTATACTCGGTAACTCCAGACAGTATCCAGCACCATACACTGTCTTGATGTAGCGGGGGTGGCGAGGATCTGGTTCTAGCTTGGTTCGTAAGTGACGAATATGGACTCGAATTGTTTCAATGTCGTCATCAGGATCGTAGCCCCAAACTTCTCTGAGGATTTCGCTGGGGGAAACTGTTTGACCATGACGTTGCAGTAAGCAGTGAAGTAGCTCAAATTCCAAATGAGTCAATTTCACTGTCTCGTTGAACCAGATGGCCTCAAATCTTTCGGGAACGAGGGTGAGTGAGCCGTAGTTGAGAATCTCACTGTGTTTGGCTGCTTGGGGAATGCGGTCGGTACGTCGCAAAAGTGCCCGCACCCGCGCTAGCAGTTCTTCAACTTCAAAAGGCTTGGTGAGGTAGTCATCTGCGCCAGCGTTAAAGCCTTCCACCTTGTCCTGAGTTTGGCTCAAAGCCGTCAACATTAACACGGGAATCTCGGCGGTGCGATCGTCGCGGCGCAGGCGTTGGCAAACTGTAAATCCATCTACTCTGGGCAGCATCAGATCGAGCATGATCAAGTCTGGTTGTAGCTGGAGAGCCAGCGCTTGACCTTTGATGCCGTCTTCAGCTTGACTAACATCGTAGCCAGCCATTTCCAAGTTGACGGCAACTAGTTCTGAAATCGCTGGGTCATCGTCTATGACAAGAATCCTCGGCATTCTTAAAAAATTATTACTACTTATTAAGGATAAATAACAACCTTTGATAGATACAAAGATTTTTGAATCGATTCTAAAAAAGATTTTAAATCTTACATAAATATTAAGATTAAATGACGGTGAAATCAAGACTCAATTAAACGAAATCTTATAGTCTATGATGTGTTATACTCGCCCCTACAATCCGTCTTGGTTTTTACAAAATGGTGTGATCATGACTGTACACACTGCTTTGTGCGGCAAGCGTTATTGGGAAACTAAAACTCAAGACCCAGAACCTTCTTATCACGAACAAATTTTTATCGGTGCCCAAGGTGTGCCAATTTTTGGCTTGGTTGCCATTCCTGAAAATGCTCATAGTACGATTATCGGTACTTATGGGATTACAGGAGAGTTAGAAACACAATGGTATTTGAGGGTATTAGGACGTAAGGCTTTCGCTCAAGGATATGCTGTGGTGTTATTTGATTGGCGTGCCCACGGCAAAACAGCCGAATTGTCGCCGACTCTAACTTCCGATGGTCTTTACGAGGGGGAAGATTATGTTCGCATCGCTGCGGCTGCTAAGGCAATGGGATGTCCGGGGAAATTTTGGTTTACAGGGTTTTCTTTGGGAGGACAATTGGCGCTGTGGGGCGTGAAAGTTGCTGGGGAAGTGATTAAGGAGTATGAAGATTTAGGGTTAGAAGATAGCGATATTGGTGGTGGTATGGTAATTTGTCCGAGTTTGGATTCAGAGCGATCGCTATCTTATCTAGTTGCAAAACCTTTTGGCAGATATTTGGAAGCCGGAATTGCCAGGGATTTAAAAAAACTGGCGTGGCGACTACATGATACACATCCCGGAAGCTTTGACCCTGCGGCCATTGAACGGGCGAATAGCATCTGGGGATTTGACAATGAATTGGTAATTAATCGACTAGGTTTTTCTTCTGTAGAGGCATATTACCAAGCTAGTAGTGCTTTAAAAATATTGCCGCAAATCTCAAAACCAACTTTGATTATTTATGCCGCCGATGACCCACTTTTTGACCCAGCTATTATACCGGAATTACAAGTTGCTTGCGATAATAATCCGGCAATAGATTTGTTACTCACTCAATACGGCGGTCATGTTGGCTATTTGAGTAGTAAAAAGTGCCAACGGGAATTACAAGATCCTGATATTTGGTGGGCATGGAATCGGATTTTACAGTGGTTGGAGCAAAAGCGAACAGAGTAGTAGGCAAAACAATTTTCCAGTTCAAGACTTACGCAAAAATTGCCAAAAAGCTCAATAATAAAATATTGCAATATAGCAGCCCTAAATCATTCGTGAAAAAAATTCATTGCCTATTGTCTGCCTCCACAACTAATTTCACAACTTGACCCAGAAGCTACCACAATATACTTGGTATACCAGCAATGACAGAAGCAATACCTGTCCAGAGAGTAAAGCGTTCAATATCTAGTTCATCCAAAGCAACGCTCATTTGCTTAATTGCTAATAGTAGTGCTGTCAGTAGCAGCACAAAGAATGCAAGGTACTCCAAAGTAACAATCATTCATCCTCGCTATATCTAAAATAAAGTTGTTCTAATAGGTTTTTAGCAAGCTTTGGCAAGGTTTTTTTGTTCGAGATTTAACCGTTTATGAGAAAAATTATTTACCAGTGAAGAAACAAGTTTACTAAAGCTGACGGAAAGATTTAAGATAGCAAAGATGTGATTTTTCGAGCGCGGTTAGTTGCAACACTGCAAACGGCTGGTAGCCGAGAAAGCTGTGAACATGCGAGGCGATTGCTTTGGCATAGCACATTAGTATAATATTGCGAATAATTGTCGTAATTAAAGAAACTACTAGAGTACAACTCCCTTGACTCCTCCTAATCATCTTTGGCTACCTGCACCGACAGATTTAACTTTATTACCGGATGAAATTCATCTCTGGCGCATAAATCTTGAGCAACCAGAAGCACAGTTGCAACATTTGAGAACAACCCTTTCTAGTGATGAAATTGCTCGTGCTGAACGATTTTATTTTCAGGAACATCGGCAGCGTTTCATCGCTGGGCGTGGTATTCTGCGAAGTATATTAGGTCGTTATTTGGGTATTAAGCCATCAGAAGTTGAGTTTAATTATCAACAGCGTGGCAAACCAATATTAGCAGATAGCTTTGCTGACAGTGGACTAGAGTTTAACTTATCTCACTCCCAAGAGTTAGGTTTGTGTGCGGTGAATTATAAGCGCGAAATTGGTGTAGATTTAGAATATATTCGTCCGGTTTCAGATTTAGAAGCTCTTGCCAAACGATTCTTTTTAACGAGAGAATATGAAATGTTGCGATCGCTCCCTTCAAACCAACAGCAAGAGGTATTTTTCCGTTACTGGACTTGCAAGGAAGCTTATTTAAAAGCAACTGGAGACGGAATATCCCAGCTAGAGGAAGTTGAAGTGTTCCTCACTCCCACAGAACCAGCCAAGTTACAGATATCAGAACACTGGAGTCTTTTTGAATTAGTACCTGCCAATAATTATGTTGCTGCTGTTGCTGTAGCGAATTTTGGCTGCAACTTAAAATGTTGGCAATATTAATGGGCATTGGGCATTGGTTATTCTTTCTCCCCCTGCCTCCCCTGCTCCCCCTGCTCCCCCTGCTCTCTTAACTCCCTCATCCCCCCTACTTCTCTTCCTGCATATTTCTGACAATTTTCGTCACGATTCTTCTAGGTACAAATCTGACACTTTTTGCTAGTAGTTTATTCATGAAACCAGGAATGACAATGGTTTTGCCTCTCATTAGGGCGCGATAACCAATTTCGGCTACTGTTTGTGCATCCATCATTCTCTTACCCTTGAGCATTTTAGAGTCTGCCATTCCCGTTCTTTGATGGAAGGCTGATTCTGTGGAACCTGGGCAAAGAACTGTCACAGTGACGCCTGTACCTTCTAATTCATTGGCGATCGCTTCTGAAAACGATAAAATATAAGCCTTAGTCGCAAAATAAACCGCCATCAAAGGCCCTGGTTGAAAAGCAGCAGCCGAGGCGACGTTTAATATTTTTCCTTCACCTTGCTTAACCATATCCTGGAGAAATAGCTTAGTTAAATGGGTGAGACACACCAAATTTACCTGTAGCATTTCCAACTCAGCAGCTAGATTGGTTTCCTGAAATAATCCATAAATACCAAATCCAGCATTATTTACCAATACATCAACCTTAATATTGGCTTGTTGCAATTCCGTGAAAATTTCTTCTGGAGAGGTTGATATCGATAAATCTTTAACAATACCTTTGACGAAATTTCCGAATTTCGACTGAAATTTATCTGCAATTTCTCCTAGCTTTAGCCCATTTTTATCTACCAAGACAAGATTGTAATCATCAGCAGCAAAAATACACGCTAATTCGTAACCAATTCCACTTGCCGCTCCAGTAATAAGAGCAGTTTTTTTGCTCTGTGCTTGATGTGTTGTGTTCATGTAAGAATGTTGGTGAATTCAACTGAATGAAACTGCTTTGCATTGACAGTGGTTATTGTTCTACAATTAAGTATGCGTAATATCTCAATCTACGATAAACGTCTTGAGTCAAAATAATTTGTAATTTGCTTTGGAATTACCAATTAAGCGTTGATGTACAAGGAAAAATCAAGAGACACCCTCTACATACACATATTGATTAAGAAACAAAAATCGGTGAATTCAAAGTTTAATGTCCTACATCAACCATTGTATACTGTTTTTTTTGTCAAGATGTTAATTTTAAAATTTACATTTATAGAACAGGAGTCAAAATGGGCTACGCCCCGCTGCGCTAACAGAATTAGCGAAAACTCTACCCTTTTATGGATAGAGTTTGGCAATGGTAATATTTCATACTTATTCTTCAAGCTTCAGAGTATAAATTCGCTTCTGATCATACATTTTTAAATTTTGGATTTTGAATATTAAATCCAAAATCCAAAACCTAAAATCTAAAATTGCCTGGGTTTCTAAGCGATATTCAAGAAACCTGTTTGAATCAAATAGGCAGTATAAGTCATAAACAATTGAGAGTCAATGGTCGGACAAACAATAGAACTTCCTGCTAGTGCATGGAGGGTATCTTGGCAGCTAATATGGGGTCTTCTAGCTTGCAAGTATAAATCAGGAATAGTCAGTTGTTCATCAGACCAGCGTTCCAGTAAAAAGGGTCGCAGAGTGTATAAAGGATTGTCTACAGAAGACACATTATTGACTAACTCTGATTGCCATTTTTCGTAGGGAATCATCTCAACGGAATAACCAAAAGAACGTATCCAGTCAACTAAGATTTTCAAAGGTGCAGGTTGGGGATGTTGTAGATGGAAAGCCTTACCTATGGATTCTTTTTGGCGTGATAGATAGACAATGGCTTTACTAACATAGTCTACGGGAGACATATCTAACATATATTCTACATCGGGAAAACTTCCCATTTGTAGACAGCCTTTGGCCATCAAATTGATAAAGTCATGGGTGTTACAAATGCCTGTTTTACTGTCTCCAGAAATCAGAGGTGGGCGATAGATAGTTACAGGAAGTCCTCGGTCACCGGCGATTTTAACTAACTTTTCAGCTACCCATTTAGTTTGAGAGTAACCAAGATAAATACCTTCCCAATGACTAAATTCATCCTGTTCTTTGACAACCTGACCAGCATAAGCAGGTGATTCAAAAACAGCAACACTAGAAACGTAATGTACAGGCTTAACTTTAACTTGACATGCTAATCTTAAAACTTCTTGAGTTCCCAGAACGTTAGCAGCCTTCAATGCCGAGTAGGGGTAAACATAATTCAGCAAAGCACCGCTATGATAGATACTATCAATTTTGGCAGCTAAGACTTGAAATTGTTCTAAGCCAAGACCTAATAATGGTAGAGATAAATCGCCGACAACAGGAATAATTCTAGAATTAAACTCTTCCTGCCAAATTGCATATTGTTGCAGATTATTTTGCAGTTTAGTCTTACCGGCTTCAGCATTATCAGCACGGACTAAACAATAGATATCCGCGTTGGTTTCTTGTAGTAATTCCCGGATGACAAAAGCTCCTAAAAAGCCTGTTCCTCCAGTTAAAAAGATGTTTTTAGGTTCACCTACAGGTAGATTAGAAGCAGCACCAGGATGAATGGTGGGGTCGAGAACAGCCTCGGCACCTAAATCTAAAAACACGGGGGCAGTATTAGCGTTAGAAGATGCCACCTTTGTATCTTGAATCCCTGAATCTTCTTGCACTTCTTCAGCTAAACGCTGTGAAAGTGCAGCAATACTTGGGTAATGCCATAACAGTAGGGGAGATGGTTGAAATCCTAGCAATTTTTCTAATTTACCTACTAGAATCATTGCCTGGGCAGAATCTAAACCATAGTTTTCTAAATTTTCTTCGATATCTATTTCAGAAGTTTCTACTCCTAGCAACTGGGCTAAGTTAGATACCAAAAAAATCTGAATATCTGCTGCGGTCAAAGACTGTTTTAAAGTCATTTTTAAATCTCCATTAATGTAGAACGAACTGGGTGATACTGACTGTAATAATCAGAGACTTGCAGCCCTTGAATTTTCAAACTTTGGATGCGATATAAAAAGGCTGCACCAGTCATCATTTGCTCAGCAACATCAACTACCCGGCGATTATTTGGGTCAGACAGGTAAGTACCTCGTACCCAGTCATTGAAGCTACCCATTGCCGGCCCACACCAAATTTGATAATCGACTTCTCGACCTTTTTCACCAGAATTAGACCACCGAGAAGATAATCCTAAATACCAGCGGAAAATCAACGCCATTTTTAGCTTCGGATTATTGACGGCTTTGCCCAACTTTTCGGGATTTCTTTGAGACAAATAAGCCGCTGTTCCTTCCCAAACTTCAGCAAGAGTTTTGCGAAAAACTTGTTTTTCTAATTTCTCTCTTTCTGGGAGAGGAATGTCTTCAATTGAGTTATAAGCGCGATAGAGTTCAAATAATTTTTGCGCTCGCATCGGGAACATTGTACCCCGTTTGAGGACTTGCAATTTGACTCCCATTTCAAACATATCTGCGGCTGGCGCCATTATCATATCAGCCATTTCTGCTTGGGCTAGTAATTTTTTGGTATGTTCACAAGCCCCAGATTCAACACATGACTGATTAATAGAACCAGTTACCACATAAGCAGCACCCATCATGAAACCAGCTAATGCTGATTCTGGCGTACCAATTCCACCCGCTACTCCCACTCGAATAGGTATTTGGTAATGATTTTGGGCTTGAATTTCATCCCGCAAAGCAACAATAGAAGGTAGCAAACAAACCAAGGGACGGTTATCTGTATGACCACCAGAATCAGCTTCCACGGTAATATCATCAGCCATCGGAACTTTAGCTGCGAGAGTGGCTTGCAACTCAGTAATTAACCCTTGTTCTAGAAGTTCTTTGAGAATTCTAGGTGGTGCTGGTTGCATGAATTTAGTTGCAACTTCTCGCCGAGAAATTTTAGCAATGACTTTATTTCTGATTTCAATTTGATTGGCGTTATTTAATCCCAAGCCAGCTACACGATAGTAGACAATGTTGGGAGTCAAATCAAGAAATGCAGATGCTTCTACTGTTTTTACCTGATGTTTCAGGTATAAATCTACAGCACGGCGTTCAATTGCAGGTTCGCTGGGACTGTGAATTAAATTAAATGCGTAAGGCCCTTGGGGTAAGGCTTGTTGAATTTTGTTAATGGCTGCTTCTAAACGGTCTGGACTTAAACCACCTGCGCCAAAGGAACTCAAAATTTGCGCTTTTCCCAGTGCAATGACCATTTCTTCCGAAGCGATACCACCAGCCATTGCACCAGTAGTATAGGCATATTTCACTCCATGAAATGAGAGGAAATTAGGATCTCCTAACTGTTGAATTCTGACTGGTGGCGCAAATGTCAACAGTTCTATTTGTGTTGTTGTAGTATTATCAGTTGGGGACAAATACCCCTCGTTTGTGACACCGATTTTTCCAGCAACTTTCACGACGTAGCAAGGTTTATCTAATACCATCAATTTATTTTTGATGGCTTCTTGCTCAAAAGATATAGATTCTAAAGAACCTTTCCAAACTTGGTTTTGGTTATGAAACCAAGTAGAGAAGTTCAGTCCATTATCGTGTTTACTTAGTACCGTATCTACGGTTGTCACAGCAGTTGTCCCTCAAATTATAAGCGTTATAAAAGAAGAGGAAGAGGAAACAAGAAGGGGAAAGAAAATTTTTCTTTTATCCTTGAAGTTTTCCCCCAGCGAACGGTACTAGTCTGTCAAGGTGATTTTTAGAGATAAATAAATTTTTGATTCTCTTCTTTTCTTTGCGCCCTTTGTGGTTCGTTTATTTATCTCACAAAACTAAGTTGACAGACTAGTATTGATACTTAAAGTATGTAGGCTCCTGTTAGGATTCTTCGTCGAGTAAGTTTTGGGCGCAAGCTAATTGCAGTTGAATAATCTCACTCATTTGCTTGCTAAATTCTTGTCTGGCTTGTAGGAAAGCTGTGTGTGCTTTCGTTATCTTGGAGTTGTTAGCGTTGAGTTTTTGATACTGAGACTTATTTAAATCAGACATGTGGATGATTTTACGAAACTTTCGAGTGATTGTCTGCTCAATTGCGGTTGACTCAGAAGATTGTAATTGTTCTCTCGGTTCAAAACCGTTATCAATGATATTTTTCAGATGAAGTTCTTCTGGTTGAGTGGAGAATGACAAAATGTTAGGGGAAGAACTTTCTGTTTGGATTATCTCGTTGGAAGTGTTAAGATAATCTATGATTTCAGATTCTGGGATATTAGGTATATGTTGATGCTGTTTTTTGAAGCGTTCGCTCCTAAGATCCCCAGCAAAATCTTCAACAAGTTTACGATTTTCCTCACTCAAAATTGTAGCAGCAATTACTTTCCCACCCAAGGTAACTGTTCTCAAGGTGGCTTTACTTTTATTAGTCGTTTCTTGGTGTTTGCTGTACAGTGGTGATAAATCTACGTTCACTTGATGACTGAGTAGTTTTGCTAATGCTTTGACCATTGCAGCATGGTCATCCATCCCTCTACGATTTAGAGATACTGTGATGTATTCTTTGTTGCTGAGAATTTTATCAATCCACCGCGAACAAACACTACCGGCACCTGCTTCTAGAAATATTCGCACTCCATCGTCGTAGATGCGGTTAACTAATCGCGGAAAATCAAGTTCTTGGCACAATCCTTTAGCGATGTTGTGAGCAATGGCATCACTTTCAAGTGCAATTGGTTGATAATCAGCGGCTGAATAAAAAACAATGCCGGGAAGATTTTGGGATGGTAAGGTGTTTACCTTCTTAATTTCTTCGTACTGCGATCGCATTGCTTCACAATGTATCACATGGTCGAAGGGAGCGGGAAAAGCGTTGCAACCTAAAGTTTCAATTACTCGCTTACAGGCTGCATCTTCACCAGCAATTAATACTTCTTCGGGTGTGTTGATTTGAGTTAGATAAACACGATTCTCATGTTTCAGGCATTCTCTTACTTGGGATGGAGTCGCCATGAGAACATAGGTATTCCAAAAATTGTTGTTTGGTGAATCTGTTAATGCCCAATATTCCCGCACAGCATTTTTCGGACCAGATAATTTATCGCCAAATAAAGGCGATGAATTCAAGGTGTTACTTCCGCCCTCAAAATCACTCCAAACTCCTTGGGCAACCATCATACTAGTTTCACCCAAACTATACCCAAAAACACATTGCGGCTTGACTTGAAAATCATCTCGAAAAATTGCCGTCATGTATCTCGCAAAGGCGATTTCACTTTCAAACATTGCCAGTGAATCATCTAACAATTGCTTTTCGAGTGTTTCTAATTGCCTGGTTGTCAATTTAGGTAAGCTTCTGGGATAAACCAGTTTTTCCACATCAGCAGCTCGGTTATAGAGATTGTTACTTTTTAAGTCCTCAAATACTTTGGGAAATAAACGAAAGACACTGCGACCAATGCCGATATAAGAATTGACTGCTGCGGGATAAACATAAGCTAATGAGCCAGTTTTACCCAATGGTTTGGCGGTGAAATAACTTCCTATTGGTGTTTGCCAATCCGTCCCTTTCTCAAAAGCATTATTTACACCTTTGCGGGCAGATTCAATTTCTTTGAGTAGTTCTTTTTTGTTACGTCCTATGATTGATAAGACGTATTTTGCATGAGAATGCTGTTGAAAGGTAGCAAATGTTTGACTGGCGGTAGCTGATAAAGAAGAACTAGCTTCGATGGATTGTTGGAGATGGTTAAGCAAATCTGGTATTGTAGAGCGATCGCTAACTGCTATGGGAAACAGATGAAAAGGCATTTGCTGCAAATATCTGTTGTCCCGCTCCTCTTGGCTGGGTTCCTCCGATAAGATTAAATGGGCGTAACTGCCATCTATCCCCATGCTATTAATTGCTGCTATTCTGCGTGTGGCACCTTTATCGACAAACCAAGGTCTTGATTCCATTGCTACATAGAAGGGGCTACCTTCCCATACTTGCGGTGTTTTGACACCAGACCATTTCGGAGTGGCGGGAATATACCTGTAATAAAGACACAGAGCAGTTTTGATTAAGCTAGCAATTCCCGATGCGGTATAGGTGTGACCGATATTGGCTTTGACGCTGCCCAATGCACAATGCAAACCATTGCCCACTTTCGGATAAGCTTGCAGTAAACCCGTGATTTCGGCTTCATCCTCCTGGGGAACGCCACTACCAAAGACTTCTACATAGTTAACATCTGTGGGTTGAATATCTGCCATCTGGAAGGCTTGTTTGCAGACATTACTGATAGCTGAAGCATCAGGTTTGACCACAGCGTTACTCAAAGTAGAATTACCTTGGGCGAAACTCATGGCATCAATAACTGCATAGATGCGTTCGTTATCTTCCTTAGCAGCTTCGTAGCGTTTGAGGACAATTGCACCCGCACCCTCGCCAACCGTCCAGCCATTGGCTTGTTGGTCAAAACTCAAGGTGTTGACACCCGTATTAATTGGTGCAAACTGGTTGCGGAACAAGACATTTTCCACACCACCCGCCAAATCCACCGCACCAACAACCACCGCGTCTACTTCTCCAGTGGCCAGTAGCATTTGGGCAACTTCCAACGCCTTGAAGGTAGAATTTTCGCCGGCGCTGATGGTGAATGCAGGGCCAGTGAAATTCCATAAAGCCGAAATCCGACTCGCCATGATGTTGGCGATGTGACTCACATATTCGCCGATTTCTACTGGTTGGTGAATGCTATCTTTGACGATGGTTTCCAGTTGCGTCAGTTGTTCAGCAGGCAAAGAAATTCCTTGGTTGGATAAGCCGTCCTTAACCTGCCAAGACAGATTCCATCTTTGCTGTAGCTGATGCACAGAGAATTCTGTCTCAGCAGCGACAATAACTGCCACATTGCCGCCCTCCTGTAGTTTCGCATCTTTGGCGGCGCGATCGCTAACCTTGAGGAGCAATAATTGTTGTGGGTTTAATTTTTCAATTTCATTCGGTGGGATTTTGCACGATAAAGTATCGATTTCAAAATCTTTGATATATGCCCCTACCGGTGCTTTCCCATCTGCTAAACCGTACTCTTTCAGGACGTTTTCTTGATTTTCTATACCGTGCCATCTTTGAGGCGGTAGAGAAGTAAAATGCTGGGTTCCATCATAAATACTCCGTTCAAAAGCATCTAACCCATTGCAATTACCAAAGAAGGCATCCATGCCGACAATAGCGATTTTGGCAGGTGGAACAGGTGGAGTTGATTCAACTGATTGTGTTGTATTTCCTTGTTCTAAAATCAGATGAGAATTAGTACCGCCAAAACCAAAAGCGCTGATAGCTGCCCGTTTAATTGGTGCGTTATTATTAGGCCATGCTGTAGCTGTTCTAACAATTTTATCGGCGGAAATCGTACTATTTTCTGACGCTAAAGGCTCGGAAACATTCATGGTTGCTGGAATTACACCATGCGACATACTCAAAATCACCTTAGTCAAGCCAACCATGCCGGCAGCAGTTAGTAAGTGA
The DNA here is from genome assembly GCF_014698115.1 of Nostoc sp. FACHB-973. Classification (GTDB taxonomy): domain Bacteria; phylum Cyanobacteriota; class Cyanobacteriia; order Cyanobacteriales; family Nostocaceae; genus Nostoc; species Nostoc muscorum. The sequence goes on from NZ_JACJSJ010000062.1 coordinate 14,172, forward strand.
CCAGTATTTGCTTTAGCAGAACCTACCAGAGGTGCAGCTTGATTTTGACCAAAAAATGTTTCGATGGAGTTGAATTCGGTTGTATCTCCCAGTAATGTGCCGGTGGCGTGACACTCTAAATAATCGATGGTTTTGGGATTAATTTTTGCCTCATTGTAGGCTCGTTCAAAAGCTAAGGTTTGTCCTTTAGGATTTGGACTGAGTAAATGTTTACCTTTGCCATCATTTGAAAGTCCATTGCCGCAGATGGTAGCGAGAATATTATCACCATCTCTGATGGCATCTGAATATCTTTTCAGCATCACCATCCCTACGCCATCGGCGGGAATTAATCCTCTAGAGGACTTATCTAAGGGGCGACTGATGCCGTTTTCTGGATATCCTTGAACACCGGAAAATAACATCCGCACAAATAGGGAATCTGCACAACTGATGGCTCCAGCTAACATGACATCAGCTTTGTGTGACCATAAGTAATGAGATGCTAGTTTAATAGCATAAAATGATGACGAACAAGCAGCATCCAGACATAAATTAATCTGGGATAAAGATAGAGCTTGGGCAATAATAGATGCTGGTAAGCCAGATATTAGAGCATTGTATAAAGACGCTTTAGTTGCTGTTGACAGAGCAGCTAAATCAAAGTCTTCGTATTGCAAAAGTTCTCTGACAGCAGGGGTAATAACTTGTTGGTAAATTGGAGAGAATAATTCATTAGATAATTTTGTTGGGAATGACAAATTACCTAAAATTACGCCGCATTTGGAGAGGACAGTTTGATTACCCCAATAACCACTATGCAAAATTGCTTGCTTAGCTGCATACAATGACCATTTGAAGGTATTATCTAAACTAGTAAGAAATTCTGGTGGGAGATTGTATTCAGATGGATTAAACTGAAAGTTGCGGATGTACCCGCCTTTGAGGGAATAGGTTTTGTCTGGTGTACCTTTGACTGGATTGTGAAAGATTGTCGGATCTACTCCGATTTCTTCGATTGTTGCAGAGGATGTGGAATCTTTTTGATTAACGATGTTATTCCAGAATTCTTCAGGGTTTTTCGCATCTGGGAATAGGCATGATAATCCGATGATGGCTATTTTTTCCACTGCTGGTATGCTCCGAGTTTGGGTATTAGGCAAGAGATATTTAAAAGGCAGGATTTACGCTGTTCCCCAAACTTGAATGATGTGGCTGCTAAAGAAATAGCTCACGCAGAGGCGCAGAGGCGCAGAGAGAAGGAGTGAGAGATTATTAGCTTCTGAGTAGTTTCATTGACCAAATTATGGCGTGGGCGTTGAGCATTTGTGAATATATTTTTCCGTGGCGATCGTGTATGATGAAGTTGGCGATCGCACTACTTGGTGTTTTAGCTTTTACTTCACAAGAAACGTAAAAAGTTTCGTTATGTGGTATGGCTGCAAATTGTTCAAATTTTTCTACTTTTCCAGGTAAACAACCTTCTTGATGAAAGTGTTGTGTCCAAACCCATAAGGCGTGCATACTCAAGTCAGTTGTATAAGGATTCACCCATTGGACGGGGAATTGTCCTTGTTGCTGTGGACTGAGTTCTGGCCAAAGACATTCTGTAGTGATTTTTTCAGGAGTGATGTTTAAAACTCTTTTGATTTCTTGAAAAGCTGGGCCATGAAATAATGTGGTTCCCCCATTTTGGTAAAAAGCTTTTCCTGTGGCGGTGATGATATTATCTGGTTCGAGATTGAGAGATTCATAGGTGGGTGCAATTGGGATTTCTCGCTGGAGATTCAGTTGAGCGCTAAAATGGTAATGGATTTTAGCTTCTGGATTTTTACTCCAGATTTTTGCTTTCAATTCGATTTTTTCATGGTTAATTTTGGAAATTTCTTCTATTTCTAAAATGTGTTCTTTCGCCAAGCTTTCATTGAAAGTAATCCCCTTTAAAACTTTGAAATCTTGGTAATTGAACAACCTATAACCTGGATATAATTGTTCGCAAGCATTGATAATCCAAGTCATGGCACAAGTTGCAGGCAAAACTGGAGAACCAGCAATAGTATGATCGTGTAAAAATGGATTAGCCTCCAATGTCATTTGGCGACGGATACGATAGGTTCGTAGTTCTGAATCTAGCTCTGTATCCAGTGGAATCAGTGGGCTACCAATGACAACTTGTGCAGTTGCATGATTGGCACGATCCATTTCTTTAACGAGCATTTGTGCCCCGACTGCAATGGGAATTATTTCGATTTGCCGCTCTTGAAAAACCTTCTTTAATTCTGCTGTCACCATGCCACTATCCCAAGCTCCCCAATTAATTGCCACTACATGACATGAGGGATATTGTTGCTTGAAAATATGGGCTGATTTATTCAGGATTTCATTAGCGATCGCGTAATCAGATTGACCAATATTTCCATAGAATCCTGTGACAGAAGAAAACAAAACTAAATGCTGAAGTTCATTAGGATTGACACAATTAAGTAGGTTTTCTAATCCTTGAACTTTGGCAGCATAAACTTTTTCAAAATCCTCTTCTGTTTTCTTTTCAATTAATTTATCGGCTAAGTTCCCAGCACCATGTATAATGCCTGTAATTGACCCAATCTTAGCCAATTTTTCTTGTAAAGCCTGTTTCTTTGTAACATCAACACTAATATATTCGGCTTTCGCTCCTGTTTTTTCAATTGCGGCGATAGTATTTTTAATTTCGCGGCTGGAGGTAATTTTGTTATATATTTTTTGCACATTCATGGGTGTGGGTTTCTCTCCTTGAGCAAGAAGATTTTCCATGATGCGTTTTTTCAATGCTGATTCTTCACAATTTTGAGCAAAATCCGGCTCAGTTTCTAATAATTCAGAACGACCGAGAAGAATAAATTTGCCGGGTTGCTGCTGTGCTAATTTGATAGTACACTCAGCCGTAATCCCTTTTGCACCGCCGCTGACGACAAAAACAGATGATGGACTAAGCTGGGCTGTTTGGGTCATAAATCCTCTGATTTAATTCGTAATTCGTAATTCGTAATTCGTAATTGAGAGATGCTGTAGAAACCTGGTTAAAAATTTTTTTATCTTTTTCTCTATCTCCTCTGCGGTTATTTAAAAAAACGAACCGCAGAGGGGACAGATGGAGGGATTAGACTAGTTTTTTGGATCGGCAATTAAGGTGACTCGTCCTTGTGAACCGTAAGCAACTTCACCGATATAAAGATTCGGGTCGTGAAGTTCGGCTATGATGTGGTTTACTGACTGTTTAGCGTCAAGTCTGGGACTGAGGTCGATCGCTCTACTAAATACCTTTGGCCATTCCCATCTCAGAGTTTTGGTTAATCCAAATAAACCAGCAGCGATCGCTCCGAAGTTGACTTTGTAATCTAAACCGAAGGCACCATCAAGATGAGCTACTGTGCAGAAACAACTACGTCCATGACGTGCGGCTTCATTTAAAGAGGGTTTGAGGTGTTTCGCCATCAAAAATACATGCTTGACGATCGCCTTTTCCTGTTCGATATAGGGAATTGTCCCGGTGTTATTTGCTACAAAAATAGGATGTAGATGGATGAAAGCCCCAACCTTACCGCAGTGAGTGGCGATCGCTTGTAGTTGTTGTTGGAGATGTTCTTCACTCAAGTTTGCCAAGGTGACGCGGGTTACTCCTGCGGGTAAGGGCGATTGCTGGGGAATCACCGATTGGGGAAAACTGATGACTACTACTTTCCAGCCTTGGGCGATTAAGGATTCAGTTAATTTGTAAGTAGTGAGGGAACCATCATCGGTGATTAAACTGATGTGTCCCTCTGGTAACGTGAAATCCAAATAATCTGGGTGTGGTAGGGTTCTGAGTTTGGCGGGACGGCGCTGGATATTATGCTCTAATTCCCGCGGCTGTTGGACAAACTCAGGCTCAGACTTTTTTTTTTCACCTCCAGCTAGCTGCTGTAGGTAATCAACTATTTGACCGATGGTGCGGAGTTCTCCCAGTTCCTCGATATTCGGTTTGGGTAAGTTGGGGTACATTTCCTGCATCGCCCCTAAGATTTCTACCCGTTTAATGGAGTCAATCCCCAAGTCGGCTTCCATGTCCATTTCTAGTTCCAGCATTTCTACCGGGTAGCCGGTCTTATCGCTGGTGATGGCTAGCAGAGTTTCACCCAAGTTTGAAAATTCATTAGTTGCTGCGGGTTCTGGTTCTGGTTGCGGGGTGAATGCAACAACTACGCTCACTTCAGGGGTAACTTCTGCTGGAGTCTCTACTGCTTGTTGTACTTCGTGAATTGCAATTTCTACAGAAACACTTTTAGAAGCATGGGATTGCAGATATTCTACAACTTGACCGATGGTGCGTTTTTCTGCCAGTTCTTCTAAATTGGGCTTGGGTAAGTTGGGGTACATTTCCTGTAACGCCCCCAAGATTTCTACCCGTTTGATGGAGTCAATCCCCAAGTCTGCTTCCATGTCCATATCCATTTCCAGCATCTCCACTGGGTAGCCAGTCTTGTCGCTGGTGATGGCTAGGAGGTTTTTATCCAGGTCAACAATGTCGATGGTTGCGCTGGGGACTGGGGATTGGGGACTGGGGACTGGGGACTGGGGACTGGGGATTGGGGACTGGGGACTGGGGACTGGGGGAGTTTCGACTACAGGCTGTACTATTTGGGGGAGTACAGGGGCTACAGGCTCAACTACCTTGGGAGCGGGAAGGGGTGCTTGGATGACTGTTGAGTTGTTTTTCGCTACTGGCTCAGTTACAGGTGAGGGTAAAGCTTCTACTATTTTGGTGGTGGCGGGTACTGATGCCTCTTCGGTGACAGTGGTTTCTGTGGTGAAGGGGATGAAATGATGTCCTACGCCGTTGCTGAGTTTCTCACTCAGTAGAGCTGCTCCGTCATCTGAGATGATTTGAGCATACTCTTGCTGTATGAGTTGGAAAAAGTTTTTGGTATATTCCAATTGCTCTTGGAGATATTGCTCATGGATGCGTAGGGTTTCACCTTGTTGGGAGTGAAACTGCATCATGCTGCGCTCTAAGCTTTCCATGACAACTAGCTTCAACTTGGTGGTTTCAGCTGTGGATTTGCTTTCACTCAACAGGGAATTTTGTTGTTGCATCAGTTGGAAAAACGCTTTGGCGTATTCCATTTGATGGTTGAGATAACTTCCGTGAACTTGTAAATTCTCGGCTTGATTTTGCTGAAACTGTGTCAGCAGGTATTCTAAACTTTCTAAAAGTTGTTGGTAATTTGCAAGTTTTTCTGGTGTTGGTTGCATCTTAGATTCCTGAGCTGGTTGACTTAAAAGGGTCACAGGATTCATTTGTTGCTCTGGTTGGGTGGCGATATGAGGTGTCACACCGTTCATTGATAGGGGTGTTTTTTTATGTCCGTTTGTCTCTCTGACTGCGAGAGTTGGAGCCGCAGTTTCAGAGGGGATGGGCTGGTTTGGTTTCACTGAATTCTCAGATAAAACAGTAGGTAATGTAACTTTGTGCCCGTTTTGCAAAGCTTCAGCGAAGGCGTTTTTCGTTTTTTCGGATCTGTAGTTGATGCCGTTCAAACGTACATTTAAAGCCTTTTTCTGCTCAATTGCAGGTATGGTTTGGGGAACTTGGTAGGGGTCGAGGTTACTCAAAGCCATACCGATTACCCGCAACTGCACAACTGCTTCCCGTAAGGAGCGATCGCTATTCTTTTGGGCGCTGGGATTCAGAGATACGGTAATATGGGGGCGATCGCCAAGAATTTCTTTTACCAAGTTGGTGAGAATTCTCCTTGGCCCAAATTCCACAAAGCATGTACCACCAGCTGCATAGATGTTTTCAATTTCCTGCTTAAACAGCACTGAGTTGGAAAGGTGCGTTTCGAGGATTTTTTGAATTGCCTGGGGTTCCTTGGGATACTGCTTGCTGGTAACGTTGCTGTAAACTGGGATTTTGGGATTTTGGAATTGAACGGACTTGGTAGCGATCGCAAAGGATTTTTGAGCAAAGGCAATCAGCGGTGTGTGGAATGCTGCTGATACGGGTAACAATACAGCTGTATATCCTTTGTCCTGTAAAGCCTGACGGACTTTGGCGATTTCTGCGGTGGGTCCAGCTAAGACAAATTGACTGGGAGAATTTTGATTGGCGATCGCAACTTGGGGAAAATGTCTCAGTACTGCTTCGACTTTGCTGATATCTTCTTTGACAGCCAGCATACTACCTGCGTCATGATCTGGGTCTTCGGGTGCAGCCATTGCTTGACCCCTAGCTTTCACCAAGAACAGGTAATCTTCAGTACTCAAAACCCCCGCAGCCCATAATGCTGTGATTTCTCCAAAGCTGTGACCGGCAACAAAATCTGACCTAAATCCAGCTTGTTGCAATATGGTGTACATCCCTGCACTCAACACCCCGATGGCTGGTTGAGCGTATTCTGTGCGTTGTAAGGCGGCAATTTGGGCATTTTTTTCTGCCTCTTCAAACACAGGATGGGGAAAAACGATTTCCGAAAGCGGCTGCAAGTTATCTTTGAGCAACAAGCTATCCATATAGCCATGCAAACGCTGCATCATCGGGAAATTCATCACCAATTCCCGTCCCATTTCCAAGTATTGGGAACCTTGACCGGAAAATAAGGCGACAACTTTACCACCCAACTCCATACCAGAAGCACGGTAATAAATTCCTTGGGGATGTTCCCAAGATGTTGCTGAGCCTTTATTTTTCAGCAAGTCAATGCTAACTTGCAGTAACTTGCAAGTTTCTTCGAGGTTCTGTGCCACAAATCCAAATCTGGCAGCAGAGAGGGGAATTTCTAGAGATTTGCACTCATTGACTAATTTTGCGTAATGTGTTTTGGCTTCTGGTGAACGCAATTTCGCTAAAATATCTTCGGATTTGCTTAGCAATTGGGACGGAGTAGAAGCAAACAGCAGCACTTCATTAGCCCCACTGTGTAAGCGGTAGCCGTGGTTTTGGTCAGCTTGATATTCCTCTAAGACGACGTGATAGTTGGTGCCGCCAAAGCCAAAGGAACTGACACCTGCCCGTCTTGGTGCTTCGCCTTCAGCACGAATCCAAGGTCTGGTTTCGGTATTCAAATAAAAGGCGGAATTTTTAATATTAAGTTTGGGGTTCGGCTGGGTAATGTTAATAGTCGGCGGTAATACTTTGTGATGTAGCGCCAAAGCTGTTTTCACCAAACTCGCCGCACCCGCAGCCGCTTTGGTATGTCCGATTTGGGATTTCACACTACCCAAAGCGATATGCTGCTTTTTCAAGTCATGCTGAGCAAAAAAGTCATGTAAAGAACCGAATTCTGTGGGATCTCCAGCCATTGTGCCGGTGCCATGTGCTTCCATCAAACCAACGGTGGCGGGAGAAAAGCCTGCATCTTCGTAAGCACGTTCTAGGGCTTTGACTTGGCCTTCTTTGCGGGGAGCATAAATACTCTTGTAACGTCCATCGCTGGAGGTACCGATACCTTTGATGACGGCGTAAATTTTATCGTTGTCCCGTTCGGCATCTTCCAGACGTTTGAGGACAATCATGCAGATACCTTCACCCAGCATCATCCCATCAGATTTAGCATCGAAAGGTTTGACATTCTCACTGGGAGAAACGGCTGGTGTTTTGCTGAAGGAGATGTAAGCCATGATGGTGTTATCGGTGTCAACGCCACCAGTCAGCATCATGTCAGAACGATGCTCAACTAGTTCGCTAATTGCCATTTTTAAGGCACCGAAGGAACTAGCACAAGCAGCATCAACTACACAATTCATCCCGCCAAAGTTGAGACGATTGGCAATTCTACCCGCGACTACATTAGCTAACATTCCGGGGAAGGCGTTTTCGTCCCATTTCACATAGGCGCTTTTGATTTTCTCGACGATTTTTTGTGTATCTTCGTCAGATAAACCACTACTTTTAAGTGCTTTTTCCCAAATCGGATATTCCAACCTAGCAGAAAGTGGCATTCCTAACTGCTTAGCCATAGCTACGCCTAAAATTACCCCAACCATTTCGCGGTTAAATTCGCGTTGGTCGCCATAGCCAGCATCTTCCATTGCCTCTTTTGCAACCACTAAACTTAATAGTTGCGATACATCTGTAACTTCTAAAATGCTGGGGGGAATGCCGAATTCCATCGGGTTAAAATCCACCTCTGGAATAAATCCACCTCTTTTACAGTAAGTTTTATCTTCAGCAGTTCTGGGATTTGGATCGTAATAATCTTCGACACTCCAGTGAGTGGAGGGAACATCAGTAATACAGTCAATTTTGTTTACTATATTTTGCCAGTATTCCCGTAAATTTCTGGCTTGAGGTAATAGAGAAGCCATGCCAACAATGGCTATAGGATTGTGTTGTAATTGTCTGTTAATTTTGTAGATTGACGCTGGTTTTTCTGAACTCATGTTTTTTTCCTCTATAGACCTAATCACAGCCTGTTCACAATTTTTAATCAGGCTTTCTAACTCCGCTAAGGCAGTATCAATTGAATGAGCAGACATAGGGCATAGTGAGTACTGTGGATTGCGTAGATACAGTAATTTCTGTTGCCTACTAAATTAATGAAAATCTCTTTTCTGGTCAGCAGTTAGCTATCTTATCTGCGCTAAATGCTTTTCTCCAAATCAACACCACACGACACATACTGCCCTAATAAAGCCTTAGGTTTACAGGCAATTTTGGCACACAGCGATCGTGTAAAAATGTTATGCAACGCTTGATTCTTGAAATTGTGGCAATCAACCAATTTTGGATTTTAGATTTTGGATTTTAGATTTAAAATTTGAAAATTTTTACACCCAAAATAAGTCAGACATCAATCCAAAAAATAATCCAAAATCCAGAATTACGGTGATGGTTAATATTTTGAACAATGGTATCCTGCTGAACAGTAGAAATTGAAGAGTAGCTAAGAGAACAGAAACGCTTTTTTCGTCCGCAATAGTTTCATTATCAAGTCTAACCGCAACAATGTAGTTGGTATTAATGACAGCGTTCTGTGTCTTGATAAATGTCATAGCCAGTTTCAACGTCCAGGATAATACATTTTAGGGGATTCGACCCAGGAAAGTTGACAAGTTCGTTACAAAAAACATCACCTTTAATCCGAATTTATGGAATGTGAAAAACTAATTAAACCTTCAGAAGGTGATTACCAAGCAGTTAGTTTTAGTTATTTTTACCTTCAAAATCTTAATTAAATAACTAATTTACCTCACAAGTTTTAAGCGTTGAATTAATAAAAAGACTAACATACTTTATATAAACTAAATGATTACTTTAAACTTTTTTTATAAAGAACTAGATTATTGTTGATATCTATTGTGCTTAAAATTTGGCATTTTAGTATAATTCGCAACTCCAAAAATGTATAAATAACAAGAATTATTTTAGTAGATGTAGGGTGTGTTGTCGCCAAGCACCGCACCTTGAATTGTTGACGGTGCGTTAGCCGACGGCAGAACGCACCCTACATTTAAGCGCCGACTTACTTAACATAATTATCTCATCTGTCAATAAAAATTAGCTCTAAAAGTAACAGTATCAATTTATTGGCTGTTAAGTAATCATTACATGAACACATCGAGCAATGGGAGAGCCATAAGGATTTTTTTTCAGGGAAATATCATAATTAAACTAATGTTTTTGATGATTCTTTAATATAAATGTAAATAAAAAGCAAAATAGTTATCTATAAAGCAATTGTCAATTTTGAATATGTTGCATGGTAAACATAATCCAATAGGCTTCGCTTGTACTAAAGAGCGGGAACGTTTAACCCAAGCTACCTTGACAGTTGGAAAACACGCCTGAGTGCGATCGCATTAGGATGTTGTTAACAAAATTGATGATAATGTCCGATCTGACACAACATCGCTAATAATAATTTGTTACTAATTTTAGTGTGTAACCACTATTAAGTGATGCTATAAACCTTACTAATCAGGCATTTTGTAGTCTATACCTACGAGGATTGGAACTAAAAATGAAAATTGTTTTGACGATCAAATCAGGATTTGTACAAAGTTAAATGGTTGACAAATGAAAAACTTTTCGTCATACTTAAGAACAAGCTTATTCAAGTTTTTTAGTTAATTTTTCGGCGCTTCATTATTCTTGAGAGCTAAATTTTCTGGCTAGCGCTATTGTATTTTACGCTACTGGATTCGAGGACAAATGACGATATAACTAAAGAAGCTTTCCAGTAACATAACCATAAGAATTCAGTAGTCAGAAAATTTAGAGAATCAGGAAAATATTCGATTAATCAATCTACCAATCATACTAAACTCCTTCTGAATTCTGTTAGCGCAGCGGGGCGTAGCCAATTCTGAATTCTGAATTCTTCGTAAAACAATTCATATAAAACCATTTAGACCTATCCGCCTGCTTAGGGTAACAGCATCAAGGAGAGGAAAAGCCCTCTTAAGCTAATTGGTGGAGAATCTATTGTTATCGACTAAATATAGCCATTTCAGCTATCCCCTAGTAAGAATTGGAATCAAAATATGGCAGTAAATAAAGAAAGCCGATTATTCACAAAATCCGTTGTTCGATCGCGGATAATTTTAGCAGCTTCTCTCACCTTAGCGGCCGGATTAATCGCTTTATATAGTTTGGCATCGTTTTGGCCAAAAGCTAAAGTTGAGATATCATCAGCAACCCCGACAAAAACCACCCCGACAAAAGTTGCTGTCACAGCCTTAGGACGTTTGCAGCCAGACGGTGAAGTTACTTCTTTGAATGCTCCCAATGCTAATAATGGTGTGCGAGTCGAAAAACTGTTAATCAAAGAAGGAGATGCAGTTAAAGCTGGGCAATTACTAGCGTATCTAGAAAATTATGGTCGGGCTAAAACAGCTTTGCAACAGGCTGTAGACCAACTGCAAGTTGCTAAAGCTAAATTAGCGCAGGTGAAATCTGGGGCGAAAACCGGAGACATCGATGCTCAAAAAGCAGCGATCGCCAGTTTAGAGTCACAATATAAAGGGGACATTGCTACCCAAGAAGCGACAATCGCCCGTGTCCAGGCTGAAGTAGACAATGCACAAGCTGAAAACAATCGCTATCAGCAATTATATAAACAAGGTGCGATCGCAGCTTCCGTAGCAGACAGCAAAGCTTTGCAACTCAAAACCACACAACAGCAACTCGCAGAAGCCCAAGCCAGCAAACAACGCACTCAAGGCACATACCAAGAACAACTCAAGCAATCACAAGCCCAACTCAAGAGTATTAGCGAAGTGCGTAGCGTAGATGTTCAAGTCGCACAAACTGAAGTCAACAGTGCAACAACTTCCGTTCAACAAGCAAAAGCAGACTTGGATTTAAGTTACATTAAATCTCCCATCAATGGCAAAATCTTGAAAATTCATGCCAAAACCGGAGAAGTAATTAGCACCAGCACAGGATTTGCTGAGATAGGTAAGACATCACAAATGTATGTGATTGCAGAGGTGTATCAAACCGACGTTCAAAAAGTGCGTATCGGACAAAAAGCCACCATCACCAGCACTGCATTTAATGGAACATTAAAGGGAACCGTCAAAGAAATTGGTTGGCAAGTTGACAAACAAAACATCTTCAGCCTTAACCCAGGTTCAGATACAGACCGCAGAATAGTTGAGGTGAAAATCTCCATCGATAACCCCGCAGATAGCGAACGGGTGGCGCGTTTAACCAACTTACAAGTAGATGTTGCCATTCAGATTTAGTCTGGGCATTAGTTATTAGTCATTTACAAATAACTAATGATCAAATTTTAGATTTTAAATTTTGGATTTTGGATTGAAGATTAAAAATCCAAAATTTAAAAAAGCTTTAGAGCAAAGGAATTCATACTCGCTCTACGAAAAGCAAGCTACGTGGAACAAATCTAAAATCTAAAATTGTTTATTCAGAGCAACGAACAGGGTATGGGTCAATCTAAAATCTAAAATCCAAAATCTAAAATTCCTTGACAAATAACAAATAAATCCATGAATTTTAAAATTCCTTTAGCATGGCTACAGCTAGCCCAGCAAAAAGTTCGTTTAGTAATAGCTGTAGCCGGGATTGGTTTTATTGTGCTGTTGATGTTTGTGCAACTTGGTTTTCAAGATGCTCTTTATTCTAGTGCAACAGCAGTGCATCAAAATCTCAAGGGAGATTTATTTTTAGTTAGTTCGCAATATAAATCTTTGACCTCAAATCAAAGCTTTTCGCGGACTCGTTTGTATCAAACTTTGGGGTTTAATGGCGTAGAGTCAGTTAGCCCCATGTATTTGCAATTTGCCAAACTAAAAAACCCGGCTACTGGTGAGAAATATTCCATATATGTTATTGGTTTCGACCCAGGCAGACCCGTGATGAACATCGCAGAAATTGAGAACAACTTAGATAAACTCAAAATTCCCGATGTCATGCTTTTTGACAGAAGTTCTCGCACAGAATTTGGCCCAATAGCAGAACAATTTGATGCCGGAGATACAAGCCAGACAATTGAAATATTTCCCTATAATTCATTAATTGGCTATAAAGTCAGGATTGGTGGCTTATTCAGTTTAGGGCCTTCCTTTGGGGTAGATGGCAACTTAGTTGTGAGTGACTCAACCTTCCTGAGGATAAATCCTAATACTCGTCCGGCAGATATGATAGATGTCGGTTTGATAACCCTCAAACCTGGTACTGATGCACAAACAGTGCTAAAAGATTTGCAGGCAAGTTTGCCAAATGATGTCCAGGTTTTTACACGCCAAGGCTTTATTGATTTTGAGAAGAAATATTGGTCTGTCAGAACGCCTATTGGTTTTATACTTAACCTGATGTTGACAATGGCTTCTGTTGTTGGTGTAGTAATTGTCTATCAAATTCTTTATAGCAATATTGCTACACAGTTCGTTGCTTATGCCACATTAAAAGCCATAGGATATGCCAATAGATATCTGTTGAATGTGGTATTTCAACAAGCCTTAATTTTAGCGCTTTTAGGTTATATTCCAGGATTTATTACTTCCATATTGTTATACGATTTTGCAATGGAAGCAACTAAATTGCCAATAGTTATGACCACTAACAATGCACTACTGGTCTTAACATCAACAGTTTTAATGTGTATAACTTCCGGAGGACTCGCCATCAATAAACTCCGTTCCGCAGACCCAGGAGATATTTTCTAAACAATCACTCCTTCCCTCTGGGCGCCTGGGTGTGACATCAAACCAAAACTTGAATCCAAAATCCAAAATCTCAAATCCAAAATTGGTATAACTTTTCCTCTATGAACCTCCAAAACAAAACTCTCTTGATTACCGGAATTAATGAATTTCTCGGCTTGCGTGCAGCCGAATTAGCCATAGCCCAGGGAATAAAAGTCCGTGGATTACAAAGTTCCACAGAACAGAATAAAAAAGCTCAAGATTTAGGCGTTGAACTGATTACTGGTAGTATCACCGATCCCAATATTGCCCAAAAAGCTTGTCAGGGAATAGACATCGTTTTACATACAGAGCAAATTGCTCAAGAAGCTGGTTCAATTAACCATTTTCGTGATGTCAATGTTAACGGTGCTGTTAACATGGCTAAAGCCGCTAAGCAAGCAGGCGTTAAAACTTTTGTGCATCTATCCAGTGTAATGGTCTATGGTTTCAACTATTCTGATGGTGTTACAGAAACCGGACTACTTTCTGGTGAAAATAATCCCTACTGCCAAACAAAAATAGAAGCAGAAGCAGCACTTTTAGAATTAAATAATCCGCCAAATTTTGGTATTATTATCATTCGAGCCGGTGATATTTATGGACCTGGAAGTATTCCTTGGATAGTCAAACCAATTGTGATGATGCGCCAAAAATTATTCGCCTATGCCAACGATGGTAAAGGAGTAATCAATCATGTATATATAGACAACCTGATTGATGGCATCTTTCTAGCGATAGAAAAACAGACTTACGGAGAAATATTTAATATCACCGACGGACAAGAAACTTCTTGGAAAGAGTACTTCATGCGTTTAGCAGCAATGGAAGGTTTACCAGCACCTCTTTCATTACCAAAAGATGAAATGAAATTGTTTCTCAAGCTACGCGCTCAAGGACAAAAACTTTTTCGGAAAAAAGCCGATATTTTACCGGAATCTGTAGATTTTATGAGTCGTCCCTATGCGTGTTCCATTGCTAAAGCCCAAAACCTGTTAAATTATAAACCAACAATTGACCTAGAAGAAGGTATGCAGCGTACACATGAATGGCTGCAAAAAACGGAGATTGAAAATTTGATTAAGTAGGGGAGTGGGGAGTGGGAAGTGGGGGGATGAGGGAGATGAGGGGGATGAGGGAGTTAGAAGAATTAGAAAATCAAGTAAGTGTGATATAGCTCTTGATTTCCTTGAAATTATTCAACTTGGGTATCAAATTATTCTGACTCCTGTTAGCGCAGCGGGGCGTAGCCCATTCTGAATTCTGAATTCTGACTCCTGACTCCTGACTCCTGACTTCTCACGTTGCATTTGACTAACAATTTGCTGCAATTGAGCTTAAAATAATCCACAGATTGTGTGAATACTTGTTTTATATGAGTAGCAATCAGCCACGATTGAGTGTTGGATTACCTGTATACAATGGTGAAAAATTTCTTCAACAAGCCATAGATTCACTCTTGGCTCAAACTTTTGAAGATTTTGAACTAATTATTTCAGATAATGCATCTACAGATAAAACTGAGGAAATTTGTAGAGCATACGCCAAGCAAGACCAACGTGTTCGTTACTACCGTAATGACCATAATATTGGTTGCGCTGGTAACTTTAATCGTGTCTTAGAATTGTCTTCGGGTGAGTATTTTAAATGGGCAGCTTATGATGATCTACATGCTCCTGATTTTATCAGCAAATGCATTGAGGTACTCGAACAAGACCCTACCATTATTTTGTGCCACACCCAAGTATATTTTATTGACGAACAAGGAAAATTTCTCCAAAACTACGACATCAAACTCAAGACAGATTCTCTAAAACCACACGATCGCTTTCACGAGTTACTGACTAAACATTTATGTTATCAATGTTATGGCGTAATTCGCGCTAGCGCTCTGAAAAAAATACCACCTATGGGTGGTTACGGTAATGCAGATGGAATTTTATTGTCAAGGCTTGGTCTTCTGGGTAGATTTTATGAAATACCCGAATACTTGTTCTTTGCTAGAAGCCATCCGCAACAATCAATGAGTATGTTTTTTCCCAATTATTTGTTGTTTACAAACAACAATCAAGCATCCTCATTCAGTGTATTACCTGATTTTTATGCCTATGCAGTGTGGTTTGATTCAGCAAAGAAAGGGAAAATTTTATTCCCACATTGGAGAATATTATGGGAGTATTTCCTCTCCATATGGTCTAGTCCCCTGAGTTTGTATGAGCGGTTATGTTGTCATAGAAGTCTACAACAGAAGTTGAAAGGCACAGAATATCTGCTACTGAAAGATTTGCTAAAAGTATTGCAAAGATTTGCAATAGATTGGCAACGAGGATTACAGCAGAATTCAGGAGTCAGAATTCAGAATTCAGAATTACAATAAGCTATGTGCCTAGTTTTGAAACTTAAATAGTGTAATTCATGCACTTGAATTTTGCTGTAATTACAGTGCGAAAAATCATACCTTAAATCAATCTTTTGCAGTAAAGTCAAAAGTTAAAAATAAAAAAATAGGAATGGAAGAGTTAATGATTGTTATCAGGCTCAATAAATCTGTTTTGATTTTGACTTTTGACTTTATGCAATTTTTTCAGTGTCCAAATTACCCATTTTTGACTACAAAATTATGCTGAAACTATCTCAAGTATCTTACTTTTTGCTTGCTAGTTTACTAAGCATCAGCTTTGCGAAAACAGTGAATGCTGAGCCAGCAACAAAACTTAGTGTTGTAGTAAATGGAATTCGTCACCAAAAAGGTGAGATTTGCTTCCGAGTTTTTGGAGGTGAAAAAGGATTTCCCACGAGTAATACTAGTGAAGTCAAAAGTGGCTGCGCTAAGATTACAGGCACTTCTGTAACAAAAGAATTCTCTGGTTTAAAACCAGGAACTTATGCTGTTGCTGTAGTTGACGATCAAAATGGCGATCGCAAACTCAACAAAGACTTTTTTGGTATTCCCACAGAAGGTTTTGGTATTTCTAAAAATCCAACTGTGTCCATACAAACAGGCACACCCAAGTTTCGTGATGCCAGTTTTGTGGTGAATAAAAATACCACAGTCAACATTATTATGAAATACTCGTTGGATTCATAAAAGGGACTGGGGACTAGGGACTGGGGAAGAATTTTCAAATACCAATCCCCAATCCCCAATACCCAATCCCCAATCCCCATTCCCCTATTCTCCGGAGACTAAAAATTTAATGGAAGATTTGGCAATATTTCTGTCTAAGTCTTTGATGGGTTGGCTGGTTATTCAGGTGTGTTTAACGCTAATCTTTCTTTGGTATCTGCGCTCATCTCGAAAAAATTTATTACCAGATGAGCAGTTGCCTAAAACAGCTGTGATTCTTTGTCTGCGGGGAGCCGATCCGTTTTTGCCTAGTTGTTTGCGATCGCTCTTAAATCAGAACTATCCACAGTATGATTTAAAGTTAGTTATTGATAGTCAAGAAGATCCTGCTTGGAAAATTGCCAGCGAAACTATCACAGAGCAGGAAGCAACTAATGTTCAAATCAGTCCTTTGAGAATAGTACGCAATAATTGTAGTCTCAAATGCAGTTCTCTAGTGCAGGCTGTCCGTGAATTAGACGATTCCTATAAGGTAGTTGCTTTAGTAGATGCTGATACTATAGTTCATCGCAATTGGCTGCGAGAATTAGTCAGTCCTCTAGGTGATGCTAATGTCGGCGCAACAACTGGTAACCGTTGGTATATGCCAACCGGTAAGAATTGGGGATCTTTAGTGCGATACATAGGCAATGTATCCACAGTAGTCCAAATGTTTCTCTTCCAAATTCCTTGGGGCGGAACTTTGGCTATGAAAACAGAAGTGCTTCACAAAACTGAACTTTTAGATAAGTGGGCACAAGCTTTAAGCGAAGATTTCATGATTCACGATGTCCTAAAAATACATGGGTTACAGGTTAAGTTTGTACCTACTTTATTAACAGTTAATCGTGAAGAAATTGATTTAGTAGGCTTACTAGACTCTCTCAAACGCTTGATACTTTGTTCTCGACTTTATCACCCACGTTGGTTGGCTATAGTTAGTGAAGCTGTTTCTAGCATTCTGTTTCCGACTACAGTCATTATGTTAGTTTTAGAGTCATTGTTAGAAGCAAAATGGGAAGCCGCAACTCTATTGTTTGGCTGCTATACCGTCTATGTTGTAGGATTACTTTTGCTGATGCTCGTTTTGGAGTTAGGCATACAGCAAGTGGTTCGCTCGAATGACCAGCCAATAGCCAAATTATCAGCTCCCACTATCATTAAAATGTTGATTGGGATTCCGCTAACACAATGGGTTTATGGCTTAGCAATGCTATCATCTCTGTGGATTTCAACAGTCACCTGGCGCGGTGTCAGCTATCGGGTTCGAGGGGCTTGGAATATCCGCCTAGTGGAATATCGCCCTTATCAATGGTTGGATCAACCTATTAATAGCAAGGTTTCTCTTTGAACTGATTACTATGGCAGAATTCAGGAGTCAGAATGGGCTACGCCCCGCTGCGCTAACAGGAGTCAGAATTCAGGAATCAGAATTATAATAGGCTCTCTGTGTAGCTATCAGACCTAGATGCTGTACTTCACTTTCCTTAAATCTGCTGTAAATATCAACTAGGGCATGAAACTTATCAGACTAAACATTCCCTAGTAATGAATTTATATTATCTTGTTTTTAGTAAACTATATTAACTACAACCTTTCTAGAAATACATTTTTTTGTATTAAATTCAAGGCTGTAGAAAATATATTCAGGGGAATTGAGACTGAGAATTTCGAGTGTATTTATAATTTCTGACACGAGGTTCGTAAACATCTTTTTCACAATCTAAAATTGAGATTGCTTGGAAAAGTGTAAATCCTAAATCTAACTGGATTGCCGGGAATTGCTGAGCCAAATAATCAGGATGTTAATGGTAAGAATAAAGGCGTCATTGTTCTGATTCAGAATTATTGATCAATAAGACTTAGGATAAGTTAATAATTTATAAAATTATTAATTTTGGATATAGCGGTTCTCATTCATATGCGGTACACAATTATATGCCAAGGTGTAAGGGCACGGCAGTGCCGTGCCCCTACGGGCGTACTTTACTAGACTGGGAAACGCTATATAAAAGTCTTCTAGATTCTGAATCCTAAATCCTTACCAGTCATGAAAAATTGCTGCGTAAGTCCTAAATCCAAAACCAGCATTTTCGTGAAATAATTCCTTTTTCATATGACTAAGCAAAGACTACGCATTGCCTTATTTACGGGATTGTATGCTCCTTTTTTAACTGGAGTTTCTGTAGCAGTACATCAACGAGTTCGTTGGTTGCTGGAACAGGGACATGAGGTTTTTTTGATCCATCCACAAATTAGCGATCGCTACCCAAAAAATGTTGGCGATCGCCCCATGCCAGGATTAAATCAAATTCAATCCTTTCCTAACTTATCTACTTACGCATTCCCCACAAAACCACTAATATTTTACAAATCTCTTCCCCAACCATTGCACTATCGCCATTGGAGTGATACCAAGCTGCTGGAGAAATTTAAACCCGACATTATAGTGGTTGAAGAAGCCGCACAAATGAGAGGTTTATACTCATTTTTCTTGCAAGGTTACGGCCGCGCTGTGGGCACGCAATACGCAAAACGAACAGGTACGCCAATAATATCGCTTTTCCACACTGATATTGTTGCCTACATCAAATATTACTTTGGAAATAAATTCTTCAGTTTTATTCGTCCAATCATTCCCATTTTGGTCAAACAGTTTAGCAACTCTTATGACTTCAATTTCTTTTCTTCTCAAGAACAACTCAATAAATACAAAGACCTCAAATGCCAACGTGCTGAATATCTCCCTTATCAAGGTATAGATTGCGAAAAATTTCACCCGCGAAATATTTCTTATGACCCGATTCCCAACGACCACCGACCAACTTTGCTGTTTGTTGGACGCATCACCCCCGAAAAGAATGTCAACCAACTAATTGATATATTTCCACTCATTGCTGCCAAAATTCCCGATGTCCATCTGGTGATTGTTGGAAGTGGCCCCCAGGATCGAGAAATCCGTGAGCGTGCCCAAAAGTTTGCATCCGGTATTACCATCTGGGGTGAGTCCCACGGTACAGAACTTTTAGGTTGGTTTGCCAGAGCAGATGTTTTTGTTAACCCCTCTATCACTGAAAACTTCTGCACTACAAATAACGAAGCGCTAGCTTCTGGAACCCCTGTGATTGCCGTTATTGCACCATCAACCTCAGAACAAGTATTTCCTGGTCGCAACGGCTTTCTTGCTCAACCCAACAACCCAACAGACTTTGCCCAAAAGGCGATCGCAATTCTAGAAAATCCCGAATTAAAGGCAGACATGACTACACAGGCTCGCCCCTCCATAATCGATTTCGATTGGTCGGCGTGTATGGAAAAATTTGAAGACAAACTCTACCAAATTGTTAACGGTGCTAGGAAGTAGGGATTATGGGGGATCGCACACCAAGCAAGAACGTTGTCTACTGGTAACAGGCTCCCTACTTCTGGTCGAAGAAAGAAAACTCAGTAATAAACGGTGACTTTCTAAAGGCTGAAAATCACTTAGATATATACCTTACAACCCTGGATAAATTGCAATGTCTCAAAGTTGCCATCTATCCAGGCTTTTTTATGCTTATCTAAATCAATACCTTTGCCAAAAAAAGAGGTAGTCTAGTTTTTGTCGAAATAGACCAACACAAGAGGGGGCTTGATTCTTAGAAGATGTTTGAAATTTTATTGGCTCAGTTTTTTGCCTTCTAGCAAAAATAAGCGTTAAAATATTAGGTTTGCTCTATGTCAATACTCGGAAATTGGCGAAGTATTGAATTTACAGTTAATTATTTATATCAACAATAATATACTAAGATTATGATTTCAAGATTTTTTATCAGAATGTTTTTTATATTACAAGTTCAAAAAATAACTTTGCTCTCTATGTAGTAATTTGGTAAATCGTATGGTAGTTAAAAAATTCAAAAAAATAATTAATTTTTTATCAAGATTTTTATTCTTTAAATAAAGATTTATTGAAAAAATGTTCTTCTAGTACGGATTGAAAATTTATATGCATGAATTGATGAACATGAAACAGTTAGTTGACATAATCTTATCCCAAGTGGTTTGATTATTGGGACAATAATTAAGTATTGTGTTGTAGCTCTAGGTGTAAAAAAATAATTTAAAAAAATGTTTATCACAATCTTCCAAATATATTCTTTCGATATTCAAGGAGTTTGATAATGGTTAAGACTAGTCTGAATCAAGAGCAACAAATTACGACCTCAGCACAAAGCAGGGCTGGTATCAGACAACTACCTACTCTTTTGTTTCGTCAACGCTTTGTGATTTTGGGGGTTTCTTGTATAGTCATGTCAGTTGCCAGCTTCTTTGCTGTCAGTGCCAAATCTAGTTACCAAAGCGACATGCAGATACTGGTAAGTTCCAATTTATCTCAAGAGGCAAAGTCAAATAATATTCCAGAACAGACAGATGCCAAAGTTGTTGATTACAGTACTCAGATGAAACTCATGCTGAGTTCTAAGCTGCTTCAGAAAGCTGTAGATTTACTTCATTCTGATTATCCTGATATTACTTTAGAATATATTAAAGGCCAAAAACAATACAACAAAAAAGCACCTTTAAAAATCAATCAAGAACAAGCAAATACAGAAGCTAATGAGGTTTTTAACCAAGTATTTGAAGTTTCTTTTAATGATGACGATCCAGTTAAAGCCCAAAGAGTACTTCAAGCTTTACAGAAAGTCTATGAAAACTACAATACAGAACAACAAAAAGAGCGTTTAGATCGGGGACTGGCTTTTGTCAATACGCGCCTACCCCAAATCAAAAAAGAGGTCAGTCAAGCTGAGAAAAATTTAGAACAGTTTCGCAAGAAGCATAATTTAGTCGATCCCGAAGCACAAAGTAAAATCCTGCTACAATCTTTGGCTGAGATTCAACAACAGTTGCAAACCACTCGCGCCCAACTTCAAGATGTAAACGCTCGTTACGATAGCCTGGAACAACAAATAGCATCTTCTTCCCAACAAAATGCCAAAATCTCTTCTCGTTTAAATCAGTCAAGCCGCTATCAAATACTATTAAATGAAATTCAAAAAACTGAGCTAGCACTGGCTAAGGAACGGTTGCGTTATACAGATGATTATCCATCAGTAGAAAAACTCAAACAACAACGCCAAAATCAATTAACATTATTACGTCAAGAAGTAAAAAATATTACTAATGGCAGTAAGGGAGAAGAACTCTTAAAAGCGCAGACAGTGGCAGTTGATCCGAACCTAGTAGACGAATTAATTCTGCTACAGACAAATGTTTTAGGACTAACTGCCAATGAAAAAAGTTTAGTGCAATCAGAACAGCGACTTCGTTCTGAATTAAGCAAATATCCGAACCTGACAGCTGAATATAATCGTCTGCGGCAAAAGATAGAAACTACTCATAAAGCTCTGGAACAACTGGTTGAAGCACAACAATCCTTAGGAATGAAAATTTCTCAGGAAGGATATAACTGGCAAGTTTTGGAAGAACCTGGTTTGGGTACTTATGCAGGGGATAGCAGATTATTATATTTGCTGGGGGGAGGAGTTATTGGACCGATTTTAGGCATTTTAATAGCCTTGATTTTGTCAAAATTTAATGAAACTATTTATAATACGGCAGATTTAAAAAAGCTGACAAATCTGCGTGTACTGGGAACGGTACCAAAATTGCGATCGCCTCATAGTAAAAAGCGTCTTTTAAATCTGTCTGGTAATCGGCAACGAAGTTTAGCTCCTGCTATGGTAGAACCTGGCGCCAACTTGCCTGTCCATGAAACTTTGGACATGATCTACCAAAACATTAAAATATTAAAATATCCATTTCCTTTCAAGTCATTGATGTTGACTTCAGCACTACCAGGGGAAGGAAAGACAACCCTAGTATTAGGGCTAGTGGCTAGTGCTACCCGGATGCATCGACGGGTGTTAGTAATTGATGCTAATTTGCAAAATCCTAACCTGCACAAAGTATTAGAACTTTCTAATGATTGGGGACTATCTCTGTTATTAGTTGATGAGACAACTACCAATTTTCAAGATTACATTCAGCCGATTCACCCCTTCATTGATATTTTGACTGCTGGCCCTGTTCCAGAAGATAGAGTCAAGCTGCTGAGTTCTCAGAGAATGAAAGAACTAATAGAGTTATTTGAAGAAAATTATGATTTAGTATTGATAGATGCTCCATCAATTTTAGCCACCGTTGATGCCAGGATTATCGCATCTTTTTGCAATGCGATCGTCATGGTAGAGCGAATGGGTAAAGTGAAGCGAACTCAATTGATTCAAGCGATTGAAATTTTGAGTAAGTTAAATTTAATTGGAATTATAGCTAATGAAGTGAAATAGGATATAGCAATCCTAAATCATTCGTCAAAAGTCATAGCGTTTCCTGACCTAATAAGGTACACCTGTAGGGGCACGTCAGTGCCCATTGGTGTCAACTTAACGTGAAACCTTTGTCAACACGTGATGCATGAATTCACTCACTGCCCATCACAACCCGCATTACCCCACCCCGGTTTTGTCTAAAGCCAAAACCTCCCCTCCCCGATGCTTTGGGGAGGGGTTGGGGGTGGGGTAAAACGTATGTCGGGTAATCCGCCCAACACACTGACTCTAAATCTAAAATCTAAAATCCACAATGGTATTACATTTGGGGAAACTGTTGTGGACACAATCCGAGTGATGGTAGTTGCTACTTCTCTTGTGATGCGGGTAGGATTGTCTGCTGTGGTGAGTAATAATCCGCAGTTGACGGTTGTCGGGAGTGCATCGGATTTGGATGTATTAGCAGCAGAGGTTGAGGAGTTACAACCTGATGTGGTGCTAGTAGATATGGGCGGTAATTTTCAACAATCAGCGTGGGAAAAACTGCTGCTGATTCCAGAAGAACAATACCCATTAATACTTGTTATTGTTGACGAACTCGACAGCATCGACTTGGAAAAGGCTTTACGTTCTGGTATTCGGGGTATATTGCTCAGTAGTAGCACAGAGTCAGAAATAGTCGCGGCTGTGCAGGCGATCGCTGTTGGTTTGGTAGTACTGCACCCAAATGCTGTAGAATTACTGCATCTGGTCTCAAAAGCAGTAGCAAATCCTGTGCAAAGCTTGACACCACGGGAGATAGAAGTTTTAACAATGCTTGGGTCTGGATTAGGTAATAAAGCGATCGCTAAACGTTTGCACATCTCTGAGCATACCGTCAAATTTCATCTTTCATCGATTTTTCAAAAGCTCAGTGTCTCCACCCGCACCGAAGCGGTGACTGCGGCTGTAAGAATTGGTTTAATTATGCTGTAATCGGTGCTAAAGTAGCACATCTGTATGTCAATACAATAGAATTCAGAATTCAGAATTCAGAAGTCAAAATTCAGAAGTAGAATGAGCTTTATACTTGGCTTTGAGAGTGAAGTTGTCCACTTCACGCTTCTTGAAATCCCCTGTAAATATTACCATTTTCAAACTCTATGTCTTTGTCAGTAGAGTATTCACCAATTCTGACTCCATTTCACGAAATACCTGGTACAGATAAATATGTAGGGGCGTACAGCTGTACGCCCCTACAACCGATTGATATGTTGCAAAGATTTTGGGAAATGGTATGACTCCTGAATTCTGACTCCTGACTCCTGACTCCTGAATTCTATTTCACTTTATGTCCTTAAAAGACACTTTAGCCATTGGCGCGTTTAAATCTTTACTAGCAAAGGCGCAATATGATTCTGGATTGATTTGGCCGTAAGTTTTGAGGAAGTTAATACAGCTGGAACGGTCTTTAAAGGTGGCTACATAAACTATAAATAAATTTTTTTGATCTGATAAATTCGGATAATCTGGTATCCAGAATACTCCTGATTGACTAATTCCTTGGGATTGTAAAATTTTCACTTGTTTGATGGCAGTTTGCAGATTTGGCAAACTAGAATTGGCTACAAAATAAAAAGAATTAGGTAGATTAGCGCCGTTTGTAATTGGTGATTCACGGGTTGTCCCTATTTGATAATTTGCCGTTCCAGGTGGAAGAGATAACGAAGAATTTTCTTCAACTTCTGTTTTTGGTAGGAGCGAAGATGTAGCTTCTTTATATGTCCCAGATTGCGGAGAGTGTGCTAACAAAAGACCAATAATCACGCACCCACCGATTAATCCGCCGCCGACTAAAGTACTACCAATAAAAATAGCGTTTTGTTTACTGTTCTGAGCATCTGGCAAGCGGATCACAGAATTAGTGAAAGCAGACAGTTGACTATACATTGGCACTTTTGGTGCAGTTGAATTGGCAATCGTCTGCAAAGCATCCAGCATTTCTTTTGCAGTAGAATAGCGCTCCCTGACATCAAATTGAGTTGCTTTTTTTAACACTTCCATCAAATTCGGACTGATGGCATCCCTATTCCATAAATGCTCTCCGGTGTGGGAGTCTGTCATCAATTCTTGGGGCGATTTTCCCATCAACAAAAAAATCGCTGTTAACGCCAAACTATACAAATCACTTGCGAAAACTGGACGGCCTGCTGCTTGTTCGCTAGGCATGAAACCTGGTGTACCAATAATAATTGAATTACTAACAGTGCCTTCTGAATGCATGACTGTTGCCATCGTTTCTCGCACTGCACCAAAATCAATTAAAATTGGTTTGCCATCAGATGAACGCAGAATAATATTGTCTGGTTTAATATCGCGGTGGATGATGCCTTTGCCATGTACAAAGTCCAGCAGTTTCAACAGACTAATTAAAATTGGGATTACTTCACTTTCGCTAAAACAACCGTTTTGTTTTACTTCTTGATTGAGGGT
This sequence comes from Nostoc sp. FACHB-973, assembly GCF_014698115.1. Classification (GTDB taxonomy): domain Bacteria; phylum Cyanobacteriota; class Cyanobacteriia; order Cyanobacteriales; family Nostocaceae; genus Nostoc; species Nostoc muscorum. Next base: position 39,213 of record NZ_JACJSJ010000062.1, read on the forward strand.
TTGTCCAGAAATCCATTCCTGTACGAGGTAAAATTGCCCATCTGCTTGAAAGTAGGCGTATAGAGTGGGAATTTGATTGCTAGATCCTCCTAGTTCTTCTAAAATTGCGGCTTCTCTTTGAAATCGCCTTTGTACCAACTGATAAACTTCTGGGTTGTCGGTAACTGGTTTGAGTTGCTTAATTACACAACGTCGTCCCGAAGGCATTTGGGTATCTTCGGCTAAGAATGTTTCACAAAATCCACCAGTTCCAAGTACGCTAATAATACGATAGCGATCGTTCAAAAGTGTTGATATCATTTTGTTTTCTTGACTCGGGTTTGTTTGGAAGCACTCTGTACAATTAACAAGCTATAACCGCCTGTTTTTACAACTTTGGCAGTGCATAGTTTTTCGTATAAATTATTAATTTATCCCAACAAAATCTAGAATGCATTAGCTGCATACTGATTTTTAGTATCTAAGTATGAGAATATCATGAATTGCTCTTTTCATTAAGATACTGAAACATCTATGGACAGTAGTACACCTATGTGTAATTTGTAATTCTTATTGGGCATAGGGCATTGGGCATTGGGGGAGCAACGCAAAAAAGTGAGATCATCGTCCAATGAGCAGGGGGAGCAGGGGGAGCAGGGGAAGCAGGGGAAGCAGGGGGAGTAAAGAGAAAATATCAGTAATGTTTACTACCAAATATATAATAAATACACTTAATTTATTTCTCTCCCCCTGCCTCCCCTGCCTCCCCTGCTTACCCATCTCACAAAATCGCGTTGCTCCCGGCATTGTATTCCCCGCGTAAGAGCGTCTCCATCATCTCCCAGATGCCCCATAAAGTGATAAAAAAAGAAAGCATAAGCTCCACCTGAGGTTCCAAGCAGATATGGCTATGAGTAGCATCTACGACCTACGGCTGATAACGCTTTCAATTGCGATCGCAGTTCTCGCCTCATATACTGCTCTTGATTTGGCTGGACGGGTAACAGCAGCCAAAGCATCGGCTCAAGTCGCTTGGTTAATTGGCGGCGCAATGGTTATGGGAATCGGTATCTGGTCGATGCACTTTGTGGCCATGTTAGCCTTCTGTCTGCCGATACCAATAACCTATGATATTTTGACTGTGCTGGTTTCTATGCTACCTGCGGTGATTGCTTCAGGAGGCGCACTTTTCCTGGCAAGTCGCCCAGTGTTGAGCATTTGGCAATTGCTGGTTGGCGGAACCTTAATGGGTATTGGTATCGCCTCCATGCACTACATTGGAATGCTGGCGATGCGGATACAAGCAACCGCTACATACAACCCAGTGCTGTTTATACTTTCCATAGCGATCGCCATCGGCGCATCAATTCTAGGGCTAAATATTGCATTTCAATTACGTACACAAACGAATACAACTCCCTGGTGGGCGAAGGTTAGCGGTGCGCTTTTTATCGGGGGAGCGATCGCTGGGATGCATTACACAGGGATGGGGGCTATGAGATTGACGCCGACTAATCCAACAGCAATATCTGGGCTAGCAAAAACGAACGATTCCCTAACTTTGCTGGGTGTCTCTATTGGTATTGCCACATTAGTGATTCTCGGTTTTGCGCTGCTGACTTCGTTTATAGATCGGCGTTTGTCTGCCCAAACAAAGCTTTTAGTACAACAAGAAGCCCAAGCCAAACTTTCACAATTATTTACAGAGATTACTCTACAAATTCGGCGATCGCTGAAGTTAGATGATGTAATCAACACAACTGTCCATGAAGTTCGTCTAGCATTAAAAACAGACCGTGTGGTTATGTATCGTTTCAATAGTGACTGGAGTGGCATTATCATCGCCGAGTCCATTGCTCAAGGTTGGACGAAAACCTTAGGAAAAACGGTCAATGACCCATTCCGGGAAAATTATATTGAAATGTACAAAAATGGCCGAGTCCGAGCTACCAATGATATTTATGAAGCTGGTTTTACAGAATGTCACCGGGAAATTCTCGAAGGTTTTCAAATTAAGGCGAATTTGATTGCACCGATTATCCATAATAATCAACTTGTCGGTTTATTGTGTGCCCACGAATGTTCTAGACCCCGGTATTGGCAAAAGTATGAAATTAATTTATTTAGACAATTAGCAATTCAAGTCGGCATCGCTTTAGAACAAGCAAGTCTACTAGATGAGCTTGAGCAAGCACAGAAAGTTTTGCGGCTTCGCGATCGGGCGATCGCTTCAGCCAGTAACGCCATATTCATTACCGATCCACATCAGCCAAAAAATCCAATTATATTTTGCAATGCTGCCTTGGAAAAAATTACAGGCTATTCATCTGGTGAACTACTAGGATGTAACTACCAATTTCTTCAAGGGGCTGACACAGATCCAGACATCATTACAGAATTAGACGAGGCAATCAAGGCTTCGAGAGAATGCCAAGTTGTGCTGAAAAGTTATCGCAAAGATAGAACTTTCTTCTGGTGTGAATTAACAATTTCTCCTGTGCTAGACGCATTTGGACAAATAATCAATTTTATTGGCGTGCTAGTTGAAATTACTTCGCGCAAGGAAACAGAAGAAGAATTAAGGCGTAGTCAAGAAGTTCTCCAAGAGCAGCTGCTACAACTTATCTATGATGTTAATGAGGTATCCCAAGGAGATTTAACTGTTCGCTCTCAAGTTACAGTCGGGGAAGTTGGAATCTTAGCTGATGCGATTAATACCATCATTTATACCCTGTGGCAAATTGTCACTCAAATCCAACAAACTGCCTACCAAATGAATGTTTCCCTTGGCGAAAACTCTGGTTTCATCCAGCAAGTGGGAGATGAAGCACTCAAACAAATTGAACAGATTACTTACGCCCTTCAAGAACTAAATAATCTGAATTTCTGGATGCAAAAGGTGGTGGATAGTGCAGGGCAGCTACAGGAAGTAGGCGTCACTACCACTAACACAGTAGAAACAGCCAAGGGAACAATAGATTTGACTGTGGAAAGCATCTTGAATTTGCGACAGACAATTTCACAAATAGCTACAAAAGTCAATAATCTGGGCGAATCTTCTCAAAAAATTTCCCATGTTGCATCAACGATTGGGCAAATCGCCACCCAAACTAATTTGTTAGCCAGCGATGCTAGTATTGAAGCCACATGGATGGGCGATCGCGGTCGAGGCTTTGCGAAAGTAGTAGAACAAATTACTCAATTAGCTGTGCAGTCTGGCGAAGCCACCCAAGAAATTCAAGGCGTTTTAACTGACATGGAATTGGAAACTACCGCATTAGTTAAAGCCATAGAATCGGGAACGACTGAGATAGTAGAAAAAGCAAATCTTGTGCAAAATACCAAGTTGAAACTGGAAGATATTTTAGAAGTATCTGAGCAGATGAATCATTTAGTACAATCGATTTTTGCGGTAACAGGATCTCAAGCAGAAGCTTCCCAAGCGATCGCATCTTTAATCGAACAGATTACCGAAACCTTAAAATACACCGCAGATTCGTCTAGCACTGTATCTAACTCCCTACAACAAGCAAGAGAAGTGGCAGAGCAATTACAAGCGTATGTCAGTGGATTTAAAACTGGGGAGTAGGAAAAATATCATTGCCACAAACATAAGCATTCTAGTGACGTACCTACACTTCCTGAGTACAGGTAAGTGTAGGCTTCTCAAAGACTCCTCATCCTCAATGAGGACATAATTTGAGCTTTTAGATCGTGCGTCCCACGATTCTTTATGTTGATCGCTGCATTCAAATCTCTGCACAAACTTGCTTTACAATTAGAGCAATTATGCATTCTTTGAGATAACAGCTTTTTGACCTTTTGACCGCAGTTATAACATTCTTGACTAGTACCATTTGGATTTACAGCTATTACTTTCAGCCCAGCATTTTCGGCTTTGGTAGTAAGTATAGAAATAAATTGTCCCCATCCGGCATCGTTTACACTTTTAGCCAATCTTGATTTAGCAAGTCCTTTAATATTTAGTTTTTCTACTGCAATAACATCATACTTTTTGAGCAAATTGTTAGCAGTTTTGAAATGGAAATCTTTACGACTATCCGCAACTCTTTTGTGCTGGATACCTAGCTTTTTGATTGCTTTATTCCGACGGTTTGAGTCTTTTTTTCTACGAGAAATTTTGCGTTGTGCTGATTTTAATTTACGTTCAGCTTTACGTAATAACTTTGGAGCAGCGATTATTTCATTATCTGAAGTGACAATGAAATCAACCAATCCTACGTCAATGCCGACAATATTATTGGTATCAAAATCAGGCTTGATTGTTGGAACAGTCTTATCTTCTAAACTCAGGGTGACATAGTAACCATCTGACTTTTTGGTTACAGACAGCGTTTTAATATCAAATCCGTCAGGTATTTGACGATGAACAATTACTTTGATAGTGCCTATTTTTGAGAGTGTTATTTTATCGTTGCTAAAATGCTCTTTTTTGAATTGTGGATATGTAAAAGTTTTGTATTGACCTTTAGCCTTGAATCTCGGCTTACCGCTACGCTTGCCATTACTATCACCTTTTAACCATCGGTCAAAAGCTATTTCAACCTTTTTTGGTACTTCTTGTAACACTTGAGAGTGAATACATTTGTACCAGCTTCGGTCTTTTTTCAGTTGAGTTAGGGATACCTGCTGGCTAAAGCGATTTGGCTTATCTTTTAACTCTGGAAGGTGGCAAACAACAAGTGAGCATCTATCAATAGAACAACGATTTTGCTCCAACCACTCAAACCTTTGTCCAAGCTGATAATTATACTGACAGCGCAACATATTTAGCGTGTTGTCAATTATTTTAGCTTGCTCTTTCGTAGGCTTTAATCGGTACTGATAGGATGTTTTCAGTTGTTCGACTTTTTAAGTGTTACTTTTTTTAGCATACACTGATATTTAGATAAATTCCAGAAAAATGAAAAACGATTTTGTTTCAAAAGGCAGGTCGGTTAGTGATCTAAAAGTTCACCTAGTATTAGTAACTAAATATCGGCGTAAAGCTTTCACCGTGGAAATGTTAGCCAAGCTCAATACTGTAACGGAAGAACTATTAGAAAAATGGGATTGTAAACTGATAGAGTTCAATGGGTAAGAGGATCATCTACACCTGCTTTTTCAGTACCATCCAGACCTTGAGTTGAGCAAGCTCGTCAATAATTTGAAGTCTATATAGACGGGTTTCCCGTCGCAGGCGACTGGCGTCCCCACACTCCGTCTAATGAGATGTGGGACTTCTGCTGAAACAGTTAAAAATGAGAAATCAAATTTAGTTTTTGGCTTATGTTCAACTTCTTGTCTGTATTCAAACTTTTTTCTCTCAAGTCACCCCTTGGCCATAAATCGATCAAAAAAACATCACTGACACGCAAAACTCTACTGAATATGACACTGCGAGTAGCCGGAGTTGTATTAATTTCTACAAGCGTAAGCTACTTCCACGTCATTTCTAATTTGGAAGCACAGACCAAGAAGCAATTAGAGAAATACATTACCGAACGGGGACAGCGAGAAAGCAATGCTTTCAAACTAGCACAAGACAATCTCATATTTCTGAAGCAACAAATTTTAGAACAACTCAAGCGACCGAGCGAGGAGGATTTAGCAGCAAAGTTTGATCGCGTCCACTTTAGCTGGTCTGATGGAACTCAACGCAATGCACCGCAAAATCAACCCATCTCGCAGTTTGACATAGCTCGATATCCTACATCCTACATCAGTCGGGATGCGAAAATGGATGCGAGGCGCAAACGGGTATTTATGATAACTTACGCCTTAATTCAAGCTTACGGGCCTGCATGGAGCGTGCGCTTTCCAGATACCTATTTCGATACGCCTGACAAGAATAGCGTACTTTACTGGAAAGACGTGCCTGTTAATCTCATAGGGCCTCCTGGTTTCGATCTGACAAAACAAGAATTTTACTACGTAGCCGATCCAATCCATAACCCAACCCGCAAACCTGCATGGACAGGGGTTTATTTCGATCCAAATATCAAAGATTGGATGGTGTCTGCGATCGTTCCTGTATATGAAGGCGATTGGTTTTTAGGTTCTGTCGGACACGATATCATTCTCAAAGATTTGATAGAGCAAACCATCAAAAATCAGTTACCGGGAACTTACAATTTAATTTTTAGAGCCGATGGTCGGTTGATCGCTCATCCTCATTACATGGATAAAATTCAACAGACCCAAGGTAAAATTAATATCGCCGATCTCAATGATTCACATTTACAACAAATTTGGCAATTAGCTCAAAACCTGCGGACAGGCGTCATCGAAAATGTCCAAAACAATGAATTTTTGGCAGTTACGCGATTAGATGGTCCCGATTGGTATTTCGTCACAGTTTATCCCAAGTCTTTGCTATCGGGAGCCGCGTTTGACACCGCTCGATTTGTGCTGGTGGCTGGTGCTTTGGCATTGCTTGTAGAAGTCATACTCTTGTTTTCAGTGCTGCAACAACAGGTTGCCAAACCACTCCAGAATTTAACACTTGCTAGCGATCAACTCACAAACGGTAATTTTGAGATTAACCTTGATGACACTCGACAAGATGAGTTAGGACAACTAGCTAATTCATTTAACAGTATGGCAAGTCAATTGAAAACTTCATTTACGCAACTTGAACAAGCGAATGCTGAATTAGAACAACGGGTGACACAACGGACGACCGAGTTACAAAATACACTAAAAGAACTACACCGCACCCAAGCGCAGATGGTACAAAGTGAAAAAATGTCGGCTTTGGGACAAATGGTAGCGGGCGTTGCTCACGAAATCAATAATCCCATCAATTTTATTCACGGTAATCTCAGCCATGTTACCCACTACACCCAAGATTTACTCGAATTAACCCAACTTTATCACGAACATTTCCTGAGTCCACCACCGGAAATCGAAGAAAGACGGGCAGAACTCGACCTTGATTTTTTAGCAGAAGATTTGACGAAAATTCTCCAATCAATGGCAAATGGAACTGGGCGGATTCGGGAGATTGTTTTATCACTGCGTAACTTTTCCCGTCTCGATGAAGCAGACTGCAAAACCGTTAATATTCATGAAGGCATTGATAGTACGCTCATGATTTTGCAGTATCGTCTCAATGCTACTAATCAACGCCCAGAAATTCAAGTAATCAGAGACTATGGGAGTTTGCCTCAAGTCGAATGCTATGCGGGGGAATTTAATCAAGCGTTGATGAATGTGTTGGCGAATGCAATTGATGCATTAGAAGCATCATCTACACCCACAATTATCATACGCACCCAGGCAATTGAGCGTTCAATTATCATCGCCATTGCAGATAATGGAGTCGGAATGACTCAAGCAGTGCGATCGCGTATTTTTGATCCGTTCTTCACAACCAAACCTGTGGGTAAAGGTACAGGTTTAGGACTGTCTATCAGCTATCAAATCATTACCGAACTGCATGGCGGTAAGCTATATTGTGATTCTGTTGTTGGAGAAGGTTCGGAATTTGTCATTGAAATTCCAATGCAACAAATGTAATTAAATCTTAATCATGCATAAACTATATCATGTTGAAATCTTCTTTAGTTCTTATTAGTAAATAAGATGCGTTTCCTCTGGGGGAGATGGGGGAAAGAATTTCATCCCACTCCCCTTTGTAAATTTAAAAATCGAAGGTTGTGCGAATTACTCCCACATATTGAGTATTATTTTCGCTGTTGTTTTCTGGGTTGAGAATCACCCAAAAACCAGGAGTCACGGAGATATGGTCGTTCATTCGTAAGCGATAGAATGCTTCAATGTGGTAAGCGTTGTCCGGTTCTTCACGGACATCACTGTTAGAGATACGCGGTGGCAAACCAACGAGAATTCCTGGCAGGTTACCTTTACCGCCCACATCTGGAAACGACAAGCCGATCGCCCCAAACCAGGCATTAGCATTATCGCCATTGTTCACAAACAAAGAATCTGTTGCACCCCTACCATTAGAAACATCACTCAAACCAGAGTTCTCGGCAGTTGCCCAGATATATCCACCCCAACCGTGGATTTGGAAATTTGGCGAAAAGCGATAGTATCCCTGGGCACCGACGATGCTGTTGGAAGTAGCAATATTGTTGCCAAAGGGAGAGCTTGATAGGGCGCTACCTCTGCCACCTGTGATATCAACAGTGCCAGCAGGATTATAGCCATGAGAGTAGGCGACACCGATCGCTCCTTGTTTGGCGTAATACACAAGATGGGCAAGAGCGTTGTAACCGCCATCAAATAACCCATTGCTCTGTGTTGGGTTATTAGGACTATTTGCTAAATAGCCCACAGTCAGAACCAAGTCTTTGCTGATATTCCAGTTAGCGGCTGCACCACCGCCACCCCGCTCGAAGAGAAAACTGTTCTTGCCAAATAGTGAGGGAATCCCGTTGCCATCATCGGCGATCGTAGCAGGGGTTACGTTGTCTGTGATGTCGTTGTAACCAATACCTACAGGGCCGACAACGAAGGAAAGGGAACTACTCATACCAATTCTATGTGAGGCTGCATAGAACCGTAAAATAGAGAGCAGGAAAGAATCAAGACTAGAGGTAAACGATGGCACGCCCCTTTAATCTAGAAATAAGCGAGAGTACAG
>NZ_JACJSJ010000063.1 GCF_014698115.1 Nostoc sp. FACHB-973
CCCAATCCCCCATCTATTAAAATTGTTTATAAGAAAGGATAATTAATAAATGAGACCCATCAAAGCTGACGAAGTTGAGCGAGATAATTCCGTTGATAAAGTGGAGCAAATTCTGCAAGGGGCAATGCAGGAGTTTCTCCAGCATGGCTATGCTGGCACAAGTATGGATCGGGTAGCGATCGCAGCAGGTGTTTCTAAAGCGACGATCTACAGTCACTTTCAAGATAAAGAAGGACTTTTTAAAGTACTGATAGAGCAACTAGCACGCAAGAAGTTTAACTCTATTTTTGGTACGGAACCGGTTGAGGGAGAACCAGCCGCTGTACTGCGCCAGATAGGAATCAAAGCATTAGAGCAGATGAATAACGACCAAGAACATTGTGCATTTATGCGAGTGTTGATTGGGGAATCTGGTCGTTTTCCTGAGTTAGCACAGATTTGTGTGCGGGCACTGAATAAACCTGTCCTAGAAGCTCTTAGCCAATACTTAGCTGCTCCTGAATTAAATATACCTGACCCAGAAGCAACCGCAAGAATTCTGTTAGGAACATTGGTGTATTTTCATATCACTCAGGATGTGATGCATGGCAAAGATATTTTACCAATGAAAAGCGATCGTCTAATTGATGCGTTAACACATGTAATTAGTAAATGCGCTGAATAAAACTTGGTTGTAGAGAATGGGGAATAGGCAATAGGAAAAGTATTAATTGCCTATTGCCTCTGATCTCAAAGCTTTGGTTGGCGTCAGATTTAAAAGTATCGAAATCGGCCATGTCATGGGTAAGATTGGAATTGTTGTCAATCGATACACTCGATCAAAAATGCGAGACAGCATACTTTGGATCTGAATCGCGTTGAAAATAGTTTTGCAACCATCCTCTGGCTAATTTGAATTTAAATGCAGTAAATAACACTGCATCGACACTCAAAAAGGACAATATTATGACACCTCAAATATTTGACGAAACCAAAGCAGAAGCATTTGCAGTGAGAATGCTGGACATTCTCAACAATGGGGCATTGGCACTGATGATTTCCATTGGGCATCGCACCAAACTGTTTGATAGTCTGGCAGAACTCCCACCGTCTACAAGTCAACAAATTGCTGATGCGGCAGGCTTAAACGAACGCTATGTGCGGGAATGGCTGGGGGCAATGGTGACCGGGTGTTTTGTTGAATATAATCCGGTGGAAAAAACCTACTACTTGCCTCGAGAACATGGTGCATTCTTGACACGAATAGCGCCTGGGGATAATATTGCTCCTTTTGCTCAATTCATATCGGTGTTGGGAGCAGTTGAAGACCAGATTGTAGATTGTTTCCACAAAGGCGGAGGCGTACCCTACTCACAATTTAAACGTTTCCATGAAGTGATGGCGGAAGATAGCGGACAAACTGTAGTAGCTGCTTTAGAAGAACATATTTTGCCGCTGATTTCTGGTTTAACAGAAGCCCTACAACAAGGAATTGATGTCCTAGATGTAGGTTGCGGTAGTGGTCGTGCCCTCAACAAGCTAGCACAGCTGTTTCCCAACAGTCGTTTTAAAGGATATGATTTGTCCCCAGAAGCGATCGCCATTGCCTCTACTGAAGCCCAGCAACGAGGACTCACCAACATTCAATTTCAGATTAAGGATGCCGCTACATTCGACGAAGTAGAGCAATACGACTTAATTACTACCTTTGATGCGGTACATGACCAGGCAAGACCTGATGTTGTATTGCGAAACATTCATACTGCCCTGCGTCCCAATGGCATTTATCTGATGCAAGACATCAACGCCTCAACTGATGTTAATGGCAATCTGGAACATCCCATTGCCCCTTTTCTTTACACCGTTTCTTGTATGCACTGCATGACGGTATCCCTAGCAGGAGGCGGTATGGGACTGGGAGCCATGTGGGGACAAGAAAAAGCAGTGGAAATGTTGAGTGAAGCTGGGTTCACTGGTGTGGACATCAGACGACTGGCTCACGATTTACAGAATAACTACTACATTACTAGAAAGAGCTAAACAAATGTGTCAACTTTGTAGTGTGCTTAATCGATTAGGCGATCGCACCAAGAAGTATCCACCTTTACCGACTACGAGTCAATTCTCTGCTGCGGTTCCAATTGAGCGCTTACCGCAAACAAAATCTGATGACTCTCAGTCAAACAGTACAGTAATCATTAGTCCCCAACGTCAATGATTACACCATAGTTCTTGAATTTGAACGTGGTTGAACCAAATTGCATGGAACAAACCTACTATAAAAATCAAGCCAATAATACTACTAATGAAAGCAACTATCATCTCGTGCTTCCGTATAGCTTTTTGTATCTTCGCGTCTATGATGTCTTCTAATTCTTTGTATGACATTTAGTTTAATTTGGCTAAAGGCAAGAATGATGTAGAACTTACGTATTTACATAAGCTCGAATATGTCCCAAACCTCTAACTGATTCGCTTAATTGGTACTAAGCTCAAACAGCTTAGTACCAATTAAGCTTAGTACCAATTCTTGAAGAAAGGTATACAGATTCTAGAAAATAAGGATGAGGAAAGGTGTAACTAATATGGCTAGTTTATACAAACTAGTCATTAGCGAGAGTGTGGCACAACTCAAACATCACTTAAAAATTGTCGTATATTTTGACGATTAGCAGCTATGAAGAGGCACAGTCAAATTCTTTTCAAAGTTACCCATTAAATGCTTTGTCTAGAATAGACGTGCCTTGAAAATAGGGAGTTGGGAGTGGGGAGTAGGGAAAGGAAATTTTCATTGTTCCTTGTGAACGCAGCTCATGGAGTCTCTTGCAAAAGTCCCTAACACCCCACCCCCAACCCCTCCCCTTACCAAGGGGAGGGGAGCGTTTGCTTTACTCAAATGCGGGGTGGGGTTCTTTATTTTTGATTTATGCAAGAGACTTCATGAGTTGCACTCACAAGGAAAGAATGAAAATATCTCTTTCCCAGTCCCCAATCCCCAGTCCCCAATCCCTATTTTTAAGGCAGGTCTAATGGAAGGGAAAAGTGCATCAAGTTCTTTTATAGACGGATATGTTGAATAAACTTTAATATTATTTCTCTTGGTTTTTCATCAGACATAACAAAACTTGCCAAGACATTTAAATCTAAATTTGGTAGAAATTCACTTTTTGATATTGACTCATATTTATCACCACGGAGATAATATAATGAAAACTTATTATTCTGCCAAAACCAAACCTCTGGTACTCCTAAACCTTGATAAATAACTAAATCATCAATTCCCCCACTTGTCACAACCACTTCAATAGCAAGATCGGGAACAGGTTTTTCCAAATCAAAGCAATAACATTCATCTGGCTCTATTCCTCTAGCTGCTGTTTGTTTTATAAAAGTAGTGGAGCCTAAAGGATAAAAATCAATACCTGTTTCTAAAAAATAGGCTTCTAGCAATAAAGCAATAATCTTTTTATTAAACTCATGACGACGGCTAGGAGACATTATTTCTAAAGTACCTTCTAAATATTTCAAGCGATAATGAGAATTATTTGGAAAACCTTGTAATAGTGTCTCATATATATCCCAGCTAATCCCATTCATCAGTAAAATTTGGTCAGAATCAACATTTTTTAATGCTGACTGACTGATTAATTCTTCTAAGCGGCTAAACTTTTCTAGTAAACCTAACATGATTGCTGCTCCAAAATTGCCTTAATCTCTGCCATGATTTCAGCTACGCGCTTATATTTATCTAATATATCTATAACCAAATGTTCAGGCGGTAAATGCTCAAAATCCTCCTGAGTATTTGGGTTTTTTCTTCTGCCATGCAGATGATTTGGCATGATGAAAAATTCATCTAAACTCGATATTTCAATATTTACTAGGTAATGAATTCCAAAAATATAATCCGATATTTCCTAACTTATTAAGATTGACATCATTATTTGAAATATTAGCGAACAGAAATTTTATTTGATATGTAGAAATTGTCAGAGAATAAGCACCAGCTTGGGAATAATCATAGCCACGTGAGTCAACGCCAAGAGTTTGAAACTTGACGAGAAAAGAGCAAACGCCCTACTAGTGTTGTGAAAGAAGTCTGACAGCTTTTGAAATGGCAATCTACATTAAACGTGTCGATTGCCAAATTATTTGACCACTTGACAAATTAATGTCTTCAAATATATTTAACTTAAAACCCTTACTTGATAAGGGTTTTACTATTTTAGCCTGAAAATAGCCTACTAGAGGCTTATCGCCAAAATACCTGTCCTCTTTTGAAATTTTGACAAAATATCTGTCCTTTCTTCAAAAACGCTGTGAGCCTACATTTTTATGAAAATTGACAAAATAAATGTCCTTTAAACAGTACAATACAACTACGTTTGTATTAAACAATTATGTGAAAATGCTGGACGATCATACCAATAGCGATCAAGCGGCAGAAAAGGATGAGATTGTGACGGAACTCTCAGCAGATGATAGGCATTTGCTGGATATGATTCAGCAATTACTAGAACCGTGCGATCGCATCACCTACGGAGAAAAACAAAGGGAAGTAGCAGCCAAACTAGGCAAGTCTGTGCGGACGGTACGGCGGCTAGTAAAAAAATGGGAACAGGAGGGTTTAGCTGCACTCCAAAGCACGACACGGGCTGATAAAGGTAAACATCGAATAGATTCTGATTGGCAGCAGTTCATCATCAATACATATAAGGAAGGCAATAAAGGTAGTAAGCGAATTACTCCCCAACAAGTTGCGATCAGAGTACAAGCAAGGGCGAGTGAATTAGGACAAGAAAAATACCCCAGCTATCGGACTGTGTATCGAGTTCTACAACCAATTATTGAGGAGCAAGAGCAAAAAGCGAGTATTAGAAATCGGGGTTGGCATGGTTCTCGATTATCAGTTAAAACCCGTGATGGCAAAGACTTATCTGTGGAATACAGCAACCATATATGGCAGTGTGACCACACTCGTGTAGACCTATTGTTGGTAGATCAGCATGGTGAACTTTTGGGTCGTCCTTGGCTGACAACAGTTGTAGATACTTATTCTCGTTGCATCATTGGCATAAACTTGGGTTACGATGCACCAAGTTCGACTGTTGTGGCATTGGCACTGCGTCATGCAATTTTACCAAAGCAGTATGGGTCAGAATATGGACTCCATGAAGATTGGGGAACCTACGGCAAGCCAGAACACTTTTATACTGATGGCGGTAAAGATTTTCGCTCAAACCATTTGCAACAGATAGGTGTGCAGTTGGGGTTTGCTTGTCATTTACGCGATCGCCCAAGTGAAGGTGGTATTGTTGAGCGTCCTTTTGGCACTTTTAACACCGATTTATTTTCCACTTTCCCAGGATATACAGGGTCAAATGTACAGGAGCGTCCAGAGCAAGCTGAAAAAGAAGCTTGTCTTACTTTGAGGGAATTAGAACGTCTGCTGGTGCGCTACATCGTGGACAAATACAACCAACGTATTGATGCTCGATTAGGTGATCAAACTCGTTATCAACGTTGGGAAGCAGGGTTAATTGCTTCTCCTGATGTAATTTCAGAAGAAGAATTACGTATCTGCCTGATGAAGCAAACTCGACGCTCAATTTACAGAGGTGGGTATCTGCAATTTGAAAATCTGAGTTACCGGGGAGAAAACTTGGCAGGTTATGCAGGTGAAACCGTTGTACTGCGTTATGACCCTAAAGACATTACAACTGTGTTGGTTTACCGCCAGAAGGCTAATAAAGAAGAGTTTCTAGCCAGGGCATTTGCTCAGGATTTGGAGACTGAGCAATTATCTCTGGATGAGGCTAAAGCTAGTAGTCGCAAGATTCGGCAGGCAGGGAAGATGATTAGTAATCGCTCAATGTTGGCAGAAGTACGCGATCGCGAAACCTTCGTTCCTCAAAAGAAAACTAAAAAGGAACGCCAAAAGGCAGAACAGACCATAGTTCAAAAGGCTAAACAACCATTAACAGTTGAACTAGAAGAAGAAATTGAAGTGGCATCTGTTGACAGTGAGGCAGAATACCAGATGCCGGAAGTCTTTGATTACGAACAAATGCGCGAAGATTACGGGTGGTAGAAAATGACTTCAAAACAAGCTCAAGCAGTTGCTCAACAGTTGGGTGACATTCCGGTAAATGATGAAAAATTACAAATAGAAATTCAACGATTGAACCGGAAGAGTTTTATTCCCCTGGAACAAGTGCAAATTCTCCATGATTGGTTAGACGGGAAGCGGCAATCAAAACAATCTGGTCGTGTTTTGGGAGAGTCAAGAACGGGTAAAACAATGGGCTGTGATGCTTACCGACTCAGGCATAAGCCCAAACAAGAAGCGGGAAAACCCCCAACTGTGCCTGTTGCTTATATCCAAATACCTCAAGAGTGCAGTGCTAAGGAGTTATTTGCAGCAATTATTGAGCATTTGAAGTATCAGATGACAAAGGGAACGGTAGCAGAGATTAGAGACAGAACGCTGCGAGTTCTCAAGGGGTGTGGAGTGGAAATGCTGATTATTGATGAAGCTGACCGCTTGAAACCCAAAACTTTTGCTGAAGTGCGAGATATTTTTGACAAGTTGGAAATTGCAGTGATTTTGGTGGGTACTGACAGATTAGACGCTGTAATCAAGCGAGATGAGCAAGTTTATAACCGTTTTCGTGCCTGTCATCGGTTTGGTAAGTTTTCTGGTGAAGATTTTAAGCGAACTGTGGAGATTTGGGAAAAACAAGTTTTAAAACTGCCAGTAGCTTCTAATCTTTACAGTAAGACAATGCTGAAAACCTTGGGTGAGGCAACAGGAGGTTACATTGGATTGCTGGATATGATTCTTAGAGAATCAGCAATCAGGGCATTAAAGAAAGGATTATCAAAGATTGATTTAGAAACCCTGAAGGAAGTAGCAGCAGAGTACAAATAATGGAAGCCCCAGAGATTCAACCTTGGCTGTTTCAAATAGAACCTTTAGAGGGAGAAAGTTTGAGTCACTTTTTAGGGCGTTTTCGACAGGCAAATGATTTAACGCCTACTGGGTTAGGTAAAGCCGCAGGACTTGGGGGAGCGATCGCACGGTGGGAAAAATTTCGGTTTAATCCTCCTGCTTCTCGGCAGCAGTTGGAAGCATTGGCTGTTGTAGTGGGGGTTGATGTCGATAGGTTAGTGCAGATGTTACCACCTGCTGGGGTGGGAATGAAAATGGAGCCTATTCGGTTATGTGCTGCTTGTTATATCGAGTCGCCTTGTCACAAAATTGAGTGGCAGTTGAAGGTGACACTAGGATGCGATCGCCACAAGTTAAGCTTGCTGTCAGAATGTCCAAACTGTGGGGCAAGATTTAAGATTCCAGCGTTATGGGTGGATGGTTGGTGTCAAAGGTGTTTTATGACTTTTGCTGAGATGGCAAACTCTCAGAAGCGTTATTAACTAATAAGCCTGTGTAATCGAATATCATGAAGCGATCGCTTTTTCTCAAATAATTGAAATGCCTTAGTGCCTTAGCGTTAGCGACGTTAAGAGCGTCAAATCTTCTGAAACAGGCTCACTACAAATTCAATTTATTTCCTAAATGACCGAACTGTAGGGTAATCTGCTCTGAGAGTTCTACTGCCGGATTAAAAATTATTGTAAAAGTCCCACTGGGAATGAGCCGCCGCAGTGCTTGTGTGTGAGATTCTGCCTCGCTGCGACGGCGAAAACGTCCAACAATTTGATGCTGCATATTAGGAAGATGGCGAACTATACACCAAGGGCTTAATTTCTCAACGTAGGTCACAATAACTCCTCAAAATACTTGTGTCATAGATAAAAGCCACCCTACTGTGAGAGTGGCTGATAAAAAAATGTCAGGATGATATTGCAATTAGTTGACTTTTCAATTCCTACTTCCTTGGGTTAGGAAAACAAAGCATTTTCAAAAATTCTTCTGGAATTTCCTCGAAGTGTTCTAGTAGAAAATCCATTAGGGCAAGATGGCGTAAATCACAGGGCATCGGACTACAGTAGTTGCGCCCTTTACAGAACCAGCGCCGAACAGTTGAGAGTGAACGAGAGCAAATCCGAGCGATCGCCTCATGATTGACATCCCATTTGGCATAAAAATTTTTGGGTGTCATTCCTAGTTGACAATGGCTGTAAAAATCAATTAAGTTTTGCTCTCGTGCTTCCAGAGGACGGGGATTAGTCATAACACTGGTTCTCCTTCCAGTGGTTCTAGATCCTCTTCCCAAGCGATATCGGCAGATGTCCAAGCTGCACTGGGGCTGTCTTTGCTCAACCAAATTAGGTAACACCAACTCCAGCAACAAAGATGGGGAGCAAAGCTGTAAAATCTGCCAATAACTATTCCCCAGTCGGTATCAAAACCCAGCCAGCGTAATTTATCGCCATACAAAAAGCGGGGTGTCTTCGCTGTATTCGGAAAATCATCGGGTAAATTAACAGACTCTGGAGTAAATTTCTGGTTAATTAATCCTGGGAGTGGATGCTGATGATTGAGCGCGATCGCTTCCAGTGACGCATAACCCATCGCACTCAAATAATTAGCAATCAGTTCAGCATTGATACTCTGGGTTAGTTGAGAAATCAACAGTGCTGCTAAACTTTCTTGTTCTTGCTGCTGGCAATAATCGCCAAGTTTTGCCAATAGTTGAGCAATACCGAAGTCATCTAAGGCTTGTTGATAGCCTCTTTCTTCATTTGTTTTGTAGCAAACAGGCTTTAACATGGAATATGTCTCCTGTATAGAGGGAGCCAAAAGTCAGCGTCGGCCCTGAGAAAGTTGAGCGCTGGCTTTTGACTTATCAGTAATTATACATAAGTATTATGTTATTTATGTAAATTTATTTGTTTTTAGTGATTTAATATAAAAAAACATAGAAAAGCATAAGATAGTCACATGGGGAAAGTTGTAGTAAGTATTTATATGGAAGAAGAAGACAAAGAAGCTCTGCAACAACTTGCAGATGCAGAGGAGCGTTCTTTGTCGCAAATGGCGGTGTTAATTCTGAAACGAGCAGTTAAGCAAGCGCAGACGGAAGGTATAATTTCGCCAACTCAGGAGAAGGGTAAATGAAATGTAGATGGGTAGCTGCTTGTCCTGATTTGAGAGCAACTCAATTTTTTCATAGAATTTGACGTTTATTTTTATCGCTCACAGATAGATTTTTATAATGTGGTTTAGCAAGAAATACCGAATCAGAAGCTGATTTAATAAATTTCCGTAAACTTCAGCAAAATTTTGTATTTATTTTATGGAATTTGCGGTTATCTAAAATTATCAAGCTAACAGTATGCTTCTAAGTAGCGTTGCTCGCTTGAGGGTCATGATTGTAACTGTGCTGTTGTCATTTGCTATCACAGGAGAACTCAAAGCTGTTGCGGTTGTTGCAAACTTGACTTTGGCACAGGCACAAACTCCTCAAAATCAGAAGGATGAGGCAGATAGACTGCTCAAAGACGGTAAACAAAAACTAAAGCAAAAACAGTTTCAAGCAGCACTAGAGGCATTTGAAAAAGCTTTAGCTTTATACCAGCAAGCTAAAGACCGCAAGGGTGAAGGGGATACACTCTACAGTATTGGCTTAGTTTACTACTATCAAGAGAAATTTGCCCAAGCGATCGCCTTTTATGAACAAGCTTTAGTAATTCGCAGAGAAATAGGCGATCGCTCAACTGAAGGCGCTACTCTCAGCAAGATTGGCGGAATTTACTCCAGTCTGGAACAGTACCCCAAAGCCTTAGAATACTTTCAGCAAGCTTTAGCGATTATTAAACAAATTGGCGATGATCGCTCTGGCGAAAGTACTATTCTCAACAACATTGGTGGAATTTACTTAAATTTGGGACAGTACCCCAAAGCCTTAGAATACTTTCAGCAAGCTTTAGCCATTCGCAAACAAATCGGCGATCGCTCTGGCGAAGCCACTAGCCTCAACAACATTGGCTTGATTTACCAGAGTCTCGGACAGTACCCCAAAGCTTTGGAGTATCTTCAGCAAGCTTTAGCCATTCGCAAACAAATCGGCGATTCCTATGAAGTTGGCAATAGCCTAAACAACATTGGCTTGATTTACCACAGTCTGGGAGAGTACCCCAAAACCTGGGAGTATCTCCAGCAAGCTTTAGCCATTATTAAACAAATTGGCGATCCCTATGAAGTTGGCACTACCCTCAACAACATTGGCGGAATTTACTTCAGTCTGGGACAGTATCCCAAAGCCTTGGAATACTTTCAGCAAGCTTTAGCCATTCGTCAACAAAACGGCGATCGCTTTGGCGTTGGCAATAGCCTAAACAACATTGGTGGAATTTACTTAAATTTGGGACAGTACCCCAAAGCCTTAGAATACTTTCAGCAAGCTTTAGCGATTAATAAACAAATCGGCGATCGCCCAAACGAAGGCACTAACCTTAGTAATATTGGTTTTCTTTTAGATAAACAAAAACAACCAGAATTAGCAATTGTTTTCTTAAAGCAATCTGTCAACGTCACAGAAAAGATTCGGCAAGATTTACGAGTTCTACCCAAAGAACAACAGGAATCATATACAAAAACTGTTGCATTTACATATCGCCGTCTTGCTGATTTATTACTACAAAAAGACCGAGTACTTGAGGCACAACAAGTTTTAGATTTACTGAAAGTGCAAGAACTGCAAGAATACCTCCAGAATGTCAGAGGTAATCAGCAGACACAACAGGGAGTAGATAATCTCCTGCCAGAACAAAAAATTACCGACAGTTACAATCAACTTTTAAATCAGGCAATTGAAATCGGCAAGGAACTTACCGAACTACAAAAGATTCCTTATGCTCAACAAACGTCTACACAAAAACAACGTCTTGCTGAACTCACAACCCAGCAAGGGCAAATCGTCAAAATGTTTGAAGAATTTACCCGTCGTGCAGATGTGGTTGCTTATGTCCAACAATTACGCCAAACTGCTAAAGACCAAAACGTGAGTTTGCAACGATTGAGAAACATTGCCGACGACCTCAAACGATTAGAACAAAACGCCGTCCTGCTTTATCCTTTAATTCTCGAAGACCGTTTAGAACTAATTTTAGCAACACCTGGTTCGCCACCCATCCGGCGGACTGTAGCTGTCAAACGGCAAGATTTGAACAAAGCAATTGTCAACTTCCGCAGTGCTTTGCAAAACCCAAATAGTGATGCAAAAGTGCCAGCAAAGCAACTGTATGACTGGTTAATCAAACCCTTAGAAAATGACTTGCAAAAAGCAGATGCTCAAACAATTATTTATGCTCCCGATGGGCAATTGCGCTACATTCCTTTAGCAGCTTTGTACGATGGCAAACAATGGTTAGTAGAACGTTTGCGAGTCAATAATATCACGGCTGCATCTTTAACTGACTTTACTACAAAACCGCAAGCACATCTCAAAGTTTTGGCAGGTGCTTTTACTCAAGGACGTTATGAATTTCAATTAGGTAATCAACACTTTAACTTGACTGGACTATCTTTTGCTGCTAAAGAAGTTGCCGACTTAGAAACAGCTATTCCCGGCACAACCAAACTGTTAGATAAAGACTTTAGCACAACCGCTACAATTCCCCAGATGAATCAAAACTCAGTGGTACATTTTGCGACTCATGCGGCTTTTGTTCCGGGTTTACCAAAAGATTCATTTATTTTATTTGGGAATGGCGACAGGGTAACTCTGCGAGACATTCAAAACACTTGGTTTTTAACCAACGTAGATTTAATGGTGTTGAGTGGTTGTGAAACCGGATTAGGCGGAACATTAGGCAATGGCGAGGAGATTTTGGGATTTGGCTACTTGATGCAAAACGCAGGCGCTAGAGCTGCTGTTGCTTCTTTGTGGTCAGTTAATGATGGTGGTACTCAAGCTTTAATGGATGTCTTTTACGCCAAACTCAAACAAGGAAATATCACCAAAGCCGAAGCTTTAAGACAGGCACAAATAGCTTTGATTAATACTAGCAAAACTACTGAAAGCAAAAAACGCGGGAGCAGTATTGAAATAGAAGCCTTACCATCAAATGTAGGCGATCGCCTCAGTCATCCCTACTACTGGGCACCATTTATTTTAATTGGTAACGGATTGTAATTCGTAATCCGCAATTCGCACCTCAACCTACATATTGCGATTTCGAGAGTCGCTAACATAGATTTTGCGATCGCAATTACTATTTCGGGAGTCGCCAATATAGATTTTGCGACAGCAATTACTATTTCGGGAGTCGCCAATATAGATTTTGCGACAGCAATTACTATTTCGAGAGTCGCCAATATAGATTTTGCGATCGCAATTACTGTTTCGGGAGTCGCCAATATAGATTTTGCGACAGCAATTACTATTTCGAGAGTCGCCAATATAGATTTTGCGATCGCAATTACTATTTCGGGAGTCGCCAATATAGATTTTGCGATCGCAATTACTGTTTCGGGAGTCGCCAACATAGATTTTGCGATCGCAATTACTGTTTCGGGAGTTTTTGTTGGCTGAACCGTCTCCAGCAGATAGATAATTGTAGTCTCCTTATTATCTCTGCCTGTCTGGGTGAAATAAATCATCCTGCAATTATGCAATGCCTTTACTTTACAGCTATTTACCTGAAAATAGCTGTAAGTTGGTTTAGGAATAAATTCTTAGTTAAAAGCTTATTTAATAAATTTTCCGTAAATTATGCTTGAAATCTTGTATTTTTCCCTAGAGTTTGCGGGCATATAAAATTATTAGGTTGACAATATGCTTTTAAATGGTGTAAGGCGTTTGAGAGTTATGCTTGTAACTCTGGTGTTGTCATTTGCTGTCACAGGAGATTTTGGATTTGTTGCAAACCAGACTTCGGCACAGGCACAAACTACTGAAAATCCCAAAAATGAGGTAGATAGACTGTTAACAGAAGGGAAACAGAAACTAGAGGAAAACCAGTTTCCAGCAGCACTAGAGGCATTTGAAAAAGCCTTGGCTTTGTATCGGCAAGCTAAAAACCGCAAGGGTGAAGGTGATACTTTCTACAGTATTGGTGATATTTACTATGCTCAGGCTAAGTTTTCCCAAGCGATCGCCTTTTATGAGCAAGCTTTGGTAATTCGTAGGGAACTGGGCGATCGCACTCAAGAAGCCAGAACGCTCAATGATATTGGCATATCCTACAGCAATTTAAGTCAGTACCCCAAAGCCTTGGAGTACTATCAGCAAGCTTTAGCCATTGTTAAACAAATCGGCGATCGCTTTGGAGAAGGCACTACCCTCAATAACATTGGCTTAATTTACGACAGACTCGGACAGTACCCCAAAGCCCTGGAGTACTATCAGCAAGCTTTAGCCATTCGTAAACAAATCGGCGATCGCTCTGGTGTTGCGACTAACCTCAACAATATTGGCTTGATTTACCATAGTCTCGGACAATATGCCAAAGCCTTGGAGTACTATCAGCAAGCTTTAGGCATTAGTCAACAAATCGGCGATCGCTCTGGCATTGGCACTACTCTCAACAACATTGGCGGAATTTACAAAAGTCTCGGACAGTACCCCAAAGCCTTGGAGTACTATCAGCAAGCTTTAGCCATTGTTAAACAAATCGGCGATCGCTTTAATGAAGGCACTACTCTCAACAACATTGGCGGAATTTACAATAGCCTTGGACAGTACCCCAAAGCCTTGGATTACTATCAGCAAGCTTTAGCCATTTTTAAACAAATCAGCGAGCGCTTTAATGAAGGCACTACCCTCAACAACATTGGCGGAATTTACGAAAGTCTCGGACAGTACCCCAAAGCCTTGGATTACTATCAGCAAGCTTTAGCCATCGCTAAACAAATCGGCAAGCCCTCAGGCGTTGGCAAGAGCCTCAACAACATTGGCTTACTTTACAAAAGTCTCGGACAGTACCCCAAAGCCTTGGATTACTATCAGCAAGCTTTAGCCATTCGTCAACAAATTGGCGATCGCTTAGGCGTTGGCAATAGCCTCAACAACATTGGCGGAATTTACAATAGCCTTGGACAGTACCCGAAAGCCTTGGATTACTATCAGCAAGCATTAGCCATTATTAAACAAATCGGCGAGCCCTCAGACCTTGGCATTATCTTCAACAACATTGGCGGAATTTACAATAGCCTTGGACAGTACCCGAAAGCCTTGGATTACCATCAGCAAGCATTAGCCATTTTTAAACAAATCAGCGATCGCTCTGACAAAGGCATTACTCTCAACAATATTGGCGGAATTTACTATAATTTAAAACAGTATGCTAATGCTGAAAGAAGCCTACTAGCCGCCGTTGAAATTTGGGAATCACTGCGACCTGGATTAAATGATCAAAATAAAATCTCCTTCTTTGATACTCGAGAACCCACTTACCGAAATCTGCAAAGGGCTTTGGTTGCTCAACAGAAGACTAATCAGGCGCTAGAAGTAGCTGAAAGGGGACGAGCAAAAGCATTTATTGAGTTATTAGCATCCCGTTTATCCCCTGAACTGCAAAAGCAAAATTCCGATTTCCTCCAAAAAAAATTCATCGTCAATCTTGAGCAAATCAAACAAATTGCCCGAACCCAAAATGCCTCTGTGGTTGAATACTCCATCATTTCTGATGAAGACCTCTACATTTGGGTTATCCAGTCTACAGGTGAGGTAGAGTTTCGCTCAATTGCTCTGAAAAAATCTTTAAACACCTCTCTTGCAAACCTTGTTACTAACAGCCGTGAGTCAATTGGTGTTAGAGGACGTGCAAGCATCGAGATCGAGTCTGTAGTTGATGCGACAGACCAGAAAAAACGATTACAGCAATTACACAAGTTACTGATTGAGCCAATAGCCGACGTTCTCCCCAAAAATCCAAACTCTCACGTCATCTTCATCCCTCAAGGTCAATTATTTCTAGTTCCCTTTCCTGCCTTACAGGATGCTAATGGTAAATATTTGATTGAAAAGCATACAATTCTCACAGCACCTGCGATTCAAGTTCTAAATTTAACCCATCAACAAAGGCTCAAGCCACACCCCGCAGATTTGCAAGCAGCATTGGTTATCGGTAATCCCACTATGCCTAAAGTCACCACAAAACTTGGCGATTCACCTCAGCAGTTGTCTGACTTGGCGGGTGCAGAACAGGAAGCAAAAGAAATAGCCAAACTATTTAAAACTAAGGCATTTACAGGCAATCAAGCTATAAAAGCCAAAATGTTACCCAAACTATCGCAAGCGAGGATTATTCATTTAGCAACGCATGGGTTGTTAGATGATGTGAAAGGATTAGGCGTACCTGGGGCGATCGCACTTGCTCCATCTGGCAATGGTCAACTTAACGATGGTTTACTTACTGCCGATGAAATTTTAGACTTGAAACTAAATGCTGATTTAGTTGTCCTGAGTGCTTGTGATACTGCGCTAGGTCAAATTACTGGTGATGGTGTAATTGGTCTATCCCGTTCCTTGATTACCGCAGGTACACCCAGTGTTATTGTTTCGTTGTGGTCTGTACCCGATGCACCCACGGCTGAGTTGATGACTGAGTTTTATAATAACTGGCGAGAGCGCAAGTTAGATAAAGCTCAAGCATTACGTCAAGCAATGCTCAAAACTATGGAAAATCATCCAAATCCCAAAGACTGGGCAGCATTTACCCTTATTGGCGAGGCAGAGTAATATCTAAAAATGACTTGTAATCTTTCTTTTCTCCTCAATACTACAAATTATTTCAACACACTCAATTTTCTTCCTATTTCTGTATTAATACGTATATTACAGATGATAATCTTCATCATTATCTACTTTGGGGATGTGGGGAAAAGAGTAGGCTATGTCAATCATCAAGCGTCGTCAGTTTTTGCAGTTCGCTGGTTCAGCTTTAGCTACTCTTGGTATTAGCCAATTAGAAATTGAGCAGCAAGCTGTTCGCTATGCTCAAGTTTTAGCCCAAAATACGCCACGCAAAAGGGCTTTGTTAGTAGGGATTAATGATTACCTAAAAGTAAATGATTTTCAATGGTATCCACTGGAAGGGGCAGTCAATGATACTCAAATTCAGAAAGAACTTTTGATTAATCTCTTTGGGTTTCAACCTGGAGACATCCGCATCCTACACAACCAAGAAGCAACCCGTGCAAATATCATACAAGCCTTTGAAGAACATCTAATTAAGTGGGCACAACCTGGAGATGTGGTTGTATTTCACTACTCTGGGCACGGTTCTAAAGTTGCCGACCCAGATAAAATTTTTAAAGATGGACGAGTCAGCACAATTGTACCCATCGACAGTTACCTCCCACCCGGATATCCCAATAAAGGAGGCAAAGTAAATGATATTACTGGGCATACTTTGTGGTTATTAATGCAAGCCATTAATACAGAAAACATCACCTTTGTGCTAGATAGCTGTTATTCAGGTGGCGCACGTAAAGGAATTTTGACAGTGCGATCGCGTGCCGGCGACCAAGAACTATTGCGGATTACAGACCCAAAAATCCAACTTTTAGCAAGTACCGAAGAACAGGAATATCAAAAACAATTGATGTCCCGGTTGAATCTCAGCAATTCAGACTTTGTGAAATTGCGTCAACAAGGTGTGCCAAAAGGAGTCATGCTTGCTGCTGCAAAACTAGACCAGTCAGCTATTGATACACGTTTTGCTGATACACCGTGTGGCATCTTCACTTATATACTCACTCGCTATCTTTGGCAACAAACGAGCTCTGAGTCAGTCGATCGAGTGATGCTAACTACCATCGCCACAACCGAAAAAATCCTGCAAGAATACTTTCCGACATCCGGCATTGTGCAACAACCAGAATTTAACGTCAAACAGGGAAGTAATAACGATAAACAAATAGTTTACTTTACGAATCGAAAAAACACACCAGCCGAAGCAGTAGTTACCAAAGTACAAGGAAATCAAATTGATTTATTTTTAGGCGGGATAGATCCTCGCAGTTTAAAAGCCTTTGGTAGAGGTGCAACTTTTACAGTAGTTGATAGTCAAGGGCAAGAACAAGGGCAAATACAGATTGAGTCACGGCAACAACTCAAAGCACAAGGCAAACTGATCCAGACAACCACTAGAGGAGTGGCGATCGCAGCTGGTACGTTATTACAAGAGCGATCGCGGGCAATTCCTACTAACCTCACCCTCGACATTGGACTCGATCCATCACTGGGACAGGAGATAGAACAAGCAAAGCAAGCACTTCAATCTATCAAACGCATTCAACCAGTGGCGTTATCAAAACAAGAAGTGCAATATATTCTGGGTCGAATTACCAAATCTTATTATCAGCAATTGCAAAAGCTGAAAGTGAAAAGCTTGCCCCAAGTCGGTAGCATTGCTTTGTTTTCCCCCGCACAAGATTTGATTCCTGGTTCAGCCGGAATCCCAGAAGAAAAAATAACAGATGCAATCAAGCGATTACAAGCTAAACTCAAATCTTTGCTAGCAGCCAGAATTGTCAAGCTGACATTGAATACCACTTCATCAAAGCTTGCAGTATCAGCAGCAATGCAAAAAGTAGATGGTAGTCAAATTGTAGCAGAGTCATTCACTGTGCGGGGAGGAACAGTAACAATCCCTAGCAGAAGCAGAGGGACAACACCTCAGACATCCAACGCCCAAAAATTGCAGCCAAAAACACAGGTGCAATTTTTGGTAGCTAATAATGAGTCGCGTGACCTTTATATTAGCGTGTTGTTAATCAGTGTTGATGGCGAGTTATCTGTTCTCTCACCGCTACCAGGTAACGAAGATATCAAACCAGTTCCAGCAAAACAGGAAATTTTAATCCCTGATCGCGATCGGGGAGAAAACTATAAATTTATAATCGGCAAAGATCCAGGGATAGCAGAAGTGCTAGTAATTGCTAGTACAACACCGTTGATAAGAGCCATTCAGCTATTGCGGACTTTAGCAGCCGAGAAACCTGGAGGGCGGGGAAATCCTGTGAATTTGCACAAAGAGCCAACGGAGGCGATCGCTAGTTTGCTAGATGATTTAGATGAGGGGAGTCGCGGTAGTAGAACAAGTGCAATAACAGGGGTTCGTCAGATTGATACCCAATCAATGGCAGCAATGTCCATTACTTTTGAGGTGATTGCCGAATTTTAAAATCAAGTGGAGGAATTTATTGATGCATCTTTGTTTTAAGTCTTTTAAGTTAGGGAGTGTGATTTTACTTCTTCTTTCTTTAATTTCTTCTCTTCCATTCCTCGCTTCTTCGCTTCTCCTTCTAAATGCTGCATTTGAGTTCCAAGTGTTAGCTCAAGCCTCAGATTCCCAAAAAGCTCAAGCTGAAAAACTAATAGATGAGGGAACTACGCAATTCCAGAACAATCAGTTAGAGAAAGCTGTGCAATCTTTTCAGAAAGCTTTAGACATCTATCGCAAATTAAAAGATATTGTAGGAGAAGGAACAGCCCTAGCCAATTTAGGACAAGTTTATTATTACCAACAAAATTACTCTAAGGCACTAGAAGTTCTTCAATCTAGTTTTAGAATCGCTCATTCTAATAATGATTGGCGAAGTTCGGCAACTATTTTAGGAATTATAGGTAATACTTACTATTATTTGAATGATTACGATCGGGCAATTTTTTATTTAAATCAAGCTTGGGAGATTGCCAAGAATATCAAATATGAAGAAGAACAGTGGAGAGATGTGAGAAATTTAGGCTCTATTTACCATTATTTAGGTGACTACGCCAAAGCTATTGAGTACGATCTATTGTTTTTAGAACTTTCTCGAAAACTTAAATATCGAGGAGGTGAGTGGATTGCTTTAGCTAATTTAGCAGCCAATTACCTCTATTTAGGGAATGAAGAAAAAGGGATTGATTACAGCCAGCAAGCTTTATCTTTTGTTGAAAAAGGATCTAACGACGAGGGAGGTATTCTGACTCAAATAGGAACTATTTACGGCTACTTAGGATCTCCAAAGCAAGCCATTGATTACCTTGAGAAAGCACTGGCGATTTTTCAAACGAATAAATATTCTCAAGGAGAGAGGACGACTCTGCAAAATTTAAGTTCTGCTTATGGTCGTCGTGGTGACTATAATAAGGCAACCCAGTATGCTCAAAAAGCCTTGGAACTAGCCAAGCAAGAAAAAGATCGCCGAATTATATCAGCAGCATTAGGTAATTTAGGGTTAATTATAGCTGCACAAGGAAACTATCGCCAAGCGATAGATTACTATCGGCAATCATTAGCCATTGAGCGAGCTATCAAATCACCTCAAGGTGAAGGTGCAAGTTTAAATAACTTAGGCAATGCTTACTACAAATCTGGCAATTTAATTGAAGCAGAGAAAGTTCTACAGGAAAGTATTAAAGTTTGGGAATCACAAAGAGAAAAATTAGGTAATGATGACATTAATAAGATTTCAATTTTTGATACCCAAGCTAGTGCATACAAACTTTTACAAGAAGTTTTTGTTGCTCAAAATAAAACAAATTCAGCTTTAGAAATATCTGAAAGGGGTCGTGCCAGCGCTTTTGTAGAGTTATTAGCTAAACGAATAGCTCCTCAAATAGCTATGTCTAAGAGAGTTTACCTGAATCTTGAGCAAATCAAACAAGTAGCAAAAGCTCATCATTCTACCTTGGTTCAATATTCTATTGTTGAATCCAATCTCTACATCTGGGTCATTCAACCGACTGGAAGAGTCGATTTTCGCTCAGTTAATCCTAAAAAATCTTTTGATATTGCTTTGGAGAAACTTGTTACTAGCACTCGCCAATCTCTGGGAATTAGAGGAGGTAGTATCGAAGTAGTTCCGCTTGATAATGTTGAAGCAGAAAATCAATTAAAGCTACTCCATCAAATACTGATAAGTCCAATTGCTGATTTACTTCCCACCGATCCCAATGTTCCTGTTATCTTCATGCCTCAAGGAGAACTCTTTTTAGTCCCTTTTCCTGCTTTACAAGATGAGAAAGGTAAATATTTAATTGAACAACATACTATTCTGACTGCACCAGCGATACAAGTTTTAGACTTAACACAACAACAAAAAACTAAAGTTCAACAAACAAACTCTAAAGAAGTTGTGATTGTTGGTAATCCTACTATGCCAGAGGTTCCACCTAAAATTGGGGAACCACCACAGCAATTAGCATCTTTACCTAGTGCTGAAGAAGAAGCAAAAGCGATCGCACAGATTTTAGAAACTAAAGCTATTACAGGCAATAAAGCAAAAAAATCTGCTATCTTGCCACTTTTACCCAAAGCACGAATTATTCATTTAGCAACACATGGCTTACTAGATGACTTTAGAGGATTAGGTGTACCAGGAGCGATCGCCCTTGCACCTTCTGGTAACAGCGAACCTAATGATGGCTTACTGACTGCTAACGAAATCTTAGATTTGAAGCTAAATGCTGAGTTAGTTGTTTTGAGTGCTTGTGATACTGGTCGCGGTCGCATCACTGGTGATGGTGTAATTGGTCTATCCCGTTCCTTAATTACTGCTGGGACACCCAGTGTGATTGTTTCCCTGTGGTCAGTACCCGATGCACCTACCGCTGAATTAATGACAGAGTTTTATCGCAACTGGCTTTCTGGCAAACTCGACAAAGCCCAAGCATTACGTGAAGCAATGCTCAAAACTAGGGAAAATCATCCTAACCCCAAAGATTGGGCAGCATTTACGCTTATTGGTGAAGCAAAATAAATTACAATCTTTCTCTTTATCTGCTTATGACTGATTCTCGCTTGCAAGTGGCAATAAAACGTTATCAAAAAGCTATTGAACAACTTCAGACTCCTATTGATGCAGCCACAGATCCTAAGCATCTTGTCGAGGATGTGGCTAAACCAACAAACCAAGCAGAACTTACACCTACGCAGGTTTTAGAAGTATTGACAGCGCGAGACGAAGTACAGGCAGCACTGGCAAATACAACGCAAACATCTGGAGAGAGTTTCGCAGCGATCGCTCAACTAGACAAGATACTCAAAGACAATGTTACAGCGATCGCCACCATCTGCGAAACTGTTGATTGGCAAACCAGCTTCAATCCTCCCAAAGAAGCGTGGTGGTGGTCATTACAACCTGAAAGAAAGCCTCATAAATTTTGGGATCAGCTTGATTGGTTTTGGAGTGCCGTTTCTATATCTTCGCTAACTATTTCTCTTGGTTTAGTCGGAGACATTTCATCTCGTTTCCTTACAGGTGGGCCTGATACACTAGGCGCACTGGCAGTCAGTACACAAAGCATTTTGACATTGCTAACTGCTGGTGGCGCACTGACTCTAGCAGGACAAGAAGCCTACAAGCGCACTCTTAAAAGGTTGAAAATACCAGAGCGATTCTGGCATGAGATTAGTGCAGGTTTTTCATTCCTATTAGTAATTGGATTATTAGGTTTGCGGTTATCTCTGCCCCAAATTGCCACCCAGTACAATAAATGGGGCTTCAACAACTACAACGAAGGTGACTGGGGAAGTGCTGAAGAGAATTATCAACGAGCAATCAAACTCAACCCTGATGATACCCTAGCCCACTTTCGGTTAGGTTTACTCTACGAAGAGTTGCAAAAACCTGATCTTGCACGTACCGAATACCAAATTGCGGCACAAGATAATATTCCCGATGCCATCAATAATCTTTCTCGTCTTTATATCCTCAATAAAAACTATCCTGCTGGTACTCACTTGTTGTTAAAAGCTTTTGCTGATGAACAGAAATTAAAGCTTAGTCCAGAGACTAAACACGCTTTACTGAAAAATCTAGGTTGGGTAAGACTAATGCAAGGTGATTACCCAAAGGCACACGCAATATTAGTAGAAGCAATTGACTTTCAAAAATCTGCCAATGTACAAACTAATATTGCCGCACCTCACTGTTTATTAGCACAGGTAATAGAAGCGCAAAAAGATAAAAAAGGTGCTTTAAAAGAATGGGAAACTTGCATTCAATATGCCGATCCTACTTCTAGTACTGATGAAGATGGTTGGGTAATTACTGCTCAAAAACGTTTAGCAGAACAGGAGAATGGGAAATGATTGAATTGAATCTAGCTGGCAAAATATTGGTATTAGGGGCAGTAGTGTTGGGGATGGCAGAAACAACTATTGCCCAAGGTCAGCCAGCAGTTGTCTACTCAGCCAGAATTGACTCCTCAACAGGCAGAGTATTCCTGAAGCGCCCCGATTGGTCAAATTTTCGACCTGTTTCTGTTGGAACAGAATTAAATCAAGGCGATCAGATCAAGCCTGATAAGGGTGTCAAGGTGAGAGTAGTTTGCCCTAATCTCTCCAAACCATTTGTTCCCATAGGTGTGCCATCAGGTTTAAAAACAATCTGTCCTGTTTGGCAAGCAATCATCTCTAAAGCACCTCCACCTGCTGGGACTCTAGGCGGCACTAATCCCCTGATTCCCTATTTAATTACTCCTCGCCATACACTACTTTTAAGCAGCACTCCTACTTTCCGTTGGAATGCTATACCTAAGGCTACGCAATATACAGTAACTTTACAGACTCCCACAAAAATAGTGTGGCAAAAACAGGTCAAAAACAATTCTCTAGTTTATCCTGGGTTACCTCCATTACAACCAGGAACAAACTATTCATTAGTTATTAAAGCCAATACTGGTAAAACATCTCAGGACGAAGGCACATCTAACCTCGATTTTAGAGTGCTACGTGAATCTGAGGCAGCAGCTATCCAACCTGAAGTAACTAAAATAACTAAATTAGGATTAAATGAACAAGTAACTGCTCTAATGCTGGCAAATCTTTATAGCCGCTACACTTTACCGCAAAATGCAATTCCAGCCTATGGTTTAACTGCTGATACTTTCAAAAGCTATAATTTGAGTGCAGAAGCGATCGCAACCTTAGAAACTTTAGTAAAAAGAGGTCAGAAATCAACAATAATTTATCGCTCGTTAGGAGATATTTACTGGCAAACTGGATTAGCTCAAAAAGCAATAGACAACTATTTGACAGCAATCAAACTTGCCAAAAGTGATGAAGATTTAGAAGAGAAAATATTAGCCCAATTTGCTTTAGGGGAAGTCTATGCTGCAATAGATGATAATAAGCAGGCTATAAGTTGGTATTCACAAGCTAAGGATGGATACACTTTGTTAGGTGATAGTAGACGTGCCGATTTTTTAAAGCAGCAAATAGAAAGTCTACAGCAACAATAGCCTCTCTCACTCAAACTTTTGGTGCGATCGCTCCATGAATTCGTCTTCCTTGTCCCTGCTAAAACAAGCAGCTTACGGTAATGCATGAGCTGAACGCTGGTGGTTTCTACGATAAAACCACACCAAACTGGGAAAAAAGTATTTGATGACTCTTATAAAATGCGATCGCCACAAATTAAGCTTGCTGTCGTCAGAATGTCCAAACTGTAGTGCTAGATTCAAAATTCCAGTGTTGTGGGTGGATGATTGGTGTCAAAGGCGCTTTTTGCCGTTCACGGAAATGGTAAAGTGGCAAAAGGTTATTCAGCCAAAAGCGACACCCCATGAGATAACAACACATTAAATTTTAGTCAAAAATTATGTATTCACATCAATTCCATACTATATACTAGTACATATAAACTAGTTTTAGCTAGCTGTAAGCAAAAAAAGTGTCAGGAGTTGGATAAAAACAACTATAATTAAGCGATCTAAACTTATTAAAACTCTCTATAAAGCTTTGAATAAAAATACTTTTAAATACCTGTATCTATCTATATGTGTTAGTTCATACAAGTATTTTATGATCGTCAGCAGAGAGAAGGCTTATGTTGGATAAACTCATAAAATATTTTGTCTACGCGACAAAAGGGTATATTACAAAAACACAGTTAATCAAATTTTTGTATTTAGCGGATCTTTACTCAGTTAAGTGGACAGGAAAGCAGCTGACTGATCTAGATTGGTGTTATTATCAATTTGGCCCTTGGAATGAGGGTATAGATGCTGCTTTAAATCAAATGAATGGGAAAGAGATTATTCAAGAATCTCAGTATAATGCAACATATATTAGACCTGTGAATCAAGCTGCTCAGGCAGATGATTTGGAAATACCTCTCAGTATTAAGTTTGTGCTGGATAATATTCGCAGAGAGTGGGCTGGCTCAGATAAACTGAATCAGTTACTAGATTATGTATATAGCACTGCTCCAATGGTGGAAGCAAAAAACACCCATCGACCAGAAGAGAAAGTTAAACTTAACTTACAAGCAGAAAGAGAAAAATTAGTCAGTGAATTAGGATTGTAAAGTGGCTGGACAAAGACCTAGACAAGGTTGGATCTATTCCATAAATCCCTATAGGGTATCTCTTCGTTGCAAACTGGGTCATGTCCATATTTATAATTTAGATGAGCCTGGTGAAGTAGAATGTCAAACTTGCACTGAGAATATTAATTCAAGTAGGGTTTTCAGAGGACTACATCCTTATATCATCTGGACAAACGATCAATTTCAAGATGAATCTGTATATATAGCAACGTTCTCTGTTATCCCTCTGACTTCACAAACAACATTTAACGGTTTACCAACCACATATCCAATTAACTCTACAAGTAGAAATGGTCTTGATAAAAATTCTTACGCTTTAGTTCATCAAATATGTACTGTTGATGCTAATTGCTTCAAAGATTCATCAAGCAATTGGTTAGACAGAATTGGACAATTGGATAAACCAGATAAAGACGCTATAGAGGAACGATTAAAGTATTTTTTTAATATTCAAGAGAATCCTAGTGAAGACTGGTTTGCTCAAAATGCGTCTCCAGAACTTTTAAAAAAAGTCTTTGATTATCTACCTGAAGATACAAAGAGTTTAGCAATAGAAGAATTAATTAACAATTTAGACTTATAATACCTATACCTATATATTTATTAATGACATTGATATCCTAATTATTATAAATCTGGCAAATTTCGCACTGTGTTCTCGATTTTATCTGGTTCTGAAATGCAAGATATAGTAACATCTTCACGGCAAACCGAACTTGTATATCAACTGATGATTACCTACTAAGGATTTTTTACCCACATTTGGTATAAACTCGTCATTTATATCCTTCCGATCTGATTTGTTTAATTTTGTCCATGTAGTCAGTGTATTGTCTGTGTTAAACCCATTATTAAGGCTAATACCAATGAGATCGGTAATCAGATAGCGATCATGAAAATCACTCCAGAAAAAAACTTGAGCAGTTAGATTTGCGTTTTTTAAAGCAGGAGAGAGAGTTTGAAATTGTTTTTTTGCATCTGCTTCTAAAAATTTCTTAACTAAGTGAATCTCAATATTCTTGTTGGGTTCTTTTATGTCTCTTCTGGCTGCGGTGATAAGATGATGAAAATCACTGTAATCTTTTCGCTGTGGATCGGGATCGAAATAGGGATCAATAAATTTAATCATTTTAGATTGATTCAGAACTACTCCCAAATACTTTAGATATTCCTTAATATTTCTTTTAAGACGAACAGAACAACTATGGGTTTGTAACCATCTGGCAATACTCAGTTTTTCAATAGAACAGACTTCTGGCATACCAGGAAAATTTGCTGCTGTTTTCTGAGAAATTAAAATAGCATTTAAAAACTCATTTTTGTGAGAATCAACTGCTTCTTGACACCACTCATCATGACTAGAGGGTAATGCTGTAGCTTTAGCTGCTTTCACTTTACGCAACCGCAGCTTTTCAATAATGTATTTTGTATTTGGATCTTTAGAAGGATGGTTTAAAACATATTTACTCCATGCCCCATCTCTTAAATCACGAACTAGGGCTTCTTCTTCTAAAATGATTTCTTTGAGTTCTTTCAATTTTGAATAGCATAGCTGGCGGCGCTCTTTATCATCGCCAACATAACAATCAATGTCAAAAATACATGAACCTAGCGAGTATTCAGCAAGCATAATTAGGGAAATATCTCCTTTAATCTCTCTTCAAAGAAACCGTCTGGCCATAACTCCAGAAGCTCACCACATTCATTTAATGGAATTTCTCGAACTACAGTCTGTTCTCCAATAGGTTCTATATAGAGTAAAGAAATATCTTCCGGTGTTACTGGTGGAGTTCCATTAGGGAGTTCTTCATTGAAAGTTTCCCGCATCCTCCGCATAATGCGAAGCAATAAATTTTCGCTATGAGTTTCTACAATTAATGTATTTTTGTTGGCTCCCAAAGCTGACTCTATCAAGACATCTCCAAGTTCTGCTTGCAGTTTGGGATGTAAATGGATTTCTGGTTGTTCAATAGCAATTAAGGAATCAGATAGACTATAACAAGATACGAGAATTGGAATTACTTGACTAATACCAATCCCCACATCACGATGGCTGACTTGTGTTTTATTTCTCTTATCAAAAAAGACTAAATCTGAAATGCGATCGCCTTCTGAAGTCATATCATCTACCCAGATTTTTGATAGATTCTCGATATCAGTCATCATCGAAACAATATCTTCAATTTCCGGGAGAGTACGGTTATAATCCAAACCGGAAAAAAAATACCTCATTAAGCTGTATGAGTTTGAATCTACTGCTGACTTCAAACAACATATTTGCCAAAATTGACTGTTCCCTACACCTGTATCTTCTAAATCAGTTATTATTCGTTCAATTTCTTCTTGAATATTTTCACCAAATCCTGCTGCGTGAAAAACCAACTCAACGGTGAAATCGTGTAAGCTTTTGGTAAGAAGGGAGTAAAGTTTATCCTCTAAATGTGAATCTGGTAATAAAGTACGCTCCCTTAACTCATAAGGGGTTTTCATTCTGTCAGTATCCCCTAACCAAGCATTTACCTTGTTGCGAATTTCAGAATTATTCAATAAAATATCCCAAGCATAACCACCACCAGCTTCCCAATTAGCATCTTTCTGTCGAGAAAAGGCAAAATGACGAGGTGGATAGGTACGGAATGGGCCCAAATATTGCAAACGACCAATTTCATCTTCTACAGCATCATGAATTATCTGTATTAATGTGGTAAAGTGTCCAATAAATAAAGATGCTAGAACGGAAGCTAAATCTTCTGTTGTTAGCTCAGATTTACGATTTACAGAAGATGAGATCAATTCATCATCTCTTATTTCCCTTTCTGTCGGTAGTAAGCGATAAACTTCTGCTGTAATTTCCGGTACTAATTCATCAATAGCTTGTTGCAGTTCTTGGCAAGATGGGGGACGTGGTGTTGAGGTAGATTTCATCCCCTCCAGCATCGCATCTTTCAACTGATTAATAATTGGAGTATCACCAATATTATTTAACTTAAGAGTATTTCCCCCAGGAATATGAGACATTCTTAACACCCTGCTATCATCAGCTTCAAGGAAGAATGAAAGCACTCGTAACCGTCCTTTTTCTGCTGGTGAAATACCAATCAGAATACGCGCAGTCAACTTATTAACAGCTTTTAACAAGTTTTCTAAGCGATCACTATAAATAGGTTCTATATTTTGTAAATTTAAGTGTTTGGGATCTAGATCAACCGCCCACTCAATCACATTGTTACGCTGACGTTTATGAACATATTGCCCAAAACCTCCTAAATCAACTGAATCACCTCCCGCTGCTGTGCGATAAACATCTAGCTCACCTTCGTTTGTGATGGCGTGATGTGCTAGCAAAAGGCTGTGAAGTACACTCGATTTACCTGAACTATTAGCGCCGTAAATCAGGGTAAGTGGACGAATGGGAATGTATTGAGTGTCGGCAAAGGCTTTAAAATTACTGATACGGAAACCAGTTATCGGTGAATTAGCCTTGTTTTTAGCTGATGAATCTGTTTTCCGGGGAGGAGAATTTTTTTTAGGCATATTCGTATATCAATGACTCATTTTAGACACTTATTCTATAAGTGTCTACCGTGTATTCTCAGGACAGTATTGTTATAGCAGAGAAAGCTGCTGAGAGTCGGCGTTATCCTTCAAATTGAGGGCTTTTGCTTGTTCTTCCATTTCTACAAGCAGTTCTTTCATATGTGCTTCTCGCCATTTGGCTGTGAGTTCACCAGAAAAAGCATGACTGAGTAATGATTGAAAAATTGATTCAAGTATACTTTTTGACTGTTCCCTTTGGCGGCGAAGTTTGTATAGATTATCTAGTTGGTTGACAAAATTACGTTGTAACTCTAAGTCTGGTAAAAATATAGGAATTTTTTTTAGTCCTTCCACACTAATATTTGACTGGCCTGCGGTAGTACGAATGAAGGGTAACATTCCTTGACGACCTGAAGGTGTTTGTAAATAAGCAGCAATGAAGCGAGATTCTACAGTATTTTTTGGGAATCTAGCTCGAATTAGATAAGATGCAAAAAGATATGGTTCATCTAAATCAAAAACGGCACAACGACCAACATAATCAGGATTTCCATTAGTACGAACAAATAACAGATCTCCTTGTTCGAGTAATAACCGATTCATTTCTTCAGATGATAATTCGCCATATTTCAGAACATCTAAGTTTATCTCACCACCTAAAATATTGGGTATACGAAGAACAGGTAAACCATTAATTACAGAATCACATTTTACTGAAGTTCCATATCTAAAATCTATGTCTAAATCTGATAACTGTTTCTCTTCCCAACCCATCGGATTCGTTGCTGGATCGCCAAACATTTTGATGAATAGCGCAGGCAAAATGCGATCGCCTTTTGCATCAGCCTCAGCCCGCATTCTTCGCAGTGCATCAGCTTGATCTAGAATCTCGACTATGTGGTGTTGCTCAGAGGGAGGGGGAATAAAAACCTGAAGACGATACACATCATTTCGATTGATACCAGGAACACCAGTTGTAATCGAAAACTGTTCTAGTTTTAATGATTGCAATAAATAAAATACCCAGCGGACATTAGCAGCAATTTTAAGGCGAATGTAGAAGGTTGTATCAATCGGCCAAAAATCTGTATCAAACCAAGTTACTTTACCTGCTGAACCCTTACGCCCTACAACAATTCCTGGGCCTTTAATGAGAGCTTTTGAATGATATCCAACAATTCCATTGGAACCAGCCACTGGAATCTGACCAGAAGCGTCCCGATTTGGTTCTCTGAGAGATGCGCCATATTCAAATGACAGAAAATCACCAAGGGATGCTACTGTCCACTTCATTAAACCGCCTCCACATCACGCAGCAGTTTTTCTAAACTAGAGGCAATTTCTCGCTCAATTTCCAAAACTTCTCGAATCAACTCAACCGGATCATCATCAGAAACAGCTTCAGATATCTGCGGCTTATAACGCCCAGCAGCTAAATTGTAATCATTTTCGGCAATAGTCTCCAAAGATGCCCACCAGCATTGGGGTTCTTCACTTTCCGGCTTCAGCAATTCCCCCTTTTCCACACCTGGAGGTTGCATAAAACCCGATTCCCGATAAACCTTCCACTGCTTTAATAAATTGGGAATATCGTTAAGTTCTGGCGTTTCTGGTCTGCCCCCGCCGGAAATCTTATCAGGATCGTAACCATCATTTTTAACTTCATAGAACCAAACTTGATTCACCTGACGCACCGCAGACTCCAAAGGATTGCGAATTACCAGCACCGCCGTCTTCACCCCCGTATATGGCTTAAACACCCCCGCAGGTAAAGAAACCACCGCCAATAAATCAAATTCTGTCACTAGTTTCTTCCGCAAATCCACATGAGCGCCCGTAGAACCAAATAGTAACCCTTCTGGTACAACTACCGCACACATTCCACCCGCTACCAAAGACTTCATGATTGCAGCCAAAAACAGCAATTCACTTTTTTTGGAATTTGTCGGTAAATCTGCACGGATAGAATCTTTGGGTAACGTTCCCGCAAAAGGGGGATTATCAAACATCACTTTATAGCGACGGCGCAAATCATCTTCTGTCAGTCCCCCCATATCTGACAACACATTTGCTACTTTCAGCTTGGCGTTGCGAATTCCATGCAGCACCAAGTTCATCATCGAAATTCGCATCATCTGGCGGGAGACATCAAAGCCATAAATCGACTCTTCCAAAAGTTTCCAGTCAGGTAATCTATCCCCATTTCCTTTGCGATAAGTTTGGAGATTGGGAATTTGCTGTTTTGCTTGTGCCAAAGTCAGTCCCCGTTTTTCCAACCAATCTTCACCGTAAATCGGCACTTCTATCGGATTTTCGCTGTACTTAGCCAAAATATACTCAATACTATCAATTAAAAATCCTCCTGTTCCACAAGCTAAATCGCAGATAGTATCGCCCAAATCTGGGTCAACCATCTCCACCATAAACGCCCTTATCTGTCGGGGAGTACGAAATTGACCATTAAGCGCAGATTGACCTAAATGAGTTAACAGATACTCAAAAATATCACCTTTGACATCCTGACCCATTTTGAGGAAATCCAAGGTATCCAGTTCATCAACTACCAACTTGAGAACATTCGGGTCATTAATTTCTAAAACCGCATCTCGGAAATACTCTGCCACTTTTGGCTCATCTTTCAGCAAAGAATTCGCCATGTAGGGAAAAACTTCATCCCGCAGAAAGTCGCGCAGTTCAGTACCACTCTTGAAACGCCATTTAGACCAGCGATAACGTTCTGCTTGCTGGGGAAATAGTAATTTAGCATTACCATTATTACCAGTGAGACGGGCGCGTAACTCCCGATTTGCTTCCTCTTCATCCAACAACTTTAGGTATATCAGGTAAGAAATTTGCTCAATATAGGTGACAGGATTTGTTACCCCACCAGCCCATAAAGTATCAGTAATATGCTTGAGTTTGCGACGAATTTCTGAATCCATATTTTTCTCTTAACCCTCTGTACCTGTAGCATCCACCGCGAACACAGAGCGGTTTAATTCATCAAAAATATCCCGCAATCCCTGCTCACCAAACAGTTCTATACCTAAACCAGCAGCATTGAGAACTGAGAGGGGTGGCAAGAATAAATCATCTATGGTTAGCTGACCTTTGGCAATACCCCGATTCTTCAACAAAGAAAGATACTGAGCTTGGGCTGGTGCGAAAGAGTGAGAAACCAACCAAGCTCTAAAATTTTCTTCCAGTAATTCTTCGTGACTTTTAATCTTTAATGTTCCCAATGCAGCCCGAATAAAATCAATCAAGCTGCCATTATAATTGCGGTAAGCTCGCCGCAGGTTTTCTTCATTAAAATAGTATCGGGGTGTATTCAAACGCCGCGCGAGTTCCGTTTCTTCGGTTTCCGTCAACAATTCTCCATCCCGGATTTTCTGGAGGATTGGATCGTTGTTTACAGCAGATTGGATAGTTTGCTCCCAGTTAGTGACATAATCTCGCTTATCAACCCGCTCCCCTTCTGTACCTACTTCTACATAACTGACATATTGCTGCCATCTATCCCTAAGCCCTAATTCAATTAATTCTGACCGAAGACGGGATTGTTGCTGGTTGCTTCTAATTGATACATGACCTCGACCAGTTTCAGCATAAATATCAGTATCGCTGTCATTAAAATATTGGTGATTTCTAAAGAAATCATAAATCACAAACTTGCGTTTATCAATATGTGGCGCAGTCCTTGTCCCCCGTCCACGAATCTGTTGATAAAGAATTGGACTCCGCACTGTTCGACACATAACTAAATGCAAAACTTCCCGGCAATCAAAGCCAGTATTGAGCATATCAACACTGACTGCAACTTGTGGGTAATCTTCATATTTGAACTGACGAATTAAGTCATCTGCATTAGCAACATCACTTGTAATTACTTCAGCGTAACGCCCCTTACATTCTGGATGTAATTCGTTAAGATATTTTGTCAACCGTGCCGCATGATTTTTTGTCAAAGCAAATACTATTGACTTACCAGGCCCAATCTTTTGTCCTGGTGCTAATTCTTGATAATTTTCCCAAGCCAATCTATCAAATTCCTGCATCATTAGGCGGTTACTGGTCTCATTAGTCCACTTGCGTTCAAAGGCTGCTGGGTCATAATAAACCTCATCAACTTCAGCACCTTCAGCAATAATTTCAGTGATGCCAGTAGCGAACCGATAGGGAACAAGATACTTTTGTTCAAATGCCGTTTGAATAGAGTAAGTAAAATCTGGCTGCTCATTTCGGCAGTTGTAGAAATCAAAAGTATTCCGTTCAATGTAAGCTGCTGGCGTAGCAGTTAAACCAATATGAAACGCATCAAAATGAGTAAGTGCAGTCTGCCAAACACCATAAATCGAACGGTGACATTCATCAGCCACAACAACATCAAAATAGCCGCTAGTAAACTCCCGATAACGGCTAATCATTGTTTGGAGTAAGCAAACTGTAATTTGCTGCTCTTGCCGGATAACACTCGGCTTGAGCCAGTAGCTACCATACTGATTTAAAACATCTTGAATTGCTTCTAATGCCTGTTTAGCTAATTGTTCCCTATCCACTAAAAACAGGATTTTTTCGGCATATCCTGATTGAATCAAGCGTTTTAATTGCAGACAAATTAAATCAGTTTTACCTGTTCCAGTTGGCAGTTCGAGTAAAAATCGCCGTTTACCCAATTCAACCGCATGGTCAATAGCTTGCATCGTTTCCCTTTGATAGGAACGAACTAAGCGAGTTTCTCCCTGTCGAGTGTAATACTCAGGAATTTCAATAGTAGCTAGGGGTTGGCGGGTTGAGCGCATTTCCAGCAATCGCTCTAAATCTCGCCGTGAGAAAAAAGAATTGACAATCCGCGCATCATCGTTTTGATAATCCCAGAAATAAATCAGTTCGCCATTACTGAGGAAAATAAACGGTGCTTCCAGCTTCCGAGCATAAGGAAGTGCTTGATTTTTAGCAACATAAGGCTCAATCGCACGCTTTTTAGCTTCAATCACAGCTAAGGGACGACCTCTTTGGTCAAGCAGTACATAATCGGCTCTACCTCTCCTACCATCTGCCATTTGAGCCGAAACCTCAGTCATTACCTGAGATTTATCGGCAGGGTTCCATCCAGCTTGGCGGAGAAGATCATCAATATTAATACGTGCGTCTGTCTCTTTGCTAAAGTCGCTCATCAACTCACTCCTGTCTTACCAAAGTTAGCACGAAGCCCTCAGTGCCATTTCCGCTTTATCCCAGAAGTTTTAACTTTTTCCTAACTTCAGCGCCAACTTTTGATAAATTTCGTCCAACCACACCGGAATTACAGGCTTACCTTCATCCAAAGATGCGATCGCTTGTTCTCGGTCATACACTACAAGATTTAGCGATCGCTTATGTCCCTGCCAAAGTAGCATCCACCGACTACCTTTACCAGATTCAAACAACTCCGGTTCCTTGTCTCTCAAAGTTTTCAGCGTAGTACTGGCAATATCAAAACTCAATCCCATCGACAGAAAATATAACATTGCTGCCAGTTCCATCAAATTCGGCTTTGAGTAATAAATACTACGTCCTGTTCCCGTCTCACCAATAACAGGAACAACCACACCCTTTTCCCGCCAGTACTGGAGTTGACGCAGGGTGCAGCCTGTGATTTCAGCCGCTTGTTTACTCGTAAAAAACGTTTCTTGCATGAAATCATTGTAGGCACAGCAGTTAATTAAACATTTATGGTATTATCAGACATATATGTTAGTAAAAATATGAGCCAAATTACTATTCAGTGTCGTTTAGTAGCAAGTGAATCTACTCGCCAACAGCTATGGAAGTTGATGGCAGAGAAAAATACGCCACTGATTAACGAACTGTTGCTAAAGGTAGCTCAACAGCCAGAGTTTGAGAGTTGGCGGCAAAAAGGCAAGCACCCAGCCAAAATTGTCAAAGAATTATGCGAGCCTTTGAAAACTGACCCCCGCTTCATCGGTCAACCCGGACGCTTTTACACGAGTGCGATCGCATTGGTGAATTACATATATAAATCATGGTTTGCGCTGATGAAGCGATCGCAGTTCCAACTAGAAGGCAAAATGCGCTGGTGGGAAATGCTCAAAAGCGATCCTGAATTAGTAGAAGCCAGTGGTGTGACTTTAGAGAGCCTTCGTAACAAAGCTGCTGAAATCTTGGCTGAACTTACCCCCCAGTCCGATACTGTTGAAGCACAACCAGGGAAAG
The DNA here is from genome assembly GCF_014698115.1 of Nostoc sp. FACHB-973. Lineage (GTDB taxonomy): Bacteria > Cyanobacteriota > Cyanobacteriia > Cyanobacteriales > Nostocaceae > Nostoc > Nostoc muscorum. Next base: position 33,968 of record NZ_JACJSJ010000063.1, read on the forward strand.
GAAACAAACGTAAAAAAACTAAAAAAGCCAAAGTTGCAGAAGGCGATCGCGCAAAGCGCACGCTACGCGATCGCAATATCTCTAAAACTTTATTTGAGAATTACCCCGACACAGAAGACATCGTAACTCGTTGTGCAATTAGCTATCTTCTCAAGAATGGTTGCAAAATCAATGATAAAGATGAAGACACTCAAAAGTTTGTTAAACGCCGCCGTAAGCTTGAGATTCAGATTGAACGTCTGAGAGAGCAACTAGAGGCACGAATTCCAAAAGGGCGAGATTTAACAGATGGCAAATGGTTAGAAACTCTTTTGCTTGCCACTCATAACGTTCCTGAAAGTGAAACAGAGGCTAAATCTTGGCAAGACAGCATTTTAAAAAAATCTAGCAAAGTACCTTTCCCAGTTGCTTATGAAACAAACGAAGACATGACTTGGTTTAAGAACCAGTGTGGACGTATCTGTGTAAAATTCAATGGTTTGAGTGAACATAGCTTTCAAGTCTACTGCCATTCTCGCCAACTCCACTGGTTCCATCGCTTTTTAGAAGACCAGCAAATCAAGCGGAACAGCAAAAGCCAACACTCTAGCAGCCTATTCACTCTTCGTAGTGGACGTATTGCTTGGCAACAAGAAGAAGGTAAAGGCGAGGAGTGGAAGGTTAACCGCTTAACCCTTTACTGTTCTGTAGATACTCGCCTATGGACGGCTCAAGGAACAAACCTTGTAAGAGTTGAGAAAGCAGAAGAAATTGCTAAAACTATCACTCAGACAAAAGCCAAAGGTGAACTCAACGATCAACAACTTGCTCATATAAAACGGAAAAACTCATCTCTAGCCAGAATTAATAACCCCTTTCCCCGTCCCAGCAAACCCTTATATCAAGGTCAATCTCATATTCTTGTTGCAGTTAGCCTTGGTTTAGAAAAGCCTGCAACAGTAGCAGTAATTGATGGCTCTACAAGTAAAGTCATTACCTACCGCAGTATTAAACAACTACTGGGCGATAATTACAAATTACTAAACCAACAGCGACAACAGAAACATTCACTATCGCACCAACGCCAAATAGCTCAAACACTTGCTGCACCAAATCAAATGGGAGAATCAGAGTTAGGGCAGTATGTAGACAGATTACTAGCTAAAGAAATTGTGGCGATCGCACAAATCTATAAAGCTGGCAGTATTGTCCTCCCTAAGTTGGGCGATATGCGAGAACAAGTTCAAAGCGAGGTTCAAGCCAAAGCCGAACAGAAATCAGACTTAATAGAAGTTCAGCAAAAATATGCCAAACAATACCGAGTTAATGTCCATCAATGGAGCTATGGGAGATTGATTGCAAATATTGAAAGTCAATCTGCTAAAGCAGGAATTTTTATAGAAGAGGCAAAACAGCCGATTCGAGGTAGTCCACAAGAGAAAGCGAAAGAATTAGCGATCGCAGCTTATCATTCCCGCAAAATAAACTGATTGACAAAACGCCGAACCTTGACAATAGAATGAAAATATTCAATAGCGCCGCAGTTCATGCTTGTTACAAGTCTCTGTGCTGCGTAAATGTGGGTTAGTTTGACTGCTGTTAAACAGTCTTGCTTTCTGACCCTAGTAGCTGCCCACCTTGATGCTGCTGTCCCTTGTGGATAGGAATAAGGTGCGCCCCCAGTAATAGAGGTGCGGGTTTACCGCAGTGGTGGCTACCGAATCACCTCCGACCAAGGAGGAACCCACCTTAATTATTTTTTGGCGAATCGAAGCGGGGTCAATTTCCCTGGGGATCTGCCAAAACTTCAAATCGCTTATTGATTAAGGCTTGTAGCTTTTCTGGTGTCAGTTAATTTACTTTTTTAAGTGTTAACAGACAAGCGATTTTGGGAGACTTGCCAAAAATGCATTCAGAACTTTTGGCAAATCAAGGGTTTGGAGCGCAGGGTTTCAACACCCCTCCCAGCGAGAGGCGGGTTGAAAGGCATCAGTTATGCTCCCTCTGCTGATGATGCCTTGAGGAGTTTCAACACCCCTCCCAGCGAGAGGCGGGTTGAAAGTACAAGGAGGAGCGCACATCTAAAACCCATCCAGAGTTTCAACACCCCTCCCAGCGAGAGGCGGGTTGAAAGTCGCTACGACTTTTGCTGTCAATGGGTATGTCCTAGTACATTAAAAGCTTTATTGAGTTTTGGAATTTTTCCAGTGTTCATAGCAAACACTTTTTAGGTGGGTTGAAAGGATAGAGCAACAGATTCTTTGTTTGAAGAGCTTGATTTTAGCTCTAATATTGAAACTGATTAATTACCCTATAACAAAAGAAGAGTTCTGCCATACTGTATGTATGGCAGGGTGTTGTAATGACATACAATTTGTCAACGCGGACAATAATTTGGCACACGGACATTAATCTGTCAACGCGGACAAATAATTTGGCACACGGACATTAAACGAGCGCGGAGGGATTTGAACCCCCGACCCACAGAACCGGAATCTGTTGCTCTATCCACTGAGCCACGCGCCCTTATTCTCCTAGATTATAGCACGGCTGCGATCGCATTTGCTCTCGGATTAAAGATAATCAGTGGGATTGACGGGTGAACCATTACGGCGCACTTCAAAGTGGAGGTGAGGCCCAGTCGATAAACCTGTGGAACCAACAGCAGCGATCGCTTGTCCTCGTTCGACTGCTTGTCCCTCGGTAACATACAACTCGCTGGTATGTCCGTAGAGTGTAGTAATACCTTTGCCGTGGTCGATAATTACAGCTCTGCCATAACCACCATACCACCCAGCAAAAATCACTGTTCCGGAATCGGCTGCTCGAATTGTACTACCATAGCTAGCGGCAAAATCCAGACCTGCGTGAAAGCGACGATAGCCAAGAACTGGGTGCATCCGCCAGCCAAAGGGACTGCTAGTAGGAGCATCGCTAGGATAGGTAAACATCCCAGTTCCCTGAATGATGATGCTTGTGCGGCTGTTGGTTTTTGCTTGGGCTGCTTGTGCTACCTTTTGCTGAATTAAGACTTCCAAATTTTTGGATTCTCTTTCTAGCTGATTTTGGGCTGCTTCCAAAGCGAGGCGATCGCTATTGAGGCGTTGAATCAATTCTGATTGTGATTGGGCCTGGGTTTGATAATCGGCTTTTTGTGCTAGTAGCTGCTCACGAATCAAAGCAATTTGGTTTTTTTGTTCCTCTACTTCGGTTTTTTGCTGATTTATCAAATTTGCTTGGGCGTTGAGTTTTAGCAAAATTTGTTGGTCTGCCTGATAAACTAACTTCAACTGATGACGACGGCTGATAAAGTCGCTGATATTTTGACTTTGGAGCAAAACTGCCCATCCCTGACTAGCTGGCGATCGCTGGAGATATCGCAATCGTGCTACTGTTGCTATTTGACGAGTTTCATAGGAACGTTGGGCTACAGCTAAATCAGTTTCCAACTTTTGCAAACGTTGGGTAGCCAGTTGTAATCGTGATTCACTTTCTTGAATATAGCTATCTGTGGTTTGCAGATTTTGGTTTAAACCAGTCAGGTGCTTTTGCGCCTCTTGTTGGAGATTTGTTAAGCGATCGCGTTCGTTAACCACACTCTGATGCTGCTGGTTCATTTGTTGCTGTTGTTGACGCAGGGTATCAATAGACTGTGTAGAGTTTGCGTGTACTGGAATTAAAGCCAAACAAACCCAAGAAATACAGCAAAATGCAACACATAAAACCCAAAAAATCTGCTTTTTTTCTAGAAATCGCGCTCTCATAGTGTGAAGCCCAACCAAACCGATGCTTTCAAACACTATGAGGATTATTCCCAAAATTCGATTAATTTACTGTAGGGAATGGGGAATGGGGAGTGGGGAGTGGGGGAAACAAGGGGACATCCCAATTTCTAGACAAAGATTCTAGCTATGTCAGCATTGAGCAGATGTATTAGCTAGTTAAGTGTATGAACGCACGCATAACAATTTTCTTAGTTACCTTGGTTTTTCCAGGACTGGCGGTGGTGGGAGTATCCTCATATTGGTTTAACCTGGATTATGCAGCACTGATCAAAGCTGAAAAATATGTGGAAAACCTTGTAGAGCAGACAAAAGTTAATGATAGACAGTTACAGTACGCCTATCATCGTACCTATATTCATCGCATCAATGTATTTGCCGATGGTACCTGGGGATTGCTGGGGGGTATCATCGCCGGGTTAGGCATACATGGAATAGGGAATCGGGAATAGGGAGTGGGGATGAGGGAGATGAGGGAGATGAGGGAGAATAATAACTCCTAACTCCTCACTCCTCACGCGGCTCATTGCCCCGCTATCGCTAACAGCACTCCTAATGCCCTTTAATTCTGAGCTTTCCAGTTTGTTAAGTCAGCTAAAGAGCGATCGCGATAATGTCCATAACGCTCTTGTTTATTTTTGATTTTCACACCTAATTCTGGAAAAATCCCAAAATTAGGCGGCATTGGTTGGAAGTGTTTGGGTGAAGCAGAACTAATAAATTCAAATAGCGCCCCCATCATTGTTGTTGGTGGTAAAGCCAATGGTTCTTTACCCAAAGCTAGCCGCGCTGCATTAATTCCCGCTAAGCAACCACCCGCAGCCGCAGCGGTGTAGCCTTCTGTACCAATTAACTGTCCAGCTGCAAGCAAAGTTGGACGCCCCTTAAATTGCAGAGTCGGATACATCAACTGAGGAGCATTAATAAAAGTGTTGCGGTGCATGACTCCCAACCGTACAAACTCGGCTTTTTCTAAACCGGGAATTAGCTGAAATATGCGCTTTTGTTCACCCCAGCGCAAATTAGTTTGGAATCCTACCATGTTCCAAAGTTGACCGGCTTTATCTTCTTGGCGCAACTGCACCACAGCATAAGGACGTTCCGCTGTGCGACTATCTGATAAACCCACTGGTTTCAGGGGACCAAAACGCATGGTGTCTTCTCCCCGCTGTGCTAGTTCTTCAATAGGTAAACAGGCTTCAAAAAATTTCGCCGTTTCTCGTTCAAAATCTTTGAGTTCTGTTTGTTCAGCTTTGCAGAGTTCTTCTCGAAACCGCAAATACTGTTCTTTATTCATTGGGCAGTTGAGATAAGCAGCTTCACCTTTGTCATAACGTGATGCCATAAAGGCAATGTCACGGTTAATCGATTCTCCCACGATAATCGGGCTAGCTGCATCAAAAAAGCTGAGGTATTCCATCCCGGTAAAGCGGCGCAAATCTTCTGCTAAATCTGGACTGGTTAAAGGCCCGGTTGCTAAAACCACAATTCCTTCAGGAATTGCTTGCACTTCACCCCGACGGAATTCAATTAAAGGATGATTGGATAAAGTTTGAGTTAAATCTTGGCCAAATTGTCCCCGATCTACCGCTAATGCACCACCGGCAGGAACGGCGTGTTCATCAGCTTTAGAAATTACAATGGAACCAAGCTGACGTAATTCTTCGTGCAACAATCCAGCAGCGCGATCGCTTGCCATTGCCCCAAAGGAATTACTACACACTAATTCTGCCAGATGTTCTGTATGATGAGCAGGACTGAAGCGCTTTGGACGCATTTCATATAAAATCACCGGTACTCCAGCTTGGGCTATTTGCCAAGCTGCTTCTGTCCCAGCTAGTCCACCTCCAATTACTTGTATCGGTTGTTTTTCCATAGTTAAATTTTCCAAGTCATCAGTTAAAACCGATCGGATTTTTAATTTTGCATAGTGAAGTATCAATTCTAGCAGCAATTACAAAGTAGATGAAATAAAAGCGATCGCTTAGTTGATTAACTGGCAAGCGATCGCTGTTTAGGAAAAGAAAAGTTTTGTATTTTATTTGTCCATGTTACTTCTGGTTATTTTTCAACAAAGCGATCGCTCCATTCACCAGCAACTTTGTACCACTCAGATGCATTTAAATGCAGATTAACAGAGTGTCCTGCATCTCGCTGAATATAGACCTGTAACTGCGCCTTAGGCGAAAAAAATTGCCCTTCAGATGCTGCCACATTTTCCCGACTACAGATTTGGTCAGAGCAAAAAAGATTATCTTTTTGTCCAATTACTAGTAAAACTGGAACGCGAATTTTTTTCGAGATGTCAGAAGTAACAGCTGGAAAAAATGTTCCTGCTTCGCCAGTTGTCAATGTCTGTGTAAGTTCTTCGTCTTTCTCAATGACTTTTGCATCGGCATTGGACTGATTGTAAAGCAACTGTCCTCGTGTTCCTGGTAAAGTCGTCAAATAATCATTTGGCAAGTTCTGTCCATTGAAACGTGAGTCGGATTGTGCTGGAACTAGAAAGTTCCCCAAGCCTTGTAGTTGTGGAGTCAATTTGTGCAAGAATCCAGAAATAATTACCCCATCCACACAGCCATATTGACTTGCCTGTTCAATCACAACAACAGATCCAAAGGAATGGCCGACGTTGATGATGTGCTTGAATTTCACATCATTAATCTTGCCATTTCGCAGCGCTTGATTCACTTGATTCAGCACAAAAGCGTTGGATTGGACAGTCACTTGGTCTGCTCGAGGATGAGAACTATTGCCAATTCCGATTCTGTCAATATTAAATGTGGCATAACCAGCTTTTGTCAGAGCCTTCACATAAGAGTAACGCTCTTTTTGGTATGGAAAATCCCAATAATTGCGATCGTATGTAATACCTGAAACTAATACATGAACAGTTTTTTCTTTCAGTGACTTTTGTCCACAAAGTTCGCCATAAATCCGATATTGTTTCGTTAGTCCAGGCGCAAGAGCTACAGGTAAGTAAGTTTTAGAGCAATGTACTGTAAAATCAACCGACTCTGATTTTGCAGTTCCAGTTGTAAACGTTTGCAAAAGTAATGCGGAGGCTCCTATCAAAGACAGGAGACTTTGACGAAAAAATGATTTCATAATATGTCTTGGTGGTGAATTAAATTTTATTCAAAATTCCAGTTAACAAGTTGTGTCTTCCCAGAAAGGCTGTTGCACAACAGTGGAATGAATTACGGCAAGCTTTTTTAAGCACGGCAAGCAGGGGGAGAATTTTGCAAGTTGCTAAATCATCCCGTTTTGTATGTAACGTCCAACAAAGATATTACATATCTGCAATACAGAAAAATCTACTTTCCGTTTACCTTAGCAGTCTCTACAGTTTGCGATTAAAAGAAAATGCGTTTTTCACATTTGTTATTTTTTCAGAGAAAATTATTACTTGAAGCTAACAATAGCAGATTTTGGATAAAAGAAGTATGGGCATATCAAAATATCCCACTTTTCGTACTTTTCCCACTTTTGTTACTTTTATAAGTGATTGTCTTTTGAGAAAGTAAAATAGGCTTGATGCTTAGCTAACAGACTGAGTTTGTGTACTTCAGGCTTCTTGAAATACGCTGTAAATAACAGCCTTTCTCTTAACAATCTTGAAACAAATATTGAAGATTTGAACTGAATGAATCGACGTTGACGACTATTTGAACTGGATGAATCTACCTTTAATACTCGTTAATCAATCCTTAACCAATCGGAAATATTGCGGAGATTGGAGTTAACCAACAGAAAGTAGTATACTTTTCTGGGTTCTCATGGTGCCTATCCAAAGATTTCATTCAAAAACTAAGAATTTTGGGGTTGCTCTAATGCTAAGTCCTGTAGTCACAGTCGGTATATTTCAAAAACAACCCAATCCTAAAGTATTTTCACTAGGCGAAGTCATCTTTGAAGAAGGACAGCCTGGTGATATTATGTACGGCATTGTCGAAGGAGAAGTGGATATATTAGTCAATGGTAAGGTTGTAGAAAGCATTGAGACGGGCGAAGTTTTTGGTGTGGGCATACTTGTAGGAGTAAAAAATAGAACTTACACAGCGATCGCCAAGACGGACTGCAAACTTGCTTTCCTTGATGAAAAAGGGTTTCTCTTTGCTGTTCAGGAAACACCCATGTTTGCCATCAAGGTCATGAAAAGCTACTCAGAGCGCCTGAGTAGGTTGTTGCATACGCTCTAAGGATTTCGAGGGGATGAAATCTCGTTGAGTAGATATAGCAAGGGACTGGGGACTGGGGACTGGGGACTGGGTGAAAAGTCTTTTTGTGTCTAGGTTTTATCATCTGTTAATGTCCTAACCACCAAGGCTTTTGCTATAAAGATTAAAATTTCTCGTTTTGATGCAATCGATGATACACAGTAGGGGCACAGCAATGCTGTGCCCTAAAATTGCTTGTATTTGATCCAAGGTGCAAAATTTGCCGGAGGTTGCAATGGCGCGTAAACGGTTGATAATTGAAATGGGAATGGGAATAGATCAGCATGGACAAGAACCGACAGTAGCGGCATCTAGGGCGGTACGCAATGCCATCGCTCATAATGCTTTACCTGGTGTTTGGGAAGTGGCTGGTTTAAGTAATCCCAATGAAATGATTGTGGAAGTTCAAGTCGCAGTACCATACCCAGAAAAAGTTAGGGAAGAGGAAGTGCTAGCCGTACTACCATTTGGTCGGAAAACTCTCACTGTAGAATCTGGGGGGATGATAGTTCAAGGGCGAGCGATTCCGGAACTCAACGATCAAAATGATGAAATGTTGATTGCGATCGCCGCTGTGACGGTTCTAGTTGAATAATTTTAGTCATAATCAAATTAGCGACTCGGCGCTAAACTAGAAACATTGGGATAAAAATCTCTGGCAGTAAGTTCAAAAATCAGTTATCAGCGATCGAAGGTTGAATTGGTAATTAAAAAACAGTTATTCGTGAACAGTTACTAGTGTTCAATGATTGACGATTTCCAACTGAAAAACCTTCAACTGTTGACTGATTTAATACATTACTAATCTTCACCACTGCTAGTACAATGTCTCCAGAACATAACGAATCACTCCTTCAGGAAATCACCAAACTCAAACCGAAACATTTTGCTGATTTAGTCAGATCTGCACAATTGATTTTCGATCCCACAGCGGGAGTTTCGGGAAGAAATGTAAAAATTGACTGGGAACAATTCGGAATTCCCGCTGATGTAGCGGACAATCTCAAATCACTTGGTAAGCAGTACCAATACGCATCTCCTCATGTTCCTGCTGAAGACATTTGGAGTAAATTAACTCCAAAAACTCGTATTTGGTTCGTAGAAAATAAAGATAGATTGTGGCAATTTGAGGAAGCTTTTCCGGCACTTGATGAAGATTAAATAAGAATTCAGAATTCAGAATGGGCTACGCCCCGCTGCGCTAACAGAATTCAGAAAAGTAGGTTGGGTTGAGCGAGAGCAAAACCCAACATCCTCATGACTGTATTGGGCTTCCTTACTCAGCCGAACTTTACATCAGTTGGTTTCCATTAATTCAACTTCCGAAGTATAAATTCTCTTTCTCCCCACACTCCCCACACTCCCCACTCCCCACTCCCCACTCCCCCTACTATTGATTCAGAAGTTCTTCTAAGAAATGCTAGTTTATAACAGCAAGAGGCTTTTGCCAGAAGGAACTAGAATTAGGAAACACCTAGCTGGGTTCTTCTGACTTTTGAAATTAGGAGTGCATGTGTGCCCAAATCCCCTAAATATTTGCTGATTGGATCAACCGAGACTTACAGCGGTAAATCTGCAACTGTTCTGGGTTTGTCTCATCAGCTACAGCAAAAAGGACTGGATATAGCCTACGGTAAACCGCTCGGTACGTGTTTAAATTCGTCTAGCGGAACTTTAATTGAGGAAGATGTCCAGTTCATCGCTCTTAGCCTCAATTTGCCGGAAAACCGTGTTGCACCTACAATGCTGGCTTTGGATGAACTAAATGTGCAAAAACGCTTGCGTGGGGAGGACAAAACCAATTATCAGCAGTCGCTATTACAGCAATATTCGCAAATGTCGCCTGGAGATTTGGTATTGCTAGAGGGACCTGGTGATTTGTATGAAGGCAATCTGTTTGACTTATCTTTGCTACAACTGGCTGAAGTATTGGATGCTGGCGTGCTGTTAGTAACCCGCTATAAATCTTTGCTTTCAGTTGAAGCATTATTGGCTGCTAAGCAACGTGTAGGCGATCGCTTGATTGGTGTCGTCATCAATGATATCCCTGTGGCACAACTAAAAGCGGTTGACACTCTGCTGCGCCCGTTTTTGGAACAGCAGGATATTCCAGTATTGGGAATGCTACCAAACAGCGATTTACTTCGGAGTGTCAGCGTTGGCGAACTCGTTAAGCAATTAAAAGCTGACGTTCTGTGTCGCAACGATCGCCTAGATTTGTTGGTGGAAAGTCTGGCAATTGGAGCGATGAATGTCAACTCGGCTGTGAAATATTTCCGCAAACGCCGGAATATGGCAGTTGTAACAGGAGGCGATCGCGTGGAAATTCAGCAAGCTGCTTTGGAAACTTCTACCCAATGTTTAATTCTCACCGGGCAACTACCACCTCCACCGTTCATTCTCAGTCGCGCTGAAGAACTAGAAATTCCCATTTTATCCGTTGACTTAGACACCCTCACCACAGTCGAAATTGTTGACCGCACTTTTGGTCAAGTCCGCCTCCACGAGCCGATTAAGGTTCAGTATATTCGCCAGCTGATGGTTGAGCATTTTGACATTGAGCGTCTGTTATCTAAACTCGGTTTAACTCCCGCAACGGCTTTGTCTTAGCATCTTTATGTCTGAAAATTGAAAAATTGTAGCAATGTCTAACTCAGGTTTGCCTCGCACCTACACGCTCTTTGGTAGAATATCTGGGTCGTTTAATCTGATGCATGTCTATCTTTGAGCCAGTCAACAGACCTTATTAACGTAGATACATTAGCGCAAGAACTGGCGACAATCCAGCAAACGGGTTCTAAAAGAATCGCCTTGCTGGGTTCTCGTCATGTGCCGATTACGCATCAGAATCTTATTGAAATGATGACTTATGCCCTAGTTTTATCGGGTAATCGGATCATCACTTCTGGTGCTATAGGTACAAATTCTGCTGCCATCCGGGGAGCAACGCGAGCCGATCCAAACTTGTTAACGGTGATTCTACCCCAAAGCTTGGAACGCCAGCCTTTTGAATCCCGCCAACAACTAGAGCAGGTAATGCATTTAGTGGAAAATCCCAGTAATGATAATCTGTCTCTTGCAGAAGCTAGTTACCTGTGCAACAAGGAAATTGTCTCTCGTTGCCAGCAACTGATTTGCTTCGCGTTTCACGACAGCCGCACTTTGTTGCAAACTTGTCAAGATGCAGAAGAACAAAGAAAAGTGGTGACACTCTTCTACTTCGATTAGTCATTTGTCATTTGTCCTCTCTTACAAAGTTCCGTACACTGGGGGATGGCGGAGCCAGACGTTGGGGGACACGGCTTAGCTACGCTATTGCCGGAAGCCGGCATACCCTGCTGCGGGATCTTGCTACAGACTTTGCCCTTTGTGCTTTGTCCTAGTTTGTGTTGAGCAGAGCAAAACACGTCTATGTATTTGACCAATGACGAATGACTAATGACCAATGACTAATGACTAATAACTAATGATAATTTTTTTGTACTCGATCGCTGCTGCTGCCGTTCTAATTTACGTGCCATTTTTGGTAGTAGCTTATGCCCGTGTGCGTGTTGGGTACGATCTCTCTGCCCCTCGGGCTATGTTTGATAAATTGCCACCATACGCTCAAAGAGCCACCTGGGCACATCAGAACTCCTTTGAAGCGTTTATGGTATTTGCCGCAGCCGCATTCATGGCATACGTAACTGGTGTAAATTCTTCTACAGCAGCAGCGGCTGCGATCGCTTTTGTGGCTGCCCGTTTTCTTTACTCAATTTTTTATATTTTGAATATACCCCTTTTGCGATCGCTAATGTTTGGCATTGGCTCCCTTGGCTCTGCTATTCTCATATTCCTGAGCATCATCCAAGCTAGTAGTTAATTGGGGAGTGGTGAGTGGGGACTGGGGACTGGGGACTGGGGACTGGGGACTGGGCGATAAGGGAGATGAGGAAGAATAATAACTCCTCACTCCTAACTCCTAACTCCTCACGCGGCTCATTGCCCCGCTACCGCTAACAGCACTCCCAATGCCCCATACCCCATCTAAAATCTAAAATCCAAAATCTAAAATCCAAAATACTCTATGGCTTCTACTTTTTCCTTTGACATTGTGAGCGACTTTGACCAACAAGAATTGGTTAACGCTGTCGATCAAGTTGCGCGAGAAATCAAAAGCCGTTATGACCTCAAAGATACTCAAACTACCGTTGAGTTGGCTGAAGAAAGCATTAATGTTAGTACTGACAGCGAGTTTACCTTAGATTCTGTACACAACATCCTGCGGGAAAAAGCCGCTAAGCGTAATCTCTCTCAGAAAATCTTTGATTTTGGGAAAATTGAATCAGCAAGCGGTAACCGCGTGCGTCAAGAAATTAAACTCAAAAAAGGCATCAGTCAAGAAATCGCCAAACAAATTTCCAAATTGATTCGTGACGAATTCAAAAAGGTACAAGCCTCAATTCAAGGTGACGCTGTACGGGTTTCTGCCAAATCTAAAGATGACTTGCAAGTTGTTATTGTGCGGCTAAAACAAGAAGACTATCCTGTGGCTTTGCAATTTACAAATTATCGGTAAAAGGGATTGGGGACTGGGGACTGGGGACTGGTTATTAATTCTTATCCCTCACTCCCTCATCTCCCTCATCTCCCTCATCTCCCCAATCCCCAATCCCCAATCCCCAGTCCCTTTTACGTTCTTGCACCGATAGTTTTTTGAAATGCCGGACGTTCAGTCAATTGCTTCATATAATTCAACACCGCGGGGTAAGGGCTGAGGTCTAGTTTTAGAAGCATGGGAATGTAGTTCAAAACAGAACCCACTGCCACATCAGCAACAGTGAATTCATTGCCCAGCAAAAAAGGTTGTTTACTGAAAATTTCATTTAAGGTAGTCAACAAACGTGGTATTTGGCGATCGCGATTTGCTTCTACCAAAACTGCTGTAGTGAGGGTGGAATTGGCAAATAACACCCACTGGTAAATCACAGCACGTTCTTCTAATGAAACTGGAGCTTTTCCATACTTATCCGTCAGATAGAGCAAAATTGCCCCAGATTCCCAAAGCTGAAAATCTCCATCAACAATTCCTGGAACTCTTGCAAATGGATTAATTGTCAAATACTCAGGCTGGAGGTGTTCACCCGCCTGCATATCAAGCTTGACGAATTCGTAGGGAACTTCTAGTTCCTCTAAATACCAATGAACTATGGAAGCTCGACTACGAGCGCTACCGTAAAGTTTTAGCATAATTACCTAAAGAACTTTGTGAGTGTGAGAATGTTGCTTAACGTTATCTTCTTTAGTAATAACTCTAGTGGCATTTAGCACCCGCTTACGGTCAACGGAATACTTGAATTCAGTGTACGTTGTACCCAAGGGAATGAGGGATTTTGCAGACTCACGACGCTTGTAAGTACGAGCTGCTGCAAACACCCGTGGTATAAACTCCTCACCGAACTGAGCCGACTGTGGAAAGCCATCTGGCACAAATTGTGAATCGCCATCGAGGACAGCTCCCAAAGTTGTTGCATAAGCCAGCTTGTACGAGGTAGGAATGCCCTTTAGCAGCGCTTCCAAAGCCGCAGAGGGAATCGGTTCTATAACTTCAATTTGATAAACTTCTCCATCTTCCTTGATGAAGCAGGTTGCCAAGCCGATAACAATGTAATCATCGGTTGCGAGATCGGGGGCATTGGGATAAGAAATTGCGGTTGTCATCAGAAAATTTCTCAAAAATTAAGGATTGGGGAACTCGGGGCCCCCACGACCAAAGGGAGTGGGGATTAGGGGCAATGGGGATTGGGAATTAGGAAGAATTTCTGCTCCTCTGCTCGCCTGCT
>NZ_JACJSJ010000064.1 GCF_014698115.1 Nostoc sp. FACHB-973
GAGGAAGGAACAACTGCACCGGAGATGATGTTGTTTCCGTAAACTAAGGAACCTGCAACAGGCTCACGGATACCATCGATGTCTACTGGAGGAGCTGCGATGAAGGCGATTACAAAGCAAGCGGTAGCAGCTAGCAAGGTGGGGATCATTAATACGCCGAACCAGCCGATGTATAAGCGGTTGTTGGTGCTGGTGATCCAGTTGCAAAACCGCTCCCATACGTTGGCGCTTTCGCGGCGTTGAATGGTTGCTGTCATTGTTTTATGATTGCGATTGATTGTTTTATGATTTGAGTAAGTAGACTTACTTACCTATGTTTATTAGATTAAACCCAGAATTAAGATTTGTAAACAAATTTTAAATCAGCATTGCTGATAATGGTGATTTGTTTGAATGATGAATCGCATTTATAAATGCAATTCATTGTAGTTTTATCAACCAGGAGGCCAGTCTAACTGCCGTCCTCCCAAGATATGTAGATGTAGGTGGTACACTGTTTGACCGCCATCATCACCAGTGTTAATAACAACTCGATAACCATTTTTCAGTCCAGCTTCTTGGGCAACGCGTTTGGCGGTTAATAGAAGATGCCCCAATAGAGCATGATCTTGAGATTCAGCATCAGCTAGTGTGGTAATGGTTTTTTTGGGGATGACGAGTATGTGAACAGGGGCTTGGGGGTGGATGTCTTTAAATGCCAACACCAAATCATCTTCATAAACAATGTCAGTGGGAATTTCCCGACGAATTATTTTACTGAAAATCGTTTCTGTATTTTCACTCATGGCAATCTACCTAACTCATCTCCTAGAGATTTTAAAGGTTTAACGTTATACAATAAATACTGACAAGAGTCTGTATAAATCAATTGTCGGCATTAATTGGCGTCAAAGTAGCCTTAAAAGTCAATGTATCAGGACGATTACTGGGAATTCTTGTCTTGGGACTCCCAGATTCAGCAATTCAAACAATCCTAATCTCAAGCTAGGCACTAATGTAATAAATTACACAAAAAATTGATAAAAATAACCTCTTACCCACTTTCTATTTTCAATACAGAGTCTATGGGATGAATCACACAACAAGAGCGTGATAATATTTATTTGCCAGTCCCGGTTTCTAGTTCCAAATCCCTATATTAATGCTTTGGAGGTTGAATATGAAACGGTCAAAATACTATTTTGGGTTTTTTATTATTATTGTAATTAGCATATTTGCTCGTTTCTTTTTGTTACCAAATCAAAGTCTTTGGTACGATGAAGGCTGGAGCCTATCTTTATCTGATGCTACAAGTGTTCAAGAAAATCTTTTTAATATCGTAAATCGAGAAGCTGGTGATAAATACCAACCACTTTACTACTTGGTATTGTTCTATTGGCGCTCGGTTTTTGGGGATAGTGAATTTGCCATACGGTCGCTCTCAGCTTTGTTGGGAGTGGGTTCAGTAATTACTATATTCTTTACTTGCCTACGTGTTTATGGTAAAAAACATGCGTTATGGTCGTCTTTAATCTTAGCAGTTAGTTCTTTTAGCGTATTCTATAGCCAAGATGCCAGACCATACTCGTTATTAATATTTATAGCCTCACTTCAGATATATTTCTTTAGCCACTCATTCATAGATGATCGAAGTAATAAAATTATTTCGCGATTGTTTTTTGCCATTTTTACTGCTATAGCAACTTTTGGTAGTATTTTAACAGTAATGTTTAGTGCAGCCATTTGTTTATCTCATGCTATCGTTTATAGAAACTTCAAAGAATGGCTCAAATGGTCGATACCAGCACTAATTTTTTCCTCACCAATGATTTGGTTCTATTTGTCTTCGCCTGCTGCATCTGATCCAACAGCTACAGCAGTCACTCGTAGTGGATTACCAATAGTTCAGAATGTTATGTTTGTGATCTACGGGATATTAGTAGGGACATCTTATGGTCCGCCACTTGAAGAATTACGTGGTGATGATAGAATACAAATTTTACTTGGTTATTGGCCTCATTTGTTAATCTTTTTTATTACCGTTATTGCAATTTTTGTAGCTCTATTTACGAGTTTATTGAAACACTCCAAGAGAAAGATATACCAACGGGCTGATTATTTATTTGCATTGATTTTTGTCATATCCTTTTTACTAAATTTTCTATTTGCTCTAGCTACTAAAATTAATTGGCTACCGCGTCATTCTTTTTATCTATGCATACCACTTTTCATTTTGATACCGTCAACTTTTTTGCATAACTACCAGCCTGAAAATGAACATCGAAATGAATTTGATGCTCTGTCTAAAATTGCCAAAATAGCTGCTACTTTTTTGATAATTATGAATGTTTATTCAAATTTTAACTACTATTTAAATCCACAATATGGAAAAGACGACTATCGCTCAGCTGCTCAGTACCTGATAAAAAATCGAGATCAATCTGCAAAATCTGTATTGTTGTACGGACAGCCTAGATTATTAGAATATTATGGAGATTCATCGACTTTATATCTACCAATACATATTCTCGAAACAATCAATGGCAAAAATTTAGGAGAAAAAATTAATACAACCACGAAGAATGTAAAAACAGTATTTATTATAATTAATAGGGAATTTTCCTGGAAACTCAAGGATACTTTTAAAAATGAAATGAGTGAATTATATAACTTGGAAAATGAAGAAAATTTGCGTTACATGAAAATATATCGATTTGTGAAGAATAAATAGAAATAGAAAGACTAATACTAATCTGCACATCTTACCGTAACTTTCAGTTTTGAGAAATGGAGAGTACAAATTTATAAATTAAGCTTCTGATTGCAGATTGGTATAACTAAGTAAACTTAATGTAATGTAAATCAAGAATTAAATATAATAATCCACTTTGATTTTTGAACTTATTTACGTAGCTAGGGAGCAAGGAGTAGGTAATTAGCATTTTTGAAGTGTAGGTAGTTTTTTCAAAAATCGAATATAAGTCCTAATAGAGATAAGTTGAGGCAAAAAAACAATTAATATTATGAAAATGAAGAATGGTAAAAACATTCACAGGTAAACCCCCAATTATCATTGCACATAGAGGCGCTAGTGGCTATCGTCCAGAACATACTTTAGCTGGTTATGAATTAGCGATCGCACTAGGGGCTGACTATATTGAACCAGATTTAGTTTCCACAAAAGACGGTATTTTAATTGCTCGTCACGAAAATGAAATTTCTGAAACTACCGACGTTGCTAGCCATAAAGAATTTGCTCACCGTAAAACTACTAAAATAATTGATGGAGAATCAAAAACAGGTTGGTTTACCGAAGATTTTACCCTTGCAGAACTGAAAACACTACGAGCGAAAGAGCGAATTCCCCAACTGCGATTGCAAAATATCCTCTATGATGGATTATTTGAAATTCCCACATTACAGGAAATCATAGATTTAGTCAAAGATAAAAGTGCCGAAATAAATCGTGCAATCGGCATTTATCCAGAAACTAAGCACCCAACTTACTTTGAATCCATTGGTTTACCCCTAGAAACACCCCTATTAGCAACTTTAACAGCTAACGGTTATCAAGGAGCTAATGCACCTGTTTATATCCAGTCTTTTGAAGTGAGTAATTTACAATATTTATCTACAAAAACTGATTTACCTTTGGTACAATTGCTAAACATTACTGGTAAACCTTATGATTTTGTAGTTAATAGTAATGATAGCACCTATGCAGATTTAATAACTGTTTCAGGTTTAGAGAAAATTGCTCAATATGCACAAGCAATTGGAGTTCATAAAAATCTACTGCTTTCTAAAGACAGCACTGGTAAATTGCTTTCACCAACATCTTTAATTATGGATGCTCATGCATTTGATTTACTAGTTCATACCTGGACTTTCCGCAATGAAGACTACTTTTTACCATTAGAATTTCAAGGAAATCCCCAAGGAGAATATGAACTATTTTTCAACTTGGGTATTGATGGCGTATTTAGCGACTACCCGGATACCGCTTGTGCTGTGAATGAAAACCTTGGGTTTAAGCGTAGAGACGCGATTAATCGCGTCTCTACCGATTCCTAAAAAGCGATCGCACTGGTCACAATTGCGGGAAACTAAAAGCAGGTCTATTAGGAAAGGAGAACCTAATGAGCTGGACTAAAGTTCTTGCAGCCGAAGCGCTGTCACCAGGTGCGCGACAAGTAGTAAAAGTTGGTAACCGGAAAATCCTACTTTTGAATCACGAAAATCAGCTTTATGCCGTAGATAACACCTGTCCCCACTTAAAATTGCCTTTGAAAAGTGGGAAAATCACTGAAGATGGGGCAATTGTTTGTTCTTTCCATCGCAGTAGTTTTGACCTAAGTAGTGGTGAGGTAAAAGATTGGTGTCCCTGGCCGCCTGGTGTAGGTAAAGTACTATCCTTGGTTTCACAAGAAAAAGCACTGCCAGTTTTTCCAATCCGTGTGGAAGAAGGTAGTATCTGGATTGATGTGCAAGAAGAATAATTAAAACGGACTGGGCACTGGAGACTAGGGATAAGGGAGTGTGGGGAGTTTGGGGAAATTATAAAAAAGCTTCCCACCCCTGCCATACTCCCAATACCCCATAACCTATGCCCAATCCCCAGTTTATTCTCGCCGTTGTTGATAATCTTCAGCAGACATCGGATCTAATTCCCAGCGATCGCCGTCACGTTCCTCTAAAATATCGTTGGTACGCAGAAACGTGAAATCGTCCATTTCCAACCCTACTGCTGCTTCTATATCTTCAGTTACATTTTGATCCGGAGTTGGAACAGTACCCCCAACAGCTTCATCCCCAACTGCATCTGCATCCTGCCAATAAGCATCAACATCCCCACCAGTAAGTTCTGGGCTAGTTTCTGTGTACTGGCGTCTTTCATCTACCAAACCTCGCCCGCCAATATTGTATCCTGGCAAGTCTTTCACACCAGTACCGTAGGATTCACTAATTTCTTGCGGCAAATCATCGGTTTTTATTTCGTCATTGTGATTTTTTTTTGCCATAATGTTAGCTATTTTCTGCATTCTTACAATAACGTTTTCTTCTCACCAAGTTGTATGACTAAAGATGTATGGCTTTAGTAATAAAATAATCTATCCCCTTAGTACGAAGCTAAATTAGCAATCTCGACGTAACATTGTAAACATAAATTCATGGTCTAAGCAACTTGTAGTTGAAGTTGTTAGTTATGAGTTAGGAGTTATAAAAACGAAATTATTCGATAGTCAACTTCTAACTCTTAACTATTTTTTGTAACCCAAAAATACCACTTCGATTTAAAAAATTAAAACTTCATTTATGTTGTTAACTACTTGAATCTAAAACAATAAGACATTCAATAATTTGGAATAGCGGAGGTAGAAAGTGGAATACGACGAGTTCATTACACATGTACAAAGCCTCGCTCAATCAGATTCTCGTGAAGATGCTGAACGTGCTACCCGTGCCACCTTAGAAACACTTAAAGAACGGATAGCAGGTCATGAAGCACAAAAATTAGCTGAAAACTTGCCTCAACAACTAGGCGACTGTTTGCGAGGACGGGAAGGAGATAGTGATCTTTCCTTCAACTTGCAAGAATTTATTGCCCGTGCGAGTCAAAAAGAAAATACAGAACCAACTATTACTGCAATTCATGTCCGAGCTGTGTTTGCTGTGTTGCAAAACGCTATCAAACCAGAAATATTTGCTGACTTTCACGCCCATTTCTCTCACGATTATGAAGAATTGTTTGCTATTTCCCCAACAGGTGAAGTACCTGCTTAGAGGACAATTTAAACATTTATAAGTGAGAAATTATGGATGTTTAATTGTTTTCACCAATGAAAATACTAGCTAGTTAAATAGAACTAAACAGGCAATACCATACTATGGCTCACAATAACAATCATTCCAGTAGGAAAAAAGTTGCAATCCTCATTGAACAGGGAGTAGAGGATGTAGAATTTACAGTTCCTTATAATGGATTAAAACAAGCCGGAATGGAGGTAGTAGTCCTTGGTTCCCGGATGAACGAAAAATATAAGGGTAAACGCGGTAAACTAAGCGTACAAGCTGATGGTACTACAACAGAAGCGATCGCAGCTGAATTTGATGCGGTAGTAATTCCTGGTGGTATGGCTCCCGACAAAATGCGGCGGAACCCAAACACAGTAAGGTTTGTACAACAAGCCATACAACAAGGAAAATTAGTAGCTGCCGTTTGTCACGGCCCACAAGTTTTGATTGAAGCCGATTTGCTTGAAGGTAAACAAGTTACTGGCTTTAGTGCTATTAGCAAAGACATCACTAATGCCGGTGCAAATTATTCAGATGAACCTTTAATAGTAGATGGAAATTTGATTACATCTCGTGAACCTGGAGACTTGGCAATTTTCACCACAGCTATTTTAAGTCGCTTGGGTTATGGTGGTAAAGACGTTGCATTGCCACATGAAAAAGATACAACTGCTCAATGGTGGAAACTAGCTGATGCTTGGGGTGGCTCAACAAAAAGTGAAGTTGGCAGAGGTTTAAATACTGCCCTTGCTGGTGAACGTTATTCACTGGAAGCTTTAGAAAAGTATGCCGAAAAAGAATCTGTTCCCGAAATAAAATCAGTTTTTCAAGATATGGTTGTCAACAAACAACGCCATATTGAAAAGCTGGAAACATATCTTCATGGATTAGGTGAAAAACCATCTTTAGGGGCAAATATCGCTAATCAGTATGCTAAGGTAAAAAGTGCCTTAACCGGAAGTGATGACATATTTCAATTACGTTCCGCTTTGGGAGATGTGCAAACAGGTATTGGTGATATTGGCAATTTGTGTGCAATGTACACTGACCCAGTAGCAACTGCTATTTTCAAAGAAATTTACCACGATTTATTGAAATACGAACAGCGATTGGTAGAGTTGTATCGCACACGCATAGCAGCTCAGATTCAACCTCCTAAACCCACCACTGAAGCCGCCGTATCGATGTAACAAATTGGTAGTAGAGAAGCGCAACTGTGCTTCCCCATGAAAAATAGACTTTCTTAAAATATCGTTTCCAGGAATAACTTGGAAATGCATAGATAGCGCTTGCGGTGCTTGAATACAAGAAAGAAATCAAGACAACTTGATTAAAGTTACTCTCAAACCATGAATGGTAAATAGTCATTCAACCTAGTGAATTGTACACCCAACATAATGCAATTGAGGATTTTTATGAATCGACTAATTTCTTCGCTACGAAATATCCGTTTACACAAGATTGTCGTAGTTTTTCTAGTAGGATTTATGTTTTTACTGGGTCAAGCTTTTAGCTACGGTAACATAGCACAAGCTGATGTTATAACTCCAGAGGGTACTTATTATAAAGGTACACCAGATTACCAAGGTGAAATTAGAAACGATACCCAAATCAGAAATGCCCAGAACAAATTAAAAGACACTGTTGATAATGTCCGTGAAAAGCTTAACTTGGATGAAAAAAATCCTCAATCTACAAAAGAGTTGATTGATTCTACAAAAAACAAAGCCGCAGATAAAACTAGCCGATTACAGAGAGATAGAGAGGGTTATTACCAATATCCCCCTAACACACCAGCCAGAGATAGAGACTAGAATTTTAGCAAGTCTTGAGTCTAATGATTTGACTCATATAGCAATCTGATTTGATTGTGTAAAAAAATGAACTACACCTAAGTAATAAGCAATAGGCAATTTTATATTGCCTATTGCCTACTTAATAAATTTACAAATCAAATAGAAACGCCATACATTATCGAGGGAGAAAATATGCCTGATAAAACCGTTACAAAAATAGACTCTGCTTATTCTCCTAAAGGTCAACTTGGTCAAAAATATCTGGCATCTGGTAAAAGTATTTCCATGCGTCTGTGGGAGAATGAGCAACCAAATGAACCTAAAGAATCAACCGCGCGGGAATATGAGACTGTTGGTTATGTAATCAATGGTCGTGCAGAATTAGACATTGAAGGCCAAAAGATTTTACTAGAGCCGGGGAGTTCTTGGATAGTACCAAAAGGAGCCAGGCACACATACAAAATCCTAGAATCATTTACTGCTGTTGAAGCAACAAGTCCCCCTGCTCAAGTTCACGGACGAGATGAAAATTAGAAACTAAAAATTAAACTTTAGATAAACACAGATGGTTACTCATCTGTGTTTATTTATATGGGTCTATAGTTCTAAATTTGCTGAAATTATGTCCCCTTTTTATCAGATTAGAAGCTGATGAACATCAAACATTTACTTAGTTTCCTAAATATGGATGCTAAAGGAGGGTTGGGGGATTTTCATAAAACGAATAAATATGAATCTATCCCACTAAGTAAGTCGGCGTAAATAATTATCGTTGGGATAAGGCAGGGAGCAGGGGGAGAAAGAGTTTGAGCCTTATTTACTTTTCTTTACACAGTTTGGTTTTATTGCACCGACTTACTTAATAATATTTTCTTAATCCAAATGTGACCTGAACGATCGATCGCCTAAAACAGTAACCAGGAACTTGGGTCAATCACTCTTGATGTCGCTCCTTTGGCCGTTACTAACCATACCTAAGGCATTCATCCGGTAAATTTTGAGATGCTCTAAAGTTCGGCTTATCATTGATGAGTCTGTTTTGTCAATTCTTACCACTAGCAATATGCCATCAGTATAAGGTGCCAGCAGGCTAGCATCAGCTAACCCCAACAAAGGAGGAGCGTCATAAATCACCAAGTCAAAGTTATTATTAAAATCTGCCATTAGTTGCTTCATCTTTTCAGAGGAGAGCAGCTTTGTGGGATCGGGTGGTATGGGTCCAGCAGTGATTATAGATAGTTCATTCATTGAGGGTAGCTGTCGGATAGCCTCACTCGTTGGTAGGTTTGTGGAGATTAAATTACTTAATCCCCGTAAGTTATTTAAATTTGATAAGGTGTGAATGTTAGGTTGGCGTAAATCAGCATCTACAAGTAGTACTCGTTGCCCCATATCTGTAGCTACTTGAGCTAGATGGAAGGCAATAGTAGACTTACCATCACCATGCATAGCTGAGCTAATAACTATAGAAGTAATACGGCGATCCCAACTGAGCAATTGTACGTTTGTATAAAGTACCCGCAAAGCTTCTAAAAATTCTGCTGAATAGTTGCTATAATTTTTTTTCTCTAAGATACCTAAACTAGGAATGCCTTTAAAAATGGGACTTAGTATTTTTACTGTGGGAAATTTTCCCTCTTGTGTGTGGCTTTGAGTGCTTTCAACTTGCTTTTCAAATGGAATATTTCCTAACAACGGTAGTTTAATCTTCTCTTTGAGAGCCTGAGCGCTATGGTAGGTCTTGTCCAGCTTTTCTAGCAGCAGGGCGATGCCAATTCCTAAAGCTATACTCCCAACCAATCCTGGTATTAAATAACGTTTAATGCTCGAATCAGAAATAGGGAATTTTGGTTTACTTGGTGCCTGTAATAACTGCCAACCAAGTTCAGTCTGAGATATCTCGATTTGGAGATTTTCCCGAGTAGATAGAAAACGATTCAAGCTCTCGGTTGCTACCTGTAACTTTCGCTGTAGTTCAGTGTATTCACGTGCCAAGATTGGCCATTGTTTGCGCTGTAGTTCGATTTTTCGTTCTACTTTAGCAAGCTCTCGGCTTTGCACTTCTAGAGTTTGAAGCTTAGTTGTTAGTTCTGCAATTTTTGTACCCACAAAGCGTTGCGCTTCATTGTTTACCAAGGGTACCAACCTTAGCCGTTTCTCTTTCAATGTTTGAATGGTTGGGTTATCATCTTGTAAACGAGTTGACTCTGTAGCAATTTGAACGTTTAGTTCCTGTACCTGAGCCAACAACTGCTGATACAAAGGAGCATCTTTGAGCGCTGCTAGCCTACCATCTTTTTCCTGTAGTAAAGAGAGATTAGCGCGAGCTTCTGCCAATTGCCCATCAACCTCTTGTCGTTCCTTAGACAAGTTAGTGATTTGACTCACAACTTGTTCGGACTGGACTTCTGGTTCAACAAAGTCATACTTTTGTCGAAACGTTTGCAGTTCTTTCTGAAGCTGATCGACTCGATTTTGGATAGATGGGAGTTGTTTTTCAACGAACTGAATCCCTTGGCGTAACTTGGTTTGCCGCCTTTCTCGACTATAATTTAGATAATCCTCAGCAATTTGGTCGAGTACAATTTTAACTTCATTTGGATCATGACTTCGATAACGAACTTCTATAATCTTGGTTTCAACAAACCGGGAAATTGTCAGATCTTTGATCAGCGAACTATAGCTGATATCTCGATAGGTAGTTTGTAAGCGCTTTACAATCTCTCCCATCAATTCAGGGCTTTTGAGAACCTCAATTTGACTCTCGTAATCTAGACCAGACTTGTTTACATTAGGGTCTTTGACGATATCGACTACTTTAGACTCATCATTCACAGGTTCCACTAACAGGCGAAAATTGCCTTCATATACTGGTAGTTCTCGGTTTAGGATCAAACTGACAAAAACAACTGTCCCTAGAGTAATAGTTACCCCTGCAATAACTAGCGCTCGTCGACGTACAACACTCAGAAATTGTGGGAAACTCGAATCATTTCCTTGCTCTTCAGACCAAGGCAAAGGTTGAGGCTGAAGAAATGGTGGTACAGAGTTCCTATTCTGGTCGTAACTTGATGGTTGAGAAGAATGATTCTCCATCTATTTTAAAATATTTATTAATTAAGTTAGAAAAAATGTGTGTAACAACTTTAGTAATCCCAGCTAATGGAGCAATTGCACAAAAATTTATTATTTAGGAGCTGGAGTAGTCAGATTTTGAGTACAACGGATCGTCAATGGGAAACGAAAATTAAGATTTTGATAAGTTATGTATACCAATTCATAGTTAAGGTCAATTTAAACCTTGTGCTACCGTGACGTTTACTTAGTTTTAACTCTTAATATTATACGTTTTTTAGTCTCTTTGAGATTCTAGCTGAGTAGGCAAAGATAATAACATCTTTAGTTTTTAAGTATACATTTTTTTAGTTTCTTATTATAGCTAAAGTCAAGTTGAATATCCAATTGCCTCATAGTGTGCTTGGGTTAAAGGGGTAATAGATCCTTGACATCAATTTTAGCCAGAGTAATTTAAATATCACCAAGTTAGTTGTCAATCGTGATTCTCAAAATCATTACTATGCCAATTATAGTAAAAAATAATACATTTAACTCAAGTGTCGGTTTTCTCTATAAAAGTAATACTTGACTTACTAGTAACATGAAAAAAGTTATTAATTTAGACTTAACAAAATGTACAAATTTCACCAGTCAAAATTTGTTTATGAGAGAGCCACTAGTTTATGAAGTTTTTGTTGATGTGTATTGTCAAAAGATAAAATTTTGGTAAAGTGTGCGGGTAAATTTGAAACATCCTTTTATCGTGGTATTCTAGTAAGAAATTACATGTAAAAACAGATATTGAATATAAAATCATACTTAATATTTGTTATATGTAAGAAATATTGCTCAACCCAGTTAAAATGAAGTAAGTGAAAACATCCAAAATTCAATGAACATAAACTTCCAGTTTGATAGTCTGCACCAGTGCACAGTAGCTGTTACTTGACGTTTAGACATTAAGTAAAGTTTCTTAGAAGCCTGTAAAAGGCATTATTGTAAGATAATACTACATGTGTAAAATTACGGTAGCTGCTTAGACTTTTGTTTTTTGTTGTGTTCCCATGCCCCAGAAAGTTAGTGTATACAAAATTAAAAGAGCATAAGCTTCTATGTATTTGCTTAAGCGTCTTAACTAAGACCGCAGTTCGCAGATATATGTTCCCTCGTGAGAAGACTCTATGTATACCAATAAATTAATCAACTTGCTCCAAGCAAATTGAAAATATTTGTTAATTGAGACCAGTGTTCGTGTGTAATTAATGGCTTGAGCAGTTCAGTAGTATATTGAACAAAATTTCTAGAGTAGGATACAACTGATGAGACTTAATAAATGGATTAATCAAAAGTTTTTGCAATCCATTTCTGTTCGGTTAGATGTTAAGAATGACTATTCTCTCAAAACTCAGCAATCTATCAAATTGTCTGTAATCACTCAGTTTTTTCCACCAGACTATGCTCCTACGGGACAGTTGATTGAAGAACTGGTGAAACAGTTAGGACAGCAAGGAGTCGATATTGAGGTTTTTACGAGTCAGCCAGGATATGCATTTGACTCTGATACTGCTGCTTTATCAGTAGAACGTATGGGTAGAATTCGAGTTCAGCGATCGCGCACAGCCCAGCTTTGGCCGGGGCGAATTCGTGGCAAAGCGGTCAATGGCGTCTTATACACCTTACGTGCTGCGCTCTATCTACTCAGAGCTTGGCAACGTAGCAATGTCTTGTTGGTAACTACAGCCCCGCCATTTTTGCCAGTGATTGGGTATATGGCTCATCTGTTGTTTCGACTTCCCTATGTTTGCATCCTCTATGACCTTTATCCTGATATTGCGATCGCTTTGGGAGTGGTTTCAAAGCATAGCTGGCCAGCACGGTTATGGCGTGCCATTAACAGACAGGTTTGGCTAAATGCTAAGGGGATTGTGGTTCTTAGCCCAGCCATGAAGCAGCAAGTGGTAGCAAATTGTCCGGAAGTAGCCGATAAAATTTCGGTAATTCACAGTTGGGCGAACCCAGAATTGATTGTGCCAATTGCCAAGCAAGAAAATTGGTTTGCCTTGAAGCATAACTTAGTAGACAAATTTACCGTACTCTACTCTGGGAATATGGGACGCTGCCATGATATGGCAACTATCCTCCAAGCTGCTCAACAACTGGAAGACGAGCCAATTCAGTTTGTCTGCATTGGTGGTGGTGCCAAACGCGATGAATTGATTCAACAAGTTAATGAATTAGGATTGAGGAATTTTACATTTCTGCCATATCAAGACAAACAAGTCCTGCCCTATTCATTAACGGCTTGCGATCTGTCACTCGTGAGTGTAGATGCATCCACCGAGAGTTTAGTGGTTCCTAGTAAGCTTTACTCAGCTTTAGCATCAGGAAGACCGATAGCGGTGATTTGCTCGCAGTATTCGTACCTGAGACAATTAGTTCCGGAAGCCGATTGCGGTGGCACTTTTGACAATGGAGACAGTCATGCTCTAGCTCAATTTATCCGCTTACTGAGTCGGGATCGGCAATTAGCAGAGCGTATGGGCAAGGCGGGTCGCCAGTATTTGCGATCGCATTTCACACCTAAGATTATTTCTCAACAATACCTTGATGTCTTGCAGCAAGCAATCTTACCTGATGGTGTGATAGCTATGTCTCAAAGCCATACAAAATAGTTGTTTGAGAAGCGATCGGCACAGATTGGTGTAGGCTTAAAAGACTTTTAGCCTCATACCAATCCCCTAAAATATAGCTGTAAATTATTCTCCTTCGCTCTTTCCTCCTGCCTGTGCTTGCAGTGAAATAAAAATCACCTCTTGATAGGAAGTATTTGCCATTATCTTTTGACTTTGGCAGTACTTTCTCAATATTGGAACATAAGCGCAATAGGCAAAATAGAAAATACTCTTTCACCAGAAACATTTACCTTTTTATTTAAGCTAGATTAACGCCTTGCTTAAATAAAAACTCTTACGTATTTCATAAAAACTAGCTTTTTGGGGGGGGTCGTATTTGAATGCACAATTGAAGCATACTAGGATTGGGTTAACGGTCTTTGCTGACACGCTCCCATTGCCGTAGTTTGTGGGTAATTTGTTCTTAAGTGCCATCAACTCGTTATTTCTGAAGTTAGTAATATACCGTTTGCCAGTTGGGTAAGTCGTGAGGTAGCATCTGCGACGCGCACCTTGTACAGAGAACAAAAAGATAGCGCTAATCATCCCACGTAAGTCTACTGAGGGCGGACAACCTATTTTCTCTTTCAGTTAGATGATACTTGATGATTAAGTCTCACTGTTTTGAACTCACCTCACTTAGATATAATTTAGACGTAGATCTGGTAACGCTGTCACATTTGTTTCTATTGACATATTCCCCTTACGCAAGCTTGTTTTGACTTGAGGAAGATACTCTTACTTGTTGCTGTGCTTAAACTCCTACAAGTAATGCCAAAAAGAGTTTTGTGTTCCGATTGTGATGAGTTTGATTAAGATAATATAAAGTCACCATAATATGTTATGCTCTTAGACAGATTGACAGTGATAAATATCACTGACTTTAAGAAAATTAGGTAATATTATTGTCTGATAACAAGGTTAAACTTGTTGCCACATTACAAAAAAAATCCTGATTTAAGAATATTTGTCAATCAGCGTACTTTAATTAAATAGTGTTTATTTTTTAACTTTAGGAGACGAGCTTCGATGGTCTATTTGATCTCAGTTCCTCCAACGAAACCTTCCAAATTTTGCTGTCTATTTACTCAAGTGGGAGGTCGAATTGCAGAGAAGGTGTGACCGAAATCGGAAA
Organism: Nostoc sp. FACHB-973; assembly: GCF_014698115.1. Taxonomy (GTDB): domain Bacteria; phylum Cyanobacteriota; class Cyanobacteriia; order Cyanobacteriales; family Nostocaceae; genus Nostoc; species Nostoc muscorum. The sequence goes on from NZ_JACJSJ010000064.1 coordinate 14,436, forward strand.
CGTTCAAAACGACGGGCTATCTACTGCCCAAATCATGGTTGCTACCTCGAAAGCAGGAGTCAAAAATATCAATTGTTTGCCGATCAAGCAGGACAGTTGCAGCAACGGGGCATGAGTCGTCGCAGTGCATTGATGCTGGTAGCAAACCAAACCACAGTTTCCCTAGAAGGAGAGTGGTTGGAGGCCTTTTGGTGTGACGAGTGCCAGCAAACAAAGTGGTATCACGTCTGCAAGTCGAACGAACGCACCTATAAAGTTTCTATAGCGCCACAAGAACTTTGGCAGCAGGTAACAGGAGCGATCGATCCCCAGGGGAACCCCTCTGTCGGAGAATTTACTCGTAGGCAAGCAAAAGTACTCAACTATCACAGCATCAAAGATTTTCAGTTTGTCCATTAATGCTTAAAACCAGTGGTCTTTAATCAATAATTATGAGTAGCAAAGGAATTACGTCAAAGCCAGAATTGATAATTGAAGCTGGACAAACAGAGCAGCAGTATTGGAAAGATCTATGGCGCTACCGAGAGCTATTTTATTTTCTGTCTTGGCGTGATATTTTAGTCCGCTATAAGCAAACAGCGATTGGTATGCTCTGGGCACTGATTCGACCATTTTTAACGATGATCGTGTTCAGCGTCATCTTCGGAAACTTGGCGAAATTACCTTCAGAGGGGACAGCACCGTATCCAATACTGGTATTTGCCGCCTTGCTACCTTGGCAATTTTTTGCCAATTCCCTAAGTGAGTGTAGTAACAGCCTAATTAGTAACGCCAACTTGATTTCTAAAGTGTACTTTCCGCGCCTAATTGTGCCTGCTAGTTCAGTGATCGTTAGCTTCGTGGACTTTCTCGTTTCTGGGATGATTCTTTTAGGGTTGATGGCTTGGTATAATTTTGTTCCAAGTTGGCGGATATTATACTTACCGTTATTTATTGGCATCGCCTTTGCTGCTTCACTAGGAGTAGGGCTGTGGTTGGCAGCTTTGAATGTAGAATATCGAGACTTCCGCTACATTGTGCCGTTTATTGTGCAATTTGGCCTATACATATCGCCTGTAGGTTTTAGTAGCAGCATTATCCCAGAACAATGGCGTTTGCTCTACTATCTAAATCCAATGGTAGGCGTGATTGATGGCTTTCGCTGGGCTATTTTAGGGGGAGAGTCCAAACTTTACTGGACTGGATTCACACTATCTTTAGGACTAGTTGCCCTGTTACTGGTAAGTAGCATTTGGTACTTCCGCAAAATGGAACGGACATTTGCTGACGTAATTTAACAAGGATCTGTGCAGATGTCTGAGAACATGATTAGTGTAGAAAATTTAAGTAAAAGATATATAATCGCTCACCAGCAGGAGGGAAGAAGTCGCTACAAAGCACTACGCGATGTAATTGCTGATGGTGCTAAATCTCTTGCCAAGGGATTTATCAAACCCGGTGGCAAAAAAATGTCCAACCCAGCGCGGGAAGAATTTTGGGCATTAAAAGATATTTCTTTTGACATTCAACAAGGTGAGGCCATTGGTGTTATTGGACGCAATGGCGCTGGTAAATCTACCCTGTTAAAAGTTCTCAGCCGGATTACCGAACCGACGAGGGGACGTATCGCCATCAAAGGGCGGGTAGCAAGCTTATTAGAAGTAGGGACAGGATTCCACCCAGAACTGACGGGACGAGAGAACATTTATCTCAACGGTTCTGTTCTGGGAATGAGTAGAGTTGAAATTAAAAAGAAATTTGATGAAATAGTTGCCTTTGCTGAGGTTGAGAAGTTTTTAGATACCCCAGTCAAGCGCTATTCTTCAGGAATGTATGTGCGCCTTGCTTTTTCCGTTGCAGCCCATTTAGAGCCAGAAATTTTAATTGTCGATGAAGTTTTGGCTGTAGGTGATTCTGCATTTCAGAAAAAGTGCTTGGGGAAAATGGGTGATGTGGCGACAAAAGAAGGACGAACAGTCTTATTTGTCAGTCATAGTATGCAAGCGATCGCCCAACTCACCAAACGTTGCATACTACTGTCTAAGGGTAGCGTCCAGTTTGATGGTGATAGTGGCAAAGCAGTACAGTTATATCTGGCTGGTCAGAAAGATGATTCTGTCTCACAAGGATATTACCAAGCTCCTGTCAACAAAACTGGTAATCATGTAGCTTGGGTAAGGGCACACGCCTCTGAAGGAGAGGGAATTCACTGTTGGGGAAAACCGATTACCTTTGAGTTTGCCCTACATGTGACTGAACCTCATGAAAGTCTGCGTTTTTCCTTTCAGATAGTCAATTTTTTACAACAACCGATTTGTATCTTCTGGTTTTTCGAGTCTGATGCTCCGTTTTGTCGAGAGCCGGGAACATTTATTCTGCGATGTGAGATTCCCAAATTTAGACTGTATATGGGTTCATACACCTTAACAACATGGTTCTCCAACCGTCGTAGCGACACTCTGCTAGAAAACCTCAGAGAGATTTGCCCCTTTGAAGTGACTATGCATAATTTCGAGCGTGCAGATTATCAATGGCAACCTGATGAGTGTACTTATTTAGAAGATGCTATTTGGCAAACAGTGGAAAAGCATTAATTTAAAGGCAGATTAAGTAATGGCTGTAAATGATGATGTCAAGTTAGGCACAAATGTCAAAATTTTTCATCCCCATCTCGTCAACCTCTACGGTTGCGTTATTGGGGATGATACGAAAATCGGTACATTTGTCGAAATTCAGAAAGATGTCACGGTAGGAAATCGGTGTAAAATTTCATCCCACAGTTTTCTGTGTGAAGGCGTTGTCCTAGAAGATGAAGTGTTTATTGGTCATGGAGTCATGTTTACTAATGACCTTTATCCTCGTGCAACCAATGAAGATGGCAGTTTAAAAACTGATGATGACTGGTATACAATCAAGACTCTAGTAAAACGCTGTGCATCTATTGGTAGTAATGCTACCATCCTGCCGGGGGTAACTATTGGTGAAAAAGCCATCATCGGTTCTGGAGCAACAGTAACTCACGATGTTCCTGATTATGCAATTGTAGTTGGAGTCCCCGCCCGTGTCATAGGGGATGTCCGCGAGCGCCAAAATTTGCAAATGTCAGCTAGTAGTTTGTGAGATGCTTGTGTGCTGTTTGAACTTGGTGAATTCTAAAACCTTCTAAAGATAAAGCTTTTTTAGATCAAATAGCAAATAACTTGCGATCCAGCTATCAACTATTGCTGCTCTGGCAATAGTTGATAGTTACTAAAAAATAAATTTTGATTAGTTAAAAACAACAGGAAACATGATTAATATTGGTGTCATTGGCTATGGTTATTGGGGACCAAATCTAGTCAGAAATTTTGTCGAAATGCCAGGAGTTGAGGTAAGAACAGTCAGCGATTTTAAACCAGAACTATTGACAAAAGTGCAAGCTAGGTATCCCGCTATTCAAATTACTCAAGATTGTCAAGATATATTTACAGACCCTAAGATTGATGCTGTAGCGATCGCCACACCAGTTTCAACTCACTTTCAATTAGCTTTAGCTGCATTGCAAGCTGGTAAGCATGTGTTGGTAGAGAAGCCCATGACAACTACCTCCGAACAGGCAATCCGGCTGATTGAAGAAGCTGAAAAACGCAACCTAGTGTTAATGGTTGATCATACCTTTGTTTACACCGGTGCTGTACGCAAAATGCACGATTTGATCGCCACTAATTCACTGGGTGATATTTACTACTATGATTCTGTACGGGTTAACCTGGGACTTTTTCAGCATGATGTGAATGTCGTCTGGGATTTGGCAGTTCATGACCTATCGATTATGAACTACGTATTGCCATCCCAGCCTTATGCTGTTTCGGCTACAGGTATCAGCCATGTTCCTGGAGAACCAGAAAATCTTGCCTACTTGACCTTATTCTTTGAAAAGAATCTCATCGCTCACATCAACGTCAATTGGTTGGCGCCAGTGAAAATCCGCCGCACATTGATTGGTGGTAGTCAACGGATGATTGTTTACGATGACTTAGAGCCAAGTGAAAAACTGAAGATTTACGACAAGGGTATTACAGTCAATGGCAACTCTGAAAGCGTCTACCAAATGATGATTGGTTATCGCACAGGAGATATGTGGTCACCCAAGTTGGATATGACAGAGGCATTGAAAACAGAAGGATTACACTTCATTAATTGTATTGAAAAAGGCGATCGCCCACTGACCGACGGAGAAGCAGGACTGCGAGTAGTCAGAATTCTCGAAGCTGCAACCCAGTCTCTGAAAAAGCAAGGCCAATTAATTGAACTGAATACAGCAGGGGTAACAGCATGATTCCATTTGTAGACCTAAAAACTCAGTACTTAAGTATTAAAGACGAAATCGATACCGCCGTCTTGAAAGTACTTGAAAGTACGCAATTCGTCTTAGGTAATGAAGTCAAAGCTTTAGAACAAGAGTTTGCAGATTACTGCAATGCAGATTATGGTATTGCTGTCAATACAGGTACTAGTGCCCTGCATCTAGCATTACTAGCAGCAGGCATCGGTGCTGGTGACGAAGTAATTACGGTACCTTTCACCTTTGTGGCGACCACAGCAGCAATTTGTTACACCGGAGCCACACCAGTTTTCGTAGATATCGATCCTGTTTCCTACACCATCGATGTCAGCCAAATTGAAAAAGCGATCACTGAACGCACCAAAGCTATCCTACCCGTGCATTTGTACGGTCAACCAGCAGACATGGAGCCAATTTTGGAAATTGCCCGTCGTCATGGTTTGGTGGTGATAGAAGATGCAGCCCAAGCTCACGGGGCTGAGTACAAAGGGCAACGGGTTGGTAGTATTGGGGATTTCGGTTGTTTTAGTTTTTACCCTGGGAAAAATTTAGGGGCTTACGGAGAGGGAGGCATGGTAGTCACCAAAAATCCCGAATATGCCCGCACTATGGGAATGCTGCGCGACTGGGGTCAAGAACGCAGGTATCACCATATTCTCAAAGGTTACAACTATCGCATGGATGGCATCCAGGGAGCGATATTACGGGTGAAGTTACGCTACATCGAAGCCTGGACAGAAGCCAGAATAAGCCACGCAGCACAATACGACAAACTCTTGGCAGACTCTGGTGTTAGTACGCCGACTGTGATGCCCTACAGCCGTCACGTTTACCATGTCTACGCAGTGCGATCGCCAGAGCGAGATGCCCTGCAACAAAGCCTGCAAGAGATGGAAATTCAAACAGGCATTCATTACCCAATTCCAGTTCATCTCCAGCCAGCATATGCTGAATTCGGTTATAAAGCTGGAGATTTTCCGCACTCAGAAGCAGCATCTAAGGAAGTGTTATCTCTACCGATGTATGCAGAACTAACCACAGAGTCACAAACTCAGGTTGCCAAGGCGGTAATTAGCTTAACATAACCCAGGAGTTCAATGTCCGATCCAGGTAAAACTAAGATAGTCACAGCTGTCCACGGCTTACAAGCACAAAAGCTAGACCCTGACTTTGAAATTGAACTAGCAGAATATTTACGTACTCAGTACGAACAAAAACCATTAATCGAATTATACGCTCGTTTTGTTACAAGTGATGGCGACTTTGATGGGCTAATGCGCCGAGCTATTTGGCGGGCAGTAGCACGCAAATTGGGTCATAACGTTCGCATTGGCAATGGTGTAGGCTTTAAACATCTCGAAACCTTTGAGATTGGGAACCAGGTATTTATTGGTTCCCAAAGCTATATTCAGGGAAGATTCGATGGTACTTGCATTATTGGTAACCACGTTTGGATTGGTCCACAGAGTTACTTTGATGCTCGTGATTTGATTATCGAAGATTATGTGGGATGGGGACCAGGTGCAAAAGTACTAGGTTCAGCACACACTGGCTTGCCGATTGATGTTCCCATCATCCAAACCGATTTAGAAATTAAATCGGTAAAAGTGGAAACAGGAGCCGATATTGGCATGAATGCGGTAATTCTACCAGGAGTCACCATTGGCAAAGGCAGCATCGTTGGTGCTGGGGCAGTTGTCACTAAAGATGTACCGCCATTTGCGATCGTTGCTGGTGTCCCCGCTAAATTTTTACGCTGGCGGGAAGGATATGAACCATCGGAGAATACAAAATAAATATGCAAAATAAGCGAATTTTAATCACAGGTGGTGCAGGCTTCATCGGCTCTGAACTAGCACATCAAATAATAGCTAAAACAACAAACCAGGTTGTGGTTGTTGATAATTTGGTTAATGGACAACAAAAGAACCTAGAAAATTTACCTAGCGATCGCTTTGAATTAGTTGTGGCAGACATTCGAGATAGCGATCGCATGGCTAAATTAATGTCGGGTGTAGATATCGTCTTTCATCTAGCCTGCTTGGGTGTCCGACATTCCATCCACTCGCCATTTGAAAATCATGAAGTTAATGCTACAGCAACTCTCCAGCTATTAAGCGCAGCGAGAGCAGCAGGAGTAAGCCGGTTTGTGTATGTCTCAAGTTCTGAAGTTTATGGTACTGCCCGTTGGGTACCAATGACAGAAGAACACCCAACTTTTCCCATGACAGTCTATGGTGGTTCTAAGTTAGCCGGAGAATGTTATACTAGGGCATTCTACGAAACATATAGCTACCCAACTGTTGTAGTACGTCCTTTCAACGCCTATGGCCCCCGTTGTCACCATGAAGGAGATAGCGGAGAAGTCATACCCAAGTTTTTACTGCGTAGCATGGCTGGCAAGCCAATGGTAATTTTTGGTGATGGTAGCCAGACTAGAGACTTCACTTATGTTGGCGATACGGCTAGGGGGATTATGTTGGCAGGATTTACAGACTCTGCCATCGGACAAACAATTAATTTGGGCAGTGGCTTTGAAATTGCCATTAATGATTTGGCTCAGGAAATAGCATCAATAGTAGAACGAGCAGACACGGGCGTGATTCATGATGAATCTCGTCCTGGTGATGTATTGCGTTTGTATGCTGAAACTACAAAAGCATACAAACTGTTGGGATTCAAACCGGAAGTATCACTGCACGAAGGTTTGATCAAACTGAGAGATTGGTATTTGAGTTTTGGGAAATCTCCAGAAGTCCTACTAGAAAATGAAATTGTACGCAACTGGGATGTAGGGAGGAGCAAACAGCGTGTCTGAAGTCAAATCTTTGATCCCGATCGCTAAACCTTGGATGGGCGAAGCCGAGGCTGAAGCAGCTAAACGTGCGATTATGTCTGGCTGGGTAACACAAGGACCAGAAGTCGCCGCCTTTGAACAAGAATTTGCCGCTTACGTAGGAGGAAACTACGCTTGTGCTGTATCCAATTGTACTACTGCATTGCATTTAGCGCTGTTAGCTGTAGGTGTGCAACCTGGGGATGAAGTGATTAGTGTCAGCCATTCTTATATTGCCACTGCCAACAGTATTCGCTACTGCGGCGGAATACCAGTGTTTGTGGATATTGAACCACAGACATATAACATCAACCCGATGTTAATTGAAGATGTGATTAGCGATCGCACCCGTGCCATTCTGATTGTCCATCAGATCGGGATGCCTTGCGACCTCAAAGCCATCCTGGATATTGCCCACCGCTACGAGTTGCCAGTAATTGAAGATGCAGCTTGTGCGATCGGTAGTGAAATTCTCTGGGATGGGCAATGGGAGAAAATTGGCAAGCCGCATGGCGATATCGCCTGCTTTTCTTTTCACCCCCGCAAAGTAATCACCACTGGTGACGGTGGGATGCTAACTACAAATAATCCCGAATGGGACAAACAGTTTCGCCTCTGGCGGCAACATGGGATGAGCGTCCCCGATACTGTACGCCACGGTGCAAAACAAGTGATATTTGAGTCATATCCCATGCTGGGTTACAACTACCGCATGACTGATATTCAAGCAGCAGTAGGGCGAGAACAACTCAAACGGCTTCCAGAGATTGTGGAACGCCGGCGTTATTTGGCACAGCAATATCAGGAAAAGCTAGCACATATACCGGGATTAAAGTTACCCACCGAGCCAAACTGGGCAAAGAGTAACTGGCAAAGTTTTTGTGTCAGGCTCACAGAGAAATGCGATCAGCTACAAGTGATGCAGGCAATGTTAGATGCTGGCATTGCTACGCGACGTGGGATTATGTGCGCTCACCGTGAAAGTGCTTATCAAACTGAAGCTTGGTCATGTGGAGTTGAGCCGAAAGCTTGTGAATGTGAAGTTGGAAAGTGCGATCGCCTTTCTGAGAGCGAGCAAGCACAAGATCATACAGTCCTGCTACCCCTGTTTCATCAGATGACTCAGCAGGAACAGGACTATGTGGTGGAAGTTTTGAAAATCGCTTGTCAGGTTTAGGGAAGTTACTTTTTATCACCCCTAGTAATCATAACTTTATGGCAAACAACTATGGCTAACCTCTTTAGCAATGAAGTTCCGAGCATTGGAAATTACACTGATAGCGTTCCCTACGAATTAGGCCTGAAATTCCGCAGCGCCGAAGGTGGACAGATTTTGGCCGTTCGCTTCTGGAAAGCCCCTAGCGAGACAGGAACTCATGTTGGCAAGATATGGACAGAAACGGGAACTCTTTTAGCAAGCGCTACTTTTACTAACGAGACGGCTTCTGGCTGGCAGCAGCAGACTCTGAACACGCCAGTTAACATTCAAGCTAATACCACTTATGTGGTCTCTGTCAACGTAAATGCCTACTACGTCGCTACTTACGATGATCTAGGCAGTTCCATCGTCAATGGGGATCTTAGCTCAGTGGCAGACGGGAGCAATGGGGTGTTTAATGTGACTCCAGGAGCCTTCCCAACAGGTTCTTACCGCAACACTAACTATTTTCGTGACATCGACTTTGTAGCTGTTCCCCTGCCTACGATTACAAAAATCGGCGGCGATAATCAGACTGGTGTAGGCGCAACTCCCTTACCCAACCCCTTGGTTGTTCAAGTCAAAGACGCTGCTGGCAATCCTCAGTCAGGAGTCACAGTGAATTTTGCCGTTACTGGTGGTGGAGGGTCGGTGTCGCCTGCTAGTGCAGTAACTGGTACTAATGGACAGGCTAGTACCGCCTTAACCCTTGGGGCTAACCCTGGTGCGACAACTTTTATCACCAATACTGTGAGTGCCACCGCCCAAGAAGTAGGTAGCGTTATCTTCTCTGCTACTACCAGTCCTTCGGGAACCAGCCAAACAATCTTGACCACTCAAGTCCCCAGCTTTCCAAATTCTACCGATAACGTCCCCTATGAATTAGGCTTGAAATTCCGCAGTAGTAGAGGCGGACAGGTTGCCGCCATTCGCTTCTGGAAAGCCGCTAGCGAGACAGGAACTCATATTGGCAAAATCTGGACGGCAGCGGGAACTCTTTTAGCAAGCGTCACTTTTACTAACGAGACGGCTTCTGGCTGGCAGGAGCAGCTTCTAGAAACGCCAATAAATATTCAAGGCAATTCGATTTATGTGGTCTCTGTCAACGTCAACGCCTATTACGTCACCACTAATGATGAACTGGTCAACCCTATAGTTAATGGGGATCTTAGCTCAATAGCGGACGGCAATAATGGGGTATTTAATGTAAATCCAAATTCTTTCCCAGCCGCTTCTTTCCGTAATGCCAACTATTATCGTGACATTGCCTTTGTCGTTGGCAGCAGCTTGATTAAAGTCAGTGGAGACAATCAGAGTGGGGCAACGGGAGCAGCTCTAACCAACCCCCTAGTTGTGCGAGTTGTAAACGCTCAAAACAATCCTCAATCAGGGGTCACAGTAAACTTTGATATTATCAGTGGTGGCGGATCAGTGTCGCCTGCCAGTGTAGTAACTGATGGTAGTGGTCAAGCAAGTACAACTTTGACACTGGGACAGGCTCCTAGCGCACCTGGAGCGGTGATCGTAAGCGCCATAGCACCAGGCATAGGCAGTACCACCTTCTCGGCTACAGCAATTCCGGCGAACCCGAATCCCGTCTATTTGGAAAATCTCAATCCAGGCACGACTAACTGGAAGCTTAACAACCGGGGTAATGGCGAGATCGCTGGTTATGCCTCGGTTACCAGTGTCAATAAAGGAGAATCGCTGGATATTAAGGTTTCTCTTGGGCAGGCTGGACAGTATACCATCGATGTATACCGCTTGGGCTACTATGGGGGTACAGGGGGAAGGCTGATTGCAAGCAGCGGTTTGCTCAATGGCACGACCCAACCCGCCTGTACTGTAGACCCTGATACCCGCCTAGTGGAGTGCAACTGGACAACTTCCTACGTCTTGCAAGTAGGCAATAACTGGACTAGTGGTATTTATGTAGCCAAGCTAACTGACCAAGCAACTGCCGTAGTAGCCCATGTGTGGTTTGTCGTCCGGGATGATAGCAGCACTGCTGATATTTTATTCAATAGTGCGGTTTCTACTGTCCTCGCCTATAGCTCAACGGGGGGTTACAGCTTGTACAGTTCTAATAGCATTGGTGGTGAACGGGCTTTCAAGGTTTCCTACGACCGGCCTTTCGCCCAGGCAACTTATCAAAACTCCAACGAGGCCGACACACCTCTGCGATGGGAATACAACATGGTGCGGTGGCTAGAATCTCTAGCTTACGATGTTACCTACACCGACAGTATGCAGATTCACACCAACGGACAAAAATTACTCAATCACAAAGTATTCTTGTCTGTAGGTCACGATGAGTACTGGTCTAAAGAAATGCGCGATCATATCGAGGCTGCCCGCGATGGCGGAATTAATTTAGGATTTTTCTCTGCCAATACTGGTTATTGGCGAGTGAGGTTTGAAAATTCTACTCTTGCTGCCGGACAAGTGAAGCCCAACCGGGTGATGGCGTGCTACAAACCAGATTGGACATTAGATCCAGTAGCCCAGCAGCAGGGACCATCAGCAGCCACTAATAAATTCCGCAGCGTTCAGAACCAGCGGCCGGAAAATTCTTTGTTAGGAGTCATGTATGGTAGTGACCTAGATACCTACGGTGGTTTTAATTTTGTCGTTGCCAACGCTAGCGATCCTTACTACGCCAACACAGGACTCAAGAATGGAGATCAGCTGGCTATGTTAGTAGGTTATGAATGGGATTTTATCGTTAATAATGGGTCTACTCCTCCCGGACTGGTCATGTTGTCTCAGTCGCCAGTGACACCCGCTAATGTGTTGCCAAACTTCGACGAACCAGTTGGAGAAAGAGCACTCCCTGCCAACCAGGATTTTACCAAATCCCATTCAGCCCGCTATACAGCTGGTAGCGGAGCTAAAGTTTTTGCTTCCGGCTCCATTCAGTGGGCATGGGGGTTAGATAGTGACGGCGTTAGCCCATTTCGGGAAGATATTCGCGCCAAGCAAATAACCGTCAATATCCTAGCAGATATGGGCGCTAAACCCCAAGCCCCAAATGCAAGCTTGATTGTTCCTTAAAGCACCCCACAAGGAGTATAGTAATGCGATCGCTGAAACGCCGACAATTTGGCAAGCTTGCAGCTGCCAGTTTGACTTCTACTGTTGTTGCTGGTCTTTCTAGTAAGGCACTTGCTCAGAAGACTGAACTCAACGAAGGAATTCTTTATGGAGTAAACCTCCTTAGTACATCAAACACTGCAAACCGGGAAGACAACACTCCGGGAGTGGAGTTGAGCACTGTTGATCTAGCAACGGGAAAAATTCTCTCTAAGCTCAATCGCCTATCTCTGTTCGTTGAAAATCCATTGTCTGTACCGAAAAGGCCGAGGGCTTTCTTTTTTAATGACTCTAACCGAATTACGAAAGCGATAGTGCTTAAAAATGGGACTGTTGTAATTTCTACGGTCTCTAGCACGAGAAATGGTCATTTCAACCATCTCATTTTTACTGTCGGTAGTAGTACTGTCCCTGTATTTAGAGGGAAAAAAGTACTAGGCTTTAAGAAATCCAATCAAACTGTTGAAAGTTTGCTCGGCCTTCCTAATAATCAACTTCTGTGCCTAGTAGGAACTGAAGGCGTCCCACCTTTTAGCATGAGAACGCTCGATTTCACAACAGGCCAAATTCTTGCCCGCGACGATCTGGCTCTACCCGAACTGCCGCCTACCCATCGATTTGCTAACCTATGCCAAGATCCGAAGGGAAATATTTTCGCAACTGAGATTGGCTCGGAAGGTATCCCCTGTTTAATTTCAATGAACTTGCAGGAGAAAGCGATAGTTACTGGCAAGCTCAAAATTAATAGACTGACCCCACTGAGCTTTGAAGGACGCCCTCTCTCTAGCGATGTTAAAGACTTGACTTTCTCTGCTTCAGGTCAATTGTATGCGCTTGCTGCTGACAAGACTAGAAAAAGTAATGCCGTGTTTAAGGTGGACGTAAAAACTGGCAAAATGACGCTAGTAAGGAACCTTGCAGCCCAGAAGTTTACCTTCTCTCCCTAGTATTACAACGATTTTTTGAATAATCTGCTACGCTAATTTTTCCATATTCATCTATGGAAATAAATCAAATGCAGAATTCTTAATGTTTTTAGGAGAGATATAGCCAACTGGTTCAGCTAAGGAAGCAAGAACGCCGATAAGCAAAGCGATTAACAGCAGAACTGTGAGAATTCCGGGTTAAGTTATTAAGACGCGATCGCATGAATCAAAACCTTCGTGCAATCGCTTTGCTTATTGCTTTTTCTTGTTATACCAATTCTCTATGAAGATGTACTTAATCTTTATTCAACGTAGACGCATAACCTTGAAGCAGGGCGGTGTTTTTGGTTTCCAAAATGACTGCCGTCGTAAAGGAAGAAATAAGTTAAAAATTATTAAGTGTAAGTTTACAAAGTATGAAAACTTAAAAAAATAGATTAATTGTTGGTTTTAGTATAAAAAGTGTGTGATTGTTTAACTGAAACTGAATAAGCACAGAATTACACCATACACACACAAAACAAAATCGAGCGATTGATGTTCTGAAAAATAATATTAGATAAAGCAGAAATATTTATGGATAAAATTATTAAGCCAAAACTTGTTTTTTTTCAATGGAATAATCAAGGTTCAGCCAAGTTCTACAATGTACATAAACAAGAACATGTTAAGTGCCTCTCGGAGTTTTTTGAAGTAATTGTTATTAGTGACGAGAGCGACTATCAACAAATTTGTGAGCAATATCAACCAGATATAACTCTGTTTGAAACTGGTAACGCCTCATCTGATAAACGACGCGTTAAAAATACTCATTATTATCCAGAAATACCCAAATTAGCTTTCTATAACGGGGATTCTTTTTGTGGATTTCATTCAGCCTTTCTTTCTGATATCGAAAATTGGGGGATAGAGACAGTCTTTACAATATCCATTCCTTTAGCTGAATATCTTCCAGAGATTGCCGAAAATTTATTTATCTGGCCAAATTTTATAGATTCTGAAATATTTAGAGACTATAATCAACCAAAAAATATACCAGTACTTATTACTGGAAGCCAAACATCACTATATCCTTGGCGCCAAAAAATTAATAGACTTATTTCTAAATATTATCCCACTCTAATTTGCCCACACTTAGGATACATGCAAAACCGAGAAACATCAAGAATGCTTTTTGGTGAGCAGTATGCTCGGATGATCAATGCTTCTTCCTTTTCACCTACCTGTGGCACAATGGCAAGGGAGTTTGTTCGCAAATTTCTGGAAATTCCAGGGTCTAAATCCTGTTTGATCACAGAAAAAAACCCAGCTGTTGAAGCAGCAGGTTTTGTTGATATGCAAAATTGTGTGTTTGCTGATGAAAATGATGTATTAGATAAGCTTGATTATCTGTTTAAAAACCCAGAAGAATTAGAGAAAATTACCAATACTGGCTATCAACTAGTCCATTCCCAGCACACATTTAAACAAAGAGATCAAATTTGGCAATGGTTTCATCTACAGAAAGCCCTGAAGCCAAATCAAAGGATTATTCAGACAAGCCCTTTTGAGCCTTTGACCATTATAGATAGTTCATCGGAAATTAAAAATTCACATATCGTTGTTAATCCATCGGATAGAGTCCTCCTGCGTCAAGGAGATGAAAAACTCTGGTCAGGAAAATATGATGAAGCAGAAGCTTTGTATCTCAAATGCTTAAATTATGTAGACTCTCAAGCTCAACCAAAACTGCGACTGGCGTTATGTAACCTCTACAAAGGAAATGCAGCGACGGCACATGATTGGATTGTTCAGCCCATTGAATGGACTCTTGATCTGCTAAAAGCTATAGATCCTGATCCCTTAGAATGGGCTTATTTAATTATTACTCTTCTTTGTCAAGGAAAATTAAATGATGCCATCAACTGTGCTAACAAGTTTCCCTCTCTTTGCCATCCTGAACTCGATCGCACTCGTTGGGTAGTTAATACCCTAACCAATAAAGACACTTTACCTTACAGTGAACCATTAAAATACCGCTACAGCGCTCATCAATTGCCTAATCGAAGCTTCCAAGATTGGCTAGATCATCTCTGTATGATGCTTACAGCATGTCAACAATTTGATTTCGTAAAATTGTTGAGTGATCCGGCTTATTTAAAATCTCATTCATTAAAAAAAGAAAGACAAGGTTTTGTTAAATCATCTAACTTAGTTTCTAAATCAATTGATTTTTTAACTTTAAAATATTATAAAATAGGGTTAACAAAATGGCTAGCATTAAGTTTAAAAACCTTACTGCGTAAACCTTTAACTCGTTTAGAAAATAGATTTGGTTACTTCCTTCCTTACGAATTTTCAACTATAAAATCTGATGAATTTTTTCAAACCATCCGAAAAATGGTCAAGGAAGAAGATATTGAAACAGCTTTAGTAATTGGAGCATCTAGCGGAGAGGTTATTACTGAGGCACTTTTAACAGGCATCAAAGAGAACCCAAATAAGCCAACCGCCTTTTGTATCAATATTTCTAGTCCTCAATTTAATAAGTTGCAAAAGCGTTATACTGGTGAGCCTACTGTCAAATTCTATGATATTCCGTCTATTGATTTAGAAAATTTACCGAAAGAAATAAGTAAAATCATCAAAAATATTAAAGAGCAATATAATGTTAATATTTTTGATGTTATCTTAATCGATGGTTCTCAATTAAGCACAAGTATTGAAGATTTAGAAAATGAATTGCATAGCTATAAGTTTGTATTGCTAGATGATATCAATACGTTTCAAAACTACAAAAATAATCAGAAATTGCTCTTAGATCCCAATTATTTAGTATTCAGTCAAAACACTGATTTACGTAATGGGTATGCAATTTTTGAACAACTTACTTAATCATCAACAAAAATAGCTAATTATAATTGGCTAATATAAACATAAATTGGGAGATTGAAAACATGAAAATTAGTGATTTTTCTTACAAGGCATCACATCACTTAGTTTGGCGAGCAGAACAAATATTAATTGATATACAAAGTTCTTCAATTAATAAGGAATTGAAGAAACTAGGTTGTTTAACTAAAAAAGATATAACTACACATATGACTGCTCATGAGCTAAATATGCTCTATATTTTAGCCAAGGAGCTTGGAGAATCTGCAAAAGCTTTGGAGATAGGATCTTATTTAGGAGCATCTAGTTGTTATATTGCTGCTGCTTTGGCTCCAAAAGGTGGGCACTTATTTTGTGTTGACACTTGGGAAAATCAAACTATGCCAGAGGGTGAAAGAGATACATTCAGTGAGTTTAAAAATAATACAAGAGGAGTAGTGAACCACATCACTATGCTCAGGAAAAATAGTCAGGAACTTATACCTTCAGATTTTACAGAGTATCCTCTAAGCCTTGTTTTTATTGATGGCGACCATAGTTATCAAGGAGCCAAAAATGATTACGAAAAAGCAACTCCTTGGATTGTAGGAGGAGGTATTCTTGCATTCCATGATTGTATCGCGTTTGAAGGTGTAGCTAGGACAATTGGTGAAGCTCTCGCCAGTGGTAACTGGAAGTTTGGTGGACAAGTTGATAATCTTCTTTGGTTACGTAAAGTAGAAAAAGGTTGTTTAGAATTTGAACACTCAGCATTTTAAAACAAAGCCCAAAATTATTTTGTATGGAACTACCGCTCAGTATAATTATCTGTGCCCACAATCCTCGTTTTAGCTATTTAGAGAGGGTTTTAGAAGCACTGAAATCTCAAACTTTATCTAAAGATTTTTGGGAACTTTTGTTAGTTGATAATGCTAGTAATAAAATTCTAGCTTCGGAAATTGATTTAAGTTGGCATCCCCAAGCTCGTCATATTCGAGAAGAACAACTAGGACTGACTGCTGCTAGACTCAGAGGAATTCGAGAAGCTACAGCTGGAGTAATAGTATTTGTTGATGATGATAACGTTTTAGATTCAGACTATCTAGAAGTCACATGGCGGATTAGTAAAGATTTTCCATTTATTGGTGCTTGGGGTGGACAAATTAAACCTGAATTTGAAGTAACACCTCCATCGTGGGCAAAACCTTATTTAGGAAATTTAGCAATTCGAGAGTTTGAGAGCGATCGCTGGTCTAATTTAGTAGATCAGTATGAAACAACGCCATGCGGGGCTGGGCTTTGTGTTCGCAAGGTTGTTGCACAAAAGTACAGCGAGTTAGTTCGTAAAAGTCCTAAACGGGCAGATATGGATCGGAAGGGTAAAATGCTTACCTCCTGTGGGGACTCAGATTTAGCATTTACAGCTTGCGATATGGGTTTAGGTACAGGGCTGTTTGCATCACTCAAGCTAACTCATTTAATACCTTCTAACCGTTTAAAAGAAGATTATCTCCTGCGTTTAGTAGAAGGGTTAGCTTACTCGCAAACTATGCTGGCATATTTTCGAGGTACTATTTCACCTCAATCTTTTTGGAGATCGTCAAAGATATATTCGCTGTATTTAGGTCTAAGATATGGCTTCAGAATATCTCGTTTCCATGAAGCTGGACAAAATGGTAGAAAACTAGCTCTGAAAGAGATTAGTGATTAGTGAAATAGTTTAATTATTAAAGGAATACTGACGACAGAACATGACATGGTAAGTAAAGGTTTTTTTAGCTAAAAAACCTGTCAAAGAGTGATTTTTTAATTTTTCTTTTTGAATATGCTAAAAAAAACTATCAAATCTATATATTTTTCATGTATAAATTTGCTTCGTCAGCTACCAATAAGTTCGGAAAATTTAGGACCTCCAAAAGATTTTTATAAAGAAACTAAGGATTATTGGCTATTAAATTCCCCAGAAAACAACAAACAAAGTCAAGAAAGTTTTCTCAGCATATATCCGAAAAATTTCATACGTAGAAAATTACCTAAAACTATAAAAGATGGAGTTCACTGGAAATTTGAGATAGAGTCTACCCATGAATATCCAGAGACATTTGTTACTGTAATACCACAAGGTCGTGTATGGGGTAATAATGGCACTGTTATAACCCCAGATGATAAGTTACTGGGTGATTTGTCTTTTGAAATTGGTACAGATATAAGTGAGCATTCAATACTCAAATCTTGGAGATTACCAAATCTACATTACGTAGATGGAACTGTTGCTGTTTTATCGGCTGCTGGAGGCGAAGGATACTTTCACTGGATCTTTGACGTTTTACCGCGCATTCATTTACTCAAGCAAGCTGAAATCCAGTTCAGTCATATAGACAAATTCTTAGTTAATAGCTTACATCTTTCTTTCCAGAAGGAAACATTAGAGATTTTAGGCATTCCTGAAGAAAAAATTATAGAAAGTCGGAAATTTCCTCACATCAAAGCTAAACAATTAGTTGTACCTTCCCTACCAGGACAGACAGGTAATATCCCCAAATGGGCTTGTGATTTTCTCAAAACAAAAATTCTAGTTAATGATTCTATTGAAAAAGTAGGCAAAGTAAATCTTATTTATATAAGTCGCGATCGCGCTGCCTTTCGTCGGGTTATCAATGAGGATGAATTAGTTCAGTTTTTAAACAAATTCAACTTTGAAGTTATTTTTCTAGAAAAAATTTCAGTGGCTGAACAAGCTTCAATTCTATCGTCTGCGTCTGTCATTGTGGCTCCTCATGGTGCTGGTTTATCCAATCTCGTTTTTTGTTCCCCCGGAACTAAAATTATTGAATTATTTTCACCGAATTATGTAAATGGCTGTTATTGGGTTCTGTCTAATAATATGGAACTTGATTATTATTACCTAATCGGAGAAGGAGAAGAACCAGAAAAATTTTACGATCCTCATTGCATGGCTGAAGATATGTTAATTAATATAGATTCGCTAGCTCAATTATTAAAAATAGCTGAGGTGATTTAGAAACAAGCATGAATCAAATAAAAGTGTTCAGAAATCCGAAGATTTGGGAAAAAAATTTACCAAGTATTTCTGTTATCACAATTACATACAATAGACTTCAAGAGCTAAAAGAAACATTTTCAAATATTATATCTCAAACTTATCAAAACCTGGAATATATCGTCATTGATGGTGGTTCTCAGGATGGTACGGTAGATTTTCTGCAAGAAAATAATGCAAATATATCCTATTGGATTAGTGAAAAAGATGCTGGAATTTATGATGCCATGAACAAAGGAGCCTTGGCTGCTACTGGGGACTGGATAATTTTTATGAATGGCGGCGATAAATTCTTTGCAGAGGATACACTGGCTCAAGTTGCAGAATATCTTGATAATTCAGTGGATGTTGCTTATGGCAAATTTGAATATGTTGTTAATGATAAATATGGGTATCATACCTATCAGCGACAGCCATATGATCTGTCTATAATATGGCGTGAAATACCTACTTGCCATCAGAGTATTTTTGTTAAAAGAGAACTACAAGTTAAATATCCCTTTGATACGTTCTTGACTTGGTGTGCAGATCATGATTTTATGGCCAAGGTTTACGTTGCTGGCTATCAGTTTCAGGAAATTCCTGTAGTTATTTCTAAATTTGATGGATCGGGAGGAGTGTCTAGAGATTTATTGAGTTTTACTAAAGAGCGTTGGTCTATTTGCAGAAAATACTTTGGGAAATCTTTTCAGCAAGAGTTGTATTTTGTTAATGAATACAAAAGTTTTTGGTTGCAGAAAAACATCATTAGTAAAATTCGTGAGATCCTTCCTAGTCAATGGATTCTTGCTTTACGTAAATATAGAAAAATATATTGATTGATATGGCTCATTCTCAGAATATTGGAGTCTATTTTTCAGCCAATGATGCAGTTTATGATTGGACGATCGCTTTTCTCAATAGCTTTAGAACCTTCAACCCAGATTTAAAGCTGATTCTGATTCCTTTTAATGAACAGTGCGATCGCCTGCTAAAATTAAGTAATACTTATAAATTTGAAGTATATACTGATTCATCCTTTTCTCGGTTGGAGGCGATCGGTCAAGCATTTGAGCTAGGTTATACCCCTACTGGCCCCTATTGGTTCAGACGCTATGCAGCTTTTTGGGGACCACTAGATTATTTTATGTACTTAGATGCTCGGCAAATTGTGTTAGCAGATATTAAACCCTTTATTGAAGCAGTAGAAACCCTTGGGTTTGACTTTCTACATTATGATTGTGCGATCGATCAAGTTTACGAACCAGGAGCATTTCGTCAAGAATTGTTAAGACAGGGGCGGGGGCGCGGTTTTAACTCAGGCCGTTGGGCTTCTCGTAAGGGGCTATTTTCAATAGAAGAGTTTGAATTATTAGCAGAAGGTGCATTGAAAATACGAGATCAACTCAACCCTCGAAATACAGATCAAGCCTTCATCAACTATTGCTGCGATATGAAGCCTGTGCGCTATGGGCATTTTGCAGAAGTAATTGGAGGTATATGTCAAAACGGGTGGGCAAGACTATCGGGTAAAATTTACTGGAAAGATGGAAAATACTATTTGTGGGATTACGGGGGTTTGGATCATAAAAAACAAATATTTCTTCTACATTGGGCAGGCTACAGATTGAATGCTTTAATGCCTAATAATTATTTGTTTTATCAATATTTATTAAGAGGTAAATCCATGTTCAAACAGTTGCAATTTTATGGAACTTTAGGATTAAATTACTTAATAAATGCTCCCATTAATAGTATTAAAAAACAAAGTTTACTTAATAATTTGTACCATGATTTAAAAAAATATTATAAAATTAATTTTAAAAATGAACTATACAAATAAACAACAATAAAAGGCGTTTTGTGAACTTAATTGCTTATATTCATCCCATTCGCACTTATGTACCCTGCACAGGAATAGGGCGGCATATGAACCAGATGCTGCTTGGGCTTGCAGAACGAAGCGGGGTTGAGTTAGAGTTGCTTTTCTTCAAACAATGGCTAGGAAGCGATGGTAAGCTTGATCCACTCAGCCCATTGCGCGAATTACCTAAGCGTACTTTCCCTACAGTAGAAAATTCCACTGAGCGTACATGGAAACTACTTGGCTACCCGCCTGTGGATAAATATTTGCCAGATCAGGCTGACTGGCTTTACGCTCCGATGGAAACTTATATTCCGGTCTCAAAATGCCCCGTCGCTGTTACGATTCACGACATACAAGCATTTGAAACTAATTTACCTTGGTCAGATACTTGGCATCACCGATTTTTTCGCTATAAGTGGGAGCGTTGGGTTCGGCGTGCTTTATGTGAATGTCGGGTGGTGTTTACTGTCTCAGAATTTTCCCGACAAAGAATGGTAGAACTTTTGGGTGCAGATCCACAAAAGATTGTGGTAGTGGGAAATGGTGTTGAGCAATCTTTCTTTGACATTGCTTCGGCTAATCCTGCTGACTGGAAAAGTCCCGTAGAAGCACCGTACATTATTATAGTCGGAGGTCTGCGGCAGAAAAAAGGAGGTGATGATGTCTTAGCTGTTGCTGATACTCTGCGTCAACGCAAGAGTAATCTGCATATTGTTGTGGCTGGTGCCTCAGAAACTGCTTATGTTGAAGCAGTTAAAGCTCACTCACATGTGACCTTACTTGGTAAAGTTCCAGATGAAGACTTACCACGTTTGATGCGGGGAGCATCTTCTTTCCTCTTCCTTTCTCCTTATGAAGGATTTGGTATACCTGCACTAGAAGCAATGGCTGCTGCGACTCCAGCTATTGTAGCTAATAAAGCCTCTTTGCCAGAGGTGGTTGGAGATGCGGGTATTGTAGTTAACCCAGAGGCAACAGATGAGATTGTAGATGTCTTAATAGAACTCGATCGTAATTCACATCTTCGGAAAAAATATATTCAATTAGGAAAAAAACATGCAGCGCAATATACCTGGTCGCGCTGTGTAGACGACTTAATCACTGCATTCAAACAATTTGCCTAATGCTATTAACAAATAACAAAACCACTATGCCTCTAACACAGAAGGCAGAATATGTCCAATTTGGTAGTGGGCTATGCGCCCCTAGCCAATGGTTGAACTTTGATTCTAGTCTTGCACTGCGCTTACAAAAGCTACCTGTGGTGGGGAAGCTAGTCCCTTCTGGTCCTTTTGGAAGATTTCCACAAAATGTGAAGTATGGTGACATAGTGAAAGGGCTACCCATCCCTGACAATAGTGTTGAACTATTGTACTGTTCACATGTTTTGGAACATCTAACTTTAGAAGATCTGCGTAAGTCTCTAGAAAACTGTTACCGATATCTTAAACCTGATGGGATATTTCGTTTGGTTGTGCCTGATTTAGAATTTATGGCTCAACAGTATGTCAAATCAACATCTCCTGAAGCTGCGTTAGAATTCATGCGTGTGACCTGGTTAGGAAAAGAACATCGGCAACGTAGCTTACCTTCTTTTTTCCAAGAATGGATTAGTGGAAGTCAGCACCTTTGGATGTGGGACTATAAATCACTCTCGGTTGAACTCGAAAAGGTGGGCTTTAAGGATATCCGTCGAGCTTACATAGGAGATTCTGGTATTTCTGCTTTTAGCAAGTTAGAAGATGTGGAGCGCTGGGAGAATGAACTTGGGATTCAATGTCGTAAGTGAATATGCCTCTAAAAGTTGTTTTTTGTTGGTCTGATATCTCTGGTTACATGGCAGCCTGCTGGCTAGCTCTGCATCAAACACCAGAAATTGATGTATTTGTCATTGGGTTTCAAGCTCGTACTGAAACAGCATTTTCCGATCAATTGATGCAGGGTATTCCTTGCCGACTCCTAGATATCAAAGAAAGACAAGATGCAAATCTAATCAAGCGTTTAGTGTTGGCAGAATCTCCAGATGTGGTTGTTCTTTGTGGTTGGTTGCATAAACCTTATCGTCAGTTGGCGTTTGCTTCCCAATTATCTAAAACAGCCTTAGTTATGACTATGGATACCCCTTGGTGGGGTACGTGGAAACAACATTTAGCTCCTTGGTTTCTCCGCTCCTACTTGCAATGTATAAATAGCATTGTTGTTGCTGGAGAACGTAGTTGGCAATATGCTTCACGTTTAGGAATTGACCCAGCAAATATAGCGCATGGAGTTTATGGCATTGATTATGATGTTTGGTCTCCATTGTGGGAACAACGTCTCCAGTCACAATGGCCGCGTTCATTTTTATTTGTTGGTCGCTATGTTCCGGTTAAGGCAATTGATGTCCTTGTAGAAGCTTACCAAATTTACCGTTCTCAAGTATCCAATCCTTGGACTTTAGTATGTTGTGGACAAGGAGCATTGGAATCACATCTTTTGGGAAAACCAGGAATCGAGAATCGAGGATTTTTACAACCATCAGAAATGCAAGCTGTGTGGCAATCAGCAGCAGCTTTTGTTTTGCCCAGTCGATTCGATCCTTGGCCCCTAGCTTTAGTAGAAGCTGCTGCGGCTGGGTTACCTATTATTTGTACTGATGTTTGTGGTTCTGCTGTGGAGATAATTCGACCTTGGTATAATGGCTTGATTGTACCAAAAGAAGAACCAAAAGCTTTAGCTAAGGCAATGCTGACTTTACACCAACACTATGCTGAATTACCAACTTGGGGAAAGCGATCGCAACAATTAGCAGCTCCTTACGCTGCCAATATCTGGGCAACTCGTTGGCAGGAATTGTTACACAACGTACACCAGATAAAAACAGTCAAGCAAAATACAAGTAATCTGGTTACTGAAAATCTGGCATGAATTTTCAACCATGAATTCAGATCCTATTAGCAAACTTCTTGACCTCATCTTTAGCCCTTATGGCATATTCGGTATTGTCATCGGTCTTTTCATGTTGGATAAAGCTCGACGTTCTCGGCGTTTAGCTTGGCTATTATTCGCTTTTTGCTGTTATGCAACTTCGTTAGCAAAGTTTCAGGATCAGTGGATAAAGGAACCACCAGCTTTAGTTTTTCCTTTGCAACAGTTGCGCGATATGGGTCGCCCCTTAACGATAGTTCTCCTCGCTTCGCTGCTCGTACTGGGAATGCAAACACAGAACGGGTGGCGGCGGATAATTATTCCACAGCCAGTCTATTACCTGATCGCATTTCAGGTGGCAGTTTTTTTCAAGATTCTAGTTTATGGAGACGTAGGTTTTGCCTTACTTGCACTAACTACATTTGGGGCAATTGTGCTGATGTTTAAGTTAGGGCCTTCCCGGTGGTTGCAGGATGAATACAATTTCCGCTTGGGTGTTTGGTCACTTGCAATGGCTGGTGTCGTCTTTGCTATTGCCTGCGCTTATCAAGGAAGATTTGATATGCACGCAATGACATTTGTGCAAGGCAGGTTCCTGGGAACTACAGGTAGTTCTCAACATGCAGCTGCTTTGTTAGCAGGCACTATTCCCTGCTTCATGTTTCTCATTGAAAGCCATCAAAAATGGAACTTGATCAAAGTTTTTTGGATCGCTATTTTACTTGTTGTTGCATACTTTTTATTTCTAACAGGTTCTCGTACTGGCGCAATTATGGGAATCAGCTCGATTTTATTTTTCTATCGTAATAGATCTGGTTATTTACTACGCTTAGGTTTGTTTGTTGGTGTTTTGTTGGGCGTAATCTTTTGGTTTATAAGTCCAGATGCCATTACCCAAAACACACCAGTAAGCAATAGGTTCATTGCAGGTGGAAACACACGTGAAGAAGCTTGGGCTGGTATGTGGAGTGGCTTTATGAGTAGCCCACTCTTTGGTTCCCCCTTGCAGGGAGGACGTTTGGTTTTTGGAGAGAATTCGTGGTTAGCTGCTGGAGACACTACAGGATTGATGGGATTTATACCTATAGTCCTAATGGGGCTAGGATGTTTGAAGATGATGTTTGAACTTCATCAATTAAATCATAAAAAATCTAATTATTTTTTGCATAGTAGTACTGTTATAGCTGGCTTGGCAGGTCTTTTGGTAGGAAGCTTTTCAGAAGCTCTTCTTTTGGGAAATCTATCTTTTCCTGTGTTTTCACTGCTGATGTATTTATCACTGGGAAAGTATTTACTTGATTTGGATAAGGTCGAAAATAAGTATTTATTGTGGCAAAAAATGCAAAATTGAAGAAGAATTCAGGAGTCACAATCAATCAGTTCGGAGTAGCTCCCGCCGTATTCGCGAGTGTCTTAAAGACAACCAAATTTCCACAACTTGGGGTAGAAAAAGAGTTCATTCATCTAAAATTAGCATAGAATTCAATTGGATAATTATGAGAATTTACGTGTTTATTCTTTCTTCTTAATAATTTGAAAATCTAATTTATCTGTATGTATAATTAATTCTAATCTTTGATTTATTGTTAATGAAAATTCTCCACATTATTCCTTCTATTACAAAAGTACGGGGTGGCACGAGTCAAGCTGTTTTAGACATGGTAAAGGCATTGCAAATCATTAATGTCAATGCCGAAATTGCCACTACTAACGATGATGGTGATAATTTACTTGATGTTCCGCTTTGCAAGCGCATTCAGTACAATCATGTTCCAGTTTGGTTTTTCCACCGGTTTTCACCCAATATCAAAGCTGTCAGAGAATATGCGTTTACTGGTGAGTTGACACAATGGCTTTGGCAAAATATTTCTCAGTATGAGCTTGTACATGTCCACGCTCTTTTCTCCTATCCATCAACGATCGCAATGGCGATCGCCCGTTTGAAAAATGTTCCTTACGTAGTCACTCCACATGGCTTACTATGTGAGTGGTCTTTACAACAAAGTACACGTAAAAAGCAAACCTACCTTAAACTTATAGAACAAGCAAATCTTGACAGCAGTCAGATGATCCACTTCACTTCCGAGAAGGAACAGCAAGAAGTATCTTTACTTGGACTGCACAAACCTAGTTTTGTGCTACCGTTGGGAATATCTTTACCAACCAAAATTGCTGATGCTCGTCAGCGTCTGCGGCAACAGTTTAACATTCCCCCAGACGAACCTGTGATTTTGTTTTTGTCTCGCCTGCATTATAAAAAAGGTTTAGAGTATCTGATTCCGGCTCTGAGCAAACTGACTCACCACCGATTTACTTTTATACTTGCAGGTAATGGCACTCCAGATTACGAAGCTGAAATAGAATCTTTGCTGGTTAAGAGTGGATTGCGCGATCGCACCCTTGTTGTGGGATTTGTCGAAGGCCAGACCAAAGATATATTGATGCAAGGTTCTGACCTTTTTGTTCTGACTTCTCATTCGGAAAACTTTGCTGTCTCAGTTTTAGAATCGTTAGCTGTAGGTGTTCCTGTTTTGGTGACTCCTGGTGTAGCTCTAGCTTCTGTTGTCAAAGAAAACCAACTAGGTTACGTTCCTGATTTGGATGTAGCAGCGATCGCCCAAGCTTTAGAAGATTACTTGAATAATACCCAAATCGCTCAAAAAATGGGTGAGCGAGCTCGTCAACTTATATCAGAAAAATACACTTTAGAAAAAACAGCCTTAGAAATGCAACAAATTTATCAAACTGTCCTCCAAAAAGAATTTCTGCCTACTTTTCTGTAAAAACTCTTGACCGATTTATTTTCATAACCCTAAATAAATTAATTCTTTGCTCCAAGTTTCTAGGAATCAATAAATTTAGTTTTCTGCAATTTTTTATGTATTTATATGCTAGATAAAATCACCCCCTTAATTCTAACCTACAATGAAGCACCTAATATTAAGCGAACACTAGAAAAACTAACTTGGGCAAATCAGATTGTTATTATTGACAGCTATAGTTCTGATGAAACTCTAGAAATCATCGCATCTTACCCTCAAGTTAAATTATTTCAAAGAAAATTTGATACTCACGCTACGCAGTGGAATTACGGTTTATCTCAAATAAAATCTGAGTGGGTACTATCTCTAGACGCAGATTATATTGTTTCAGAGAAACTGGTTGATGAAATCAAGGAATTACCTGAAGATTCACCTATAGATGGTTATTTTATCAGATTCAAATATTGTGTTTTCGGTAAACCTCTAAGAGGTACAATACTTCCTCCTCGACAGGTTCTTTTTAGAATCAATAAATCTATTTACATTGATGATGGTCATACCCAACTCTTACAAGTTAAAGGTGAATCAGCAATGTTATCTGGCTATATTTACCACGACGATCGCAAACCTCTTAGCCGTTGGTTATGGGCGCAGGATCGCTACATGGTGATTGAAGTCAAGAAATTATTGGATACTCCCATGAGCGAACTAAGTTGGGGCGATCGCATCCGCAAACAAAAACTTCTTGCTCCTTTTATTATCCTTTTCTACTGCCTGATTTTCAAGGGTGGGATTCTTGATGGCTGGCGCGGCTGGTATTATGCATTTGAGCGTGTATTAGCAGAAATTCTTCTTGCAATTCATTTGATTGAAGCCGAACAATTAAAAGAAAAAGCATGATAAGAAAGTTTCATTGGCTACGCAAAAAATATTTGATTTTAGCTATAGCAAGTTCTTTCCTCTCGCTACTGCTGATGGTTCCCCTACGTTTGGCTATAGCCTACTACCAAGCCCCCCAACCACAAGCTATTCTGACTCTTGGCGCTTGGACAGACCGCGAGCAGACAGCAGCCGAAATAGCCCGTTGGTATCCTGCTTTGGAAGTTTGGGTTTCCTCTGGTACTCCTCCTGAAATAGCGCGACCAATTTTTCAAGCTGCCGGCATTTCAGACAGTCGTGTTCACCTAGATTATCGTGCTGTTGATACCGTTACAAACTTTACTACAATTGTTCCTGAGTTTGAACATAAAGGTATACAACATGTTTATTTAGTTACCTCAGATTTTCATATGCGTAGAGCAAAGGCGATCGCCACCATGATTCTTGGTATCAAAGGTATCGCCTTTACGCCAATTTCTGTACTATCAAATGCAGATCAATTAAGAAAAGAAAGTATTTCTCCTATTATTCGCGATCTAGGACGCTCGATACTTTGGATTGTCACAGGTCGTACAGGAACTAGTCTAAGTTTAATTAAATGATTATATAGAGAAATATATAAATATAGACATAAATATACTACAATAGTGCTATGTCGAAATAAATTATTAAAATGAAACTTTCTGATTACACAAAAAAAGTGGGGGTAACTTATAGAACTGCTTGCATGTGGTACAAAAATGGGTCATTTGGATACCAACAACCCTCCGGTACTATTATTATTAATTTACCTTAAGCAAATACTAACCCAAACAAAATTGTTGCTATCTATTGTCGAATTTCAGATCAAGGCTCTAAAGATAATCTTGACAGACAAGCAGAAAGATTAACTCACTACGCAACAGCTAAAGCTACAAAATGAAACTAGTTGAAAAACATCTAATTAATAAAAGTCACCCAAATTATAAAGAGATAGATAAGATATGCTGGCTATCAAAAAATCTTTTTAATGCAGTTAATTATGTAGTTAGACAGAAATTTATACATGAACAAAAATATTTGAACTATGCTACTACATATCACATAGTTAAAGAATCAATAGATTACAAAGCTATCCCATCAAAAGTTAGTTGTCAGATTATTAGATTAGTTGACCGCTGCTGGGCGTCCTTTTTTGCAGCCAAAAAAGAATACACCAAAAACCCAGACAAATTTAAAGGTGAGCCAAAAATACCAAAGTATAAAGATAAAATCAAAGGTCGTTGTGTTGTTATTTACCCAGCCCAAGCAATTAGTAAAAGAGGCTTAGCAAAAGGATTATTACAACCATCAGGCACGAGGATTTCAATTACAACTTCTCTTGTTGGTAAAGTTGATGAAATTAGATCGGTTCCCAAAAAATGTGGTGGTTATGTTTTAGAAGCTATTTATGAAAAACCTGAGTTACCATTATTAGATTATAACTATATAGCAGCAATAGACTTAGGGTTAAATAATCTGGCAACTGTTAGCTCCAATAATCAAGGCTTCAAACCTTTAATTATTAATGGTCGTCCCTTAAAATCAATCAACCACTATTTTAATAAAAAAAAGGCAAGTTTCCAATCAGAACTTCAATTACAATACGAAAAACGTTATACATCTAATAGGATTAATAAACTTACTTCTATTAGAAATAATAAAGTTGATACCTATTTACACCAAGCTAGTAGAACTATTATTCATTATCTTCTACAAAACCAGATTGGTACTTTGGTAATTGGTAATAATAAGCATTGGAAGCAAGATATTAATATTGGTTCCAGAAACAATCAGAACTTTGTTCAGATACCACATTATAAATTTATCCAGCAGTTAATTTATAAAGCTCAACTAGTTGGTATTAAAGTTATTCTCAACGAAGAAAGCTATACAAGCAAAGCTACTTTTCTTGACCTTGATAATATCCCCAAATACAAAAAAGGGGTGGAACATAGATTTAGTGGTAGAAGAATAAAACGAGGATTGTACAAATCTGCAAATGGTCAGTTAATAAATGCTGATCTAAACGGCAGCTACAACATATTAAGAAAAGCAGTTCCCGATGCATTTGCGAAGGGAATAGAGGGATTAGGAGTAATCCCATCTAGGTTTACACCTGGAAAAGTATCTTTGTAGATTTGTCTATAAATTTACCAACTCTTCAGTCTGTTATTGATTTACTCTAGTATGCGTCTTGATTCCTACACAGTCGGTAATTATATTCCTGGCGCACCTTATTGGAAGCAACTTCTGTGGTACTTTTTGGGTTCACCCTTAGTACAAAGTCGCTTGCTTCCCATGTCAGGCTTAAAAGTTTTGCTACTTCGTGTTTTTGGAGCAAAAATTGGTCAAGGTGTTCGTATCAAGCCAGGAGTTCGCATCAAATTCCCTTGGCGATTGATAGTTAGCGATTATGTATGGATTGGAGAAGATGCTTGGATTGATAACCTTGCTCTAGTCACCATTGAAAGTCATGTATGTCTATCTCAAGGCGTTTATCTATGTACTGGTAATCATGATTGGAACCATCCTGATTTTCAACTGATTACTGCACCGATTTATATTCAAGAGAGTAGTTGGATTGCAGCCAAGGCAGTAATTGGCCCGGGAGTTACTGTTGGTCGGGGAGCAGTGCTTACCTTAGGGGGGGTAGCTAGTAGTTCATTAGAGTCGATGACAATTTATGTGGGTAATCCAGCTCAAGCCATAAAGCAACGGAAATTGTAGGTAGAGACTGTTGTGGATTGATATCCTACCCCACTGCATTCGGCACTCCCAATGCAATGGGGGTATGACTCAAGTAGTTAAGGAGGTTGTAGCTAATCACAGGAAAATCCCACAACTAATACCATTTCCAAAAATCTTTGCAACACATGAATCGACTGTAGGGGCGTACAGCTGTACGCCCCTACCTATGTATCTGTATCAGGTATTTCGTGAAATGGTATAACAATCAAAAAGAAATACATCCTACTCTCGTACAGACGCGATTAATCGCGTCTGTACCTACTCCCCATTTTGATCTTATGGAGACAAGAACTTAGTCGGGTTCATGCCATCAGAATCTATTAGAGTCTGTTGAACCAGACCATTGACAAGTTTGACAACATACACAGACCCTGCCCTTCTAGCACGTAAAGTCAGAGTTCCCAGTTTGTTATCAATCTTCACCCTCACATCGCGGTCATTGCCCACATTCGCCCAAGCAGTAACTAGCCAACGGTCTTCACCGTTAATTTTGCGTGCCAGCACACGAACGGTTGGTACGGTAACAGGTCCCCATCTACCTTGTAATTGCTGTGTCTGACCTTCCGCAGGAAACTCCATTGCTGGCAATACCTTAGTCCAACTTTGATAGGGATGCAGATTTGGCCCCGGCAAAAGGTCGCCCTTACGCAAGTACTCCTCTAAATGTGAGAACAAGGCATGGGCGTGACCTTGTATTGTTAATTGTCGAATCAGTGTGGGAGTTGTCGCACCAATCGGCCTGTTGTAGTTGAGTGCTTCCCACACTGGTCCACTACATACGAAATACCCACCTACAGACCCGATGGCTCCTGCTGTGTAGTAAGTTTTCATCATACCCATAAAGGTATCTGGACTGGAGATTGGTTGACCAGTGTAACCTTCCCAACCCATACTTACCCAAGGATAAGTAAACTTCTGTCCCAGACTGATTGCCCCAGAAATATTATTCAACGCTTGTGTTAATGCGTCCCACGCCACTCCGGTGTTGTACTCTATACCAGTCCAGCCAGAGTTATGAAAGTTGTAATACATTTCTGGAGCGGTATAATCAGATACGATTGGTTTCCGAGAAGAGTCCAGGAAATTTTCGTATTTGAACATATACCATGCCCATCCCGCCCAGCGACCACGCTCAGTACCATATTGTTCCTGATACCAAGAGTACATTGGTCGAGACTGCAAGCTACTAAACAACTTCTCTTTGAGTACTCCTTCCTGTCGTGCTTTGTTGCGAGATATATAGGCAAACCAGTCGTTCAGACCGGAATTATTGAAGTCAGCTTTTACTTGAGGATCTTGTCCGAAGTACTGTTCAGGATCATTGTCACCAGGAATCCAAAGCCCACTCTCACCTTGGTTAAGGATTACTTTGATAGGTTGCCCAGCAGTTTTCTCTAATGGACCGAGCAATTTTCCATAGAAGTCACCGATGATTTGAAATGCCTCATTTGGTGCAGCAGGACTGACTATTGCTCGACCACCGTTGAGAATGATCTTTCCATTCTTGTCATGTAACCAGGTGCTCGCCGGCAGCTTGGGAAGGTAAGAGTGACGCCCATCGTAGTTATCATAAAATCTATACACCTCTCCTACCATGACTATAGGTTGGTAGCGGGCAGGATAAGCTAGGGCAACTTTTGCTAAATCGGCTCTGTCTATTGGTAGTCCATACCCCCAATAGTCAGCTAATTCAATGTAAGTTTCTTTCGATAGCCCACAATGTGCTTGACCCAAAGGGAACAGAGTATTGCCTTTTTTAAATACGGGTCGAGGCTCGGCTTTAAGATGATCTAATGGAGTGGATTGTGAATTCAGGGTTTGAGCATATAGTGGCGTATTAACGACCATACCCAGAGTCATTGCAAAGCTAAGCGCCGAAGAAATAGTCGAGCGCATCGAACCTAAATGAAGCTTTTTCATTAAGTCTCCTTAGCAGCACACAGGGAACAACAAATTACTGTATGCGAATATATTTGCACACGAATAATTAAGCGATTTCACTACTATAAAAAGTAGTAAAATTCGCTTTTTTATAAGCGAGTACAGTTTATTAATTTTTAGTAAAGTTAGTCAAGAGTAGTTTCTTGGACTAAATATCTCCCATAAAATCAAAACTACTCTCTGACTAGGTTAGGGCGTTTGATTTTTTTTTCTTATTAGCCAAATTTACGTCAATATACGTGCAGTTAATACCATCACAACCTTTATTTTGTAACCAGCTGACTTAAAACAAATATCGCTTCAGTATATGTACTCCCTCACCTACGACTATTAATGTTAAGTTCCTACTTATTGCCCATAAATGGTATCTATAAGATACAAAAACTTATATTTTAAGTACTGCTAAATACCAAATAATTCAATTTTGTACTTAAAACAAAGTACGTGTTGATAAACAGCAATTTGGGTTATTACATACCTAAGTGTGTAGCACTAGTAAGCTTTGTGTTTCGTAGCCCAAGAATTACTTTTACATATCATTAGAGTAATCAAAATAATCTATCCTTAATAATTTATTTTTAATACTATTTAGTTGTTTATTTATATAGTTATAAATTACATATAGTAATGCGCTTTGATTTTTGAACTTATTTAGGTAAGTAGGGAGAAGCCACTGCCGTCTTTTTGGTTCCCAAAATGAGCAAATACCATCAAGTGGCGTTGGGAGTAGGGAATAATAAATCAGTCTTTTCAAGTTGAGGGCGAGTTTTTTCACGCAATAAAATAGGAGTCGTATATTATTAACGAATCTTTTCTTGCACTCAATAATGAAATAGTTTTCAGGCAAATTTTAGAAGTACTTGCTTGGGTTATTTAAAAAATTAAATTATTATAAGCTAGTAGCATTATAAGAATTAACTGAAGATGAGCAGTTTCTCAAAAAAGTGTTGCTAGTCACTAATCATAACTAACGTTTTCACCACTTTATCTTCCCTCGAACAAATGGTTCACCCGATTGGGTGAATGCGATCGCCTGCTCACGAACTACTCTGAAAGAAGGTGCAGTTTTGATTGTGCGAGCATCATCGCTAACAGAATCAAAACTGCTCGATTGGCTATTCTAGCTTCTAATTATACATTAATAACTTGTCTATAAAGGGTCGAAAAGTGGATGAAATCGTTGTAGAATCCCTGTGTACACCAAATTGTCAGCAAGAGGTTATTAACCTGCTATCAAAAAATGCTGTCAATTTTCCAGGAGTTATTTTCCAAGTTCTGCAACGGCAGGATGCTTCTGTGTCCGTGCTTTATCTTAGTTCTGGTTGTAAAGATTTGTATGAAATAGAACCAGAAGTTATACAAGCGGACTTTCGGGTGTTATGCAAACTGATTCATCCACACGATATAAAAGCTTTTGCAGAATCTATAGCTGTTTGTAGCAATACTTTTACACCTTGGCATTGGGAAGGTCGCATCATCACCCCTAGTGGCAAATTGAAGTGGATTCAAGGTACTTCTGGTGCAGAACTACAAGAAGAAGGCGATTTGCTTTGGAATGGCTTAGTCATGGATATTACAGAGCAAAAACAAGCCCAAGAAAAATTGCAAGAGAGTGAAGCGCGGTATAAAGCAATTTTGTCTGCTATTCCAGATTTGATGTTTCGCATTAGCCGCGATGGCGAATATCTCGATTTAAAAAGTGAGGGAGCAAATGTCACACTCGATCGAGAAGAAATAGTGGGAAAAAATTTGCAGGAATTATTGCCGAGTGATGTTGCGGCCATTAGCCGAGAAGCGATCGCTAAAACTTTAGACTCTGGAACTTTACAAACTTGCGAATATCAGCTACCTAC